>JBLGBJ010000079.1:0-4784 GCA_047617605.1 Pseudohongiellaceae bacterium | reverse complement strand
CGAAGAAATTAACCTTCAAGTACGCACCTAGGCTTGAAGTGGTTTATCTTCAAGTGTGCTCCTAGGCTTGAAGTGGTTTATCTTCAAGTGTGCTCCTAGGCTTGAAGTGGTTTATCTTCAAGTGTGCTCCTAGGCTTGAAGTGGTTTATCTTCAAGTGTGCTCCTAGGCTTGAAGTGGTTTATCTTCAAGTATGCTGCTAGCGTCTAGCGTCGCCTACCTCTATCTCGATTCTGCTGCTTGTTTGCTACCGAATACTTAGCTCGATTAGATTGCTGCACAGGCGGCACCAAATGCTCTGGCCCAACACCTATAAGGTCGCCACGACCCATTTCAGTTAGTGCTTCGCGCAGAATAGGCCAATTCTTTTCATCGTGATAACGTAAAAACGCTTTTTGTAAGCGACGTTTATCGAGATCTTTGTTAACACTAACTTTTTCACTCTTGTAGCGAACCTTTTGCAAGGGATTTCGTTCTGAGTAGTACATTGCAGTGGCTAACGCCATCGGAGAAGGGTAGAAAGTCTGCACTTGATCTGGTTTGAACTTACGTTCTTTAAGCCACAGACTAAGGTTTAACATATCCTCGTCATCGCTGCCTGGGTGAGCAGCAATAAAGTAAGGAATCAAGTATTGTTTCTTGCCTGCCTTTTTAGAAAATTTGTCGAACAAAACCTTAAACTCATCGTAGGCGGAGATGCTTGGCTTCATCATTTTGGAAAGCGTTTTGTCTTCGCTATGTTCAGGGGCGATCTTTAAGTAGCCTCCGACGTGATGGGTTACCAATTCTTCGATGTATTCTGGGTCTTTCAGCGCTAAGTCATAGCGCAGTCCTGATGCGATGGCGACACGCTTTACTCCGGGAACAGCGCGTGCTTTTCGATACAGTTGAGTCGTCGGGCTGTGATCTGTATTCAAATGCTTACAAATATTGGGGTAGACACAGGACAGCCGTTTACAAGTCTTCTGTATCGCTGGGGACTTGCAGTTGAGCTTGTACATATTGGCTGTCGGGCCGCCTAGATCGGAAATTGTGCCTGTAAAGCCGGGAACTTGATCGCGGATTTTACCGATTTCGCGGAGTATTGAATCTTCTGATCGACTTTGAATTATCCGACCTTCATGTTCAGTGATAGAGCAAAAAGTACAACCACCAAAACACCCGCGCATTATGTTAACTGACGTTTTAATCATGTCATAGGCAGGGATTCGATCGGTGCCGTAACTCGGGTGCGGCCTGCGCTGAAAGGGCAAGTCAAACACAAAGTCCATCTCTTCGGTGGTTAGAGGTATAGGCGGTGGATTAACCCATATCTCTTTAGTTTCGTGTTTCTGTACTAATGTTTTTGCATTGTAAGGGTTTGCTTCTTGATGCAAGACACGAGAGGCGTGTGCGTAGAGTACCGGGTCATTAGTCACCTTTTTAAATGACGGCAGACGGATATAGCAAGTTTTAGGATCAATCCCTGCATTTCGGTGCAAGGGCATAGGTACGATTCGCATTGGCTGTGGTTCATCTACATCTGGATTGAACTCTATTGCCTCGCCGTTGGCCTCTCTCTCTTTTTGCTTTTTCTTCTCTTTGTCTTGGCGCTCATGAAATTCATAGGGGTTAGGAATTTCATCAATTTTCGCTGGCCAATCAACACGAGTAGAATCTATTTCAGTCCAACCGGTAGGGATTGCGTCTCGAACTACGGCAGTACCACGAAGATAAGATAGCTCTTCAGTTGTTTTACCTTCGGCAATTTGATGGGCTACTTCTGCCAATGCCCGCTCGGCATTACCATACAAAAGAATGTCTGCATTGGAATCGATTAAAATTGAACGACGTACCGCGTCACTCCAATAGTCGTACTGTGCAATACGGCGAAGGCTAGCTTCAATGCCGCCAATAACGATCGGGGTGTCATAGTAAGCTTCTCGGCAACGCTGGCTGTAAACGATGACCGATCGGTCAGGGCGTTTGCCTGCCTCTGCGTGCGGCGTATAAGCATCGTCGTTGCGGATTTTTAAATCGGCTGTATAGCGGTTGATGAGAGAATCCATGTTTCCGCCGGTCACCCCAAAAAATAAATTTGGTTTGCCTAGCGCTTTAAAGGGCTCGGCACTATCCCATTCTGGTTGTGCAATAATTCCAACGCGAAAGCCTTGTGATTCAAGCAGTCGACCCACTACCGCCATACCAAAACTCGGATGATCTACATAAGCGTCAGCTGTCACAATAATAATGTCACAGCTATCCCAGCCTAGCTCATCCATTTCTAGTTTTGACATGGGCAAATAAGGAGCAGTGCCAAAACACTCGGCCCAGTACTTAGGGTAAGCAAACAGCTCTCTGGGGTTGTCGGAGTCGATTACTTGAGATTTACTACTATTTTTTTTCATGATTAATACTTAATTCGCTGTGGCAAAAGATGGCTGAGATAAGGCGGTTGGTATGGCTAGAAAAATTGATCTAGCGGAATATCTTCGCCGTTGAGTAAAAGTTGACTGTTGTTCAGTGTCGCATTGACTAAAACTTTGTCGTTTTCAATAACAATAAAACCTTTTTTTACAAAAGATTTCACTTGATCCGCGGCGGGACTTCTCATGATTGAATCGAAATCAAGAGAGATATCGAATGACATATTCAATGCGGCAATGGCTTCATGTAGATTTAGCTTCGCAATGTTGTCCAGCTTTGGCAAGCCATCCCAATGCAGTTTCAATTCCGCGCGGTGTGCGCCGTCATAAGCATTTGCAGTGATTAAATTGTTAATGATTAGAGGGTTGTTCACCAGCAGTAGCGATAGTTCTTGGCTGATTTGGTTTATTTTAAGTGCGGCGGCTTGGGCATCCGCGTCCGATTGTGTCTGAAGTTCGGACAGTAAATCATAGTAGTCCGAAATAAGTTGTCGCTGTACATCGTCTAATTCTAATTGCCAGTCGAAAGATTGTAGGGGGCTGTCCCCAACTATGTCCTGCGTGGCTATATGCTGGGTAAGTTGAACCGCGCTGGCATTGCTTGAAGCGCGCAGCTCTGAGCTTGCTGAGATGTTGCTAATGGCCAGCGCTGTTGGGGCGGAAATTTTGATGCTGGGTATGGAAAATGTTGCTGAGGTTGGCGCCAAGATGTCGCTTATTCGAGCGCTCTTTGAAACCACATCAATACCGTCAATGGTGAAAGCCAAGTTGTTCAGGTTTTCTTTAACGGATAACTTTCCAATATTCATGAGTAACTCTGCTGACTGATCTGCTCTGGCGAGAAAGCTGGCAGAGAGGCCAGCAAATTCAAACTCTTCATTGTTCGTGGTATGACTTAGCGGCTCCACTGTTATTGCTATAAGCAGTGATTGATCGAATCCCGCAAATAATTCTAACAAGGTGTCTGGAAAGTTAAGGTCGAGTGTAGTTCCAAAAACAGGCAACGTATCAGCTATTTTTGGAGTAATTTCGGCATAGGCGATACCGAAGCGAAGCCCATCGTTGGTCAGCAACAAAGGGCCGTGTTTGATAGTAAAATCAAAGTCGAGGGTAATCGGTTCTGCGCCAAAGGGTTTGTAATTGGCGCTAACCGTTGCGGTGCTGCTAAACCAGCCGCTGTTAAAAGTGGTTTCGTCGACGGCCAGTTGGCTACCGGCTTCTGACGGGATTAAGGCGATCAGATTGTTAATAGTGAGATCGTGAATTCCGAGCCCAATGACCTTTGGTGTAAATGCCATGGCAGAAATTACGACAACGGCAAATGTTGTAATTGCTATGCGAGTTTTGCTTGCCATGGAGTTCTCTAAGAATATCGTCTATATGATTTGCGCACTATAACAGGAAATGGGATGCGATACTGTTCGTTTCTCTTCCTTAACCCCTCATAAAATAAGGGTATTTCCCTGGTCTTGGGCTCCACAAGTAAGGAGAAGCTGGCCAATGTTTGGCGCGCTGACGCTAGGTCTGAGCGTGGTGTTTTTGACGCTGATTCCCCGCCTGCATTTGGCTTGGCTTTAGTTAGGTTTTAGCGTGACCTTGTACGCACAGCGTCTAGCTCCGGCCAAAAGGTGATCTACTCTTTCAACGCTTGCTTGAGTGCCTAAAACCACTTGGAAAGTATTTAGTTCGGCTTTGCAAAACTGCGGACACTCCTTTGCGGCAGAACAAATAGGGCAATGGTTTTCTATCAAAAGCCAGCCGTCAGGAAGCAGACGTACTTCTGCCATGTAACCTTCTGAGCTTCTAAGTTGTGCGAGGGCTGCTATTCTTACAGCGAGATCGGCGGGCAGCTTAGCTAATGCTTTTTGATAGCTGCTTGTCGCTTGCTCGCCGCGCTGGGAGATGACTCGGTTTAGCCCGTCCTCGCCGAAATTCTCTCGGATTACGTTGATTAGCTCGACGGTGACCTGGGCATGACTGTCGGGGTAGCGTTCGTGACCTGTCTTGGTCAATGCCCATAGGTGAATGGGTCTGCCACGGGTTTGTTTCTCAGCGTCACTTTGCGCAACTAGGCCTTTTGATTGAAGGCTGAGCAGGTGTTGCCGTATACCCATTGTGGTCATATCTAGCTGATTTGAAAGAATTTTTACCGATTGCGGGCCGCGTGTCTTGAGCCTGTCAAGCAAGGTCAACTGTGATTTAGAAAGCTCCAAGTCGTTATTCCTGTGATTGGTGTCTGCAGCCAGATCGTTTAGATAGATAGTCGATAGGTAGATTATCGGCTAATCCATAGCTATCGGCAAATTAATCAAAGTGTTTACTTTGTTTAACTTGCCAATGGATAATATTAAATAGTAAAGTATTTACTTTAGTAATATAAA
>JBLGBJ010000078.1:0-6635 GCA_047617605.1 Pseudohongiellaceae bacterium | reverse complement strand
ATCTATTTCGCTAATAGCGCCGCCCTTGCTTAGAAAGCGGGCAATATCTTCTTCCACTTTATCTCTGATTTTCATCCGAGATGCGATAGTGCGACTTTCAGCTGTTTCGTCGTTGATAACTGCATTAGCCTGTTCTTTTTCAGGCTCAACTTGCTTCCTTACTGCCATTTTTAGCTCCTGTCCCTTTGACTCAAATCATACGACTACAAATTCAACTTTTAGATTAGTCCAATAATCAAATTCTGGGGGATTATTTTGTAGTTATTTTAGACGGTTTTGTTATATGCCGTGTTTGACGCCTAATTCATGTGTAGATAGTCGAGGCTCCCGAAAATGATGTAGGTGGCAGTCAAAGAGAGGGAGAAGGTGATCAATTAGAAGAGGTAGACGAAGAGGTAAACAAACACAGCTATAGTTATCAACATAACTTCCCCGGCTCTTATTTGCGCCACTGAGTTTATATAGGAAGTCTCATTGTAAGTTCGCGGTTATAGCGCCAGGAACCGCAAAACTAAGCAGGCAAAAAAAAGGCACCTTTAAGAATAAAGATGCCTTAACGTAATCATGTCGTAAAAAGATACTTAATTAGTTAAACCTAGGACGTCGCAGTAATGACCCCGACGTCTATTTGCTTACTTAGAAGTGGCGAATTCCGGATAGGCTTCCATTCCACATTCAGAGAGATCAACACCCTCAGCCTCTTCCTCTTCGGTCACACGAATACCCATGATGGATTTCAGAGCAAACCAAACGATTCCGCTGGTGACGAATACCCAGCCAAATATTGTGATTGCGCCAATAATCTGGCCAGAGAAACTGACACCGTCATTGGTGAGTGGAACAAGCAGTAGACCAAGAAGACCACAGCTGCCGTGTACGGAGATTGCACCAACCGGGTCGTCTATCTTCAGCTTATCAAGTGTGATGATGCTGAACACAACCAGTACGCCACCAAATGCGCCAAAAAGCGTTGCCAGTGCTGGCGTTGGAGTTGAAGGCTCGGCTGTAATAGCAACCAGACCAGCAAGCGCTCCGTTAAGAGCCATAGTTAGATCGGCTTTGCCAAACAAAATGCGGGCTAAGATCAAAGCGGCGACTAAACCACCTGCAGCGGCAGCGTTGGTGTTAAGAAATACCATTGCTACTGAGTTTGAACTGGCAATATCACCTAACTTCAAAACTGAACCACCGTTGAAACCGAACCAGCCCATCCAAAGAATGAATGTACCTAGTGTCGCTAACGGAAGGTTAGCACCAGGAATCGCTTTTACTGTTCCGTCTGCTGCATATTTGCCTTTACGTGAACCAAGAAGCAGGACACCTGACAATGCGGCGGCAGCGCCAGCCATATGGACAATTCCCGATCCTGCGAAATCTGAAAAACCTAGCTCGCCCAAATTGTAGATGCCAAAGACATCAGCGCCGTTCCATGTCCATGCGCCTTCCATTGGATAGATGAAGCCGGTCATGAATACTGCAAAAATTAGAAATGACCAAAGCTTCATCCTTTCCGCTACCGCGCCGGAAACGATAGACATCGCTGTCGCCACGAATACAACTTGGAAAAAGAAATCAGATGCATCGGCGTAAACAGCTCCACCGTCAAAGCCTTCCTCTGCTGATGCGACAAGAGCGTCCGCTACTACAGTATCTCCACCTGAGATCCCGGAGAGCATAAATGCACCGTCATACATAATCATGTAACCGCAAACCAAATACATGATGCATGAGATCGCAAATAGAGCGACGTTTTTAGTTAATATTTCTGTCGTATTTTTAGATCTAACCAGACCTGCTTCTAGCATTGCGAATCCAGCGGCCATCCACATAACCAGCGCGCCACAAACCAAGAAGTAAAATGTGTCCATTGCATATTGCAATTCAAGTATTTGGTTTTCCACCTTGTTCCTCCGGGTGATCTTAAAGAAAGATCACTTTTAATTAGTATATTGGTTTACTTAGCTTGTTTGCTTATACCGCTTCTTCACCAGTTTCACCGGTACGGATACGGATAATCTGAGTAAGGTCGGTTACGAAAATTTTGCCATCGCCAATTTTGCCAGTGTTAGCAGCTTTGGTTATTGCTTCTAATGTTTGATCAAGCAGGCTAGCTCCAATTGCTACTTCCAGTTTTACCTTTGGTAGAAAATCAACAACGTATTCTGCACCTCGGTAAAGTTCAGTGTGACCTTTCTGCCGGCCAAACCCTTTAACCTCAGTTACAGTGATTCCTTGCACCCCAATTTCCGACAGCGCTTCGCGCACATCATCCAATTTAAATGGCTTAATAATAGCCGTGACTAACTTCATTTCATCGCTCCTTAGTTGTTTGTAGCGGTTTTCCCGTTCGAATTAATACAACTTGAGGTGAACTATGCACGGGCCGTGCCAGATAAGCTTTGTCGATGCAAAGTAGATATTCCGACACTATTGCGGCGTTCAAATCGCCAGTTTTGCCAGTTTTAGATTAAATATGAACAGAAATGGTGCTAAAGCGCTCTTAATGCCCTTTTTTCGAGCATTGCGTTAACTAGATTTGCGCGGTGAATTCATCGTTAGCCGCTTATCTCAGTTCGAGACTTATTCGCCTCTGCATAAAGCCGCTTGAAAAAAGGTAGGTGAGCTTTAACGCTCGTCATGTTAGTTTTGGGCTATGAAAAAAAATGATCTGTTAGATGAAATTAGCCAACGAATGGCTTCACTGTTGCCGATGGCGGAAGAGCTAGGCGGTGACGCTAAAACAAAGTTAAATATGGCACTGAAACGGGCCTTAGCGGATATGGATATTTTGAGCCGGGAAGAATTTGACGCCCAGGCTGATGCGCTGCGCCGCGCCGAGCAGCGAATAGATGAGTTGGAGACTAGCTTGGCAAGGTTAGAGAAATCTTTTGCCGCCGATCCTGCCAACTCAGCCGACTAATTCAATCGGCTAGTTCGGTGAGCTAATTCGATAAGTGATCCCAGTGAACCAATTTAATGGACAAGTCGATTAACTAATCTGCTTCTGCGTAGCATGAGTGCCTTGTTCAAATGTGCATCCTCTATTTTCTCGCTGCCCTCTAAATCTGCAATCGTGCGTGCAACCTTAATAATTTTGTGGGTCGCCCGGGATGATACGCCCAAGACATCAAGTTGCCCCGCGAGCTTGAGTTTCTGGTTTTTGCTAAGTGCGCAAATTCTGGGCAAGTCTGCTGCCTTAATGCCGCTGTTCAGCACCCTATTTCGCTGAATCTGGAGCATTTGAATATTAGTGATTTCTGTGAGCTCGGCTTTGGGGTTTCGATGCAAGCACGGCTGCAGTAGAAGCTCTGTTTGGCTTAGACCTGGCAATTCAACAATCAGATCAAAGCGATCTAAAAGCGGTCCCGATAACTTGGCTAAATATCGGTCAATAATCTCGGGACTACATCGGCACTTTCGTTTTGCATCTCCTGAGTAGCCACACGGGCAAGGATTCATTGCTCCTATAAGTTGGAAGCTGGCTGGAAAGCGCACACGATAGTTTGCTCTAGTAATATAAATTTCGCCGGTCTCCAAAGGCTCTCGCAGCGACTCCAACACGCCACGCTTAAACTCAGTAAGTTCATCCAGAAACAGCAGGCCATGATGGGCAAAGCTAATTTCGCCTGGCATAGCTTTCACACCTCCCCCTAGCAGAGATACGGCAGTAGCGGTGTGGTGGGGCGTTCGCACTGGGCGCGAAAAGCAGTTGGCCATGGTAGTCGCAAAACCTGCCACTGACCGAATTGAGGCTACCTCCATCGCGTCGTCACTTGAAAGGGGCGGCAGCAGCTGAATGAGCCGGTTAGCGAGCAGCGTTTTGCCGCAGCCCGGTGGGCCAATTAGTAGTACATTATGGTGTCCGGCGGCAGCAACTTTAACTGCAAACTTTGCCATTGACTGGCCTTTTATCTCATCCTCTGTTTCTTTTTGTGTGTCGTCCTGACTGTCATCCTGAACGCCGTCAAGCGCGCTTAGCTGGCGGATACCGCTGTTGTCATTGGCACTGTTGTCTGAGACATCTAGATCATTCAGGTCCATTGACACGAGAGTCACGACATCCAACAGAGATTTGCAGCTGCGTCCTTTGCGGTAGCCGGTAAGTTGCAACTCAGGCAAGTTTTCAGCGGGGACGAAAATTGACCGAGCCTGCTTTTTCGCCGCGATGGCGGCGGCCAGAACGCCACGAACGAATCTTAGCTCACCGGTAAGTGCCAGCTCTCCCATTAATTCAGTGTTAATTAAGGCGGTATCGGGCAACTGCCCGGATGCCTGTAAAATACTCAAAGCGATGGCCAGATCATAAGTGCCGCCGGTTTTTGGTAAGTCGGCCGGCGCTAAATTTACAGTGATGCGCCGCGCAGGAAATTCCAAACCAGAATTTAGAATTGCGCTTCTAACTCGCTCCTTAGCCTCTTTTACGGCAGTTTCGGGTAAGCCAACTATTGCAAACCCTGGCAGGCCATTAGACAGGTGAGCCTCTACTGTAACTTCAACAGCTTCGACTCCGACAAGAGCGCGAGAATAAACGATGGAAAGAGACAATGACGCTTCGCTACCTTAATGACTAAGACCTTAGTAATAGTCTTTGGGTAAGTTAATAGCCAAATTTTAGGCAAAAAAAATGGACTGCAAGCAGCCCATCTTCATAGCAGAGTAAACTTACTCGCTGCTAGCAACCATGTATTCAACAATGGCGCGAATATCTTCATCTGTGCAAGTAAAGCACAAGCCTTTAGCTGGCATTGAGTTAACGCCGCTAATTGCATTACCTACAACTGTGTCTAAACCTTTTTCAAGTTGACCCGCCCAAATTGCAGCGTTGCCCGGTCCAACTTTAGGCGCGCCAGCGGCACCAGTACTATGACAAGCAAAACAAGATGCCATGTAAGTAGTTTCAGCATTAAAGCCATCGGTTAGCTGTGCAAGTTGAAGCGGCTGCTCAGCTTCATTTGCGAAATTAACTGTTGCTAGAGTTGTGGCCGCAATTAAACCAACGGTCTTTACTAGTAGATTCATTTTTAACATGACTTACTCCTTAACTATAACTTTCAAAAAATTCAATTTTAAATTATTTAGTCTTAACGGTTAGCAACTTCAAATTAGTAACTATTGGCTAGACATATACGCGACTATTGCCATGAGATCATCTTGGCTGCAATCAAAGCATAGACCTTTCGCTGGCATAACATTGATACCGTTCATCACGTTAACCATTACAGCATCCATTCCTTTTGCCATTATGTTTTCCCAAGCGACTTTGTCATCCAACTTAGGTGCGCCAGCTGCGCCAGTGCCATGACAAGCGAAACAGCTTTGCTGATATTTCGCTGCGGCATCAAACCCGCTGTCAACGGCGGCTACTTGAGCGACCATCTCGACGACTTCTTCAACCACTTCTTCAGCTGCCGCAGCGACAGCCGCAGCCGGTGCAGCAAGTGTTGTTGTAGCGATTTTTGGCGCTGCTGCTTGGGCAGCTCCAGAAGCACTGCCAACACAAGGCTGACCGGCTAGACAAACCTTAGCAACAGGCCGAATATTGTCAGCCACAGACTGCGCCTGGGCTACCTGCAACCACGTTAGTGATAGTACGGCTATGGCAGTAAATACTGCGGAACGACTGTTTGACACGTGTGAGCTCCCTTTTTTAAAGTGTAAACTATCTTTTGCTTTGTAATTCAAAGGTAAAACACCCTTTGAGATAGAATTCAGAGCACAAATTATACAGTAAATCCATAAAGCTGTAGAGTTTGATTTAGAGTTCTCGACACTAAGCCTCTATTTATTGGTAAGGTATTGTCGACTAATGGTCCGCATTGAAAGAGCATTTGAAATTTGAGCAATGACTTGTCAGGAAACTCGCAAGGTGTAACTTAGGGGGAAACCACCAAGTTAATCGGCCGTTGATGAAAAAAGATCTCATTTGGCTGAGAGTTCAAGCCATAGCCAACCCAAAAATCAACCTCAATATTTTCAATGCCTAGATCCGCTGGCACCAAGTTTTCGGCAAGGACTAACTCTTCTAGCGGGCTGAGTGATTTAGACACCGCATTGATAAAGCCTATCGCGGGCGCATCCACAAAAAATCCGCCAGAATTCAAAAACAATAGCTGATTATTCACCACGGCGGCGGCCACTAAGAACCCAGATTGTCCCACATGCAGAGGGTCAACGGTGATCGAGGCTTCGATATCCAGTGAGCTTGAAGGTGGAAACTTATTGCCAAAACCTTGGCCATTGTTATCTGTAATACCGCCTGAAAAACTGGCCGTTGTAGCAGACCCTGATGAACTGATTGTAGAACCCAAGGGTTTGGGCTGGCTGCTACTAAAACTGGCTTCAAGCACATAGCTACCGGTGTTGCCACATTCAGCTTTCACGGGCTCTACAAAGGTGTTGCCCAACAGAAAATAGCTGCCAGCTTGAAGTGTGGTCGAAAGCGTGGAGCCGCAGAGACCAGAGGTTTTATCGTCGAAATCGAGGTAATTTAAATCTGTGTCAGCCAGCAGTAACACTGAATCTAACTGCTCGGAGTCCATAGCGAACCGAACGGTTGTGGTGGCCTCGAGATCGAAACGATAGAGGTCGATGAAGCTAGTATCGGTTCCACCTACTGTGAGATCAACAACCGTACA
>JBLGBJ010000077.1:0-7981 GCA_047617605.1 Pseudohongiellaceae bacterium | reverse complement strand
AGAGGTGGCCGAGTGGCTTAAGGCGCACCCCTGCTAAGGGTGAATAGGAGAAATCTTATCGAGGGTTCGAATCCCTCCCTCTCCGCCATTAAACAAAAGGCCCCGCAAAGCGGGGCTTTTTTGTTTCTGGGGTGAAGAGGAAGGGTGAGAAGCCTCGGGTTCGCGAGGCGCGCAGCGCCGAAGACAGTGCGCAGCACTGCCCGTAGGGTGAGAATTTTGGCTAAGCCAAAAAGTGAATCAATCCCTCCCTCTCCGCCATTAAACAAAAGGCCCCGCAAAGCGGGGCTTTTTTGTTTCTGGGGTGAAGAGAAAGCCCTCAATCCTACCCTTAACTTAATTTCAGCCCAGCAAAGCTTCCTCAAGCAACTAGCGCCGACCCCTTAACGCAAAGCTCGCCAGCCTTATTCTTGATCCAAAGCTCGCATTTTCCATCATCATCCGGCTCCAGCCCACAAATTGTAAAATCAGCACCATCAAATACCGGGCTGACCGCTTTAAATTCAAAGCTGTGGACTTCTTTTGCCGGATATTGCCTAGCAACCAGCTCCAATAAGTAGGTCGCTAACAGAGGTCCGTGGACAATCAGTCCTGGATAGCCTTCAATCTGAGTTGCATAGTCGCGGTCATAGTGAATCCGGTGGCTGTTTAAAGTAAGCGCTGAGTAGCAAAACAAGAGCACTGGATCTGCGTTTACTGACAAAGCGTAATCATGTTGCGCTGGCGCTGGCGTTGCTTGCGGTTTACCGACAGGCAGCGGGGGATTATCGCGATAGACAATATCCTGCTCCTCGCTGATTGATAAGCCGGCGCTGCCTGAAATCTCATGATTAACACGGACAAAGGCGAGACTGCCGCTGCGTCCCTCCTTAAACTGAATACTCTTGATTGTTGAGGTTTTACTGGCTTCGTCGCCGATCTGCAGGGGCTTGTGAAATGTTAACCGACTACCTGCCCACATTCGTCTGGGAAGCTCTATTGGCGGTAAGAATCCACCTTTTCGGGGGTGGCCATCACTCGATAAAGCCCGATGGGGTGTCATTTCTAGGAAAAAGATCCAGTGCCATAAGGGCGGCAGTGCGTCACCTCTATTGCATTCCAGTTTCTCGCGATCTAAGGTTGCGGCAAGTGAATTTGGGCCTTTGCTAGTAATGAGGTCTACTTTAGATTCTGTCCTGCCAATCCATTGCTTATATTCGTCGTTTAGCGCATTCACTGTTTATATCCCTTATGGTCTCTGTCTTAGCCGCTGGTCCTAGTTAAATTGGAAGCAGGCTTGCAGTTGCTAGTATAACGACGCCGTTTTACCATGTCCTACTTTGTTCGAGTTCTATTAATCGAGGAGAATTACGTGACAGGTAAGTATTTTGAAGAACTTGAGATTGGGGCTGTATTTGAGCATCTCCCACACAGAACAATCACTGAAACAGATAATCTTCTGTTCAGCACCATGACCCACAATCCTCAGCCGCTGCACATTGATGCAGAATTTGCTAAAACGACCCAGCACGGGCAGATACTCGTCAATAGTTTGTTCACACTAGGGCTGGTGATCGGGCTATCTGTTGCTGATACGACACTAGGCACCACAATTGGGAACTTAGGGATGGAAAAGACTGAGTTTCCAAATCCGGTTTTTATTGGTGATACTATTCGTGTGCAAACTGAGATAGTGAGCAAGCGTGAGTCCAAATCTAAGGCGGATCGAGGAATAGTCTGGTTCCAACATACAGCATTAAATCAGCGTGATGAGGTCGTCTGCGAATGTCTTCGTAAAGGCATGATGCTGCGACTTTAGCCTTGGCTAAACTAGGACTGAACTAGGAAAAGGCAGAAGATAATTAATAAAGAACTAAGCAATCAATTCAATTTTTTATAAAGCAAAAGGACAGTATGAGACGCTCAATTCACTTTGTACCTGGTGGCAACCAAAAGATGTTCAGTAAGGCGCTGTCGCTGCCGGCGGACTCACTTATTTTGGATCTAGAAGATTCGGTCACTCCCCAGAACAAGCAGTCAGCCCGAATTGAAGTTTGCGAGTGGCTGAGCAGTGCCGATTTTGGTGGGCGAGAGAAGTTAGTAAGAATGAACCCGATAGACTCTGAATGGGGACGAAGTGACTTAGAGGCGATTATCGCCTGCGAGCCCGATGGCATTGTGGTGCCTAAAGTTTTGGATTTTAAATCCGTCAACGCGGTGAGTGAGGTTATTAAAAGTAAGGAGACAGAAGCGGGCCTAGAAGAAGGTGCGATCTCATTGCTATTGATCGGTACAGAAATGGCCGGTGCGGTCTTTAACCTTCCGACAATGGCAACCCATCCCAGAGTTGATGGATTGACTTGGGGAGCTGAAGACTTATCTGCGTCACTTGGCGCTAGAGCGAAGCGCGATGAGCACGGTAATTATCTGGAGGTGTTCAGCTTCGTTCGCTCCATGTGTTTATTAGCAGCAGTGGCGGCGAGAGTACAGCCCATTGATGCGGTATACACCGATATTAAAAACCGAAAAGGGCTGCAAGCAGAATGTAAAACAGCGGCGGATATGGGTTATACGGGAAAGCTTACTATTCACCCCGATCAAATTGAAATCGTAAATGAAGCATTCACTCCAAGTAAACAAGAGATAGATGAGGCCACACAGCTGCTAGCCGCTTTCGATGAACACCAAAGCAGTGGCAAGATGGCTTTTTCCTTTAATGGTGCAATGGTGGATGTGCCGCATCTTAAAAGAGCCAAGCAGATTTTAGCTATAGCGGCCAAAATATCAGGACAGATAAGCTAGATGACAGATTTTACTGAATCAGATGAGCACAGGCTTATACGAGAATCTATTCGCAAGCTGTGTGCCAGCTACCCAGACGACTATTGGGAAGAGAAAGATCGCGAGCACGAATTTCCTTGGGACTTTTTTAACGACATGGCAGCGGCCGGTTGGATTGGCATTGCTATGCCAGAAAAATATGGTGGGGCAGGCAAGGGTATTCAGGAAGCGGCGATAGTTTTAGAAGAAGTAGCTGCATCGGGCGCCGCTATGAATGGCGCAACGCCAGTCCACCTGTCAATTTTCGGCATGCATCCGGTTGTTAAACATGGCTCTGAAGCGATGCGGAAAAAATATCTGCCGCCCGTTGCCGCTGGCAAAATGCATGTGGCATTTGGCGTCACAGAACCCAATGCTGGAAGCGATACCACTTCGATAGAAACCTCTGCAAAATTGAATGGCGATCACTACGTAGTCAGAGGCCGAAAAGTGTGGACCACCAAGGCGATGGAGTCTGAGCGCGTGCTTCTTCTAACCAGAACAACGCCTCGAGATAAGGTGGCCAAAAAAACTGATGGCATGACCTTGCTGTTGGCTGAGTTGCAGAAACCAGAGGTGACTATTTCAGCGATTCCCAAGCTTGGTCGAAATGCAGTGCGGACATGTGAAGTTGTCTACGATGATCTAAAAGTTTCGGTTGAAGACAGAGTGGGTGAAGAGGGCAAGGGCTTTCGCTATTTGCTCGATGGATTAAATGCCGAACGAATCTTGATTGCAGCTGAAGCGCTAGGCATAGGACGAGCGTCGCTGCGCCGCGCCGTAAACTACGCAAATGAACGCGTAGTATTTGATAGGCCCATTGGTAAGAACCAGGGCATTGCTTTCCCGCTTGCCCAAGCTGCCACTCAGTTAGATGCCGCTGAGCTAATGATCAAGAAAGCCGCCTGGATGTTAGACAACGATTTACCCTGCGGTAAAGAAGCAAACATGGCTAAGTGGCTGGCAGCCGAAGCCGGCTTCTTTGCGGCTGATGCGGCGATCCAGACCCATGGCGGATTCGGCTATGCTCGCGAGTATCATGTTGAAAGGTATTGGCGCGAGGCAAGGTTGATGAAGCTGGCACCGATATCGCAGGAAATGATATTAAATTTTGTAAGCGAACATGTCCTTGGATTGCCTCGATCTTATTAGGTCATCGCTGGCTTCATAGAAAAAAAGAGTGAGCAGGATAATAAAAAGAACTGAGCCATTACTTTAACAAAATAGGTTTTAACAAGAAGGGTTGTAGATAAATGAAATTGGAAAGCACGATTTTGAAAAAAATAAGAAGAGTTTTAAGCGTTGCTGTTATCGCAGCATCGATAGGCATTCCTCAAGGCTTAGTCACCGCTCAGGAACCCAGCGACCGAGACAACCCGGAAACTCAAAGAGTTGAGCCGTTTCAGGTTTTTGATAATCTCTATTACGTGGGAGTCAAATGGGTTTCAGCTTGGCTTTATGTCACCGACCAAGGTCTCATTCTAATCGATTCGTTGTATGGAGATCTAACAGATATAGCGATTGAAAATATTCGCACTCTCGGTTTTGATCCAAATGATATTAGCTACCTTATTGTAACGCATGCCCACTACGATCACGTCGGTGGTGCTAGACGGTTTCAGGATGAATTTGGGGCTGTAGTCATGATGACCGAGACCGACTGGCAGATGACAACCGAACCGGCTATCTATCAAGAATACCCGACGCCTGTTCGTCACTTGGCTGCCAGTGATGGAAGCACCCTTACGTTAGGCCGTGAACAACTACAGTTTTTTGAAACCCCGGGTCATACCCCAGGAGTACTATCCTTAGGCTTCACAGTCTATGACGATGGCTATCCTCGCGAGGCATTTATGTTTGGCGGCGTAGGTCTAAATTTTAGCGGGGTCGAGCGTACTGAATCCTATATTAACAGTGTAGAACGATTACAAAGAATGCGTGGAATTGAAGTTAATATTCCTAACCATGAATTTACCGCAGACGTTTTTGCTCGCAATGAGCGCCTTAAAAACCGTAAGGAAGGAGAGCCTCATCCGTTTGTAGATTCTGAGACTTATTATACTTGGCTGGAAGAATTACTGGTTGCGGCCGAGGCAAAGCTAGTGCAAGAAACAGCGGCTGGTAATCCTTAAGCTAGTTGAGAAGGTTGGAAAGTGATCGGGAAGAAGGGGTGGGAAAAGGGGTAAAAGAAGGGTGCCGGGGTAAGATGGCTTTTACTCCGACACCAGTTTTAAATTCACACCAGGTACACGACTGCTCGTATCAACTAGGCTAATTCAAACACTTCGCGAACAATTCCGGGCAATTGTCGTCAGCCGGGAAGTAACTTTCGATAAGCAGTTTTTCCATACAGGTATCCAATGCCGTGCCAAATGGGCTTATAGTAGAGAACATCGATAGAGTCTCGCCACCTATATAGAAGTCAACATTGCGCATTGGGCCATCTGATAGTTCATCGTTAGGTTGCTGCCATCCCTCCGGCGGAGATAGAGTTGGTAAGCGCTGATAAAGAGCTTTTAGATTAGGGGGGCGAAGGCCAAAACTTGCTTACGCAGTCTGCGCAGAAGATGACTTGGAACTATATCCCAATTTGCAATATGAGGTTTGAAAGCATCTTCTAAAAATGTCGCCTCGCTCCTCACTAGCAGCAAAAACCGATTCGAAAAAACTGAGTACCCCAATCTGAGTAATCATATGCTGACGACCTGGATGCCAGGCTTCTGGCGGTGAAACTTGCTGACAAAGCTGAGGTGCATCGGCGTTTAACGGATACTTTAATTCAGCGACAATGTCGCAGGAGGAGTATCAATAGAAACTTGGGGACACCTATAGCTTAAGCATGGTTTTTTCAGTCGGGATGTCGTTAAGCTATTAAACTATCAGTGTCCCTTATTCTCTTCATCAAGGCACGGCAGCCAACTCAAACCGAGCCTCAACAAATTCTCGCGCAAGATGTGTTTGCAATAATTCCTTCGCCTCGAGTCTACGCTCCTCACTAGCAGCTAAAACTGATTCGAAAAAACTCAGCACTCCAATCTGCGTAATCATATGTTGACGACCTGGATGCCCGGCTTCTGGCGGTGAAACTTGCTGACAACGCTGAGGTGCATCGGCGTCTAGCACAATGCCGTCTTCATCAGAAAACAAATCGGTGAACACCTCTGAATCTGCCTGATCAACATTGGATTGCACCGACCAACACGCCAAAGAATCAGCATTATGCGCAAACCTAAACGCTGGCTCGGATATTCCGACAAAGCCGATGTGGTTACCTCCCTCTATTGTCAGCAACGCACCGTTAGTCACTCTATCGGGTATAACAGAGGCGTTCGAGCCATAGTCAATTAGCCGATCAGAGGTGCCAGCAATCATGAGGAAAGGAATTCCGACTTGGCTTTGATCATAGAAGCGTTTCGTTAGATTAGCTGAAGGGCCAGCAATAGAGATAGCCGCCCTCACCCGTGGCTCACGCAGGCGTGGATGGTAGGTGGTTAGCGAGGTTGAAAAACCACCGAGTGACACACCCATAATCCCGATTCGGTTTGTGTCAATATTCCCGCTGTACGGTTTGTTAGTACCAGTCAGTGCCAGTGTTGAATCGATCAGGAAGCTTACGTCTTCAGGCTGATTGGAAACATCATTGATATTCGGCCCGCCCGGTGCACTGCCACTAGTCAAAGGGAAATCGGCGGCGACAACTACGTAACCATAGCTCGCTAAATGCTCCAACAAATAGACCGCCTCGCGACGAGAGGAAAGGAATCCGTGGGAATGAATAATCAGTGAGTATGGTCCTGCGAAATCCTCAGGAAACCAGATTGTAGTGGGTAGAGTGCGCTGCGCTGCGCCGGGGAAATCCCTGTTGGCATTGGTTGAGCGTGACTTGTCCAAAAACTCAAATTCGGATTGGACCACAGTATAAGGGCCAGGTTGTAGCCAGGCATAACTATTGGACGTTTCTGCTGGAAGTTGTGGACGTGTGAACAACAGGGCTATGAATACAATTATTACTGACAGAATAATCAGCGCGAGCACGCCTAGGCTAATTTTCTTAATCATAGCTGTATCCTTAGCTGGTGAGGGGATCAGAATACTTTGATCCGTAAATTTTGGCTATAGGCAAAGAGAGTGGGAAGGAAGGGGGGGTACGGGTCGCTGATCACTTAGTAATCTAAGAAATTTGTACAATACGAAATGTGCCTGCGAAGTTAATAAATGGAGTCAAATATAAATGGGGTCAGAGTAAATATACAGTACTGTATATTTACTCTGACCCCATTTATTTAGAGATGTGATTGAAACTTGCTCATCTGCTCAAAATCGCTCTTGGCGTTTAGTTGGGTCGATTCCACATGTTTTCTAGCACAGTACTGTCTAATTTTTTTTGACCCTCTGTGAGAAATTCGCGCATTTGGGCTACAACTTCAGGATATTCACGGGTATAGCTATAAGTCTCCGAAGGATCGCGATCCAGATCGAACAACAGACCGTTAGGTCCATAATAGGAGTTGGGATTATCGAAGCTGGGCACGGCGGCTCTATACTGTGACTCCACTACTAGCTTCCACTTTCCACTTCGAACTCCCGCTATTCGATCTCTGTCAAAAAGAAATAGAGCCTCGTGGGGTGATGCTGCGCCATCAACCAACATGGGAAGAATATCTTTGCCATCGATAGGGCGGTCAGAAGGCAGGTCGCCCCCGGCAAGTTTTACCAGGGTTGGGAATAGGTCGATATTCATGGCGGGCTCGTTCGACACCAACCCGCCCGGTATTGTGTCAGACCACTTTGCGATGAAAGGTACGCGCTGCCCTCCTTCCCAGGAGCTGCCTTTGCGATCGCGGTAGGGTCCCGGGCTACCTTCGAACCAAGGACCATTGTCGGAGGTAAAGATGACCATCGTGTTTTCTTCGAGGCCCAGTCGTTCTAAGGTGGCCAAAACCTGGCCAACACTCCAGTCGATAGTCTCCACCACATCACCATAAAGGCCGGCATCGGACTGACCGCTGAATTGGTTTGATACGTAGAGGGGCACATGGGGAAAGCTATGGGGCATATAGAGGAAGAAAGGCTCCTCCTGATTGTTCTCGATAAAGCGAATCGCTTCCTGAGTATAGCGCTCGGTTAAGGTGTTTTGATTCACTGGGCTTTCTATCATCTGATCTTGGCGATAGAGTTCAAACGG
>JBLGBJ010000076.1:0-8040 GCA_047617605.1 Pseudohongiellaceae bacterium | reverse complement strand
TCCATGACGTCGCCAGCAAATAAATAAGCAGGCCAGTACCCGCCTAACATCGACGTGGTTCCTTCAACAGGGTCCACGTACGAGATATCAAAAGTATCAAAGGTCTTCATCACAGCGCGAGAGATGTCGTTGTCATAAGTCATCTTTGCCCAAGGCACATCACCAACAATGTTAATTTCCACATCTTCATAGCCAAACTTGTCTAAATGAATGCGAAGCTTATCGACGATGTCCTGTCCATCTTGAAAAGGCACGTAGCGAAAATTATGCTTTGAGACAATTCGGTTAGGAAGAATCGCGCCGGAGCCGCCTTCAAACATATTGCCGCCCCAGATGCCGTCCAGATTCATAGAAGAGCCATAGCGAGCCATGGTGATGTATTCCAATGGGTCATCGGTGATGAAGCGTTCGACACCTAAATTTCGAGCCGCCACTTCCATATCAATATTGGCAGCGGTATTTCTCAATTTAACCAGCTCTTCTTCTTTGAGAGGCTCAATATTGTCGTAGAAACCGTCGAACATGACCTGGTTGCCAGAATCATCAATGAGTGTAGAAAGCATTTTTATATGACGCCATGCAGGCGCATCAACAGAGCGCTTGTTACCACCGTGGATGTTGCTGTAGTTAGGACCTCGGCCCCATGCAGCTCCGCTGGTAATCAGTTCAATAAAGATACTGCCCTCAGACCCACCACTGATGCCACCTTGACGGCCAAAGCGATACATCGCATCGGCGTCAGCAACAAGCTCCGGATGATCTCTGACGAATTTTCGATAGCCGATGGACATGCGTTCTTCATCACCTTCTGCGATGAATATAAGATTCACCGGCAACTTGCCAGTGACCGCTTTGATAGCCATTAACGCATTCAACTGAGTCATTTGTGGACCCTTTGAATTGGTAGCACCCCGGCCAATCATTACCTTCGCATAGGGAGCTTGTTCAACAATTCGGCCTTCAAAAGGTGGCGCCTTCCACAGGTCTGGCTGGGTAACTGGCATGGTGTCGTACATCCAGTAAACCGCTAAGGTTTTTTCTGCACCTTCGTCGCAGTTAGCGTAAACCACAGGATTTCCCTGCTGTCCCCATTCTGTGATGCCGACATCATAGACTTGAGTTTCTTGACAGCCCAGCTGATCGAAAAAACCCTTAACCATATACGCAGATTCTTGGATGCCCTCGCCTGTATTAGAGATACTGGGTTGCTGTATCCAATTCTGTAAATTGAGTACGTGATCATCAATATTTTCATCAATGTAGGCGTAAATTTCTTTGAGTTCTTGAGAATGAATTTGACTCATATCAATCTCGACTGTCTCATCCCCAACTGAGCGAATGCCAAGCCCTGGCGCTTCCATCTCAGCCGCAGCAACAGCCATTGGAGCGGCACCAGACGGTGCTGGGGACACGGCGGCGTCCTCCGCACAGTTCACGAGTAAAGTGACACTGCCAATGACGAAAAATAACTTAACCAAACTGTTTGTATTCTTTACCGCTAATTTCACTTTATATTCCCCATCGAGATATTTGAAAAATTCTATGTGGTCAAATTCATTAACTCATCGAAGCAATTTTCGTAGCTAACAGTTAAACCATGGGCATCACCTGCTGCCTGGCATCCAAACTAACCAGCAGGATTCATGCCATTGCGCAAATCGGCAACCGTGTTATCAAGAAACAGAGAAAAGAACAGGCAAGATTGAGAATAGGATAAGACCTTTTAGTCTCGAAATAGTGATAACGCTCGCCAGCTCCGCCCCTTTTTAGAACATAGGCCTTCCTATCCGCACCATCTCAGCACAGGGGTGTCCATGGGTTTTTAGAATGAATCAGAACCGGCGCAAACCCATGAATAAAGTTCGGCGGCAATCGTCCTAATCGCCACCCTACGCAGAACTCAAAAAATTTTTGACAAGGCCACAGAGCCCCTGATAAAAACTCAAGAACTTAGATCGTAACTATTCAAGCATAATCTAACAGGTGCATCTCTTAGACGTTGATGCCAAGATGTCGTCATGGCCAAATTTTATTTTTATTACTCGTCTATGAACGCCGGCAAGTCCACTTCCCTACTCCAGTCTAGTTATAACTATCAAGAAAGGGGGCTTAATACCCTCGTGATGGCGCCAGAATTAGATAACCGATATGGTGTTGGCAAGGTAACTTCGCGGATTGGGCTTGAGGCTGAAGCAACAACTTTTAAACCTGACATTGATCTCTACCAGCTGATCCACCAAAAACATCAACATAAAGCGCTCAATTGCATACTTATTGATGAGGCTCAATTTCTTACCAAAGATCAAGTTTTTCAACTTGGCGACGTCACCGACCGCTTAAAGATCCCAGTGTTGGCCTATGGGCTAAGGACAGATTTTCAAGGAGAGCCTTTCGAAGGTAGCAAATATTTGCTGGCATGGGCTGACAACTTAAAAGAATTGAAAGCTATCTGCCACTGTGGCGGGAAAGCTACCATGGTTGTGCGTCTGAATGAAAACGGGGACCCAATCCGTGAAGGCACGCAGGTCCAAATTGGGGGAAATGATAGTTATATTTCTATGTGCAGAAAGCATTTTAAAGAAACCTTTTACCCAGAGTCCACCTAAATCAGCGACTAGTCATCGCTCTCAAGCTTAGTCATCTGTTCTCCACAGCAAATTTCTTGATGAACCATGCCATCCTCGCAGAGGCAGGACTTTTGATAAAGTAACTGCGCACCACAGCTTCCACATTGATACTTCTCACCTACTTTTCTTGACATAATCAACGCTCCTTTAGAAGTTATGTTCTAGAACCCTAGTTTAGTGTGAGCGGTAAGATTAAAGCCGATTAATATCAATAAAAGTGGGATTGCTTAAGCCTATGCGGCCGCAACTAGCGGAGTAAGTTTTAAGAGAGAACTGCCTTTCCATACTTAGCTTAAAGCAATCACTTTAAAAGAGTTATTTTGCAGCCAACAACCCTAGCTAGCTACTCAGAAATAGTCCGCAATCAGCCAACTGAAGGACTGATGTCCTTTGCAGAGACGAAGCGCTGCCTACGCAGACGCCAACGTAAGAACCTTCGCAGTGCCAGTGCAAGCCCGGTCCATACCATAATGGCGGCGGCAATTGAGGCCAACCCAGCGACGGTTTGCCCGCCAATCCCAAGTGCTTCGCCGGTGTGAAGAAAACGCACCCACCTTCTCGCTTTATAACCAGAGGAGAGGCTCGCAAATGGCGCCCAACTGACGGTCTCTCCAGTCACTCGATTCAGGGTAAGAGTATGGCGCTTTTGAGGCTCGCCGCCATTGCCTTCATCGATGGTGAAAATCGCATGCCGGGCGTCAGCATCAGGCAATGCCAGGGTAAGTGTTTGCCAGTCATCCCCGTACTGCTGCGCTGTGGCGAACAATATATCAATACTAAGAGCAACCTCGGACGACGTCAGGCCTGGCGTTTCTATCTGCACAGACTGCCCTCGCACTGGCGGTGATTCTCCGGCGAGACGATACACCAAGTCATTAGCCCAGCTGTAGTGAAACACTGTCGCTGTTGGAATTATCACCAGCAGGGGTATCGCCGCCCAAAATCCAAAGACATGATGCCAATTGAAATCTCTAGCCGCTGAAGTTGCGTTAAGCGGATTAAAGAAGATCCGCACTTTTAATGTGGCCCGGCTGATTATTTTAGGTAACCACAGATACATGCCACTGAGTAACAGAAACAAAAATAGCAGATTGCTTGCACCTGTTATGTCTCTTGCGGTATCTCTGCTCTCACCGGTGACCGTAAACCAGCGGTGTAAGGTTCTCACCCAGCTAAAAAACTTGCTGTAACTGTCTGCATGAAGTGGGTAAATTTCAGCGCTATAAGGGTTCAGGAACTGGGTTTGAGAGCGGCCCATTCTCACCATCAAGGGAGCGGACTCGTTGGATGCCAACTGCACACTAGTGGCAGTAAAGCCTTCTTCAGCGTTAGCCACCGACAACAAGCTTGCTAGGGGGAGCGTTTGGGCTTGGACGTCTGGCTCTTGAAAGTAACTTCGATCTTCCCATACTTGAATCTGTCGCTCATAAGTCAAAACAGTGCCTGTCACAGACATCATTAATATCACCAATCCAGCTAGCACTGCGCTGCAAAGATGCATCCAGAAGAAGGTCTTCCTAATCATTGAGATTTTACCAAAACTACAACAAGACGCAGATGATAATCATTCTCAATTGCATTTGCAAATCTGCCGCATCTCCATCCGCGCCACCGGCGGCTATCAATTCAGATGGCAATATGTGCTAATCCATACTCGCTTGCGCTCGAACATAGCGCGCCGCTTGCTCATGCGTACCAAACCAAACCCCACCCTTGGCCTTGATATGTTCAATCAGCCCCTCTAGGGCCACAATTCTCGAGCGATGCCCGCTGACATGTGGGTGCATTGTCAGCGAGAACATAGTCCCTTCTTCCCAGGCCTTATCGAATTCATCAATCCATACTTGCATAACATCTCGAGGATTCATGTAACTGTTACCCCGGGGGTTAAACAAAGGTGCATCATCTAAAATCCAATCCACTGGGAGCTCTACCATGCCTGTTGCCTCTCCATTTTGAACTAACTCGTAAGGTCTATCATCGTGCATTAAGGAACTCTCGTATAAAAACCCCATCTTACGAACAATTGTGAGTGTGTTTGGACTATGGTTCCAAGAAGGCGCCCTATAACCGACAGGCCTTTTACCAGTAATATCCTCTATTTCATCCGTCGCCTTTTGCAACAAGCGTTCTTCGGTCTCCGCATCTAGTGCGGTATTCAATTCATGAATCCAGCCATGCACAGCAATTTCGTGCCGGCCTGAGGCCTTGATAATTCGCGCTTGCTGCGGCGCTATTTTTAAGCTCCAAGCAGGAAAGAAGAAAGTCGCGGGAATCTCTTCTTTATCAATTAAATCTAGGATTCTCGGCAATGCAACTCTATGACCATATTGACCTTGTGATAATGGCCCAATGCTAACTTGCCCAGTCCTCAGACCCATTACAGTTTCATTATCAACATCAAAGGACAGCAGCACAGCAACTCGGGCACCATTTGGCCAGCTTTCGGGGTTCAGATTTCTACCGGCGCGTACTTGATTTACCGCACCTCGAACAAATTCTTCTGACCAATCCCAAGGTGCGGTGGGGTCTTGGGCTTGTGAACTTAGCTCCGCTGGCAGCTGACAGGCTGTCAATGTAAAAACACACAAAAGAGTAACAACGAGAGAACGCGAGTAAAGCCGAGCAGAAAGATTCATAACATAATTCCAAACAACAAATAATCAGAATAAAATTTTATAGCTTAAAAGTCTATTACAACCAGTGCGACTTTTTAGTGCGCGCCCTCGCTTTTAAGAAAGCCAAATTACGCTTAAGAGTCTGTAGGCTTGAAGCAATTCGATTTAAGGCTAAGGGCGCCGGCACCATAGGCAGTGCCAATTATTGGTTCGGCATTGGCTGCGGCTTGCACACCTCAGATACTGAACTATTTCTTGGACTACATGGGCATAAAGAATATCTCGGTCTGTCATTGCAAGACGCTCTAGGACATTAGGCAACTTCGCAACCATGCAAACTACATTTAACTCGCCGCCCGTATTATTGAAATTACTTATTGCGCTAAAGGGGTCACTTACCATTAAAATCGGGATATTCCAGTTTAATTTAGCTTCTTTGAATAGGAAGTTAATTTGGTATGCATTGCAGTGATAAAGATCATAAACCCATGGTTCAGGATTAAGTGTAAAGGCTTACAGCAAAAAAGCG
Organism: Pseudohongiellaceae bacterium; assembly: GCA_047617605.1. Classification (GTDB taxonomy): domain Bacteria; phylum Pseudomonadota; class Gammaproteobacteria; order Pseudomonadales; family Pseudohongiellaceae; genus UBA9145. The sequence continues at coordinate 2,266 of JBLGBJ010000076.1, read as the reverse complement.
GCTGAGCGCTAGAGAGCGACTCACCAACCCACCGCATAGGCCGCTCTTCTCGGATCCGCGCCAGCGGTTATGGTTCCAAATTCTTGATTTTTAAGAATGGCTTGAATGCTACCAAGAGAAAATGAAGGCGCTAGTTCGACTTGATGACCCCTAGTCCTTAAACCTTCAAAGGTCTCAACAGAAACGCGGTCTTCGATTCGCATTGAGATGACAGCATCTTTTTTATAGTAATTTGGGCTAGCAAATAAACTAAACCTTGGCGCCTCAATAGCAGCTTGAACTGACATTCCGTAATCGAGAATATTGACTAATACTTGAAACTGAGTTTGACCAATTGTCTCGCCACCGGGAGTGCCTAATGCCAGCACAAACTCTCCGTCTTTCAAAACCACCACTGGTGAATTGTTCAAAATAGGCACTTGGCCGCCGCGCGCGTAATTTATATCTTCAGGATAAGGAGACGTTGAACCAATGCGGGTACCATTATTAAAGGTCAGCCCTGTATTGCCCACCACGACACCGGTACCAAAAGCCCCTCCATGAGTCGGAGTTGCCGCCACAACGTTGCCCTCACGATCCCGAATAGAAAAACTTGTCGTACTACCAGGATAAGAAGGCTCCCTATTTGCTGCAATTTGTGACATCGGTAGTCGGTGAGTTCTCGTCGCAGCACTTTTCTCATATCCTTCAGGCTCGCCGACCGCTGGATAGCCGCTGTGCTGATCCATGTTTATCAACTCCCGCCGCTCGGCCGCATACTCATCACTAAGCAAACCAGAAATAGGCATTGTATAAAGCGAAGGGTCTGCCACAAAATGGTAAATATCGGCTTTCGCTAACTGAATAGCTTCAGCAAGAAGATGAGTGACCTGCGGCCCCTGTCTATCCATTGCCTGCAAATCGTAGCCTTCCACCAGCTTCAGCTGCATCAGTACTTCCAAGCCGCCGCGAGAGGATGGCGATGACGAATAAATATCATAGCCGCGGTACCTGATATGCACAGGCTCAGTCCATGCAGCTTCATAACGACTAAAATCTTCTTTTTTAAACAAGCCGCCTGCCTGCTCATAGAATTTAGCCATTTCATCAGCGATATCCCCTTTATAGAACCGGTCTGATGACGCTTGCAATGCATCGTGTCGATTAGCGCCTTGAGAGAGAGCCTGAGTTTCAGCTTCAACTAGTTTTTTAAAGGTTGCAGCCAAGTCAGGCATTTTAAATAGCTGACCGGCACTAGGCACTACCCCATTGGGTAAGAAAACTGCTGCACTGCCAGCAAACTCATTAAATAGTTTGCGAGAACTGGCGATACTTCTCACTACCGAACCCTCTATTGGATGCCCATCTTGTGCGTAAGCTATTGCTGGCGCGGTTACCTCAGCCAGTGACATAGTGCCAAAGCGCTGTAGCATTGAAACCCAGCCACCGAAAAGTCCCGGCACAACCCCCGCGTTAATGCCCTTGTCTAGTTCTTCTGGTTTCAGTAGTGCAGCATCCAATGCTAATGGCGCTGCTCCTGTTGCATTAAGAGAATGCACAATGCCCGTGGCTTGGTCAAAGTAAGTCACGAACCCGTTACCCCCAGCGCCAGACATTTGAGGTCTTACAACATTCAAAGTGGCAAGCACTGCAACTGATGCATCTATTGCATTACCTCCCTGCATCAAAATTTGCAGCCCGGACATGGCGGCTAGCGGATGCCCTGCGGTAACCAGTCCATTAGCACCCGGCACTTCTGGTCGATGAGTCTGGCGGTTGCCGCTCATCTGAAGTGGGTAGGCGCTTTCCTGCGCATAAGTTGACGGCCCCGCAGAAACCAATAAGGCGAGCAGCAGAAATAATTGTCGACTCGTGCAAAGAGCTCGAAAAATATCCGGCAAAAGATTCGCTTTCGAAGCTTTATTCATTACTTTATACACAACAACACCCCTACTACATTTAGATATGACTTGGATAATCAATAATGCCCGCACCATATCTGGGCAATTTGACCAGCACGCAGACGTAATGAATTCATCATAAACCGATTGAGGTCTTTTTGGTAAGTGCTGGGTTTACTTTAATCAGCTTAGAATTTATCGAGAGCAGCGTTTGAAAGCGTCTGCAGGGGGACTTGAGTCATCAGCCTCGCTAGCACCAGAATTATTCAACTAAAGTTCAATTGGGCGAGGGTGTTTTTGGAGAAGCTTTTTAGAGTGTTTATTCGAGCTAACAGCCAAGACTGTTAACTCAAAGAGACTGTTAACTCAAAAACCAGAGTTAACCT
>JBLGBJ010000075.1:0-8270 GCA_047617605.1 Pseudohongiellaceae bacterium | reverse complement strand
AGTATTCATAATTAGAAAGGCGATTGCAATGCAGATTCTAGAACATGTTCATTTGGGAGTGAGAAATTTGGCTAAGACGGAAGCGTTTTTGATAGCGGCACTACCTGAGTTTAGCCGCCGCGGTTGCGGCTATGCGCAAGGCTATGGTAACTGGGTACATATTGGAGGGTCGGATAACTATATTGCTTTGACTGAAAGCGAAGTTGAGCCAGACTCTAACTACCTTCGCCACATAGGCTTGGTTGTAGATGATATTGATGCTGTTATTAGTCGATTAGAAGCGGTTGGTCAGAGCCCTAGCGATGCTAGTGCTCTTGATTCCCACCCATTTAGAAGAAGAGTTTACTATCTGGATGACAACGGTATTCACTGGGAGTTTGTTCAGTATCTAGTTGAGGACAAGGCGCAGCGTAATGATTATTCCCAAAAACATGGGAATCTGTGAATAGCTGTAGCTCTCTTCAGAGTCTCGTTGTTTTAGGTGAACATAGTAAAAGGTTAATCTAAGCGCATTTGAATATGAGGGATATCATCTTCCATATACGGTTCCGATTCGACTTTGAAGCCGATATCCTGATAAAACTTTTCGAGGTATGCCTGAGCCGAAATCGTTAAGCTGGCTTGCGGCCAAAGGCGTTTGCAGTGCGCGATGGCCGATTTCATCAGCGCCTTGCCGTGGCCGCCGCCGCGGGCGCTGCCACGCGTCACGACTCGGCCTAAGGAGGCAGACTCATATTTAATGCCAGGTGGAATCAGCCGGCTGTATGCACAAAGCTCATCACCCAAATACATAAGGAGATGCTGAGCAATTTGATCATAGCCATCTACGTCTTGATAGACGCAGTTTTGTTCAACAACAAAAACTTCCGATCGCAGCTGTAGCAGGGCATAGAGCTCGATTGTGGTGAGTTCGCTAAAAGCTTTGCAGACAAAAGACGGTATGGTCATAGATGATTTTTTAGGTTGAAATGGTACGAGGCGCAATAGTACGTGGAAACCGTAGAAAATCCAAAAATCTCAGATGTTTAAGTAAATCGTTTGCCTCGTGTGGACCGATTCTGGGGTGGCGGTAACCTTCTATTCGTTTTTATAGGCTCTTTATTACCTCTCTATTATCACTTTAAAAGTGTCTAAGCTTTAGGTTTCAAATCCACCTAGGCTAACCTATTTAGTTAGACAGTTAGTCGCTTTCGCCTGCTACGTATCCCTCATTACCAGGTAGCTTATTTTTATGCATCTACAGACTGATTTTTTGAAAAACAAAAAGCTGTCGCATTTGTTCAATCATTCTGCTTCTCGATGCCTATACTATCTATCATTGATTTATAGGAATTCAATCCGGTTGGTGCTGAGCGGCTATAACAGCAAATAATTTAATACAGGAATTGATTGATGCTTAAAATCAAAGATATTAAGAATTTGAGCGAGCTGAGAGAACTGAAAAAAGCTTATTTTGAACAAGCGACAGCACCGCTCGATGGCATGTGGCACTTTGGCTTTGTTCCACTGGCCAGGCACTGGGGTTTTTATGTGAACAATTCTCTTGTGGGGTTCTGTTGCATAAATGATGATGGCTATATGTTGGAATTTCATCTGCAGCCAAATTTTCAGACAAATCCCAAAGAGTTGTTCACTTTAATTGCTGAACAAAATAGTTCAGTTATAGGTCACGTAAAAGGTGCATTTGTTAGCACTGGAGAACCTAATTATTTGTCTTTGTGTCTTGATAGTTCATCAAAGTTTACAGTGAACGCGCTGATGTATCAGCAAGCCACAAAAGCAGTCAACGAGCCGCTTGATTCTATAGAAATGGACTTTGCTGTTAAGGAGCAGTTGGTGGAGTTTGTTCAGTTTGCATCTGACAATATTGCGGCTCCTAAAGAGTGGCTCAATGGGTACTACAGTAATCTGATAGAACGTGAAGAGCTATTGGGTTACTGGAATAAAGGGCAACTACAAGCAGTGGGAGAATGTCGTTTATTTGACGAATATCAGACTGAATACGCTGATTTGGGGATGATTGTTTCACAATCAGAGCGCGGCCAAGGTATTGCAAAAAAAGTGTTAAGCTTCCTAGTGAAATATGCGTCTAATAAAGGCTTAAAGTCTATATGTTCTACTGGAAGAGATAATATAGCTGCGCAAAAAGCGATTGCCCGCGTGGGATTTCTTCCTTCAAACCGTATCGTGCAGTTTGAATTCAATCATATTTAAAAAGTCTATACTTGGAATAGAGTTGGTATAGGCTAGCCTAAATAAAAAGTTCTCGGGGTGTGTGATGGTGCGTTGGTTGAAGACCTCTCAAGTACAAGAGGTTGCTAAGTATATAGAATGTTATTGGTTCCTTGATAAATCCTCAAACTCAGCAAGCGATGAATACCCGAAACTAAACCCAGATCCATCTGCGCATTTGATTATCTATCAGCCAAATCAAGCTTATCAGTATGAAAGAGACAATGAAGTATCAGAGGGTAGGGGCAGTCACTGGCTTTACCCTCACAGTAAGACTTTTCGGCTAGACCACTCTAAACCTTTTAGTTGTTTGGGCATCAAATTTCATATAGGAGCATTATATTCTTTAAGCAAGCTTGGCCTCCCTCAGACTTTGTTAAATACGGTCAGTGAAATTAACTTTGACGATATAAAGGGTAATGCTCTAATAGCAGAAGACCAATTGCTTACAGCGGCGAAATCTCAGCCAGATAGATGCTGCGAAATGTTAGATAAGCTGTTTATGCCTTGGTTTTTGAATAACCGTGAAGATCGGCATAGTGAAATTACCCGCCAAGTACTTCCAGCGCTTACTAACAAATCAATCAGCGAATTAAGCGAAGGCCTTTCTTGTTCGCAGCGCACATTGGAGCGTAGTTTTTTAAGAGTGACGGGGATAACACTTAAGCAATGTCAGTCAATGAAAAAGCTGGAAGAGATATTAGAATTTCTCCACCAGCGTGAGTTGGGGGAGATTGATTGGGTTGATATTGCTTACCAGTTTGGCTTTAGTGATCAACCTCATCTTATTCGTTACTTAAAAAAGCACATCAACCTAACCCCTAAAGATTATGCTCAGCAGCGTGGTTTTACCATTGATGTTTATGGTGGTGTTGGTTCTACATGAAAAATGTACTTTTCTTGATAATTAGACCTACATTGGTTTATTTGCAGTGACAATTGAGCAACGGCTAATATTCGAACTGAGCGGCAGCAAGCAGGACTGCTGCTGAATTGAAAGTTTATTTCCTCATCTTTTGTCGAAAGTAATACTCTGACTAGGTATACTCCGCACCATGCCCCGGTGGCACAGCTGGATAGCGCGGCCCCCTCCTAAGGGGCAGGTCAGTGGTTCGAATCCACTCCGGGGCACCATAAATATCAATAGGTTGGAAGTGTTTATATCGAATCCTATTAGGGCTTATTGTAAGAAGGCCTAACAGGGGTCCTGACAAGTTAACTCTCAATCTGCCAGAATCCGACGCATGACTCAATCAAGAATGTACAAGCGCCACAGATTCCCTCCTGAAATAATCCAATACGCCGCTTGGCTCTACCACCGATTCAACCTCAGTCATCGTGATATCGAAGATCTATTGGCTCAACGAGACATTGTGGTCAGCTAAGAAGCTATTCGGTTGTGGTGTAATAAATCTGGATCGAAGTATGCTCAACGATTGAGAAGAAACATCAAGGTTATGGTGACACGTTCTTCATTCATGAGGTGTTCGTGAAGATTCAGGGAGCACTCCATTACTTGTGGCGAGCCGTTGATCAAGACGGTGAAGTCATTGATGTGTTCTTGCAGAAGCGTAGGGACGGAAAGGCGGCAAAGCGGTTCTTTAAGCGGTTGTTGCACAAGCACAAAGGCGAACCCAGAAAGATTGTCACTGATAAGCTCAGAAGTTACGGTGTTACTCACAGGGAGCTTATTCCTGAAACGATTCATGATACATCCCAATACGCGAACAACCGAGCCGAGTTGTCGCACGAACCGACTAGGGTGAGAGAGCGAGGCATGGGTAAGTTCAAATCGATAGAGCAAGCGCAGCGTTTTCTAAATGCTCATGCTGCTGGCTACAACTTGTTTAATCTCGGTAGGCATTTAGTATCAGCAGAAAACTATCGATATTTCCGCCTGCGTGCGTTTGCGTCTTGGGAAAAGGCTGTTGCGATATAGAGCGCTAATTCACCTATTTTCTCGACTTAGCTCGTTAACTTGTCAATACTGTTATGTCACGATTTATGGTTGCAGGCTTCTTGCCTGCCTTTAGTCGCTGGTTTCGCCATTGTTCGATTGCTAACAGCGAAATCTTATTGAGGGGCGTCGAAAAGAAGCTACTAAAATTGCGCTGGATGGCTGCAATGGCCTTCTCGCCAGTCTTGATATTCAGCCGCGTCAGGCGGCGTAGTGATTTTCGAGAAACTTACCGAGGGTCCTCTCTTTGATCAGGGCAGTTCCTTCTTCTGTAGCTGAACGTCATTGCCTTTTCGAACATCGGCAGAATAGTCTTTTGCCAAACCGTACGTTGTGCGCGTAGAACCAATAGAAGTCAGTATTGGGATGGCTGCGGACATTCAATGACAACTATGGTTTTTGAGCATGGGTGCCAAAATAACGCGCCTGCAATTCTTTGGGCAGAGAAATATAGACATAAGTATTGGAAGCCCCTTTTTCCGAATAGGGTTGTTCTGACAGACGAAACATCCGTATTCCTCTGGGAAGTACTAAAACCTGATGCTGCAAAATCTCTAATTAATATTGGCCAAACAAAGCTGGCCACTTCTGGAGCTCTATTAAGGCGGGGTGAGATGGGTATAAATATTTTGCTGATTCTAGCGCTCGTAGCGCAGGGCCACAGAAAGAGATCCACATTAAGTTATACAACCGGCCTAAATGTCACTATGTATTCTCGAATAATTGAGAAGTGCATATCATGGGAGTTGATAACTCGTTCATCCTAGCTAACCTCAAAAGGAAAAGCAGAGCTTTCCGCTGCTAAAATAATTGTAAATATTAAGAAGACACTTCCTGAGCTAGAGTATCGCTGATATTATTCCACTAATTTTAGGGGAGATACATCTGGCTAGTGTCTACGAGCAATCGAAGTTTGGTTGCTGCAGTTTTATTTTTGAGATTGCTGGAGGATTGTATTGCTGAATTCTCACGGAAAAGCTTTTCCTTGCAGGGAAACGGAGTTCTTATACTCTGCCAGCGTAAGTCTTGGGTCATATAACTCCGTCGCCACAGGCGACGTATCGGAATAGTTCGAATGTCGTCACCTCAGCTGTATTTATCTCAAGGGTTAGAAAAAGGTGCCTCTCAAGGCATTCTAGATAATGCGATAAAGCAGTCCGAGCTGACCATTCATGGCTCGCACTCCTTGCCCAGCATGCTAACGCTCAATCATCAATGTATCAGTGTTGTTACTCATAATGTAACAACACTGATACATTTTTTACGCTTCTGTTACATACCTTGGCTTCCACAATTAAATCTAAAAAAGCTCTCAAGGAAATTTTATTGTTTAGATATCAGTAAGTTGATGTCTTTTAACTCCTCTTAACCAGTTGTGGCACGCGTCGTGTAATACCTTTGTTAGGAACTCTTTTCCAACGATGAATCTACTTTAGGAGCAACACCATGAAAGTTAGAAATCTTGTATTAGCAATAGCCGCCGGTTGCTAAGCGGGTTAGGTATAAGAAAATTGCAATTAGAAAACGCTCAACAGGCAAGCGGTATATTCATGTGCCTGCACCTTATCTCATGGAAGTATCTCATGGACGTCCACAGATGGATTAATGTCCATACTTTAAAGAAATTGCCTGTCCATCCATTTGGGTTAGAGACGCAGTCTACTGTTATGCACATGCAAGGTTTGCTAAAAGACAACCCGAGAAACTTATGATTAAGTCACCGTCTTCCCCATTGAATCCTTACAGCTTAGCAACCCAGAATCAGACTCTCCCTGACCCCGAGTTCAATGAGCTGATCATTGCAGACGGCGCGGCCGCGGATATCCGCGAATTACTTCACCGCTCTCCACTACCTGCCTTGCTGTTGGATAGAGTTAGCGAACCATTATCCGCCATTACCAACGCCTTACAAGACAGCCAGGTACACACTCTCCATCTCGTTGCCCACGGGTGTGCAGGCGGCTTCATGATGGGTGGCTGCTGGGTGGATGCCGGCGCCTTGCGAGAGTCTGCCAGCCTGCTGGCACAATGGAAACTTGCCCGCATTGCACTTTGGGTTTGTGAGGCTGGTGCCGATGCGGAGTTCGTGGCTGAGTTGGCGCGCCTGACCGGTGCGGAAATTCACGCGACTTCTGATTTCCTCGGCTGGGTAAACAATGTTACCGCTTGGCAGCTGCCGCTCCTGGAAGCAGGCACATCATCTGCCGCACTGCTGCAAACCGCCACGCTTTTGGACTTTCCGTTCCAGTACGAGCAAGCGCAGTCATGGCGCTCGCAACTGACATCAATGAAATTCGTCAATGCGTATGAGGTCAATACCACGACGACACCGGCGAGCAAAGAACAGAACGGCATCGACTTCAATACCACTTCGTTGGGAAGCGCTACCGTTACCGACGGCACCGGTGGGGTGAGTTTTTCCGGCAACGACGTAGTTGTCAAACTAACTATTAATGGCGTCGATCATTACGGCTGGATCAGCCGCCCGATCAAATCCCAAGGTGTCATCAAAGGCTTCTATTTCTGGAAAGACGACAGTTTCACTGATCTGAGCACTGCCACCACCGACGGTAATCAAGATGGCGATGGCGACGACGCTGACAACAGCGGCTTTGTGCTGGTTGTCGATCAAGCATACTTTGACGGCCTCAGCGCTACCGGCAGTCTGAAAACAGTCGGCTCCTCCTCGGATCGTATCGATACCTCCCTGAACAAATTGCTGCCAGTTAACAGCGCGCCTGTGGCTGTCAACGACAGCGCTATTTTTCTTGAAGACAGTACTGCCCAAACTGGAAATGTGCTTAGCAACGATACCGATGCCAACGGCAACACACTGACCGTCAGCAGCTTCAAAATCAACGGCAGCAGCGGCACACTGGGTTCTGCATTCACTATTACCGGCGTGGGCTCCTTCACGCTCAGCTCGACCGGCGCCTATTCCTTTACGCCAGTCGCTAATTATGCCGGCGCAGTGCCGGCCATTACCTATATTGTCAGTGATGGCACTCTGACCAGCACGGGTAATCTGGCCATCGCGTTAACTGAGGTTAACGATGCACCTAGCGGCGCCGACAAAACCATCACCTCACAGGAAAACCAGAGCTACACATTCTCTGCCGCCGATTTTGGTTTTTCCGATATCACCGACATCCCCGCCAATGCTTTGCAGTCCGTGGTCATTACGACGCTGCCAGGCGCTGGCACACTGAAGTTAAATGGTAGCAACGTAAGCGCTGGTAATGAAGTCACCCTCAGCGACATTAGCAAACTGATTTTCACGCCCGCCACCAATGCAATCGGTACTGGCTATGCCAGCTTCACCTTCCAGGTCAGGGATGATGGGGGAACTAGCAATAGCGGCATCAATCTCGACGCCAGTGCCAATACGCTGACTTTCGACATCACTAACGTCAACAGTGCACCGACTGCAGTCAGTGATACTTCCACCGCAGTTGAGGCCAGCGGTGCCAGCAATGCGACTACCGGTACCAACCCTACCGGTAATGTGCTGACCAATGATACAGACCCGGATTCCAGTGACGGCAAGACTGTTCTAAACGCCAAGAGCGCGGCTGCATCCGACACCTCAGTTGGCACTAACACCTCTATTGTCGGTGTCTATGGCACGCTAGTTATAAGCACCAATGGCAGCTATACCTATACCGTCAATAATTCCAATGCAGCCGTCGAGGCGCTCAGAACAACGGCCAATACCCTCACCGATACCTTCAATTACACCATGAAAGATACGGCCGGACTGAAGTCAAGCAGTACGCTTGTCGTCACTGTCCAGGGTGCCAACGATAATCCCAATGGTGTCAATGACAGTGCCATCGCCAAGGAGTCGATTGCAAGTTCCGGTAACTATGATGGCAGTGATGCGACCGGCTACAAGGCGACCGGCAATGTCCTGAACAATGACACGGATGTGGATTCGTCCGCTAACGGTGAAACCAGCAAAACGGTTGCCGGACTGAGTGGCTCGGCCACTGCCAATGTGGTTGGCAGTGCGAATGTTTCCACTACTTTGACCTTTACCGCTGACAACACCTTATCGCCCGTCGGGGCCGGTGATGAAGTA
>JBLGBJ010000074.1:0-8325 GCA_047617605.1 Pseudohongiellaceae bacterium | reverse complement strand
TTAATGATGAAACATCCGGCTTTGACAGAGAGAGAGAGAGAGAGAGAGAGAGAGAGAGAGAGAGATACAACAACAATGAATCCTGCCTATAGAAACCGGTACGCCAGAAATAGAAAACGCCCCGAATCGGTACTGCTGATCCAGGGCGTTTGAGGAGACGGTTTAGTTGAGCGAAGTGATTTAAGGGGTGACGGTTACCGGCACATAAGCATTTGACCAACAGCACTGATAGTCGAAACCACTGTCGGGCGCAGTAAAGTTGTCCGCGCGCAGGCGTATCACATATTCACCTGGCTCCCAGAAAGTCGCCTGAGTTTGCACACCACTCCAACCATTGCCCATTTCGCCGTCATCGCCCTGACCTCGCTCTCGGCCAGAGATCGCCGCAGTTTCAAAGTCGGGCTTAGCTGGACCTTGATGCAATATCCACTCAGTACCCACCGGAAATAACAGGCTTTTGACTTCATAGCCCTCGCGCTCACCGCGGTCTTGTACGTAGGCCGACAAGTTCAGTGGCTTACCAACAGTGGTGGTAATTCTGGACGCGTAAATCCCTTCTCTATCGGTCGATTCTGTGCCCTCCATATCAAACCGTATGGCCGGATTAAGAGAACCAAGGGCTAGAGGTTCATTGCTCATTTGGTAGGCCGTAGATTTATCTCGGCCTGGAATAGAATAGCTGTGCCCAGCATGCTTTAACGTCCAGACAACTTCAGTGCCAGCCATGTCGGCCGGAACGGTAACCGCGAATGCACCGCGCTCTCGAATGCCGCGAAAACCTGGTCGGTCATAAACAGGAAAGTGTGTAGCCTGCGCGCCGTCAAACTGTGCTGGTTCAATGTAGTTATTGGGGCCCAGCGGAATATCGACGATTTCCTTGGTATTGCGATTCATAAAACCAAAGACCATGGTCACTGAACGATCTTCGTTTCTAATCCAGCCATCGAAAAAAGGCGCAATAAGATCGCCACTAGTCTTACGACTAGCCAGAGGATAATCACGCAAGTGAGCAGGTAGCTGAGCGTAAAGCGGCGCAGTGATCATCCCGATAAGTCCCACTGCGAGTGTTTGCATTACAAGGTGCTTAAACTTAATCATGAGTTTCACCTCCTGTAGTCGCTAAGCTTTGCGCATCTCGAGTCTCTTGTTCAGCCAGGAGCTCATTGTAACCTTCATCATCCAGATGGGTAACAGCAATCCAGGCATGAGACATTTCATCGGTTGTTCTCTGCCCCGTCGCTACCCACTGATCAGGGTCTGGGTTACGTGGATTTGCCGCAGAATTATCATACCAAGCGTTCAATATAATTGTCGCCCCAGCAGGAATAAGGGGCTGGTAACCGTCCTCATAAGTGTGACTGTGATTCCAGCCAGCATTCCAATTGGATGCCTGACTTAGTACTTCGCGCTTACCGGTATTTTGATCAAATACTTCCATGGACATTGCGACACCGCGCAAGTGTAAATGGGGCTGCCAGCTGTCAATACGCACCGGATGGTCGAATGAATGAAACCCCTGGGTCATAAGCTTGCCATGAGGTGGAATGTCATAATCTCCACCTTGCAGCATATACAAGGATAAATCTTGTCGATAAGCGGATGCTTCATCGAAATCATCATCGTGATACCAGATACCAACGGTGACCTGATCGTCAGGAACCGCAGTGCCGTCAGGGTAGTAATGAATGCTCCAGCCAACCCTAGAATCTGCTGGTGCTGTACGGCAGGCTCCCATAGGAGCGACTTCGCCAAGTTTACCGTAGGCGTATTCAGACAAACGGCCGTATGTTTCCCACTCGCCTTCTTCGTTCTTAGTCAGGAAATGAGAATTGGCATGGTGAGTTGATCCATGCGCTTTCTTAGAAGGAAGAGTTTCAACGGCTTTAATGCAGCGACTTTCCTTAATGTTACTCGCCACCTCTGGCTCCCACCACATATCCTGACCCTGTGCGGGCACATCCCACGCGGTAGACGCAATGATGTGATCCGGCGGACCTAAATCCGCTTCCAAGCGCCATTGCCCGACCGCAGGATACTCTTTTGGTGGGGGCAGTTCTTCAGGGTTACCCATTGGCGAACCAGCGTCGACCCATGCCACTATAGTATCGATATCCTCTTGGGACATTCTCCAGTCGCCCTTTAATTCCTGAATTCCTATGTCTGTGTCGTATTGATAAGGAGGCATTTCCCTGTCCAATACTTTCATTTTAATCAGCGGCGCCCAAGGACGTACTTCGTCGTAATAAGTAAATGACATAGGAGCAATTTGCCCAGGCTGATGACAAATCTGGCAGTTGTCCTGAATGATTCGCGAAACTTCGCGGGCATAAGTAGGGTGATCGCCTTCGGGCTCAACAGCACTAGCGGTATTGGATACAACCGCTATCACAGCGAGCAGTCCAACTAGTTTATTTTGCATCATGGTTCACTCCAGTTTCGAACGAATAGCGTGCTTCTCGCACCATCGGTTAATCAGCCTAGCCATATTCTGAGCAATTCATAGAGCGTCTAGCTAACAATTTAGATCACTCAGTTCTCTCACTCGTCTAACTCTCTTTGGTCTGCTCACTCTCTATTTCAGGCGCACGCGGATTATTTTTTCGCTGGGCACATTAATAGTAACGAAAATAGTACCTAGGATTGAATTCTGGATCGATCAGGAAAATACACCCTGACATAGGTCAATTTTTTGGCAGGCAAATTGTTACAATTTGTACAGTCGACACCCAATTAATAAATCAGGCTTAAGAATATCAGTGCTTTCAACCCTAAGGTACAGCACCCGATTTCTATAGGCTTTAGCCAAAACATAAACCAGCTCATTTTAGGTATAACGTCACGGCATCGAAATACCAGCGCCATATCGGGTCTATTTGTGATTTATGTCGTTTCTATGTCGTGGACGATTGCGCCGTTTGACGCAACAATTGGCCAGTAATTACAAGCTAGGAGTATTAGTGTAAAAGTCTACATTAGTCGCAAAATAGCCAAGCAACTCAGAATCAGCAAAGATTGGATTCAAGAAACATTAGCCGAAATATCTGGGGTTCACACTCGGACAATTCAAAGAGTCGAATCTGATGGCCTGGCTTCAATGCAGTCCATAAATGCATTAACAAAAGCTTTTGAGGTTGAGACCGAAACTTTGCTGCAAAGAGGTATCGATGATAGTGGTAGACAAGTTCCTGCCCGTAAAAACGAGCTTTCTTTCGATGATTTGAACACGAGGCTGTGTAACGAAAAAAAGCAACTAAAAGAACTGGCGGAGCAGGCTGAAAGGATCGAAAACTGGCTATCCTACAGATGGGTTGGATGGCCCATACTGTTCACTGGAGGATATTTAATTGTATCGGCACTACTACTGACTCATTCGAATTTAAACAGAACAGTAATCTTGAACGTCTTACTTCCCGGTGCAACGATAGGGCTATTACTCATGATAATTGGAAAATTCTTTGTCCACTTACCTAACCGAGCCAGTAATAAGGGGATCGGTTTGGCAAGGTTATTAACGACAGAGAAAGGCTTGGCCAATATTCATTTTCGTCTTGGCAAATAGAATGGGCCGTCAATAGGTTCTGAACAAAACCAACCAAGCCCAGTAGGCTGTTCTCATATCTCGATATCAATAAGCTAGTAAAAAAGGCAAACCATTCTCTGAGCTTACTAAAAGCTTTAGCAATTATTCAGAAAAACCTATTGATTCATACTCAATAAAACTCTATCGGTAAAGGCCATTTCTGAACCACGTCGCAAGGCGAGTATCAGCTCTGATAACTCGCCATACACAACCGGACCTCCAGATCTTTCGAGGGCTTAACTGCCAAGGGTACTCTTAGACTGTTTAGCAGCTGCTTTAGCAGCCTTTTTTTCTTTTGGTGTTAGTGTGGCTTTCTTTTTAGTTTCCTTGTTGCTTTTTTGTTCTTTACTCATAATAGTTACTCCGTGTATTTGTAGGTAAATTTATCATATATTCGAATAGAAATACTGCTTAACCTAATCAGAATCCCCTCCAATGAATAAGTTAACTGGCTATTGCTTCAACAATTAGCAGACTCGGCAGCACCCTAGCGGACTGAGCTAGGATATTCTGCCTCATCCGTACAGATGAAATTCGAAATTCGTAATCCACCTTTACTGTTTCACTGCCTTTCTGACTAAAAACGCTTCCACATCGATAATGCGAAGTTAACTCTCGTGGTCTTCCCCAACCACAAAAATATCGACATCCAGCTCATCACCGCTAGACACGTACTCAAGTTCAAAGAACGACCCTACTATATCAGCGCAGCTCAGGGAATTTAACGGCTACATTCTTTGATCGCATGAAATAGCGAGCTTAGTGGATTTATAAGAACTCACCACCTGGTATGAGCCAACACCGACCCCACAGCAAACTATTTTGATTATACTTCTTCTATATAGGGTACTCTTAACTGCTAGTCCCCTTTACATAATAAAAAAATTCGGAGTAACGTATGATACGCATTACGACCTTAATGGTACTTTTGCTAGGCCTCACTCAAGTGTCATTCGCGCAAGAAAAGGTCATCATTATTGGCGCAGGGATTTCTGGCCTGTCAGCGGGAAAGACGTTGCAAGAATCAGGATACGAGGTCGTTATTCTGGAAGCTCGCGACAGAATCGGCGGCCGTATCTGGACCGACAGATCAACGGGCAAACCACTAGATTTAGGGGCCAGCTGGATTCATTTTATCACTGGCAACCCTATAACCGAGCTGGCGAATAAGATCAACGCACCGCTGACCGGCCTATTTGACTATGACGATACCAGCATGTTTGATGCTGATGGCAAGGAAGACCCCCTCACTTCTGCACAACTGCAGCAGTTTGCTGAAGTCTTCACTCAATTTGCAGCCAGCGTTACCGCAAGCAATGTCGATGCCTCGGTGCAGGATGTCCTCGATTCTGCTGTCAGCCAAGGCGCACTCAATGGCTTTAGCACCCAAGCACTTGACTCAATAATCAACACCGTCAAGGAACACGAGTACGCCGGGGATGCTAGCGAGCTATCTCAAATTGGAACTGACGAAGGCGTTACCTCCTCTGGCGGTGATGTATTGTTCCCGGATGGCTTTGATGCGATCACTAACTTCTTAGCCATTGGCCTGAACATTAGGACCGAAACGATTGTTCAAACCGTCGCGTATACCGAAACTGGGGTCACTATTGCAACAAACAAGGGCGAGTATAGCGGTGACCGAGTTATTGTAACTGTGCCTCTGGGTGTGCTCAAAGCTGGCGACATCACGTTTAGTCCTGCTCTGCCCAGCGACAAATTAAGTGCGATTTCAGGACTGGGTTCGGGGTCACTGAATAAAGTGTGGCTAGAGTTCCCTAGCGTTTTCTGGGACAACACCACTCTTCAGAATTATTTTAGTACGCCAAAGGGCCGCTTTAATGAGTGGGTCAATTGGCACAAGGCAACTGGAAACAAACACCTTTTAGGTTTCAATGCCGGCAAGTATGGTCTGGAAATTGAAAGTAAAAGCGATGATGAAATTGTCGCTGAAGCAATGACAATCTTAAGAACTATGTGGGGCACTGACATACCAGAGCCTATCAATAGAGTAATTACGCGCTGGAACAGCGACCCATTTGCCAAAGGCGCCTATTCGTTCATTAAGGTAGGTTCTACCGTTGCTGATAGAGCGATTCTGGCTAAATCTGTTTCCAACAGACTCTTTTTCGCGGGCGAGGCAACCAGTACTGACAACGCAGCGACCACTAACGGCGCCTACGACACAGGGCTACGTGAAGCGCAGAAAATTTCTTCACTTGCTCCCATAACAACAGAGACAAACACTATTGGCGTATTCGATAGCAGCACAAGTCAAATAGTGTTGCCAAGACTAAGCGCTGGCGGACAGTTTTACAGGCTAACGCTGGCACTGCTTGATCCGGTAACCCTGATTTTTCAGGTAGCAGGTGCTGAGCTTCTTGAAGGAACGAGCTTTACGGCGGCGGGCTTTGACGGGGCCACCGGCACGCTCAAGCTACCGGTGGTGAATGTGGGCAATGCCAAATACAATCTTGAGATGACAATTATTGCTGACTCTAGCCCAATTCAATTTCAGCTTTCTAAGATTTCCCTACTTTAAATTATTAGCCGGACCTAGATTGACTGTTGTGTGGGTTACAGAAAAACCCAGCATAAAAGTTATAGAACACCGGCGGCTAATTCTTTCAGACCTTCGATATTGGCCACATCCGATTCAGCAGATTACGCAATCGCAAAGCGGGCCCGAGGTTAGTAATAGGAAAATTAATGAGATAGCGCAATTGGTCTTAGAGTCAAGACGGAGAAAGTTAGGCCAAGGGATTAACCTGCGGGCATAAAAAAGCTTGGACGAACCGGTCAACCGACTTAAGCGATAGGCTGCCCAATCTGCTTCTGTGAAGAATTAGGCAGCTTACCGTACTGTTTCATCCTGCTAAAGGCAGAACTATTTAGCTAGCAATAAGCATCAACTTAAGTTTAGCTCAAATAAATTTGGCCCAAACTTCTCTCTAGGATCTAGGAGTCCATAAATAGACTTCCCACTCTCGTAGTGGCTCGGACCCAGTATACAGTGGTTCATCAAGGGTTCTGCCTGATTTAGCAGCCCATTGTTCCATCATTGCGAGACGCTCATTATCGTCAACAACTTGAGTCGCTGTCATTTCAAAGGTTTGATCGCCAACCCGCAGCCAACCATCTCCGCCGCGTTCTTTCACACGCTCTCCCCAATAGCCATTATCAGGACGGGTTGCAGAAATAACCCCACTTTGAGTGCCGACGAAGGACAAATGCACAACCAATTCTGGAAAACCGGCTTGCTTCATTTTCATCGGACCGGGAATATCGTTAAGATAAGAGAAGTCATCTGGAGCAGACGTAGCTGTTCCACCTATTATCACTCCAGGCAAACGACCAAGCCCTTGATTGCTGAGGTATGGGGCGGTAAACATCCAGCCCAATATTATGGCGAGTAGTATGACACCGGTGGAAATCCCGGCGATCTTAGGTTTGCTCATTACGCATCCTCCTTATTGTTATAATCAAAGCACGAACAGTATATCCTACCCAGTCTATTGTCCATCTGTTGAACTATTGCCAGAGACCAAGTGTGGTATCGACAAGTCTTAAAGAGAATCCGCCTGCAAATGCCTTTATCAATGTTCTTTTCTAAACGATTTCCCCGTCAATCTGTACAGATCGCGGTAAACGACTCTCCAGCTTACCTTTGAAGGAAGGAGTTTTCTCGAGTCCAAACCAAAACAGCTACTTCCAATGACACACTCCTGCTGTAGTTACTAACTGGCGCCACGCGCTCTTGTTAAGATGAAGATATTTCACTAGTCTCACAGCGAAATACAACCTTAAAATACTCTTATAATAATTTGTAGGATCCAAGATTGGCATATGGCTGTATACACAAAACTATCAGAGCCCGATATTAGCGAACTGCTTAGTAAATTTAATTTGAATCTACTGCAAACGTTCCAAAGCGCAGCTGACGGCATTCAGAACACGACTTACTTTTTGACTCTCATCGATGGTCGGCGACTAGTGCTAACCCTGTTTGAAAATCGCAGCGGTGATGAGCTACCTTTTTATACAACTTTTATTAAAACGTTGAATGCGGCTGGCTTGCCGGTGCCCTGTGCGCTGCCAGACAAGAAAGGCGTTGAGATTCAGCAGGTTTTTAATAAGCCCGCCCTGCTATTTCCTTTAATCCAAGGCCAACATTTAGAGACGCCCACTATTAATGAAATCAGTCAAATGGGGACTACTTTGGCAAAGATTCACTTAGTGAGCCTAAGCCAGCCCTTTGAACACACGAACCCATTAGGCGTGCAGTGGATGCAGCAAACACTAGCACTGATTGAAAACTCCCTTTCACCCGCTGACAAAAAGCTCATAGAGAAACAGATAAACGTAAGATCTAATCTAAACGCAACAAAACTGCCAAGTGCAGTAATTCATGCGGACTTATTTAGAGACAATGTTTTATTTCATCAGGGCAAAGTTGCAGCTGTTATAGATTTTTTCGATGCCGGGACAGACTGCCTTATTTTGGATCTCGCTGTCGTTATAAATGACTGGTGCGCAAACGCCGAAGGCTTGGTTGATTCGAAAAAGAGAACCGCTTTGCTGGAAGCTTATGAACGAAGTCGTGCCCTGACTAAATTGGAAAAAATGCATCTGCATGAGGCCCTTCAAATTGCAGCAACATGCGTTTGGCTTTCACGAACAAAAGGGAAATTACTTGCAAAGCAAGGCAGCGGGCAAGTCACTAAAGACCCGAACGAATCTAAAAG
>JBLGBJ010000073.1:0-8767 GCA_047617605.1 Pseudohongiellaceae bacterium | reverse complement strand
TGGCATGAGCGTCGATGATGATACTGATTATTGTCCGAAGTGTGACAACGCGCTTAATCTCCAACACGACGGTTCGACTGTTACTGTTGATATTGCGCACCAAGGTGAGCGTATTAGTGAGGCGCTATACAAGATGCAGAGTGAGATTGATTCAGCCCGGAAAGGTGTCTCCAAGTGTATTCGCCTTATTGTTGGTTCAGGGCTGATTCGTGAAGAGGTCTTGTTGGTACTGCGCGATTTAAAATTCCGTGGTGACATCATCGGTTTTGAGTCTGAATCCTATAACTCTGGCGCGGTGCTGGTAAGACTCAAGTAGCCGTTTTCGAAAATTTGGAGCATAGGTGAAAGAAACATTAATATTGTTAATAATCAGAGCACATACTTTGAGCCTAGATTAGGAATTTTATTAATTTATCAGAGCCGCTTGGATACCTTTTAGCATCTTGTCAGATAAATTACTGCGCTAACTAAGTGTGTTGTTCTATCTGGAAATGGCGCAGGTATAGGAAGATTCTCAAAAATGAACAGCCAGGATAAGTCAACAGAAACTGAGCCGGAGAGAAGTCATAGTGGAAAACACCGAATCCCTTAAATTGCTTGGTAGTTCGATGATCTCGTTCACAGAGATGATTGCCTCTACTCCTTCCTGCCTTAAAGTAATCACCAAAGATGGCACTTTACTCAGTATGAATCCCCAAGGCCTATCTCTAATTGAAGCTGAGGGAATGCAAAATGTGCTCGGTGCGGATGTTTATGATCTCATACCAGAAGAACATCGAGCGCGATTTATCGAGTTCAACAATCGAATTTGCAGTGGCGAAAAAGGTGATTTAGTTTTTGAGATGCTGGGTATGAAGGGCGCGCGCCGTTGGATGGAAACCTATGCGGCACCTTACAAGCTGACTAACGGTGAAACAGCGCATATCGCGATTACCAATGACATTACTAAAAAGGTTGAGGCCGAGCAGCAAATACTTCACCAGAATCTCGCGTTAGCCAGCTCTGCTCGTCTTGCGTCACTTGGGCAGTTCGTTGGCGGCATAGCTCACGAAATTAACAATCCCTTGTCTGTAATCCTTGGCAAGCTTACTCTGTTAGAAATGAAGTTGGAAAAAGACAGCATTGAAAAAGCAGAGATATTGAGCGAGCTTGGGAAAGTGATCAATACCACCGAGCGGATATCCGACATTATTAATAACTTAAAAACGTTCTCTCGAGACCCTCAGCGTGATGCTCTAGAAAAAGTACCGCTGGCTAGTATAGTGAAAGACACGCTTAGTCTTTGTTTTGAAAACTTTCGCCTCAACAATATTTCCTTGAGCTATGGGATCGATACTGGAATCACTGTCGAGTGCCAGAAAGTGCAAGTATCGCAGGTTCTCATGAATCTGGTTAATAACTCGTTTGACGCTGTAAAGGCTGATGAGGAAAGGTGGGTTAAAATTGATGCTGGCATCAAAGGCGACACCATCACCATGATGGTTACCGACAGTGGCAAAAGAATATCAAAAAAGATTTCAGAGCTAATGTTAACCCCCTTTTTTACCACTAAAGAAGTTGGTGAGGGGACAGGCCTTGGGCTCTCGATTTCCTCGCAAATCATGAGCAGTCTCGGCGGTAGGCTTTACTACAATAAAGAAAATCAGCACACGCAGTTTGTACTGGAATTCCCTTGCCGCCATAAGCTAAGGTGAAGTTGCTAAGCATCAAGGTTCTCATTGTTGACGACGAAAAGCTTATTGGAGAGATATGGGAGGAAATTTTCGACATGTTGGGCTGCTATGTCTATGTTGCAGAGTCTGTTGATAAAGCTATCTCAATATTGATTCAACACGACATACAGCTCGTCATAACAGATTTGCGTATGCCGGAAGCAAACGGGAGCTTATTATTGGATCATTTAACAGATTCTTGCAAAAGGGATATCGATATTTTTGTTTGTAGTGGATTCTCTGACGAAAATAAGATGACACTGGAGAGAAGTAATGTTATCCGGATCATCGCTAAGCCTTTTTCAGTCGCGGCTGAATTGGATTACTTCAGAAACTTTCTTTCGATGCCAAGAAAAGGCTTTGAGTAGCGCTAATAAGCAAGTAGCTTAAATGCCAAACTAGGTATTCGCGGCTATTACGTTAGACCTTGCAAGATGTTGAAGACTTAGAAGAGTCTGCTGCATTGTTGTCGATTGCTGAGTAAAAGCAAAGAATACTTTTGCCATTTGTTGACACAGTATTTGTAAGAATAATTTTAACTACAGTTTTAGATGCGGTTTTAGCAATGAATTTAAGAACAGTTCCAACAAAAAAAAGTAAAAAGAGAAACAATTGCTAATGGATCAACTCAGGTTAAAATCGCTGGATAAATTTATTGATCCCCAGCTCACCGCTGATGGTAAAGAACGTGCGTCTGTGGCGCTTCAATCGTTGCAAACACTTTGGTTCAATACCGGATCTATGTGCAATCTTAGCTGTGATAACTGTTATATCGAATCAAATCCCCATAACGATAGGCTTACATATTTAACTGTGCAAGACGTCGCCTCTTATCTTGAGGAAATTGAAACGCTGCGGTTGCCTACTGCGCTAATCGGTTTCACTGGCGGCGAGCCTTTCCTGAATCCTGACTTTCTCAATATTCTTCAACTAACTCTTGAAAAAGGATTTGCTACTTTAGTGCTGACCAATGGTTTCAGACGCATTGAACGCTACAAAGCAGAATTGCTTGCATTGAATAAGCGCTACGGCGATAAGCTACAGCTTCGCATTTCTCTAGATCATCATAGTTCCTCTATTCATGAGAAAGAGCGGGGCGCTCGAACGTTTGACCCCGCACTAAAAACAGCCAAGTGGCTTTTTGACCAGCGCTTCAGGTTAAGTATTGCAGGGCGTGCAATTGAGTCAGAAAGCCAGCGTGACGCCATGCAGGGGTATCAAGATTTGTTTAAGGAATATGGGATTGGATTGAATGCAAATTCTTCTGAGCACTTAGTTGTTTTTCCTGAGATGGATCTTGAGAAAGACGTTCCAGAAATTACCGTTGACTGCTGGGATATTCTTAACAAGAAACCTGAACAACAAATGTGCGCATCTGAAAGAATGATTGTAAAACACAAAGGAAATGATAAGCCCGCAGTCATGCCATGCACTCTGCTAGCCTACGATCCGCAATTTATTTTAGGCACTAATTTGAACTCTGCTGAAAAAAAGGTGCAATTAAACCACAAGTTCTGCGCTCAGTTCTGCGTGCTTGGTGGGGCATCTTGCTCGTCTACAGCCTGATATGATCTCTATCGTGATACCTACTTTTAATGAATCTAAAACTGGCTATCTAAAGTTAATTCTTGCTCAGCTTGCATTACTCGATGATGCCGAAGTATTGGTTATAGACGGTGGAAGTACCGATGGCACCCTGGAGGTTATTAAGGGCTTTGGCGTTATTGTAGAAATACTGCCAAGTAGCTCAAGAGCGGCTCGCCTGAAAGTTGGAATTGCGAGATCATCTGGAGAACTCATTTTACTTCACCATCCTCGAAGTCTGGTATCTTCTGATGCGATTTTATCACTTCGAAGCTGGGGCGAGGGCAACCGAGGTTTCTGGGGAGGCTTCTCTCATAAGTTTGACGCCCAGCACCCACTCCTAAAATTTACCTCTTGGTATTCCAATGTTATTCGCTGCGATCGTAAATCCATTCTCTACTTGGATCACTGCATATTCTTTGATCAAGAGTTGGCTGAGTTGGCGTCACTTACGCCGGATGTTGAAATATTCGAAGATACAGAACTGTCAAAAATATTTAGTGGTCACTCAAGCCCAGTCAGACTTCCTGAGTATTCTACAACTTCTGCCATCCGATTTGAGAAAAACGGCATTTATCGCCAAGCTTTAATGAACCAGTTTTTGAAAATAGGGTATCTATTGAAGATTTCGCACAAAACTATGAACCGCCTTTATGAAAAGGGGTTGGGTCTGAATTCCTGAATCAAGAAGATATAGAGAGCCCCTTTTTTATTTGCCGCTTAAAGTGCCAATTCATTAACTACCGCCTATGCCAGCGGTGCCAGCCTCTCTCGCATAATTGTTAATTACTGACTTGGAATCAAACGATCGGTATTCGAAGGAGGCGGAGTAAATTCATTGCCCTTTATACATTCCTGTAGTCAAATTACCTAAGACCTCTTTGATTTCTATCCTATTTGCCAAATTTGGGTCTATTTTGAAAAGTGACTAATTACAACGTGATAGTATTCTTGCGGTAAGTTAGCCATTAAATAAAACAACCAAACCAAAACCATACTGAGAAATACAGGAACTTCTATGAAAAAGTACAATATGGGCCTAGTTATCGCTGTAATCACGCTTCTAGCACCACTTTTTGCAAATGCTCAAAATTTGTCTCCAATCCAACAAAAAATCGCTGCTTCAATGGCAATGGATTCTCGCACCGACGGAGAACGAGAGCGAGATGCTGACCGTGATCCGGTTAATGCGATGGAATTCGCTGGACTTAAAGACGATATGACTGTCATTGAATTTTTGCCGGCGGGACAGGCTTACTACACAAAAATTCTTGGCCCTGTTCTGGTGGATAATGGGCACTTGATGGTGGTTGACTCACAGTCTACGTTTGATAGCTGGGACGAGTCGTGGACTGCGGATGAAAAATACGCAATGACTCATCAAGTACCAATCGAATCTAATTACATTCGAAGTGAAGGCCGCTACTCTATTGAAGAACTAAAGTTTGGCGTACCGGACAACAGCACTGATATGTTTCTTTTTGTGCGCGAATATCATAACTTTAATTTAGAAGATGCCGCTCGCATAAATGCCAAGGTTTTTGATACTTTGAAGCCGGGCGGAAGCTATGTTGTTATCGATCATACTCGTCGCCATATGGCTCCAGAAACGGGAGCATCTGGACGTAGAGAAGATCCTGTTTCCGTAATCACTCAAATCCTAGCCGCAGGATTTTCATTGGATAGAGTTTCCGATATGTTTTACCAAGAAAGCGACGATCTAACTAAAGAAGTTGGCCAAATTGCTAATATGACGGACCGTTTTTTCTTTGTATTCAAGAAGCCTGAATAAAATAGAAACCGGTTGAGACGAAAGGCTGGCCTCTCATCGAGTCCAGCCTTTTTTATGTGCGCAGTTTAGTGAAATTTTTTTAGTAACCAGAGCAAGAAAAATTAGGTGTTTTTACTCATTCAATTCCGGCACTTTCCTGCCGGTGTATAGTAGATCGAGGTTGGGCCAGCCGAGGTTCAGCTTTCTATCAATTTATCGGCGATGGATCAAAGGTTGAAATAATTCCCGACTTGGTTACAAGAAAGGACGTTCAGGAAATTTGAGTTTTTTAAATTACAGGCCATAGTTCTTAAATACCGAGCATTCAAAGAGTATTTTCTAAGTGAGATAGTGTTCTTGATTAATATTCTGATCGGTCACTTAATTCATTGACCCCAACACCTTTTATTAATATGGTTAAGGGGGAGTGTGGCCATAAGTTGCAATATCCCAATTGATTTAACGTCGATTCAAGGAAAGCTATTGTTGACACAGGTTATACAGCGACACAAACTAAGTTTTCCGGCAATGAAAGAACGGTGAAAACAAAAAACTGACTATAAACACTCTATCACTTGTATTGGTTCTGGATGTCATTCGCTAGCTGCCAATATAAGACTAATTCCTGCAAGTCTCATATGGTTGTGAGGAGTTCATATTTGACGCCCTTTGTTGATTTAGACCGTCTCACTTGGCCTTGCTGACTAGATTATAGTGTCTTCACAAGCTCGGCCAATATCAGAAGAACAATAATAAGAGGTGATGTAAATGTCGACACCCAAAAGTTCTCAAAGCACAGCTTCAGCCAATGCCAATGCAGGTAAAAGCCCGCCGTATCCCCACGAGGGGTATGCGTGGTACGTAGTTGGTATTCTAATGATCGTCTATGTTTTCTCCTTTATGGACAGACAAATACTGGCGCTGTTGGTCGACCCAATCAAAGCTGATCTGAATATATCTGATTCACAAATTAGCTATCTAGGTGGCTTTGCCTTTGCATTGTTTTATACTGTGTTCGGCATTCCTATTGCGCGCATGGCAGACAGCAAAAATCGAAAGGTAATTATTTCGGTTGGCTTAGCCACATGGAGCCTGTTCACGATGTTGTGTGGCACGGCAAATAGGTTTTTTTCTTTCGCAGTGTTTCGAATGGGTGTTGGTGTCGGCGAAGCAACCTTATCGCCTTCTGCCTATTCCATGATTACCGATATGTTTCGGCCGGAAAGGATGGCGATTGCTATCAGTATCTATTCTGCGGGGATCTATATTGGCACGGGCTTGTCGAGTGTATTTGGTGGTTTGGTGATTGGTTATGCAGAGTCTTTGGATAACCTTACCCTACCTTTTGTCGGCGCGGTTGAGCCTTGGCAATATGTATTTTTTGCTATTGGTTTTCCCGGTCTGTTATTTACCTTAGTAATGCTTACAGTAAAAGAGCCAGTCCGGCGGGCCAATTTTGGTGCCGGTGCATCTGCGCAAACATCAATCCCTTTCAACCAAGTAGTTGATTATATTCGCGCCAATCGCAAGACCTTTATTTATCACAATGTGGGCTTTGCACTTTGCTCATTTATCTCCTACGGTGGCGCCTATTGGATTCCCTCTTATCTGATTCGAATTCATGAGTTGACGCGCCAAGAAGCGGGGCTTTATTACGGTACGATTGTGATGGTATTTGGAACCGCGGGTATTATTTTTGGTGGTTGGCTTTCGGGTAGAATGACGATTAATGGGCAAGCGGATTCGAAATTAAAAGTAGGCATGCTTGCTGCTATGCTGCATATCCCCTTCGGCATTATTTACCCGCTAATGCCTGATGCTAATTTGGCTTTATTGTTTCTGTGCCCTGCTGTATTCACAGCAGCGATGCCGTTTGGTGTTGCTCCGGCGGCCATTCAGCAAATGATGCCAGCAAGAATGCGTGCCCAAGGAGCCGCTGTTTATTTGTTTGTAATCAATTTAATTGGTTTGGGCTTAGGGCCAACTGCCGTGGCATGGTGCACTGACTATGTTTATGGTGACCCCAACGAAGTGCATTTGTCGCTACTGTGGGTAAGTACTATTTTTGGAGTATTAGCCGCATTCCTGCTTTGGAAAGCTAGGGCTCACTTTAAAAACAGTTTGCACTACCTGAAAGAATACGAAGAAAAGGGCTGAGTTCATAAACGACTCGACCGATTAGCTTGGCCACTAAGTACCCCTTTTCAGTTGGGATGGATTGACCAACATTCATGCCCACTGTAGTTAATTATATGGTTAATTACACAAAGTTATATCAGCTCTATGAAGCTATCCGCGCTCACGAACCTGGCTTGGTGTCACATTCGACCAGCGTCTGAAAGACCGTCGAAAGTTGGTGGTGTCACTAAAACCCAATAAAAAGGCAATTTCTGAAACTGGTAAGCTTGTACCAAGCAGATATTCGCTAGCGAGGCGGTAGCGGACTTTGTCTAGCAATTGCTGAAACTTGGTGCCCTCTTTGGCTAGGTGACGCTGAAGCGTGCTTTCACTCATATGCATTATTTTTGCCATCGCTGCACAGGTCGGAAACTCAGATCTGGCTTGCAGTAGCTCATGCAGTACGCGCGCACTGACATGCCCTCGATGACTGTCGCGTGGCAATAAGCGGTCGCATTCACGCTGCAATAAATCTTGTGCTCGTGTATTGGCAGTTGATATCGGGATTTCTAGGCTTTCAATATCAAAACTGAGCGCGCGCCGTTCGCTATTGAAACGCGTCTTTGGGCCGAAAATTTTCTCATACAGGGTCGTGTCTTCAGGTGCGGCGTAATCTAACTCAAGTCTGAAGCTAGTGGTCGGGTTATCGAAGAGTATATGACGGCTATTAAGGATAGCCGCATACAGAAGTTGACAGTAGAAACGATCCAACTCTGGGGGAAGATGCTCCGCCTGAGACTGTACCTCCATCCTACCGTCAGATCTTTTCAAGCTGATTTGGATGCTCGGTAGAATAATGCGGTTATAGCGCACCAGTAGTCTGAGCGCGTCGCCAACCGTGGAGCTGGTCATCAATGCATATCCGAAAATGCCCTGGGAGGGTAAGTCAAACTGTGAGCCGACCTTTAGGCCTAATTGAAAATCCTTTGATAGGTGCAGCGCATTGCTACATAGTGTGTTTAGTTGTGTTGTTGTAAAACTAAAATCTGAACGGGTTTCCACGGTTGTCAATCCGGTGTTGTTCAGTAAATCCGCTTCGTTAATACCTAACTTACTGAGTAGCGTGAACATTATTGAAATGTAATTTAAGTGCATGGTTGACTCTATATAACCCTAGATGTGAAGGTATATAACCCCATTATTTAAGGCTTTGTCAATTAGTATGCTATTTATTGCTGGTGGGCTTTTTTTGTTAAAAAGCTTGCCTCTTTTATCCGATGAAACTGCGCTTGGGTATTTGTACACCTAGGTAATTATTGATCAGCAACTTTAAGGAGTGACAAGTGGCATTACTTCCCGAACCGAAAGGCAAATTACCGGGGTTAGGCCATAGTCTTTTGATTGATGCTGCGGCGCCCGTCCAGTCTTTGTTAGCAATGTCGAAAGAACTCGGTGAAATTTATCGTTTGCGGGTTCCCGGTGGTAGTTTATTGGTGGTATCTAGTCAGCGTCTGGTCGATGAGCTTTGCGACGAAAGCCGCTTCGATAAAAAAGTTAGCGGTGCGCTCTACAACATCCGCGA
>JBLGBJ010000072.1:0-8796 GCA_047617605.1 Pseudohongiellaceae bacterium | reverse complement strand
CTCTAAACACTACCTCTAACCCTGTTTTTAAACCCTGTCGCTAACCTCTATCATGCCCCCTTTTCAATGGGCACAAACACGCACTTTCCAAACGCGGTGCCAGAGTAGAATCACGATAATATGCCCATACTTTAATCCTATCTAACTGCAAGCCCAAAAACCGATTAGCTCATTCTCTAAATTATCGGTCAGTGTTTCAAACTATCTTTCACAGTTTTAATTGACCGTTTTATGTTTCATAACTGCGATACATCTATTGACCGGGAAAACGCGTATAGTAAGGTTATATGCAAAAAATCGAAATATAATGGCAATTCTTCACACCGAAAAGTTGAGTTGGCCTCGAAAAGTCTCTGTCTTTGCGGGCATCGCCTTAATTGTACTTTCCGTTATACTCTCTGCGAGCGCCCTTTTTGGGTTACTTGAGCTGGAGTCATTTGCTGTTTTAGGCCATAGCGGGATACGAACTCTAGCAGGCATAGCCGTCGCGGGCTGCATGGTGGCTGCGATCGGATCCTTCGACGAATAATTGGAGAACGGAAATGTTCAAACAATCAGACTTTTTTATACTTTTGGCAGTGGCGATTTCATTTGTTGTCTCTGGATTTCTGTGGTTCTCAGGGCAGCATGAAGAGGGACTTTTCACTGCTACATGGGTGCCTTCGATATTATGTTTCGCGATTTATTTCAAGTTGATGGCTATCAGAGGAGCTACATCGTGAGCCCGATGACGCTTTTTTATATTGCTATGGGTGTTTTTAGCCTTATGATCGTTGGCTTGTATTTGTCTGTACGCGAGTTTTTGGAGACCAGCAAAAATCCTGCTAAAGAAAAAGGATCGGATCCGGCCCACAAGCGATAGAAGCAATGAGGTTTGCTTAAGATGCTCTGGTTTCAACTAATGCAATCAGAGCGTTTTGACGTTTAGTTAAACCACTTAGAAGCTAACGTAACCTGGCTCTCCAGAAGATGTTTTCATTAGGCTGCAACGGGCCGCAGCGAGTTATTTATTTGAGCTTGCACACACTATTTGTCTCATAGTTTGTCTGGCTTTTTGTTCCTCCTCACACCTTGTGAGAGAAAAATATCAGGCTTGATTAGCTGTTATTAGCATTCGCAACTCTTAACCTGCCTGATCTAATACCAGCCTAACTCTGTTTTTCAGTTCTGATTTCTTGAGCTAACAAGTCTTTATCACCGGCAAAGCCCAAGCTGCCAATGATGAGGTCCCCAGCACATATACAATAAGAAGATGAAACTCCAATCAGCTATACCGCAGCGTCTCACCCTCTTTCTCAATATCGAACGCGCGAATCGGCTGTATCACATATTCCCTTGTTTCCACATTCGATACTGCGATGAAATCTGCATGTACCTTTTGATGGCTGATACTCAGTCGAATGAATCCTCGATGGCGACCGTCGGACCAAACAATTTCTTCGTTATCAGCGGCGTTAGATTCGTCAAAACGCTTAAGTCCCTCATCGCCAAGCACCAGTAGCGAACGAGGAGAAGTCACGCCTGTAGCGCCCAACTCGAGTCCCATGGCGTTGTTGTTTTCATCAAACAGCTGATTCGCCCAAAAGCTATGGCTGTCACCCGACAAAACGAGCAAGTCATTGGCACCAGCTGATTTTGCTATATTGTAAAAGCGCTCTCTCGCCGCTGGATAACCTTCCCAAGTATCAAGGTCATCAGGCAATTCTAAATCCCCAAATCGCGTCAGGCTTTTGAGCTTATCACTACCGGCCTCATCAAGACTTTTCATTAGCTCTTCAAAAAAAGGTTTATTTAGCTTGGGCGAAGTGGATTTAGCAATCACACTTTGATTGCCTATAAGACGCCAGCGCCGATTGGCAGTGACAGACTCTTTGAGTTCAGCAGCAAGGAAACTTTCCATGTCTTCTGATAGCATATTGCGATTGGTGTCATTAAGCACCGATTCTTTAAATTTCTGCGCTTGTTCTACGCTATGCAAATTAGGCAGATAATCTCCATAAGAAATCTGCTGGCTGCGACCGGTATGACGACTTTCGAGAGTGATAAGACTGACTAGGTCTCCAAATTTGAAGTGGCGCCAGTATTCAGCTTTTGTCGCTCCAACGGCCGGCTCCCTGATAGGTAACCATTCGTAATAAGCCTGCAGCGAAGCTTGTCTTCGAGCACTCCAATCACCCTCGCTAAGGTCATGGTTTTCTGCACCGTTCATCCAGGGATTGTTGGCTGTTTCATGATCATCCCAAATCACAATTAGAGGCTGCTGCGCATGCATTGCCTGAGAGCTCGCATCGGTTTTATACTGAGCGTGTCGCTTACGATAATCATCCAAGGTTAGCGTTTCATGGCTAGGTACATGAGCTCTGTCAATACGAGACGCTACATCTGCGCCAAAGCCATCTGCTCCATGTTCGTAAATGTAATCTCCTAGGTGAACAACGAGATCAACGCTCAGATCATTAGCAATGGCCTCATAGGCATTAAAGTAGCCAAACGCGTAATTTGAGCAGGTCACGACAGCGAACACCAGATTCTCAACATGCCCCACAGGAAGAGTTTTGGTGCGACCGATTGGCGACGATTCGCCGCTTACCTGAAAATCAAAGAAATATTGCTGCCCAGGATCGAGGCCTCTAACAACCTCTTTGACAGTATAATCTCTAGACTGCTGAGTTTGCACGCTGCCAGTCGCAACAATATTAAACATCGTTTCATCTGTAGCAACACGCCACGTCGTGTTGAGGATTCCCTCTAAGCCGCTTAACCGAGTCCAAATAACGACACTGGATGCGTCTGGGTCTCCGCTGGCAACACCGTGGGCGAAGACAGTGCTAGAGATAGGCTCTGGCTTTGACGTTAATCCTTGGCCTAGAGCAACAGGTAAGAGCGCCGCTGCTGATACGGCCAGCAGCGCCTGCCTTCTGTTGATTTTTGTTGTCATGTGTTGTTCCCCAGTTGATTGAGCCATGGGTGATTTGGCTCGGCTATGGGCCTACAAACCTCCAAGCCTTCAAACCCTTCAGTATCAGGGGATTGCGGCAGCCTGTAAGGTGAACAGAAAATAGTTCGGCCCATGCAGATAGCGAGCATAGTCTCACATGATAGACCTTGATTCGGTTAAAAAAGATTCTGAGGGTAAGGAGATTAGCCTTTGATCGTTCGGCAACCTGTAGGCTTTTTGTGAGCAGCTACAAGGCTCTAGGCAGTGAAGCTATTAACTTCGCGGGGTAGTTCGCCCACCTCTACTCACAATCTTCATAAAAACCACTAAATGAATGATTCAATTTGCCAACTTGAACACAAATAACGGCGAAATCTCAAATATATGAAATGGTTTCCGTATACTCCTGAGCCTATTACATTTTTAATCGAAAACCAACGAGCCAATTAGACCTTTTTATGCGAGGCATCTGTAAGACACTGATTGCTACGATATGCTTTTGGCTAGCCTCTGGTTTTTCAAATGCCGCTAGCTATGAAGAACACGCTTTAAAAGCTGCTTTTCTTTACAATTTCGCGGATTTCATAAACTGGCCTGCATCAGCCAATAATGAGCCATCAACTGCAATCAATTACTGTGTTCTTAAAGACGGACTGATTCAGTCCTCGCTGAAGTCACTCATCAACAGTGACCTAGACCCAAAAATAGAAAGAAATTTTCAATTATTGACCGACCTGGATAAAATAGGCAGGTGTCACCTACTTTATCTGGATGCTTCGGACCTGACAACGAACCCTAATTTACTGGCAGTTACATCAGGACTTCCTATTCTCACAGCGAGTGACAAGGAGGGGTTTCTTGAAAGAGGGGGAATGATCGAACTTGCGAGACTGCAGAGTCGAGTTAAGGTCCGACTCAACATAGACATACTCGATGAATATGCCTTTCGCGTGAGCTCACAGCTTATGCGACTCGCCAGTCTCTATTCTTTAAATAATTCTTTCGAGGCAGCGGAATGACAGGGTATTTTCCATTTCGCCAGTTCAGCATTAAACGCAAAATTCTTGTCCTATTTGGAGCAACCAGTGCCCTGCTACTAATCGCTGTCATTATTACCGAATTTTATTCCAAGCGAAGCTCGATGATCAAATCCAGCGCCGTATTAGTTGAAGTCATTGCCATCAATAGTGTTGCGCCAATGGCATTTAGCGACCCCAAAGCGGCTAATGAAATATTATCTGCGCTATCAGCTAATCCAAATGTCATCTCGGCACAAATATACACCACCGGTATGGAGCTGTTTGCCGAATATACACATTCCGAAAAAGCACTTATCGAGGGAGCCTTTAAGTCCTCTAGATTTCCAGATTCGGCAATTGTGTCTCAATCATTGCAAGCGAGTTCGGCTATTTCCAAGTTTGAAAACGGCGCTTTAAATGCGGCAGGACCAATTTTTATCAACAACCGCAAGCTCGGTGTCCTTTTTATCAAATTCGACCTACAAGAACTTCAAGAAAGCGTGCTTCAGGGCGCCTTTATCGCCGCTATGTTTTTACTAATAACGTTTCTGCTCTCGTATGTTCTTACTAATTATCTACAAGCTTATATAACTAAACCGATACACACTTTGGTGGAAGTTATGAATTCCGTCTCCACTCATGGTGACTATTCCCTTCGTGCAGAAACTTTCTTGGGTGATGAGCTAGAAGAGCTGGGAGAAGGCTTCAACGGCATGTTGAATCAAATTCAACTTAGAGATCAAAAGCTCGACACCCTTGTCTTAGACCTTAAGTCAGCAAAGGCAGAGTCTGAGGCCGCCACCATAGCAAAGTCTCACTTTCTCGCGAACATGAGCCATGAGATTCGCACACCAATGAACGGAGTGATTGGCCTTGCTCAATTACTGTCCAAATCTGATTTAGATGAGCAACAACGTACGCATTGCGAAACCCTCGAATTTTCAGCAAATTCCCTGTTAACCATCATCAACGACATTCTCGATTTTTCAAAGATAGAGTCTGGGGAGCTGACCGTGGCTCAAGAGGATGTTCTTGTGCTGGAAGCTATTTCACAGGTTAAAGACTTACTCATATCTGAAGCTCAGGCGAAAAATATTTTACTAGAAGTCCATATTGATGAATCAGTTCCAAGTAATATTATTAGTGATTCAGGCAGAATTCGGCAAATCCTGATTAACCTAGTTGGTAATGCGATAAAATTTACGGAGAAAGGTTCTGTGATTCTGAAAGTGACTCAGATTGAAACTGAACTCAATACTAGCGCTATAAATTTCGAGGTTGTCGATACCGGTATCGGAATATCAAAACAGGCACAGGAAATCGTTTTTGATAACTTTTCACAAGGCGACAATTCAACGAGTCGTAAGTTCGGCGGCACCGGGCTCGGACTCTCGATCTCCAAAAAACTAGTCTCAGTTATGAACGGCGAAATCGGGGTAAAAAGCGAATTAGGCAAGGGCTCAGTATTTTGGTTTCGTATTCCACTAATCAGCAAGAGCCCAGCCAAGCCACACATACAGCAGGACCAAGTAAACAGCCCTGGCGCCGATATCCTTGACCCCGATGGCACAAGCTTTAGGCAGATAGCTTCTAATATTTTAGTGGCAGAGGACAACAAGGTTAATCAGTTAGTAATCAATGGAATGATGAAAAAATTCGGCTGCACTCCCAATTTCGCCCAAAATGGGGAAGAGGCTGTAGAACGATTCAACAATTCTCGACCAGACATGATCCTAATGGATATTCAAATGCCTGGCATGGACGGAATCGAAGCGACTTCGAAAATCAGGGAGCTGGAACAACAGACTGCTGGCGCAGCTCGAATTCCAATCATAGCGCTGACTGCTAACGCGATGGATGGTGATCGCGAACGCTATCTAAAAGCAGGCATGGATGACTATTTATGCAAACCAGTAAAACTACATGAGATTGAATTCATGTTGGCTAAGTGGCTAAGCTAATAAAAAAAACATTTAATGGGAGTAAAGAGCAGTATGGCATTAAAATTTTCGAAATTAAAAAAACCAGCAAATAACAAAACCTTATTCGGGATTTTGATGTCGAGTGTATGTCAAATGGGCCTAGCACAGGACGGACCAGCCGACCTGTTGGATCTGAGCCTGGAAGATCTCTTCTCTGCTGAAATTGGAGAGATCGAGCCAACAAATAAGCTCCCAAGGGGCGCACAGCGTTGGCGCTTTCAAGCTAAATATCAGCAATCTGAATTCGACGGCATTAACATTGGTAGCGAAAGAATGTCTCCAGCTGATGTCCTTTTCCAACCGGGCTTGGAGCCTCGCTCCAATGAGAATTACCCTGTGGTCCCCTCCCGAATCCATCAGACCGCAGAATCCTTCGCCCTAGGTTACCAAGTTAATAAACTGATGGCGCTACAGTTGGTGGTCCCGTTTATCCATCAAAGCACAGATCATTTCAGCATAGTTTCCGGATACGAAAGGTTCATTATCGAGTCTGACGGCATAGGGGATGTGGTGTTACTAGGAAGCTACAATCTTCAGAACATAATCTCTGATAAGTGGCAGCTCAGCTTTGGGGTCAGCCTACCGGTGGGTTCTATTGACGAGGAAGGCGACACACCCAGATCACCAGGCAATCAGCAGCTTCCGTTTTCAATGCAAATCGGGTCTGGCACATATGATTTGCCGATTGGCCTTACTTACAGTAACAGCGGCAATGCTTACAGCTGGGGAGCCAACCTTACAGGGAAGATTCGATTAGGAGAGAATGACAGAAACTACACTCTTGGCAATCGTATCGCCGCAAGTTCATGGCTGCAGCTGAATACAATGACCTGGATAAAGCCATCGTTAAAAGTGTCCTATAGCTATATTCAAGAAATTGACGGGATAGACCCCGAGCTATTAACCCCGACACCTTTCCCTTTTCCTGCCCCTGTAACAGACCCATCTCTGTATGGCGGCAGGCAGGTCGACATCACTCTCGGATTTCGTATACCTGTATCCTCTCGACAGCAAATCGACATTGAAATAGGTAATCCGTTATACCAATCTCTTAATGGCCCGCAGGTTCGAGAAAAATATCGGCTCAGTGCTTCTATGAATTTCAGATTATAAAAAATCAAGCTCAATAGATCGGGACAGCTATAAATGGGGTCAGATTAAAACTAGTTCTGTAGTTTCTGCCTGACCCCATTTATTATTTATTACATTGCATTCCTCTCACTTAAGGCGATTTACAGTGAAAATTAGACCTGCAATATCCCCATTGTTACTACTCTTCGTTTTTGGCATTTCATCACCCGCTATTGCTCAGCGATCCCTAGAAAAGACACTAAGCGAGCCAGCAGTTTTAAGAGGCCTAGCTGATATAGAGTCATCCGAAAACATTTCGGCACAGCAGCTTGTTGAGATCGGCGGTATTATTTCCCCCTCTAGACAAGAGTTAGAGCGCGCCAAGCTGTCGCAGCGCTTATGCAGGGGATTGGACTGCAAAATGTTGAAGTCTCCAGCAGCCCCAATACCATTGGCCGTATACCTAGCTCCTCTGGAAAGGCAATTGTTTTTGTAGCGACTCTGGATGACCTTGCTACCGTCGCCGAGTTTCAGTGAGCCGCCGCAAGCCCTCCCACTGTCGTCGGCGCTCGGTCAGTGGGTTGTCTCACTTGGTGTTACTGCCCCTCCTTCGCTAAATACTTGCTCAACATCTATGGCGTCAAAATTATAGTTAGCATTGCAAAACTCACAGATGACAGAAACTGCCCCTTCTTTCTCAACTATGTCATCGGCCTCAGCTTTGCCTAGAGTAAGCAACATCGCGGCAGTGCGTTCACGAGAGCAGCTACAAGAAAATCCGATGTCGCGAGAATCGAAAAGCCTAACCGCCTCTTCATGGAAAAGGTTATGTAAAAGATCTGCTAGAGAATTCGTTTTTAACTCCTCCTCAGTGACCGTAGAAGCCAAATGTATTACGCGATTCCAAGCATCATCATCTTTTGTTCTACCCGGGATTTTTTGAATTAGCATGCCGCTCGCGTTTTGCCCATCACAGGCTAACCAGAACTGGGTTGCCAGCTGTTCGGATGTATCGAAATAATACTCAAGCGCGTCTGAAAAATTGCTGCCGCGAAGCGGGGCGATTCCTTGATAAGGCTCAGCACCTTTAGTCTTAATGGTGATGACGAGGTGATCGCTACCAAAAATTTCCTGGAGATCCATGGGCTCTTCAATCTGACTGCTTTGGCGAGCTATGCCTCGGACCTTTTGCTTTGAGTTAGCTTCCACAACCAGCAGCCCTAATGGCCCAGTCCCGCGAATCTGAAGTGTAACGCTCCCTTCGATTTTGAGCGTGTCCGCAAGAAGCGTGACCGCGGCAACCGCTTCCCCTAATAAGGTTAATCCCTTTCCCTCTAACCCGGCTTGCTGGGCAATTTCTTGCCATGATTTATCCAATGTGACGTACTGCCCGCGTATAGGGTGGTCTTCGAAAAGAAAACGGTGACTTTGATCAAGCTTTTTCATGATTATCCTAAAGGCAAAAAATACAGACAAAGCACAGTTTAACTACTTCAGGTAAACAGAGCGCAGATATCTATCCGATAAAGAAATCGAATAATAGTGCATTCGACCGAGCAAATGAATCTCCGAGTTGTGCTTAACCCAGCTAATGTCTCAAGTGACTGTTGCGGGCAAACTCGATGCCGGCTGGACAATCAAGCACAGCACCACGAGGCGACTCAGCTTTCCAAAAAAACAAGGTTATAGAAAATGACTAGCAGCCAATGCCTGTTCGCGCTATTTGTGCCCCCCCCCCCTCCTTAGTTAATTTTACATAAGCGTTTATAAGTTAGAATGTGCCATG
>JBLGBJ010000071.1:0-8938 GCA_047617605.1 Pseudohongiellaceae bacterium | reverse complement strand
CTGCTCGCCAATCATCAACCATAGGAATAAACCCTGCACCGACGTCATGGTCGATAGGGTTTTTAATAGAATATTTAACCTCATGGCCTTCTTTGATTACTTGCCAGGCAAGGTCGCCGATAAGAGCATCATAGGAGACAAATAAAAATTTCATTAAAGTAGTCCTTAGCCCAAAAAACGTGCGAATCTTATAGCGAGTTAGAGGAAAAGAAAACAAGTTTTTAATGATTTGGTCAAAAAGTTTAGAGTTAGCTTTTCACGCCCATACTTACGCAATGAGCTTGTTGATCTCAGGGATCGGTTATCATTGCTGAGGGTTCTGACTGGGGTTCTGGTCCGTTAATGCTCGACGAAAAAAAGCAGTTTTCGCCATAGGATAATGAAACGGAGTAAGGGGTAAAGTCCAATCGCTATGGTAGAAGCAGCATAGAGTGACTTGCCCTAGAAGGAGCTGGCTCTCAAAAAAGGGCATCGCCAACAGCTGAAAAGGACCCTGCCATGGCGCTGGGTTCGGCGCCGACCCGCTAGCCATTTTACATGAGCCGAGTTAGGACCGACGAAAGTAGGCTATAGCATCTGCTTAATGTAAACGGTTTGCAGAGGTGGTTATATCAAGAAGTGATTTAAGCATGGCTTCGATGCACCGGTGATAACCACCGCCCGATTTCAGTAAGGGCGGTTGTCATATCCGAATGCAGGCTAGTTAGAGACCGTATGGATGCAAAACTATTAAGCTGAAGGGAGTTTCCAGTCAGATCTTGGAAAGTGACAGGTGTAACCAGCGGGGCTTTTTTCTAAATAGTCTTGGTGCTCAACCTCAGCCTCCCAAAAGTCACCTGCCGGCTCTACCTGAGTTACTACCTTGCCAGGCCACAATCCTGATGCATCCACATCAGCAATGGTTTTCGCTGCTTCTGCCCTCTGCGTTTCTGACACATAGTAAATAGCTGAGCGATAGGACGCTCCGGTGTCGTTACCTTGCCTGTCTTGAGTGCTCGGATCGTGAATTTGAAAGAAAAGCTCTAAAATCTCTCGGTAGCTGACTATCTCGTTATCGAACACTATTTCGATTCCTTCGGCATGGTTGCCATGATTGCGGTAAGTTGCATTGGCCACTTCACCGCCAGTATAGCCAACACGAGTTGCGGTGACGCCAGCACGTTTGCGAATAAGGTCCTGCATACCCCAAAAACAACCACCGGCTAATACTGCAAGTTCATTTGTCATTATTAAATATCCTCTACTTGATCTAAATAGGCTTCATAGCCTTTGCTGCTCATTTCGTCACGAGAGATGAAGCGCAGTGATGCTGAATTAATGCAATAACGCAGGCCCCCTTTGTCTGTGGGGCCATCGGGGAAAACATGGCCTAGGTGACTATCACCATGAGCAGATCGTACCTCAGTGCGAACCATGCCAAGTGTTGTATCAGTTATTTCATTAACATTGACCAAGTCTATCGGTTTGGTAAAACTCGGCCAGCCGCAACCTGATTCATATTTAGCAGACGATGCAAACAGAGGCTCTCCTGAAACCACATCGACGTAAATTCCGGGCAATGTGTTGTCCAATAATTCACCGGTGCCAGGGCGCTCAGTGCCACTTTCTTGTGTTACTCGGAACTGCTCCGGTGTCAGAGCAGAAATTGCATCCTGTGATTTTTGATATGTACTCATAATTTCCTCTTTGCCGTTGATGAGCGGTTGCTGCTGGGATGTAACAGACCTGCTCGTAGAGTATTTTATTGCGAGCGAAAAATAAAGATTACTATGGTAAGGATTAAGGAGGGCATGGGCTTGTATGGAGGCAGGCCCATAAGCAGACCATAGGGGGTAGGCTAATGGTCTGAGTGTGGTTTTTGCATTTGAGTTTTGGTTAAGCTACTAAGCTATTAGTGCCACCTAGTTTACTTGTTACTTACCCAAAATTTCAACCGCAGAAATCACCTGCGGCTACTGTTTTCCTTAAACGAAATCAAACGCTGGGCCGTCTCGTCCCAAAGAGCTAACTTTGCAGTGGCGAGGCTTTCTCGCATGCTCAAATATTTTGCTTCCTGCAGCACTGGACTGTCATCAAAGCAGTTTGGCAGTCGGTATCCTGGTACTTTTGGATTTAGGTGATGGATATGGTGATAGCCAATATTGCCTGTTGCCCAATGAAGCCAGCGCGGTAGATTATAAAAAGAACTGCCATTTAAAGTTGCCTGCTCGTAGGTCCAGGTTTCCTTCCTGTTCCAATAGGCATCTTCAAACTGGTGTTGTACGTAGAAAAGCCAAATAGCGCCCGCCGATGAAAGCATGACAACGGGGATGTAAACCATCAGAAAAGGTTCAAGCCCAAAAATTGCAATAAGGCTTCCGTAGTAGAGACAAATTCCGACGTTAGTTCCCATCACGCTAATCCAGCCTTCACGTGTTTTCATTTGATCGCCTAGCGGCAGTCGTTGCAGCAGAACAAAATGGACAGGGGCAGAGACAAATAACATGAACCAGGGGTTGCGATAGAAGCGATAGCAAACCTGAGCGAGCCGGCTAGACTCATTAAACTCTTCAACTGTTTTTGTGATCACATCACCTTCGCCGCGTTTATCGAGATTACCTGTTGTGGCGTGATGCTTTGCGTGTTGCTTTGCCCAGTATTTGAAGGGTGTGCCTGTTAATACGCCAACAATCTCACCGAGCCGCTCGTTCTGCCACTTTTTAGGTAAATAAGATCCATGACCGCAGTCGTGACCAATCATGAATAGGCGTAAATAGGCTGTAGCAGCAACCAATGACAGCAACAGGGTAAATCCATAATGGATTTGGAGTGTGACAAACATAAGCCATATTGCGATGACAAACAGGGCGATAGTATGTCCAAAATGAAATAGTGCCTTAAGGTATGTTGCTTTCGCATACTGGCGTGAAGCCAAAAATGCTGGTGATTCTGTAACTTTCATAATTATTTACATCAATCTTAGAAGGCGCGCATCTTAACATGCTAGCAAGCTCATCTTGTTCATATTTCGTAGCGAGTGGGCTTAAAAGAGGACAAATTTAATTATAGGGTATTGGGCTCTAAAAAAGGCGGGCAGCGAGTGGCGAGAAAGTGGTAAGAATAGTAAGCGCAGTGACATTTAGAAAGACGCTTGTTAGGTATGCTTGCACTAATAGTGAGCATTTCTATTGGCTGGGAATTACTGATCTCAAAAACCGACAGGGTGACATCAATAACTCAATAGCTTGAGAGGAGGCTTTGTGGTTGGGTTTTACTTAGCTTATTAAGCTATTAGTGCCTCCTAGTGCTATTCTCGGCCTTTAATAGCTTGGCCTACTGGAACCTCACGATATTCTCACAGGATCAATTTTGAATGCGGCTCTTTATGCGGTTCCTTTCTCGGCCTCTTTCTTGGCCCCCTACCCAGCTCCTTACCCGGCTCTTTATGTAATATGGCTATAGCTACTTTACCGTCCAAGCTTAGCCTGCCTCAGAACAACCCTGGCACGACGACTGTTCTAGAATATCTTGTGCTTAAGTTTCCGGCTATAACAAGTGATGTGTGGCAACAGCGTATGGCTGATGGCAAAGTCCATTGGCATGACGGCAGCTTAATTAACGCGAATTCTGCTTTTGCCGCCCAGCAGCGTGTTTACTATTACCGCGAAGTTGATACTGAGCCGGTGATTCCTTTTGCAGAGAAAATTATTTTTCAGGACGAGTTGATCGTAGTGGCGTACAAGCCGCATTTTTTGCCGGTCACGCCAGGCGGGGAATATGTTGAAGAATGCCTGCAAAACCGTTTGCGTAACAAGACCGGTAATCAACAACTGCAAGCCATGCACCGTATCGATAAAGCGACTGCCGGCTTAGTATTGTTTTCGGTTGATCCCGTCTCGCGTCAGCATTACCATAATCTTTTTGAAACGCATCAAGTCACCAAAACCTATCAGGCCGTCGCCAGCACCAACAACAATCCTCCCAAGATTAACCAGCAATGGGAAATCAAGAATCGGCTGGAGAAAACGGGGTTGAGGTTCTTGATGCATATTGTCGAAGGCAAGCCAAACAGCCATTCTCGTATTCGATGTCTGCAATGCTCAAGCGATAAAGCCCTGTTTGAGCTAAACCCCATAACAGGTAAAACCCACCAGCTGCGCGTGCATATGCAAAGCCTTGGCTGGCCATTACTACACGATATTTACTATCCTCAGTTACTAACCTCGGTTCTGCCAGATGATTATAGCAAACCCATGCAGCTGTTAGCGCAGCAACTGGAATTTATTGATCCTGTAACAGAGCAAACAAGAAGCTTTTCTAGCAATACCGAGCTCGGTCTAAATTGAGAGACAACTTTAGTGAACTGTTCTCTTTATCTTTAAGCAACAGTCAGTCAGTCTCCATAGTCATTTAGCTAATAATTCAAAACAAGAACAAGGACAATACTCATGGGACCAATACCTAAAGGCGCGACCGTCGCTGTAACAGGCAGTGCAGGATTTATCGGTGGTTGGATTGTACGGCTGCTGTTGGACAAGGGCTATCGGGTGCGCGCATGCGTTAGAGATGTAAATGATAAAAACAAAACTGGTTTTCTCAAAGCCATGCCTGGCTATATCTCTGGCCGCTTGACCCTTCATTCAGCAGATCTCGACAAGGCGGGTTGTTTTGACGAAATTTTCAAAGGCTGCCAAGGTGTTGCACACGTGTCGCATGTCACAACTTATGAAGACCAAGACTACGTTCAGATGGTTTGCGATCACGTTATTAATAGCATCAACTTATCCAAAACGGTAAACCGCGTGATTGTGACATCCAGTATCGCTGGGGTGCTGGGAGAGTCGGATGTGCAAGAGCTTGTGCGGCGACCGGTTCTTTATGAGGACCGCTATCCCGATGAGCTAAACCCTAAACGCTCGGCAGCGCGTGGTCAGGGCTATTCCATGGGTAAGATTCTGGCCGAACGGGCTTTTTCTGATGCGGCCGAGCACAGCGGTCGGTGGGATGCCATTAGCTGTTGTCCTGGCGATAACGTTGGCCCCATTCTGTCGGAGCATCAAAAGAGCGCGGGCCCCTGGCAACACAATATTGAGACTATGCTGCTGGGTGAATATAAGCAGAACATGCTGGGCGCCTATAGGGCATGGTTTACAGTCGATGTACGTGATACAGCAGAGGCACACATTAGGCTGCTCGAAAGTGACAATGTTAAAAACGGCCAGCGCTTTATTGCTTGGTCTACCGAGACCCGCAACGTCGAAGACGTGTGTGCGAGTATTGACCGCCTGCTTCCTGAGCTGGGCTTTGCAGGGGCTAAGTTGATTGATCCACTGCCTCAGTCGGTTAAGGCAAGAGAAGCCGAGTTTAGATCCATCTGGGGAGGATGCGAATTACGCAACGAACGTATCCGCGCGGCACTGGGTATGGAATTTCGCACACTCGATGTTTCTATCCGCGACTGTGTGGAATCTTTGTTGTCAGTGGGTAAGGTAGAGCCCAAGCTCAAACTGGGGTTTGAATTGCAAACGTAAGTGGGGTTCTACTGCCAATGCAGAAAACATCAAAGACGTCTGACCCCTTTTATAACCCCTTTTATAATTTCCAGGTACTGATGCTGCCCGGCCTGCAGGACGGGGGCTGCAGCGTCTTTCCCCAGTTACGACTGTGCTGACCTAGCTGCCGACCATTGTCGCACATCAGAACACTCATGCCGTTTTTTTAGCGAGGAACTAGGCTGTGGATGCCAATAGCGCCTGCACCGGTAACAGAGACACCTTTTATATCAGGCAACGGGGTTTGCCAAGGATTAGGGTTTTATCACTAGAGATCATAGGATTTCCGATAAAATTCTAGTATGTTACCGCGGTCGATAGTTTCCACAGTGCTATCAAATCACTCGAATCTTGCTACTGTTAGCTGGCTAACGTTTAGCTTGAGATTCATTCGTGAACGCTATGCTGCGTTTGTCTGACCCGTTTAAGTAATGCGCCATAACTAAGAATAAATAAGCATGAAAATATTGATCGTAGATGACCATCAACTTTTCCGTGAAGGCCTCGTGTATATTCTGCAAAGCTTGGAAGATGGAGTGATCATTCTGCAGGCTGCGAGCTACGATGGAGCCTTGAATATCATGGACGAACATGCAGACCTGGATATGGTTTTGCTTGATCTCAAAATGCCGGGCCTCAATGGCTATTCCTTGCTTGAAACTGCCCACATCAGCTATCCCCAACTCCCTATCGCTATATTGTCTGCGACAAGAGACCGCAAGGACATGCAGCGAGCTATTGATATGTCTGCGGTGGGTTTTATCCCTAAAGATACCTCTGGAAAGCTGTTGATAAATGCTGTCAGAATGATGCTTGATGGCGGGATGTATTTACCACCAGAAATGGCAGAGAAAGGTGAGCGCAGAATAGCTGGCAGGCCTGATCTTACGCCGCGTCAATTCGAGGTGTTGAACATGATTGCCGCTGGTGCGTCAAATAAAGTTATTGCCGCCGATCTTGGCATTGCTGAGTCGACTATTAAGATGCACATAACAGCCGTATTCAAGGCGTTGGGTGTCAGTAGTCGAACGCAGGCGGCGCTGGTAGCGCAGGACAAAGGTCTGATAAGAGTGTCGGAGTGGCTTTAGAGTGATTTATGGGGCAATAGGATTAGCGACAATAGCTGCAAGAACTATAAATAGATGTTGTTGCTTAGACCAGTGGTTTTATCGCAGCTAAGAATGCCCGAAGTTTTGCAGGTGATACGGGTTTCTTCAAAAGCTTAATCTTATTTTCCGCAAGCGAATCGAATTGACTGTCATCCATCTCGCCGGTGATTAGAACCGCTGGAATTTTCTTTTCATAATGTGCATTGATAGCGTCAATAACCGCAACGCCGGTATCGTTATCCCGTAAGCGGTAATCTGCGATGATCGCGTCGGGCATACGCGGCGCTGCGGCTAACATTGCCATCGCTTCTTCTCTATCCGCGGCGACTAGAGCTTCGCACTTCCAAATTTGGAGCAATCGTTCTGTCGCTTCTCTGATCGCGATGTCATCATCAATGACGATGACCAGCAGTTTGTCGCTGATATGTTTAATCTTTTTTACTGGTTTGTTGGCGCTGACGCTCACGGTAGCTGTCGAAACTTGTGCCTTGGGTATAGTGACGCTGAAGGTTGAACCGACATTCGGTGCCGAGTGTACCCTGATCTCAAGACCCAATAGCTCTGCTGCACGCTTAACGATCGAAAGCCCTAAACCAAGCCCGTTGCTGTGATCCCTTTCTGGGTTACCCAGTTGATGGAATTCGTCGAATATCACACTTAGTGAATCCGTTGGGATGCCGCAACCGGTATCAGACACCGAGATGGTAATCGAATCCCCTGCGTCTTCATAAGAAACGCGTATTAGGCCTGTCGCAGTAAACTTAAATGCGTTTGAGAGATAGTTGCGCAGGATTTGTTCCACTAATACCGGTTCACTATGCACAAACACTTCCGTGTTGGGCCACTGAATCGTGAGGTGCTTGTCTTTGGCCCGGGGCTCAAACTCGTGGGATAGTTTTTGGATTATTTCCAGCAAAGAAAAGTCGCTTGCCTCTCTGTTTAGCGTGCCCGCATCGAGCTGTGAGATATCTAACAATGAATCTAACAAATTATTCAGCGCGTCCGCCGAGCGGGTGATTTGACCGAGCACATGGCGCGATTCTTCTTCCGTCGTAAGTTCATCAAGGACGGTAATAAATAACTGCAATGCGTATAAAGGCTGCCGTAAATCGTGACTTGCAGCCGCCAAGAACGTTGATTTAGCTTTGTTGGCTTTATCTGCCTCCTGTTTTTGTTCTGTGAGTTGCTCGATAAGGCTAAGGTTTTCGTACCGAAGCCTAAAGGAGAC
Organism: Pseudohongiellaceae bacterium; assembly: GCA_047617605.1. Classification (GTDB taxonomy): domain Bacteria; phylum Pseudomonadota; class Gammaproteobacteria; order Pseudomonadales; family Pseudohongiellaceae; genus UBA9145. Next base: position 1,070 of record JBLGBJ010000071.1, on the reverse strand, counting down.
CTGATAGTTTTTACTGATCCTGTTGTTGAACGTGGTAATAGCAAAAAGAAATGTGAGGGTGATGGCGGCAAGGGCGTAATGCGGGGTATCACCCTGCATCAATAAAACCCCTGTAAGCGGTAATAATGTGATGGGCACATAAGCATAGAAGGCAGGTAGGTACATGCTCAGCGAGAACACTGAGCCACCGGTCATGCCAAAAAGGGCTGCTATTATAAATAGCTGGTAGCTGAATTGATCTGGAATATAGAACAGTACGCCAGCTAAACCCCAGATGATGCCTGCAGAAGCGCTGCCGTAGATCAATATACGACGATAATGGTCAACCTGTTCTGGTTCAAAACTTTTCTGAAAGCCATAAAAATACATGGCGCGTACGGCCAGCATCACAATTATGGCAGCAAGCCAGCCTAATAGGATGGTTGACGGTACTAACCCCCAAAATGCGAAGACAAGACTTACGCCAACAACCAAATTGATGAGGAGTACTGAACCAGTGGATTCATAGAGAGTTTTTACCTGCTCGATGAGTACCTTTTGATCAAGATCAGCTTCCACCGACTCTGCTCCACCAGTTTTTGTCACGATATATCCTTGTTATCCACAATTTAGAGATATGTTACCACCCAACTTCCTGCTTTTCGCAGGAACCAATACAGACATTGGTCTGTAGTTATGCGGTAAGGAGTTAAGTTCAGTGAACACGAAAGAAGAGAGGTCCTAATCAACAGAGCATGCCTTTTTTATGCGGGAATGCCTTTTTCAAAACTATTTATACAACCAATTTATTTACCTAAAAGTTGTAGGTTGCGGGCCGCAATGATAATACCTTTTCAGCATTGAGGAGAGTATTTGCAAAGCATAAAGACTCCAACGAGATCACATTCTTGTGGGTGTCGAAAAATCAGTAAAAAATAAGCCCAAACATCGAAAACATTTGCGCACCAAAATAATTAGGCGTTAATTGATTGCCGCAGCGCAATCAAGAAGAGTTAAGATATCAATTCTAAGCCTAAGCCTAAGCCTAAGCCTAAGCCTAAGCCTAAGCCTAAGCCTAAGCCTAAGCCTAA
>JBLGBJ010000070.1:0-9130 GCA_047617605.1 Pseudohongiellaceae bacterium | reverse complement strand
AGCCTGAGCCGGAACCAGAGCCACAGCCTGATCTCACTGTTCTAAATGATACAGAGCTAGAGTCTTTGGATAGAGGTGCGGTGGCAGCAATACCAGCGGAGACCCCAAACCAACGCCTTTTGGTTGGTGTAGGAAGCGCGGCAGAAGCTGGTTTGGTTGCCGACAGTTCGGCTTTTGGCGCATTCAACTCATCTACTAGTCAAGTATTGAAGCGAGGTAATGCACCGGTTGTTGGTTCAGTAGCCAATGTCGGTGGTTTTCAGTTGCAGTGGGGAGTGTGGGAAGCGTCAGAAGAAAATCCTGCAACTCTATTCACTAACACGGAAGATCCAACGGCAAGAGTGGCGATCACTAATCCTATTGTGGTGGTTAATAGCACGCCAACTGATATTGCAGGACTTAACGGCACGAAGAAATTCGATTCAATTGCCGGCCATTTAATTCGTGCTCGTGGATTTGATAATAATCAAGTAAGTTCGGTCGCTGGTGGCTTCACCGTTGATCTTGCCAGTGGCGGTATTTCGGGGGGTAAAGTTGAAATCTGCTTAGGTGCTAGCACCTGTGACTCATCACAGTTTGGCGCCAATTACTGGCTGATTAATTTCACGGGCAATGTGAACTCGAGTACGTCATTGGATACCAGTTTTTCTCATGGTGAATCGATAAGCGGAGTTGTTACAGCCATTAGGAATGAATCCTATGGTCAGTTCCTTGGCTCTTCAGCTGAAGGCTTTGTGCTGTCATTTTCATCTGCAGGTGCCAGTGGCGCAGATATAAATGCTGCTACAGCAAATACAGCAGGCAACGCGGACCGTTTTGTTAACGGCGCAATTCTTTTTAATAACCCTGCCAGCTTAGTCTTTAACGATGCAGATATTGAGAATATTAACCGCTTGGGATTTGCGATTTTTATTCCGCAGTCATCCGGTGCTCAACCCACTAGTGCTACTGACGGATTCTTTTTCGGCGGTGCTAATGATGTAAGTGTTAGCAATACAGCCTTTACAAATACGGCCTCCAGTTTCTCTGATAATAAAGTCACGTCAAAATTTTCGGCGATACTCAAAAATCAAGCCACGGTTCAGACTTTGGTAACCGACGTTGGTGGCTTTGATTTGGATTGGGGGATTTGGGTTTCCAGCACTGGCAGTGCCGCTACTCTGTTTGAAGATACTTTTGATTCAACACAATCTCAAAACGCCCTTGGCAATATTGTGTTTGCATCAGCAGCCCCAGCTGACATATCTAACTACACTGGCTTTTCACGATTTGCTGTGACTAACCACTTAGTTGCAGGTGTGCCAGCAGGGCAGACTAGCGAGGTGCGTGGCACGTTCAATTTGGACTTGGCCAATGCGCTGCTTAATGATTTAAGAATTGAGGTTTGTCTCGGTACGGCGGGCTGCTCAAACGCTGCAACGATTTGGACCAGTAACGCTGTTTCTGGTGTTGGGTTTTCAGCATCAGGTGGCCACAGCTTTGCGGCCGACCTCAGCGGTGAAATTGACGTGACGTCATCAACTGCAGAGGCAACTTTCAGCGGTGCATTCCAAGGTGTTTTTGTAGGCAATGAGTCAACCGGCTTCGGCTTCGCTGCAGGTTTGCGTTTGCGTGAAAACGCGGGTGTTTTTGGCGGGATTTTTGGTACTGACCCTGGCCTGCTAGACGCAGCGGCGTTGTTTAAGCCGACTAATGCAGCGGTGCAGTCAGGAGTGACATCAACGGAATTGGCTTCCGTGACTCGTGTTGGAACGCTTGTCGGCACTGTTAATTCACTGCGCACAGGAAGTGCTAATGCGTTTTCACTAGCCAGCGCGATTTATGTAGACGATGTCTCAGCAAGCAGTCTGCCGGTGACATTTGAATCGGATTTCGAATACCTCAAGCTTTCTTCGGCGGCACCTAACAACTTGCAAAGTAATGTTGGCGGGTTTGATCTGCAATGGGGACTTTGGAGCGACTCGTCTGGGCAGCTACTTAACGCGGCTCGGTTCAGCGTTGGTCTTGGCGATCGGAATATTGAATCTATTACTGAGACAATTGTTGCAACTTCCGCGAAGGTCACTGATATTAGTTCGCTCACCGGTCAAAAGTCTTTTGACTCAATCAGCAATCAACTCATTGCCGTTAGCGGTTTTGCAGATAACAGCGTTGGCGCAATTACAGGTTCCTTCTCCGTCGACTTCGGTACCGGTATTATTTCTAGCGGCATTGTAGATTTATGTGTCGGCGCAACGAGTTGTACCACTAGCGGATTTGGTACTGACTTCTGGCGGGTATCGTTCACTGGAAGTTTGTCTGGAAACAGTTTGGCGTCTAGTACTGTCTTGCCAGTGGCTGTGGCCGGCGGCGAAACTTTCGCCATTCTTTCAAATTCTGTTGGTTATTTTGTTGGTGATGAAGCTGATGGTTTTGTCCTTTCCTTTAAGTCCAGTCGCGGAGTTGGAACTGATGCCAGTTCAGCTGCTTCTAATGGAGTGTCAAACCCTGATAGGTTCGTAAACGGAGCAGTTTTGTTCGGCGGAGCAGCAGGTGCAACGACTATTTTGGCCGGGGCAGCAACCACAGTGGGTACAGCTACGGGGCCTCTATCTTTGCCAGAGCTAGCAGTTGTGACTCATGGTGTTACGTGGGGCGCTTGGGATAATCCAATTGCTGAAAATTGGGTAGTGATAAACCAAGTTGATGAAAATCTGACTACGCTTAGTACGCAAGATTTCATTGCTGACGTTAATCCAACTGCTGTAGCTAACATGCAGGGCTCGGCAAACTTCGAATCAACGGCAGCTTCTTCTTTTATCGGCAGCGGTAATGCTGGAGACTTATCTCAAGTCGTTGCGGGTATGGGTGTTGATTTCGATACTGGAACAATTTCTGACGGCAGTCTCATAGTAGAAGTTGGTGGTAGCCAAGTGTGGAACCTTGAGTTTGCAGGCTCGATAAATGGCGGCGCAGTTGAATTGGATATGACCACAGGACAACTATCTGACTTTAGCGGAGTGATCAGCAACAGCATTGACGCGGAGCTTGGCGGTGTATTTACTGGCAATAATGCTGAAGCCTTCGTTGGTGGCTTCGACCTGTCAGATCAGTTAAATACCGTGAACCAAGTAAATGGTATTTACACTATAAATCGATAATATCTTAGTCTCCGTTTTGCATGGTTATTAAAGTACGACGCAAGCGGGGACAGGTTGTTATTTGTCTGTGTTAGTTAACGGGTGCTAAATGAAAAAAATCTCATTTGCTAAATGGACGTTGATAGGGGTCGGGTTTCTGGTAATTTCCTACATCGGTTCAGTGGTTTGGTTCGAGGCACGTCTTGGTTATAACCAGCCGCAAAACAGCTCAACAATTGTCATCGCGACCTTTGACGATGACGGCACTCGTAGTGAGCGTGTGGTACGCCTCACTGTTCTTGATGATAAGAAATACATTGCTGCTAATCACTGGCCTAGAGCGTGGTACCGACAGGCTCTCGATAACCCTCAGTTAGAAGTGAAAGAGGAAGACTCGTTTAACCCTTACGTTGCGGTGGCTTTGCAGAGTGATGAGCTTGAGTTTGTCGAGGCTGGGTATCAGGTTGGGTTTGAATTTCGGTTTAGAACTGGCTTCCCTCCGAGAAGGTTTTTGAGACTTGACCCACAATATAAAGCGTTATAATAAATTAAAGACAAATTGTGGCTGTCGCAATATACACCCCGACAACTTCCCGGCTCAATTCGAACACTATAAAAAAGCCCAGCATAGCTGGGCTTTTTTATGTCACTTGTTTTTTACTTAGCCTAACTTATCGGGTTTTATCAATTAAGGGCTGCACTAGCAGATTGCCAAGACCAATAGATTCAGCGCTGGTAAAACCTCTAATACCTATTTCCATCTTGTCATGGCCTAGCTCGGGCTGATCTTTGTAGCTGCCAAATAATTTGTCCCACCAAGGAAAGTTAAAGCCGAAGTTTTTGCTGTGCTCTTCCGGGTTTGAAGAGTGATGCACTCTGTGCATATCCGGTGTCACCAAAAAATAACGAAGGGCTCTATCAAGTGCGAGGCTGATTTTCAAATTGCTATGATTAAACATTGACGTAGCATTAAGCAGAACTTCTGCGCCGATGACGGCAATAGGTAAAGGTCCTATTATAAAGATCAGGGCTAGTTTGATGACGCTAGAAATCACAATGGACAGAGGGTGAAATCGATTGCCGGTGGAGACGTCATAGTCCATGTCTGTGTGATGCATTCGGTGCAGTCGCCACAGAACTGGTATGGCATGAAAAAGACGGTGCTGAAAATAAATAGCAAGGTCGAACACAAGGAGATAACCAATAATGCTAAGCCAAACGGGGAGGTTAATTAGGTTAAGAAGGCCCAAATTTTGCTCAGCAGCAAAAATGGCCGCGGCAACTCCAGCTATAGGTATCAACAATCGTGTCAACAGAGTATTAAAAACACTAATACCAAAATTGCTCAGCCAGCGTTTAACCTTTGAATACTTAAGTGGACGCCGAGGGAAAAAATGCTCGAGAGCTGCCAGCAAGATAAGTGCAGAGATAAACACCAATAAACGAATGGCAGCCTCAGAATCTACAGTTAGACTATTCATATTAAGAAGAAGCTTTTATCGCCTGCCATATCGTTACCTAATAGTATGACGCGCATAATAGCACCTCTATAGAGGTGGCCAAATTAACTGTGCCACTACACACTAACAACGTGTGATTTCCATTATGAGCTTATTTTTGATGATGCGATGTGCGCTCTTATTCATCGCTGTCTATCAGTAGTTGGGTGTCTACAAATGCACCAGCAAGCTGGAGAATAGGGGTGTTTGTAAGAAAAATACAGTTTAATTATATCTCAGTCTAGTTAATACGGGTCGGAATCACTTGTCCTACTTTTTAACCGTGTTTATAGATAACAGGCACTTTTATCTCAGTTTATTGAAAAGGTCTAATGGGCTATGGAATTTGTTGTCAATTGTGCTTGGTGTGAGAGTCCAAAAACTGCTGGGCCGGTGTGCTCTAGCTACGGTGCCGATTATGCTAAAGATGAGGCCATAAAGCAGCATGTAAAAGTGCTAAGTGACAATGCGAGCGTAGACTTAAAAAATACAAGTGTCCCTGGTCTTACCATTGAAACTTCTCACAATGTCTTAGAAATTGAAGATCGGCCCTTGAGAAAAAGCTCTGTATCATCACTATTCCAGCCATGCTGGCTGCAAGTTTACTGATTCAACTCTCGGACCTTTTTACCATTCTGCAAAGAATCGCTTTTGTGATGCCAGTGCACGAATTAGGCCGCGTCACTGTGGCTTGGTTTTGTGGTTTGAATGCCATTCCCTCTGTTTGGAAAACAATCAGCCCAAATGACAGGGGAAGCGTCGCCAGTATTCTCGTATTTGTTGGAATTTTGGCACTGGCAAATTATGGGCGTCGTAAGGTGAAAAGTAGCTGGGTTTTTCTCGCCGCTGCTCTTTTGGTACTGCAAGGTTATGGTACGTTTATGTTTAGTGAGCAAGACGCGAAGATGTATTGTGTCTTTGGCGGTGATGGCGGCGGCATGGTTTTGGCAACGTTGCTGATGATTAGTTTCAATTTTGGTAAACAAACACAGCTTTATAAGGACGGTCTCCGTTGGGGTTTGTTTCCATCGGCTCAGCCGCATTTGCCGATATGTTTATGACTTGGTTTCGCTCCCTTAGTGATCGGACCAACGTGCCCTACGGGCTTATCGGTGGCGAGGTCACCGATGCCTTTAAACTGATCAGCTACTATAGTTGGAGCTGGGAGCAACTAATTAATCGTCACGTCAATCTGGGGATTGTTTGTTTGGTTGTGCTATTGAATTTTTATCTATGGGGAATCAAGCAGGTTAATCGGGTGATTAAAGAGAAAGAACTGAAGGAGCAAAGAATCAGTTTAATCAGCCCCATCTGAGTTATCGGAGTCATTCGCCTCTGCTACCACTTGAACGCGGCAATTTAGGTCAGGTCAGCATAAGGTTCAGTATAGGATTCAGCATAAAGTTCCAGTTATGACAGCCTGCCGCCAAGCAACCCATTGCCTAGCGCAAGACCACTAAGTTCTTGCCAGTATAAAGCTCGTCGCTTCTGAACAGATAATCTACCACTATGGTAGAGGCCTGAACTTTGCCATTGCGTATTATTGGCCGGAAGCTCAGGGCCTTCACGCGGCTGGCAGTTTTTCTTAGTTCTCTGCCTTGAATGTGGCCGTTGTCGATAATGTCGATATCGTTTCCAGATATGAAGCTATTTACGTGGTAATCAACACCCCGAATGATTTTCCTTTTATGTGGGTTTAATGTAATTTCTGCTCTTACTGCATCCCAGCTGCCAGCTAGCCTATCTTCATTCTTTCGTTTGGCCCTAGGATTTTCAATGCCGGGAATGTGCTTATTCAGTTCAGCTACTTGAACGAGGTTGCTAGCAATGGAACTTTCGCCTGTAGGTAAAGCCGTAGATCTTATGTTAGGTGCAGACGCTAGATGAATTTCCGCATGATTCGAAAAATCCAACTGTAAATTGGCAGCAGGTAAAACTTTATTTGTAGCAAACAAGTTATTGATCTGCTCTAAATTGGCGGATGTATGAATGAACTGTTCATACACGCTTTCATAATCCGCGCTGATATCTTTCGATCGGTTGAACATCGCTTTCCAGTCTGCAATATGGAGTTCTGAAAAAGCGAGCGCAACTGGATTATCAGTAAGGTCTTGGATCATTTGCAGCTTGTCCAGTCCCGCTAGATACCTTTTCTCAACTGCTTCTTTGTGGCTGTCCACAAAATTTAGGTTTAGGTTGGTTACTCGAAGCCTGTAGCTGATGTTGCCACCGGCTATGATGGCTTTGGTTTCTAGATAATATTGATTCGCTAAAGAATGTAGCAGCTTAAGATAAAAGTCGCTCCCGGTTAGACCTGCCCGCTGTGCGATGACTACCATGTGCTCGGATAGGAGTGTGGTGTTAATAATATACACTGCTAATCGATCTTCGGTGTCTTCCTGAACCGCGAGCTCGCGAGTATGTGAGACCCATTGCAATTCGTCTATCACTTGCTTGGGCTTCAGTTCTGACTTCTCGGTTACAAGAGAAACTAATGCGATTAGTTTTTCTTCCACGCCGCCCCAGTCCGATTCCATAGAATCTATTTCAATGGCCAGTTTTTGCAAGGGAATTTGTTCAGCGCTGTGCAGACCATTTTTGATTCTGCTGTTGTGGGTGGCCTTACTTACCGACGCTTTAGCGTCCTCTAATCGACTGCCGGACAACTGTGCTCGTGCGAGCTGAGTATAAGGCTCAATCAAATAGTGAGAATAACTGCCGTAGTCATTTTGCACCTGTGCAACCAAAGATTGCCAGCGATCTATATCTTCAGACGGAGAGGCATAGTCTGCAGCTTTTGCTTGATTTTCGCTCAACAAAAACTCGATGGCAATAATTAGGAAAATGCTCGATAGAAAAAAAACTTTTGACACACGTAACGACATACAAAGCCTCGCAACTTTACAACAATGATTTTTCAGTTCTTCAACTTGGCTACATTGTTATGTTGCGATGACTTTTATCTGGTCACCGGTTTATGTGGTAGCTGGCCCGCTTTATAGAGCAGGTTTTGTTTCGTTGATTGAGCCGGATGTAGCTCTATTTACTCTCAATGATGGTTTAGCAAAAGCTATGCCAGACTTAGAATATTTTTGATTGAGGCGCTAGTTTCTTTTCTGCATGCTCAATGTTTTCAAGGTATTGAGACAGATTTATTTTTTTGAGAGTAATAGGAAAAGGATTTAAGAAGAATTAAAGGAGGTTAAGAGAAATGGTCACTGCACCAAAGTTAACCGGCACGCACTGTTGTCTAGCATTCGGTTTTGTGTACTCCTACTGTATTTTTGAGTTTATTACAGGAGTAAATCTAAGCGGTGTGCATTTTGAATTTGAGCCGTTTGAATCTCCGACACACCGGCTTTGCCTGCATAAATCTCCCAGTTACTAACAGTGCTGTGAACTTGTTCGAGACTTTCGATGGCCCGGCCTCGTTTAAGAGAGATAGTTTTCCCGCAGTCCTCAAAATCTCTTTTTGAAAACCCGTCACGCTTTTCGTTCAAACTCATTTGGTGCTGGCCCGTCCATGGACCATCGGGGTTGTGGCTGTAGGTCACATCATAAGTAGGAGACAATCGCCAATGGCCATCTTGCGTCATCAAAAATGATATAGTTTTTACATGATCTTCTTGATTACGAGAGACGATATTAAACGCCATGCGTTTAAATTTTTGCTCCAGCGTGCTTGTGGTTTGCCCCAGTTTTCTGATTGTTTGAAAGGACTGCTTATAGGAGTATGAACCAGGTTTTTTACAGTCGAAGTGTTCTAGGGCCGCGAGTGATTGCATATGTAGTTTGGCCCCAGTGCCCAATCAGTCGAAGCGCCTAGTCATAAAGTGGGCTCTATTGTTCTCTTTAACTAAGCTGGACTCAGTCATGTGGATGCCAGCGTCTACTGCCATTAAATAATAGGCGTACTCAATTAATTCATAACCTTCGGGGTCGGCCGCCTCTTTGTCCTTGCTGCCTTTCACTCCATCAAATTTAAGAATCCACTGAGAGTAACCTGCTTCATTATTGGTTTGACCCGAGCGCACATCTTGGGTCTGTAGGTTCCAAGCAATGATCGCTTTTGCTCTGGCGCCCCCTGCTGAGGTGCCTGTTTTTAAAATATCCCTTATGCTTTCGCTGTTTTCTTAAGCATCAAACGAGGCAGATAAGCTGCTCTTGTCACTTAAGATCTCCCCGGCCAACGACACCAACGCATCCATATTCAGGCTATTCGATTTTGTCGCGCGCGGATCTTTGGTGGGAGAGTATTCCAGTGTGCCCATGCCTGTGTTGCCGATGTAGCAAAGGCGCTCCAATGGACTAAAGGACGCGGTCTCCCGGCCTAGATAGGCCAACCAAGCGCCGATTAATATATTGCCACAATCATCAGGCCAGGAGTCCGCCAGCATTCCCGGCATGCCTTTGAAAGTGTCTTTGGGCAGTGCGGGAAATGAATAGATCGTGTCGTTTAGCAGCATCATAAAGGGAGACAATTCTATGGCGCTTTTTCGAAAGTCTGGATCG
>JBLGBJ010000069.1:0-9207 GCA_047617605.1 Pseudohongiellaceae bacterium | reverse complement strand
GAAAAGAATCAACGAATTCAGCATCAATTTGACCTGGAGGCATGCGCTTAGTGATCAGAGTCTCTCGAATCATTGGCGACCAGCCTTGAACCATTTGCAGGCTGCTCATGGCAAAAGGGGCAATACCCCCTTCCTGATGGCAAGTTACACAGCGCTCTTCAAGAATCGGCGCAATGTCATTGGCATAAGAAAGAGAATCGCTGTGAGCCACCATTACTGGAAATTCAATCACGTCACCCTTGCTGGCGATCTGTATTTCGGCAATGTCGCTTCCTGCCACCATCGCAGTTAAAGCATCAGCGACGTATGATCCGGCATTTCGCTCAGAACGATTGCCTTCAGCCAAACCCTTGCTGATTGCACCTCGGTAAACGACAGTCTTCGCTACAGGATCAAGAATTACGACTTCAGCAGCACGCGTTAGCCCCAGTTCCTCTGCTACCAATTGAGTATTGTCCATGAGGATGCGCATATCGATTTTGCGGTCTTTGGCTATTTTGCGAATCACACTCTTGCTAGATTCAGACGTTACATTGACGATAGCGAAAGCAATTTTCTGATCAGCAAAGTCTTCGGCGATATCAGCCAATTCTGAGGCAGCACGACGTGCGTCGCGGCTAGTATCATCAAAAGCCAAAAGCACAATAGCTTGTTGATCTGAATTGCGGCTTAACTGGAAGAATCTACCTTCATGGTCTACAAGTGAAAAATCGCTGATACGCTCAGCTGCGGTTACTGCGATGCTAGCGAAAGTAGCAACCGTTGAGACGACAGTGATTTTAGCGATTGATGAAAGTTTAAGCATTGTGCTCTCCTGAACGTACTTCTAAGAACTGAAATTCGTAATAGTTTTTTGTCTAGCTGCTAATAATAGATAGCTGTTGTCGAGAATGCTTCCTGAATATTAAAAACCTTTGCAATTCCAATTATCGGGTAGCTGTTTTTTTGTCACTTTATAAAGATGCTTACAGGAAACAAGGGCTGTAGAGCTTCTTGATTAGACGACAACATGAAAAGAAAGGTTACACAATCCTTCCTGATTTCAGGAATTTGGAAGGATTTAGAGCTAATGGAGGTACTTAGTCATAACGATAACATTCCCACGGTCATTCCAATGCACTTCATCCATGTAAGATCTAATGAATAAAATGCCGCGCCCGGTGAGTTTTAGCCAGCTTTCTGGATCGTTAGGGTCTGGCAAATCCGCTGGATCAAATCCAGCGCCCTGATCGCTTACAGTGAAGCGCATCAGTTTTGGGGTTTGTTGAAAAAAAACTGTGACATTCTTACCGCTATAATCAGGCAGGCCCTCGCGCTCTTTGATTAAATTATCAAATGCAGTCCAATCTCGCTCTTTAAGGTTTGAATCAATACCAAAATTGCCATGGATTATGGCATTGGTTAGGCACTCTTGGAGGCAGATTGCGGTCTTGTTTCCGTCTAGGCCAAAATTGGCACAAATATCTTCAGTTTGTTTGTTGAAATAGCTGATTATCTGCCGAATATGTCGCAACTGGCTTTCACAGCTAAGCGTTAGCTGCAGATCCATCATTAGTTTTTGCGCGCCTACAGTTTCACGCTCCGCTGCCAAAACGGTATCGATTTTCTGAATTGCTTCTTCGAGGGTTTTTAGATAGACCGGCTTGACGATAAAATCGAGAGCGCCGAGCTTGAGAGCGCGAATGGAGCTTTCTAAGTCCCCTTGGCCGGATATGAGAATTACAGGAAGGTTGAGGTTGTTGCTACGAACTTTCTCAAGAAATGTCAGACCGTCCATCTCGGGCATTTTGATGTCACTAAAAGCAATATCAAAATCATTGTCAGCGAGCACCAAATCCAAGGCTTGTTTGCCGTCAGGCGCAGTGGTTACGGTGTGGTTTTTTAATTCCAAAAACTCCTTCAGTATTTCAAGGACTTCGGGTTCGTCGTCGACCAGTAATATATTCACGCTCAATTCCAGAGTTTAGCTAGCTAAAGGCGAAAGATACGAATGCCGTGCAGTTCGAGCTAGTGCTAAAACTCTACGTTTGTTCTATTTATTTTTAGCAACGGCTTTGTTGTTGCCCGCTGGGAAGCAGTCTACATGCTTATGTGTTCATATGCTTATATCTCGGCTTTAGATTAGTGTAGGTAAGTTTTTGTCCCAGCCAGGCCTCAGCTATGGTAAATTTTAATAATGGCAACAGCTCCTCTCAGCTTCTTTTGGCTTTTAATCATAGTCTGGATGACAATATCCTCTCCCTTGAAGGCTCAAGGTATTGTCAACGGCCATTGCCTATTCGGCTGTCCTGTCGGGGCTGGCACAGATAATAATGTGGTTATTAGGCCAATATACACGGTGTCTTATAACTCTCTCACGAAGTCCGCTGACTGGGTTGCCTATACAGTTAGTACCAGCAGTATTGGGATTGCATCTAATTTATCTAGGGATCGGAAAAAAGATGAATTCGTCGATGAGACATTGAGTATTTCTGATTTTGCGGAAGATTCTAAGGTTGAATTTGCACGCTTAGTGCCTATAGTTGATTTTGCTGGGACGCCTTTTTGGCAAGACGCTAACTACCTCACTAACTTTGTGCCTCGCACAAGTAATCTTAATCAGGGCGCATGGTATGGATTGAATTGGGCTATCCGCAACGCTGTAAACCGTCTTGGAGAGGTCTATATAATAGCTGGCCCTATTTATTATCAAAGTCCAGTAGCACAGCCGCTGGATACCAAGAAGGTTCACCGGGTGCCGGATGCATTCTTTAAAATAATATTGACTAAAAATGGTGGGCTCAGCATGTTTTTACTTGACCAAGACACGCCTGTTCATGTTCATCATTGCGATCTTGAATCTGATCTCGAAAGAATCGAAACACTAACTGGACTAGAGATATTTCCTACAAGCCAGCGCCAAGACTTCGAATCTATAAGGTCGAGTCTTGGGTGTTTCTAAGCGGCTTTTAGGTTTATTGTTGTTGGGGGTTATTGTTGAAAATCTAATTGTTCAGGCTCAATGATCAATTAAATTATTTCCATTTTAAAATAGTCATCCGCGATCAGCTCACCTACAGTTCTCGATAGTGCTTCTTTTACTGCAGGAACCACTCCCTCTAACGTGGGTGCTCGACCTCGGCCAAATAAAGTGGTTTGCCAAGCAATCCTGCCTTGTGTTCGAAGTTCCAATTTAGTCCGAAAGGTAATCTGAATGTTTTCCACCCCAGCTCTATCTAAAGTGATTGCATCAATTGCGAGAATAGAGCCCGTGATTATAAAATCAGGGTCAGCTTCAACAAGTACTGCTCCGCTAGCTTCGAAGCCTTGTTGAAACGCGGCTTGTATAATTTGCGTGAGGGCCGCTTCAGCATAGTAGCCGCCCTCATTGTTTCCAAAGGAATTAGATGTGATTAATTTGGCGTCTTCAACTTGTCGTTCATCGGAAAATTCTGCAATTTGGAGAGAGCCTTTAAGTTTGGAAAAATCACCTCGATTATTGCCTTCATAGTTGAAATCAATTTCTACGTTTTCCCCGTGAGCGCAAGAGAGAACAGATACAGTGAGCAGGCTCAGTACTAGGTGTCTAATAGTCATGAAATAGTCCCTTGTTTTAGTTAGCTAGAAATGACTAAGGCCAGAATAATTGACCATTGCTAGATGATCAAGCAGAACAAATGAGTTGAAAATTTCGGCTGTTAGTTCTTTTTTATATAGGCGAAAAAAAGTTAAATAGACAAAAAAAAGGCCGCACAGGGTGCGGCCTTTTTTGTGATCTTAGGTTTAGCTCAAACCTTATAACTCATCTGCCGGCCATGTGGAAGCACGGTCTCGATCAGTTACTGCGCGCATACCTTGGTAAACAAACTTCTGTATACGTTTTCCATCATAAGTTTCAGTTGTGTAGACATTTCCCTGCGAATCGGTCGCTATGCTATGCGGCGCATAGAACAAACCAGGCTGTCTGCCACCGTCACCGAAGGTGTAAAGAACTTCCAATGATTCACGCTCTATCACGTAGATCTTGAAGTTTTGGCCATCGGCAAGGTAGATAAACTCTTGCTCTTCATCTGGTGAGAAAGCGATATCCCAAGTAGAACCCTGCATTAATGTAGCAGGCGAGATCACAACTTCACGGACATAAGTGCCGTCTTTACGGAACACTTGGATACGATCAGCACCGCGGTCACAAACATAAACCAAGCCATCGTTTGAAGGTTCTGCGCAGTGAACAGGGCCTCTGAACTGCTGTGGCCCTGGCTCGCCCGGTGTATAAGTTACGTCAGCTTCGTCATCTGGCGTATTACCATAAGCACCCCAATAACGCTTAAAAGCACCAGTAGCAACGTCAATTACAGCGACTCGCTTGTTTCTATAACCGTCAGCAAAATAAGCTTCGCCGGCCTCGGCGTCGATTGAAATTTCAGCGATTTGGCCAAAACTAGTCTGGCTGTTGCTGTCGTAGTCCTCACCCGGAATACCGATTGTGCGAATGTATTCACCATCTCTGCTGAAGACTAGAGCATGTGTATCGCCGCCGCCGTTACCGCCAATCCAAACGTCGCCGTTAGGCGCCACTTCGATGCCGTGGTTTGATGCTGGCCAAACGTAGGGAGCCCCTTCAACTGCGCCGCCCCAAGCGTTAACAATATTGCCTTCCATATCAAACTCAATGATTGGTGGAGCTGGAGTACAGCATTCCGAAACGCCGAGCTTAAGCCCGATTTCGGTGCCACCGCGGAAAACACTTTCTTCTGTACGGTGAACAATAAATATGTGATCTCTGTCGTCGACATCAACACCAATGGTGTTTCCGAGAATCCATGAATTCCCCATTGGCTTTGGCCAAAGCGGGTCTACCAGGAAGTGCGGGGCCATGACAGCATTACTTGCAGCTGTGCTTGGTTCTTGTAGCTTTGATTGCCCTACTCCCAGGACAAATAGAGCAGCTACTAACGATGCTCCCACTAAAACTTTTGCCTTCGTCATTCTTGTTCTCCTTATTCGTGCCCGCAATGGGCTTTATAACTCTCAGAGCTCGCATGAGTATACTGCCAATATTAGAGGCAGTATACTTTGAAACCTGTTTTAAGCTCGGTGACTTGTGAGCATTTGTGACAGGGTATTGCTGGCAGCTTGCTGGGCAAGGTAGCTTGCAGCTAATATTTTTGCTCTAAGCGAGTTAATTGATTGAAAACAAAAATAAAACTAGAAGAAACTATGAAAATGAAGTCAGTATCAGCAGCTCCCTTAAAGCTAACGCTATTCCTAAAAATTGCCGGGCTTTTGGGGTTATTATTGTATTCATCACTGTCATCTGCACACGAGATTCCTTCCCGTGTCACCGTATACGCGTTTGTCAAACCTGAGGGCAACGTTCTTACTGCGCTTTTAAGAGTGCCAATGGAGGCTTTTAGCGAGATCAGCTTTCCTTTACGCGGTCCGGGGTTTTTGCAATTTTCAGAGGCTGATTTTGCGCTACGAGATGCGGCTCAAGTTTACATTACAGAATCTATCCAATTCTTTGAAAATGGGGAGCCGCTTGTTGACAAAGAACTGCGGGCTACCCGCGTTTCCCTGCCATCTAATCGCTCGTTTACGAGTTTCGATGATGCTGTCGCTAATGTTATGAGTCCGGCTCTGGAAGATGGTGTGAACTTGTTCTGGAGACAAGGAGTATTGGATGTTTTAGTGACGTATCCCATCCAGTCGGAATCCTCAGATTTTTGGATCAATCCGGAGCTTGGCACGCTGTCAAATGAGACGACTACAGTGCTTAAGTTCTTAGTTCCCAGCGGTGCAGAGCGTGCGTTTAATCTCGTTGGCAACCCAGGCATTGTTGAGCTTGACCCCAGTTGGTTACAAGCAACTTTACGTTTTATATCGATGGGTTTTGAGCATATCCTTGATGGTACAGATCATCTGCTTTTTCTATTTTGTTTAGTGTTGCCACTGCGAAGTGTCAGAGCGCTCATTCCAGTCATCACCTCATTCACTGTGGCCCATTCTATTACCCTCATAGGATCAGCGTTTGGGGTTGCCCCGAGTGTGCTTTGGTTTGGCCCGCTAATTGAGACCTTGATAGCCTTGTCTATTGTTTACATGGCATTTGAGAACATTGTTGGGGCTAAGCTGGATCATCGCTGGGTTGTCACGTTTGCCTTCGGCCTCATTCACGGTTTCGGGTTTTCTTTTCTTTTTAGTGACACTTTGCAGTTCGCAGGAGGCCATCTATTTTCGTCTTTGCTGGCGTTTAATGTCGGAGTTGAAATTGGTCAGTTACTTGTTCTTATAATTGCGATTCCTGTTCTAAATGTGTTGTTTAAATATTTTGTTGGTGAGCGTATTGGGATTATTTTGCTCTCTGCATTATTGGCTCACAGTGCGTGGCATTGGATGCTGGAGCGGGGCGAACAATTCAACCAATTTAACCTGCAAATGCCCTTATTTGATGGCATATTTTTTGCGGGAGTGATGCGCTGGTCGATGATGCTAATCGTGATCGGAATAGCTTTGTGGGGCATGTATGGGCTGTTCCGAAGGTTTTCCTTAGTTGGAAAAATCTCCAGCTACGGCGCCTCTGAGAAAACTGAAAGCCTGTAAGTTTTTAGAGGCGTGGTAATGGGAAACCTCTGTAGGGTTTCCCATTTTAATCTCTAAGAAGCTGTTCTGAGGTTTGCTTTTCCCCTGCTCTTTTTACACTTTCCCGCGTTATTGCCTCGCGTCATCTAACGGATACGAAGTGTTCGCGGTTTCAATTTGTCACAAACCGTCACTCTGTCGGGGTGACGTCGAGCGAAATAAATAAGTTATTATTTAAATATATACAATTTAATTTTCGAATCCGTCTGCGTTTTCAATTTCCATAGGGTTGAACAATGAATAAACTCGTTGCTAGGTTTGGACAGTTGGTTTTGCTGTTCATATTGCCCTTTTCTGCAATTTCTTCACCTTTCGAACGGGTACGCAATTTTGCTTTGTTAGATCAGCATGGAGTGCAGCATGAGCTTCGGAAATATGGCAATAGCAAAGCAGTAGTGATTTTATCAACCGCTGCTAGTTGCACTAAAAATATAGACCTACTGCCAAAATATAGGCTTCTTAGAACAACTTGGGAGAGAGAGGGTGTTGTTTTTCTTAGCATAGCTTCTTCTTCAGAGCAGCGCGTAGATGACATTCGCTCAATGGACGAGCTGTACCATTGGGATATGCCTATTTTGTTGGATGAGTCCCAGCTGGTGGCAGAAGATTTAGGGCTAAGTAAAGCAGGGCAGCTTGTTGTCATAGAGCCCAATCGATTGCAGGTTTTGTATCGTGGTGGTCTTGATGAAGAGCTGGCGACCAGCAACACGGATTATGGGCTGGCGAATGTGCTGGCAGCAGCAATTGAATCTAATCTTGAGACTGTAACGAAAACAGTCAATCAGTCAGGCGGCGGCTGCGAATTGAGTTTTCCGAGTAAAGATAGGCACTTGCTGGCAATACCAGATTATGCCGAAATCGTTGCACCAATTCTGAGAGAAAAGTGTGCAACCTGCCACGTTGAAGGCGGTATCGCACCTTTTGCGATGAATTCTCATCGAATGGTCCAAGGTTGGTCACCGATGATGCGCGAAGTGCTGATGACCAAGCGCATGCCTCCAACTCAAGTGGATCCAAATGTGAATCATTTTGATAATGCCAGCTACATGAGCGCTAAGGAAATGCAGGCGCTTATACACTGGATTGATGCAGGATCGCCGCGGGGTAAAAGTCCTGCAGACCCGCTCACCGAGATAGCACCCATAAAATCCCAGTGGCAGCTCGGTGAGCCGGATTATATCGTTGAGGTGCCAGCCATTACGGTTCCGGCAACGGGAGTCCTAGGCTATGAAAATGTCACAATTAATTTGCCTTTCGAGAAAGACGTTTGGGTTAGATCGGTTCAGCATCTTGCTGGTGATAATCGGGTATTGCACCACCTTTTAAGTTTCATAGTGCCGGCTAATTACAATGAACGAATTGTTGAAGGCGAGAATGACGAGTATCGCGAGTTTCTCGAGGGCTATGCGCCTGGCAAAGAGGCTGCTTCCACCTTTCCAGAAGGCAGTGGGGTTCGGATTCCGAAAGGGTCTGCGGTGCAGATGTCCCTGCACTACACCCCTTTTGGCAAAGAAGTGGTTGATATGACTCGCATCGGCCTTTATTTTGCGGCCAAGGAGCCTGAGCACCAGTACTCGACTTATTCGCTTAGCCATGGCGGGAAAAATATTCGGATACCGGCGGGGGTAAGCGATCATAAAATGAGCGCTTCTCATGTCTTTGAGGATGAGATCGTACTTCACGGGTTGCGCCCTCATATGCACTATCGTGGCAAACATATGAGGATGAGCGTAATTTACCCCAACGGCACCAAGGCAGATATTATCAATGTCCCTAGCTATAGTTTTGCCTGGCAACCCACTTACCGGTTAACTGAGCCAATGCGGCTCCCAGCTGGATCTAGGGTGCTAATTGAAGGGGCTTTCGATAATTCAGAGTTTAATCTTGGAAACCCCGATCCAGGCGCGGTAGTTAAAGGCGGAGCTCAGAGCTGGGATGAAATGTTTATCGGCTATTTTTCCTATCACAAAGCTACTGCAATTTAGAGGTTATTCCCTTGCTCTTATTGCAAATTGTCACAAAGAATTTTCACTTTTACATGATTTGCACAGTTTCATGATTTAGAATTCGTGCCACTAAAAAGCTTATTAGAATTACCGGAGTTTTTCCCAATGATCAAATACATCGGATTAGGGCTGGCTATATTACTATCGCTGACTTCTATAAGTGCTGTCGCATTACCTGAAAGGGTCGGAGACTTTGCTTTATTAGACACCGATGGTGAATTTCACCAGCTGAGTCGCTATCGCGACAAAAAAGCAATTGTAGTGATGTCTTTTGACAGCGCCTGCATGGCCATTGACAGCGCAGTTGCCTCTCTAGAATCTTTGCGGATGGATTGGGAAGAGCAAGGGTTTGTATTCGCATTAATCGATTCTTCAGCGAAGGCTGAAACCGTTGCTTTACGTGCGATTAAGCAAGCAGCCAATTTGCAATTGCCGCTTTTCATTGATGATGGTCAATTAGTTTCTGAGTCCCTTGGCTTTACCAAGGTAGGCGAGATTGCAGTACTGGACCCAGATAAGCTGTCACTAATCTACCGCGGTGGATTCAGCCCAGAGCTTGCCGCATCTCTCGCAAGTGAAA
>JBLGBJ010000068.1:0-9393 GCA_047617605.1 Pseudohongiellaceae bacterium | reverse complement strand
TGGGTAATTCCAGACCTGTTCCCAGTAGTACAACTTCAGACATTCAGAGGTGCTCGTTTAAGTTTATTTAAAAACAAAATTGTATCATTTTGACGATGTTAATGGCGATGCCTATTGGTATTAAATGGTATTGTGAGGATTTTGTTTTTGGTGTGGATTGTTGTAATGGGGCTATATACGTTGCTTTTCTTTGGCAGATTGCGTTTGAAATAGAAGGCGATATTAGTTAACTGTTATTCTGACTCAGCTTAGATTGGTGCAAATTTCAGTTTAACGGCGTATGAATCTTAGCTGATAGCCCTATGGCTTAGTGCTCTAACTAATCCTAACAATGTTTCATCGGGTGTAAAACCGCCGCGTTACGAACCAGATTGAAATCAATGGCAATGGAAGAATCGATTAAGTCTTCACCTGAGATACAGGACATGTATAACCAAAAACAAGTCAAATCTTACTTAATGAATAGTTGAAAATGTGATTCAGCTTAGGTTAACAAAATTTTTAAATTGATGACGTACGACGTTTCGCTTATTCCCCCTTAGTGCTGACTCTTAATGTCTTTTCCATTCTGTCAAAAAACTTGTTCTGTTACGTCATGTTGATTTTTAATGCATGCACTAGGAGCCCGATCCTCGAGGATAAGTGTACTATCCTCGGAATCAACAGGCTGACCGATTAGCCGGTAAGCCGGGCACTTTCAGGATCATCAGATTGTTCCGACGGGACCAGTGCGCGAACTAGTTTACGCATGTTCAGCACGCCAATCGGTTTGCCATCCTTCATTACGCGATAGCTGAGGTTGGTGTCTCCTTTGGACAGTGCAATCACAGATTCCAGCGTGTCGTTTGGATCGATCTCACCATTTTGTTCGCCCGTCGCGTCTGTAGTTGGAACCATTACGGAACAAACTCGCAAAACCCGAGCACGATTAATGTCGCTGACGAAGTCCTCGATATAAGGGTCTGCCGGATTAAGCAAAATATGCTGTGGCTCGTCTTGTTGGACCACATAACCATCCTTCAGGATGACCAGATGGTCCGCTAGTTTCAACGCCTCGTCCAGATCGTGGGTAATGAACACTACCGTCTTCTGTAACTCGGCTTGCAATTCGATCAACAGATCCTGCATGTCGGTGCGGATCAACGGATCAAGCGCCGAAAAGGCCTCGTCCATCAGCATGATGTCGGAGTTACTGGTCAACGCGCGGGCGATGCCCACCCGCTGCTGCATCCCACCTGACAACTGATGTGGATACTGGTCACCTTGCCCCTGAAGCCCGACACGGTCTAACCATTTGCTCGCCTCATCAGCGTATTGGATTTCATTCTGCCCCTCGATGGCAGGCGCAAGGCCAGCGTTTTGCAGCACGGTCCGATGCGGCAACAGTGCGAATTTTTGGAAAACCATCGACATTTTGTGTTGCCGTAAATGCCGCAGCTGTTTTTCGTTATATTCCAGAATGTTCTCACCATCGACCCATACTTCGCCCGCTGTCGGTTCGATTAAGCGGTTGAGGTGTCGAATCAACGTCGATTTACCCGAGCCTGAAAGCCCCATGATGACCGTTGTCTTACCAGCGGGGACGTCAATATTAATATCGTTTAGGCCGAGTACGTGACTATGCTCTTCCAGCAACTCGATCTTGCTCATGCCATCTTTTACTTGTTGCAGGGCCGGCTCAGGGCTACCTCCGAAAATTTTATAGAGATTGCGGATCGAGATCTTGATTTCTGCTTTGTTCATATCCATTACCCCTTATCTCGTCTGACTTACATTGATGCGAGCGAGCGCCGCCTTGGTCACACGATCAAGAATAATCGCGAGAAGAACAATTCCCAGACCGGAGAGCAAGCCAACGCCAAGCTCCAGCGATCGAATACCGCGCAATACCAGCACACCTAGACCGGGAGCTGACACCAGCGATGCAATGACGACCATAGCGAGACTCATCATGATCGTCTGATTAACACCCGCCATAATGTTGGGTAGCGCTAGCGGAATCTGCACTTTAAACAGCTTTTGTCGCTTAGTCATACCGAAGGCATCTGCCGCTTCGGTCACGTCTGGATCCACAAGACGAATACCCAGATCGGTTAGGCGGATCACCGGCACGATGGCATAGAGTATGATGGCTATACCGTAGAGCTTTGGTTCAGTCACGGAAAACAGGAAAATCAACGGGATCAAATATACAAAAGGTGGCAAAGTCTGGAGCATATCCAGAATTGGAATCATGAAGCGCTGTAGGCGGTTGCTCCGCGACATACCAACGCCAATGGGAACGCCCAACAACACACAGGTCAACGCACAGACGAAGATAATCGCGAGCGTCTGCATTGTGTAGCTATAGTAATCAACAAAGCCGAGGAACCCGAAACACATCGCGACCAGTCCGACCAGCTTCATCTGCCGTCCAACCGCCCAGGCAATGAGCATTAACAGCGGGATCATGATGAACCATGGCACCGCTTGCATCACCCAAAGGGCTTCATTCAGTGCCCAGCTCAGGGGCTGGGTCAAAGGGTCGACAACTGCTTTCAGGCTGTCTTTAATTGAGAGGAAACCTTCTTCAAGGCCGGAGGTCAGCTCACGCGATTGAGGAAATGAAACACAGGCTTCGTGCAGCGCATCCATCGACGGAAAAGGCGTTTGCAAGCCCGACGTATCTACGTCTTCGCCGGATGTTTGCGCCAGCAGTTGCGCCATAGAGGTCATGCCTTCGTCGTCATCACCGCTACCGCACCAATTGCGCAGGCCAAGTCCATCAAAAATAAAATCATAAGTCGCCATACATTCCTCATCCAAGCCTATTTTTCAGGCTCTTTTTTCAATCGACTTTAATAAAAAAAACAAGGCCGGGTCATCATATGAACCCAGCCCTGTCTATAGTATGCCCTTATTGCCGCTACACCCATTAGGTGCAATACGGCGGGCTAAATGAGTAGCGCAATAAGCACCACCCAATTGCACTTACTTCAGCAATGCGGACAACTTTTCTGTGGCCGCTTCGTTAATCCAACCGCTCCAAACATCTGGGTTGTTCTTAAGGAAATACACAGCTGCTTCCTCACTGGATGCATTGTTAGCGTCCTTCCAGGACAGCAGTTGACTCATGGTGGTAGTTTTAAATGTCACATTACTCATCAGTTCTGCAATCTCAGGATTAGACTCCATGAAGTCCTTGGTCACTACCGTCACTATAGGCGCTGCTGGGAATGCAGAGGCTCTTGGATTAGGCGTATCGGCGTTTTGGTTCGCCTTGTGAACATCTTTGTCGTACTCACCAAGGTCGATGCTGGTCATATCAAATTTGCCCATTGGTGTTGTTGGACCCCAGTAGTAGCCAAACCAAGGCTCTTCACTCTGATAAGCCGCTGCCATCGAGGTCGCCAGCGTTTGGCCAGAACCATGATTAAAGACCTTAATGCCACTTTTCTCAAGGTTGAACGCGCGGATCATGTTGTCGTTAACAATGCGGCAACCCCAACCATCGGGACAGTTATTAAACATGCCGCCAACCAGTTCCGGATTAGCCATCACGCCTTCAATTGTCGCAAGTTCTGGATGCGCTTCAACTAGATAAGTCGGTAACCACCAACCTTCAACACCGCCAGGATCAAGCACGCTGGTAAGCTCTACGATGTTGCCATCAGCTTTCAGCTTTTTGTAAACTTCGCCGGTGGAGTTGACCCACAGCTCGGTCACGATATCTGGCTCATTGTTTTCAGATAAAGAAGTTATTGCAGGTGTAGTGTCAGATGGCACTGCCGTTACATCGCAGCCATAGCCCTGTTCCATTAGGAATTTTGATACAGCCGTAACGATGGCGGCAGAATCCCAACTCATCTTAGTGATTGTAACTTCACCGCACTGGTTGTGCGCAGCGGCCGAAACGGCCGTGGGGGCCGCGAGGGCCGTTAGTGCTGCGAATGCCGCACTAAATATATAGCGTTTAGTATTGATTATCGTCAATTTGTGTCCTCTACTTAGTGTTAATTTACCGGGTGACAGCAAAGCGCTGCCTCATCCATAAAAAGCTATCAAATGCTGTAAGCCCAACCCCAGCAGTCACCTGCTGTCTTTTTCAAGAACTATCGGAAGGTCGCTTTTCAGCAAATCTTTGTCGCTTTGAGCTCAGTCTATAGCAATGATATTGTATTGCAACCGGTAATGATATAAAGGGGCCATAGACAAAAATAGTGTATGCCGTTAAAGGGGTCAAATTAAAACATGATTTTTAAGATTTGGTGAGGTAAACCTTTACTTGGGTTTTTATCATTTCATTTGCTTTCAAAATTATTGAAATCAACCTGCCAGTTCTTTGAAACACCGCCAAATAAAGTAATATACTATCACTCTTAATGACATTCCCAGCAATGCCTAAGAAGTTTATAAAGAATACAAAATACTTCACAGCCTCTGCTTAATTTTCAAAATTTTATTAGTCTTTTCATCATTTTTTTGTATTTTGGTTTGACTGAAAGTTATTTGGGTATTCGCACTAATCAAACGTATTAAACGCTTACTTGCAGAGCTTATTAACTTTATTGTGGGCATAGCTGAGGCGTCGAATATATTTCCTCCGAGCTGGTCTCTCAATTGCCTTCGACCATGGGTTTAAGCATAGACTGCTCCCAGCTCTCTCCGAACACTTGGGACCCAATGATAATTTAATATTTCACAGTGGAGGCAGCTATGCAGACTACAACTTGAACCTTTGCTTTTGAGACAGTCGATTGGCCGATTTATTAAACAATGTTGCTTTGCAACTCCTTACAGCGCTTCCTTTTGGCAATTACAGATTCATTGCCAACTGGTGTATTCATACTTCCAGAAAAGAGGCTTCTTTCAAAGTACTAGTTATGAAAATGAATCAAGCTGCCGCATAGAAATGTGAAATTTATCTATCGATAATATATTTTCCTCAAGTCAGTCCTGAAAACAGCATTCATACACAGCCTCTAAGGTTTTAAGTTTGATAGGGCATAACGTCAACGACGAGTCCGATCAACTGGACAATGAATCATGGAGAAATTCGGTAAGACTACCGCTAGTCATAAAACCCAATAAATAAGACAATAGGTGCTTTTAGCCGACGCATAGTTGCTAAATCTGTAACAGTTACGGAAAATTCTTTCAACATTCAAACCATATTCCCCTAAATTAAGAAACTGACTCGCACACTTTAGCGTTGACAACCGGCGTTAATATTCCTGAATGCTAACTCCCTTGTTTCTTTGCTTTTAGTTCGTACTATTAGTCTAAAATATTTTTAAGCTTAACAAAAATATTGCACTAAATTTCAATGATTTCTTTACTTCTAGATAGTCACTAATTAACTTGTTGTTTCGCGAGTTTTCGAGCGAGGGTTCGACGATGCATACCCAGTCTTCTAGCCGTCTCTGAGATGTTGAATCCGGTGTCAGCGAGTGTTTCGTGAATGCGCTCCCATTCAAGGGTTTTGATTGAGGTAGCGCGACCACGAATCTTTACTTCCACATTGCCTTCAGCACTATTAAATGCAGCTTCAATGTCATCGGTATTTGAGGGTTTCGCAAGGTAATAGCATGCACCAAGCTTTACTGCTTCAACTGCAGTTGCAATGCTCGCATAGCCTGTCAGCACGACAATGAGCATATCAGGATCTCGTTCATGTAAAGCTTGGACACACGCGAGGCCAGAGGCCTCACCGTCTAATTTAAGATCTACCACGGCATAGCCCGGGGAATGATGTTCTAAAATACTCTGCGCACCTTCTAAACTATTGGTACTGAGAACGGTGTAGTCGCGGCGCTCAAATGATCGCCCCAGTGTTCTTGCAAAGGCGGCATCGTCTTCAATCAGTATGAGGGTTCTAGGTATAATATTTCCATCATCTTTCATAACTTCAAGCCTCTTTTAAGCGGAGCACATCAAGTGGTAAGCAAAGGTTTATTTCGGCGCCACCTTCCTGTCGATTCCATGCTTCTACTTCACCACCTAAAATACGCGCGACATTAAAAACGAAAAACAAGCCGAGACCGCTGCCAGAACGGCCTTTGGTAGATTGGTAGGGCTGTCCAAGGCGCTCTAAAATCAAACTGGAAAAGCCCGGCCCACGATCAATAATTCTAATAAACAATTTATCATTTTGTCGTAAGACTTCAAGACCAACCCATTCCGGGGAGGCTTCCAGAGCGTTATCCAAAAGGTTGCAGATAGTTTGTTTTAATACGGTATCTGACGCGATATCGACATCTTCGCCAACTAAATTTTGAAAACTAAATTCTTGTACTTTGCGGGTGCTTTGCCAATCACTGATTAGTTCGTCAAAAAATTCACATACCGTAGTCTCGCCAGAGGACTCACCTCGAGTCTCACCTGCAGACATCAGTATGCCGCTAACAATTGTTTTGCAGCGTTGAACTTGAGTTTGCATTTCGGTAACTTCTTCACCGAGATCTGGATCTGACTTAAGAAAGGGCATGCGCTGCCAATCACCAAGAATAACCGCAATGGTAGACAACGGCGTACCTAATTCATGCGCGGCACCTGATGCTAGCAAGCCCATTCGAAGAATATGGCCTTCCTCTGCGGCACGCTGACGTAATTCAGCTAGACGCGCATCACGTTCACGGTGCGTGCGGTTTATACGATTGATAAAAATGACCAGCAAAGCGGCATTAAGGATCAAACAGATCAAAATACCCTCTACATAATAACTGTGTATGCCGAGGTGGTAGTCTTGAGCTAATTCAAGTGGTCTAGCTTTCTCTGCCAGCCAGAGAAAACAGAGTGTGGCAACACCGAGTAGTGCCCAGGCGTAGGATGGCGCCAAAAGTACGGCTGCAAGTCCAACCTGCAACAAGTAGAGGAAAACAAAGGGATTTGTAGCACCGCCACTGAGATATAACTGAATGGTCAATATGGCCATATCCACCAATAGGCCCATAAATAACTCTGCAGTACGTACTTGGTGTCGAAACCGCAGAGCGAACTCATTAAGCGCATTAAATGCAACGAGCCCAGTTAGTACGCTTAACATTAGCTGCATTGGCAATTCTACGCCAAAGCCATAGCGAGTAACGATAATAGTCAAAAATTGACCTAGGACTGCTAACCAGCGTAGCTGCACAAGCTGGCGCATGTGCTTGCCAAGGGTGTCAGTATCATTACTGGTAGCGTGGCTGCGCTGCAATAGGTTGTCGGTCATAATCGGCTGTTTGTTGTTATCAATAACTTTTAAACATTTATGACAGTATACCTATGTGTACCTATAAGTTGCAGCAGGTTTTAGTTCGATTTTGACCGACGGTCTTCTCGAACCATAATGACGCCAGCACCAATTATCATAATAGCTAAACCGTACCACGTGACGGCATAGACCATGTGGCTATTATAAAAGCTAATTCTGGTAAGCCCACCCACAGGAATTTGGCCGATTTGCGCGGCCAACGGTAGCTGTTCAGGATCTCTTTCTTCTGCGTCAATAAAGTAGGGTGCAGCAATTAACTCTTGGTGGGTAGCAATTGCAGCCACATCCCTTGAATACCAGCGATCCGAAGTTGGCTCATTAGCTCTTAATACGCTACCTTCGGGCTCGGTCATTCGCAGCAACCCAACTACCTGCTGCAAACTGGTTAGCGGTGGTGCGGGTTGAACACCTTGAGTAATGAATCCTCGATTGACTAAAACAATACTCTCATCGAGCCGCTGAAAGGGTGTGAGTACCCAGTAGCCACTGCCTAGATCAGTTGCCGTGACGACTAAGGTATCTTTGTCGCTAAGGAAGTTGCCTTCCACCAAGATCCGTCGATACTCGTCGACATCTTTACTGACAGCCTTCCATTGAGTGACGTCTGGAGCTGATTCTGGTGATGCGTGAACTCGAGCATCAACACGCTGCATAAGATCCAGTTTCCAGATGCGACGATCTAACTGCCAGTTGCCTAGCAGAATTAGACTGACGAAAGAAAATAGCGCAAAGAATGCAATAGACCAATTTACTAGCGGACTGCGCTTATGCATCATCTAATTTACTCACTGTGCGGACGACAATAATCAGTCGTTAATTATCCATCATACCCGGCATCATATTGACGTTCATGTGGTACATCACCCAAAGTGAACCCGCCAAAGTAATAAAGACTAACAGTAACGTGAAAATCAGCGAGAGCATGTTCCACCCTCCTTCAGAGTGAAAATTCATATGCAAGAAATAAATCATATGAACCACAATTTGTACTAAAGCCAAACTGAGTATAATTACGATAGTCATATTCTGTGAGCTGAATACATCGGTCATGACTAATGAAAAAGGAATGACCGTTAAAATGACTGAAGCAATAAAGCCAATCATATAGCCGCTAAAGGTGCTGTGCGGACCTTCTTCCTTGTGGTGGTCTAGGCTGTGTTGGTTTTGTTCGCTCATGACATTGACCCCATCAAGTAAACAATAGTAAATACGCCAATCCAAACAACATCAAGAAAATGCCAAAACATTGACAGGCAGAAAAGACGACGACGATTGGCGCCAGTAAGTCCGTACATACGAAGTTGCACTAGTAGTACCACTAGCCAGAGTATGCCGAAGACAACATGAAGGCCGTGAGTGCCTACCAATGCAAAAAATGCGGATAAGAAACCACTAGTTTGTGGACCTGCATCTAGCTGGATTAAATGATAAAACTCATAAATCTCTAAACCCAAAAATCCAACACCTAATATGCCAGTAATACCTAACCAAAGCATAGTCCCTGACAATTTTCCTTGCTGCATTTGTAACATGGCGAAGCCGTAAGTAATCGACGAAACCAGTAGAAAACTGGTGTTTAACGCCACTAGTGGTAGATCAAACAGATCAGCGCCCGATGGCCCACCCGCATAACTTTGGCTTAATACACCATAGGTTGCGAATAGCGCGGCAAAAATCAGGCAATCACTCATTAGATAGAGCCAAAACCCCAACAAAGTACCGTTGGCAACGTGCTCTTCTTCGCGCACTAGAAATTCAAATTTAGCCGGCTGTGCTGCCGACGCTGCTATTGAGCTTCCCATCTTAAACAATTACCTCGGTTTGTTTAGCCGCAAATTTCGTATCGGCCAACTCTACTTGTTTAGCCAAAAATTTTGTCTCAGCCTTCTCTACTTCTTCAACGGGTATGTAGTATTCACGATTGTAATTAAACGTATGAATAATAATAGCGGCTAGAAGTGCGACAAAAGCTAGACCGGCGACCAACCACATGTGCCAAATCATCGCAAAGCCAAACGCACCGCTAATACCGGCAAGCACGATACCCGCTGCCGTATTCTTGGGCATATGTATGGGCATAAAACCATCGGTCGGGCGAACAAAACCATTGGCTTTCATTTGCCACCATGCATCGATGTCATGCACTCTAGGCGTAAATG
>JBLGBJ010000067.1:0-10137 GCA_047617605.1 Pseudohongiellaceae bacterium | reverse complement strand
TTCGAAAATTCGGTTTTGCTAAGTGAAGAAAATAAAAAAAATTGTGCCCGCTCCCTTAAATAGTGATAATAATTCATGCTGGATGAAGGGCAAGGCGATACACCAGATAGATGATTCTGGCTTATAGGCCTTGCCGAACTAGTTTGGAATATTATGGGTATTGTTACTTATTTATTGACGGTCACAATAAATGCCGAAGCATAAGCACTCATGTCTAGGGATGAAAGAGCCGTTTATACTAAGGTGCGGCTAACAGTCACTTATGCATATGCTATTACAGTTTTTGGCGGTGCAGGCGCGTCTATTCTGCTGCTTCTACAGCGTTTCTAGCTGTAAAAGGTTTTACAATGTCCCTAGCCGCTATCCTTTTTCACATGGGGCACACACCACTGATTGGCCCGTTGTTAGAGATTAAGGGAACGTCAGCCTTAGTAGTCCCTCTTTCAATCATTATTAGAGCGATATATCCAATCTGGTATTCGAGTAACGTGAAAAAAAGTTGATTTAATTGAAGTTGGCTCTGTGGTTAAGGTAGTAACTTGTCAATGTTTTCTTCAGTTTGGTTTTAGTTTTGCTCGAGAAAACAATATTCAATAAGTTATTTTAAGAAGTGAAGCTAACATCGATACGCAATAAAAATAACCATATTTCGGGCGCTTGACTTGATCTAGAATTTATAGAAATGTTCATACAGATTATGTTGCCACAAATTTGACTCCCAGTATTTGATACGAATTGTCGTTAAAAGAGAGAGTAAGACATGCATGAAATCATCTGCCCACATTGCGATAAGGCATTTAAAATTGACGAGGCTGGGTATGCAGATATCATCAAGCAGGTTCGTGACAACGAGTTCGAGCAACAGTTGCACGAACGGCTTGAGTTGGCGGAAAAGGACAAGCTAATTGCGGTAGAACTCGCAAAGAGCGAAGTTGGTAGTGAAATGCAAAAGTCTGCCACCGCTAAAGATGCAGAAATTCAAGCGCTAAATGCAAAATTGGATGCAGGAGAAGTGACCAAGAAATTAGCTGTGACTGAGGCGTTAGGTAAAGTCGAAAAAGAAAAGGATGCGTTAGCCGGCGAGCTTGAGCAGACCAAGCGCGATAAGCAAGCAGCATCGGAGCTTGCTGATGCCAAGCTTGCCAAAGAGCTTCAAGAGACTGCTTCAACGAAAGACAAAGAAATCCAGAATCTGCAAGCCAAGCTCGACGCTACTCAAATGGAGCAAAAGGTCGCGATTATCGGTGCGGTGAGTGCGCTCGAAAAGGAGCGCGATGAATTGAAGAGTGGTCTCAAGCATGCCGAGCTTGAAAAGCAGCTTGCCGAGAAGTCGCTACAGGATAAGTACGAGACACAGATTAAGGACCGCGACGATGCGATTGAGCGCCTTCGGGATATGAAGGCCCGGCTGTCGACTAAGATGGTTGGCGAAACTCTCGAGCAGCACTGCGATACAGAGTTTAATCGCATTCGCGCAACAGCATTCCCCAGAGCATACTTCGAAAAAGATAATGACGCACGCAGCGGTAGCAAAGGCGACTATATTTTTCGCGACTCAAATGATGCTGGTATCGAGATTGTTTCGATCATGTTTGAAATGAAGAACGAAATCGATACCACCGCAACAAAGAAAAAGAACGAAGACTTTCTTAAGGAGCTAGACAAGGATCGCACAGAGAAGGGGTGTGAGTATGCAGTGTTGGTGTCCCTTCTTGAACCCGACAGTGAGCTTTACAATTCAGGAATCGTCGACGTGTTCCATCGCTACCCGAAGATGTACATCGTACGCCCGCAGTTTTTTCTCCCGATTATTACATTGCTGCGTAATGCGTCGATGAAGTCTCTAGAATACAAGACTGAACTTGAATTTGTTAAGGCGCAGAACGTCGATATTACAAGTTTTGAAAATGATCTTGACAAATTCAAAACCGCATTCTCAAAGAACTATGACCTTGCCTCAAAGAAGTTTCAGACAGCAATCGATGAGATTGATAAGTCTATCGACCACCTTCAAAAAACAAAGGATGCTTTGCTTAGTACAGATCGAAACCTGCGTCTTGCAAACGATAAAGCACAGGATGTAACGATCAAGAAGTTGACTCGGCGTAATCCTACCATGGGAGCTAAGTTCAACGAGCTAGAAAATAAAAATGATTCGGGTGATGAGTGACGAAAAGGTCTGCAGGTCTATAGATGTAAAGAGGGCTCTGGGCACACCTGTAACTCAGTAGGGCTAAAAATTATTTTGCAGGCGAATTTCCGTTAAATTTTCTGGGTTCCCTCGTTCCATTCTAATCTTCTGGTCTTAAAATTGAAGCGCCAAGTCAGAACGAAGCTTAACAATAAGCTAGAATGGAAACACTGCCAACTACTATTATTCACTAGGTTTAGAGTGCCAAAGATGACTATCAGTTTCAGATCGCTTAGTGAACACGATGTCAATTATTCAAATGTTTTCGATCTATACGAAAAAGCTTTTTCTGATGTTCAGCGCTTGCCCCCATGGGTTCTTAAATACAGAATGAGAAACGGGAAAGCAGGTTTCAATATTATCTATGAAAATGAACTCTGGATCGGCTTTATCTATAGTGTCGAGTATATGGACATTATGTTCGTGCAATTTTTCGCAATATCTGAATTGTGTCGTTCTTGTGGCTACGGCGGAAAGGTGATGGACTCGATGAGAGAACTACATTCCGGGAAAAGAATTGTACTAAGCATTGAAGAGATCGACGCGAAAGCAGAGAACTACCAACAAAGGATAAGGCGTAAAGCATTTTATGAAAAGAATGGATTCAAGTCTTCAGGGTATATCGTTAAAGAGCCGGCACAACGGCTTGAGATGCTGGTACGAGGTGGGGTTATTACCAAAGAAGAGATAGAAAAAATGTACAAATATTTTATGGGTAATATTCTTTTTTTTCTATTTGGACCTAAAGTAATAAAAATTTAATAATAGTTTTAGCGGACACACCATAACTAGCTTTTTTATCTGGGTGAATTATCGATAAGCTACTCAGCACTTTGCGTTTTTGTGTTTACCTCGGCTCCTTCTGTTTCTCTATTCCTTGCAAGTCTCTTTCAGGGACACCTTAATTAAAGATGACCGTGTTGCGGCATAACTCATGAACGGTAAGTGTTAATCTGCAGAACCCTACTCTAATCATCAGATAAAAAATAATTTTACTTCCCCATTGACCCTTCTCCACTGTAGTCGTCTTAGATAATGAGGGCGTGTACCTGACTTAAACCAATAGAACAGTACATTCTTGGAGAAAGCAGTATAAAAAAGGAGATTTATTCAATGGCAGTTGTGATTACATTCGTTATTCCTTCATTAGCCAGTGCCGGTGTGAAAATTCAAAAAGTACAAGAGAACAAAGTAGTAGTCAGTTACAGCTCAGAGGAAGCCTTTACCGACTTGGGTCGGATTGAGCTTGAGCGTCAGATTCGCTGTGCAGCTTCGGAGGGTTGTGGTCCGCAGCGGGTAAGAAATGCAGGTTCGCTTGCGGAATATGTAAGCAACCGCGCTTGCTTCGAAGAGGCTGTAACAACGGCGCTAGCAAAGGTTTCGCCTGTATTAGAACGGCCCATTAAACGCTCAGAGGGATTAAATCTAATTCCTCTGGACTCGCCTTGAAATACGTACACTGCGGGTTGGCTGTACTTTAGTTTTAGAGCGCTGTGTCAATAGATAGTAAATCATTAGAATTAATAACGCCTATGTTTGTTCCATTAAACTCACATGTACGTTTTCTTGAGTGATTATCTCGCCTTTTTCTTTTATTTCCATTCTGCAATTTCTTCCCCTATTCTTCAATTGGTGAGATAGTCCGATGATTATTAGTTTCCTATCATTACAGGACTTAGATATTAAGAGGCAAAACCCATGAAGTATCTTTACTGGTTTTTAGGATTTTTAGTCGGGATACCAGTCCTACTCATCGCAATCCCTATAGTCGCTTCTGAGCTTGGAGGAGAAGTGGTGACTTTGGAGAGGGCCGAAGAGGATGGCGAGTCTAGTCGGATCCGAGTTTGGATAGTCGATAATGGTGATGCATCATGGATCGAACATGGCGACTCAGAGTCTTATTGGATGGGTCTCCTGCTGGACTTCAACGAGGTGGTGCTCGAGCGTGGAGGTGACACTCGAAGTTATGAAGGCACACCAGAACCTGATTTTCATGAGGCTTATCATGATCTGCGCAGGCAAAAATATGGCTGGGCAGATCAGCTTGTAGAGCTGTTCAGTGGTGGACGAATAAGTTGTGACGGGGTCCCGGTTCGGCTTGTAGTATCTACTGACGCCTAACATTCGGTCTGATTAGTGAGGCCTGGTAACGCTTTTGGAAGCTTTACCGAGAGCTAAAGTGGGATTTTAGATATTAAAGCACGGGCCTTCTCTTCAAATGCATTAGTTGCATAGCAAGAAAATCAGGGTAGTTGCACGATATAGAAATATGGGCGTGCGTGCCCGTAAAAAAGAATCAGTAATTATGAATTTGGAAAAGTCTAAAAAAAGAATTTCTAAAAAAGCGAAAATGGGCTTTCAGGGCTATCCAACGATTGAAATATGCTACTTGGGGCCAAATGATAGCTTGGCAAACGAGGTTATTCTGGAGCTTGTGCTGGAAGAAGGAGCAGAGCCCCAAACTGAAAAATTTACCACGGCAAATGAGATACGAGAGGATGAGACTATTCAATCTGCAATAGTGAAAATGATAGAGCGATCGGGTGCCCAATCAGTTGTTTTGAGTGAAGGTGTGAAACTCAGCGCAGCGTAATCGTTGCTGCCTCAGCGGTATCCAAGCATACCGCGCCCCAAAAAGTGTCACTCCATGCTAGCCCCACACATGACCGCTGGTCGTCAGCGATAACAAATTAGCGAAGAAGTGGCCTATGTTCGGCCAACGCGCGTATAAACGACATTGTTTTAATTAAGAACATAAGGCCTTATTAATGCTGCTTACCGCGGAAGAAGAATCAAGGATTATAGAAATGGCCTGGGAAGACCGTACTCCTTTTGAGGCTATCGAAGAACAATTCATTATGAATGAGTCGGAAGTTATCAAATTTATGCGCAGCAGCTTAAAACCTAGGAGTTTTAGGGTATGGCGTGCGAGAGTCAGTGGACGGGCGACTAAGCATTTAAAGCTTCGAAGTGAGGATGTAACTAGAGGCTATTGCCCAACCCAGTATAAACACCGCTAAGTTAGAAAAAGAGCCTAAATAGAGAGTTAGTTATTGGAATTTATTGAGGTAGAACATCGCGGTACAGCGGTGGAGCAGGAGACAAATGGCGAGCCACTAGGCCGTTACGTCTATCAAAAAGCGGGGAGTAACAAATGTCTGATACCGCTGCACCGGCTATAACCGGCGATGATTTTGTGGCGCCAGCTTGTGATGATTTACTGAAAATCTTGTATCAAGATGACGATATCTTGCTGATCAATAAGCCCAGCGGTCTGCTTAGTTTGTCGGGCAAAAACCCACGCAACTGGGATTCGGTCCACTACCGTTTGGTTCACGGCCAAGAGGGAATGAGCCCTGCCTTTGCGGGGGCAATATTGCCGCATCGACTAGATTTTGGAACATCAGGCCTAATGCTCGTGGGCCTCAACGCAGCGTCTGCGCAACACCTGAACAAACAGTTTCAATCACGTAAAATTCAAAAACGTTACGTCGCTCTTCTAGAGGGCTGGGTTGGCGACGATCAGGGGGAGATTGCCGCGCCCATCGCGAAGGATGAAAACCAATTTCCGCGGGTAAAAATTTGCCATATCACTGGCAAAGAGGCAATAAGCGAATACACGGTAATGCAGCGCCTAGAGCAACCGCGCCGGACCTTAGTTCAATTTACTCCTCATACGGGTCGGACTCATCAGTTACGAATACATAGCCAATCAATAGGTCACCCAATTCTTGGTTGTGATCTGTACAGCAGTGATTTCAGCGAGGGGATGGCAGACCGCTTGCTCTTACACGCCAGTGACCTGTATTTTGAACATCCAACTATCGGCGATCAACTGCATAGACATTGTCCCTGTCCGTTTTAGCCGGCAGACTTATAGGGCAAGACCATAGGTAGTTAAGTCACACTGCGAACGACTTGACGGTTTCTTTGAGAGATGCGCATTAAAATAGTAAGTACACTAAAGAGTAAAAAGAAGCAGAATAAACCGCTCGAATGATTCGTGAAAACCAAGGTGCTCGGCATTCATAAACGTTTTCGAACAGTTTCAGCCGCTCGTATTACCAGTGGGTGTAATGGCGCTTTTCATGTTTATACAGGTTTTCGTGGTGGATGTATTAGGCATACGCGCTAAGCATCTGCCGGGATGCTCCAGTGGAGGCTAGTCACGTCAGCCAATATTTCATGGAAGTCACACTGTTGCCAATACCAATGAGACTATCGCTGCCTTTATACTGCCCTTGATGTTCTGATTTCTAGCTCAAGCGTCTGTACTTTATACCGTCTATGCTGCGTGGGGTTTGGTTTTTTCTAGAATTTTATATGCTATTTTCTACTACTTTAATCTTAAGTTGCTTAGATCTGTGGTGTTTGGATTTTCACTGTTTTTTCTCTTTGCTCTGCTTGTGATCGGAATGTTTTGGTGAGCGGGGAAATCCTGAGAACTCTTCCACGCAGCAGACGTTAAGTTTCGGGCGCAAAGAAGAAATCATAAGTCTTATTTTTTAGAACATAAAGAAAAGTTGCAAGGCCTGCAATACAGATAAATCTTGTGTCCCGCTGGGTTACAATTATTTTATGAAGTCTAAAACCAACCGACTAGATCGTTTTATTAGCCAAAACAGTGCTTTTTCGATTTCGGACACGCGTCTGTTAATTGCTCAAAAAAGGATTGCTTTGGATGGAATGGTGGCGCATTCAGTTCAACAAAAGGTGACTGAATTCACTCGTGTCGTATTAGACGGTAACTGTTTAAACGACAACACCCCCGTCTATATTATGTTGAACAAACCCAAGGGGTTTGTTAGCGCGACTCAGGACATTAAACACGCTACGGTATTGGATCTTATTCAGCACTCCGAAAAGGCAGATCTGCACATTGCTGGACGCCTAGACATCAATACAACGGGGCTGCTACTTTTAACTAACGATGGGTCATGGTCACGCAAAATAAGTTTACCGCAGACAAAGCTTGCAAAGACATATGAGGTTTTTTTGTCTAAGCCGCTAAATAGTGAGTATGTTGCTGCGTTTCAAGAAGGAATTTATTTTGCATACGAAAACATTACTACCCAGCCTGCACATTTAGAGATACTTTCCGAGTACACCGCCAGACTGTCTCTAATTGAAGGCAAATATCATCAAGTTAAACGAATGTTTGGTTTTTTCCAAAACCAAGTGTTGGCACTTCATCGAGTCTCTGTTGGGCATCTTGTCCTCGATGGATTAGGGCTAGGTGACAGTAGATTGCTTACAGCAAAGGAGGTAGAACGAAGTCAGGATTAATACGCTTGTGAGTGTTGAAAGTAGTTTGTAGATGAAAAGATGTGAGCACCAATAAATTAACAACATATAGAGTTCCAGTATCAAGCTTAAGTTGCCAATTTGTTAGTGCCCTAAACCCAATTAAATTCAAAAAGGGCTCGTTAAGCCGAGCCTAGTAAAAAAACCTTACGCTTCTTCGACATGAAACGGAAGCATCAAATCCAAACCAAAACATCAAAATACTTGCCTTGTCAGGGAGTTCGCTAAAAGGGTCATACAATTCTGAGGCCATTAAGGCGCTGAAAATACTGGCCACTAGTCACGATTGGCTCAATAGATGATTTACCACTGCTCAACGCTGATCGTGAAGGTAGGCAAAAACCCGCGTCGGAAGACAATTTCCTGTTTGAAACATTTGGATGGGCTGGTGATCGTTAGCCCTGAGTGCGCTTATGGGATTAGCGGCCCTACGGAAAATGCTTTTGATAGGTTGGTAAGCAGTGTAGATCTGCAAAATAAACCGATAGTGCTCATAAACATGTCCCCGCGAGAATCCCATGCATAGGAAGCATTGAAAGGCGTGCTTGTAACTATATCTGCTAATGTAATTGACAGATTACGTGTTGCCATCTCCTTAATAAGCAGGCAGCTAGGTGTTGATGGCATTGTTGATAGTGAGAGAATTTCAAGTGTTATAAAGGTGGGTTTTAAGGATTTTTGTTTAGAAATTTAAGCTCAAAAGCTTAGCGGAAAGAAGAGCGGTACTGAGGGTTTACTAGAACAAAGAAGCCGACATCACTGTTAACAGTTTTATGTCTTGGCTCATCGATTTAACGAACATCAACGACTGTCCCAATTCACAGCTGAAACTGTATAATGTCTCAGCTTTCAATTTTCAAGGAAAACTTTATGAGATTCATTACCCCAACTCGTTTTCAATCTCTCGCTTTAGTGGCTGCCTACGTGTGCTGCGGTCTTGTTCAGGCGCAAGATTATGAGGCACCTCGCACCAGCTTCGGCGCCCCTGACCTGCAAGGTGTTTATAATATCGCGACAGTAACAATGTTAGAACGTGGGGAGCAATTTGGCGATCAACTGGTGATCACCGAAGAAGAGGCAGAGCGTATAGGTCAAACTGGAGATAGTTATCTAACAAACCTAACCGATGGTATCGGTGGCGCAGAAGGTACGATTGGCGGGTACAACACTTTTTGGATGGACCCTGGGGAGCGTATGGCAACCATCAACGGTGAAATTCGCACCTCGATAATTGTCGAACCTGTAAACGGTCGCTTGCCTTGGGCCGAGGGCGCGCTGCAAAAAATCTTTGGTGGCCGAGCTCAAATTGACGAATATGCGGGTCCGGAAACGCGGCCTATGGCTGAACGCTGTCTGGTTGGATTTGGCTCCACCGGTGGGCCTCCAATGTTGCCAGTGTTGTATAACAATCATAAGCAAATCGTTCAAACCGAAGATTATGTAATGATCATGGCTGAGATGAACCACGATGCTAGGATCGTTAGAATGCGCGACAGTGAACATGCGGACATCCCTAAGTGGTTGGGCGATTCAATCGGCCATTACGAAGATGACACGCTGGTAGTTGAAACCACGAACTTTAATTCGCAACAAGGTTTTCGTGGTGCTTTGCGACATTTCTTTTACTTATCCTCTTCTGCGGTAGTAACAGAGAGATTTTCTCGTCTTGATGATTCAACCCTTCTATACAAATTTACTATTGATGATCCTGAGAATTACGCTACGGCGTGGACTGGTGAATTACCGATGAATGCGGTGAAAGACCAAATATACGAGTATGCCTGCCACGAAGGTAACTATGCATTACCAGGAATACTAGCGGGCGCTCGTCGGCAGGAACATGAAGAAAGCCAATAGAGCAGGATCAACGATACGTAAAGCTGACGGCCGATAGTAATACGGAGCTTATGGCTTTAACGTATCAGAGTTCCAGACTCCCCAGCATTTTTTTCTACATAAAAGTTGAAACCTGATGGAAACAATTTCTATATTGGTGGATGTGCAGAATGTCTACTACACCACTAAACACGCATACGCTCGCAATTTTGACTACAACAAGTTCTGGGCTAAGGCGACCAAAAATAGGAAGGTTGTGAAAGCTGTCGCCTATGCCATCGATAGAGGGGACCAGAAGCAAAAGCAATTTCAAAATATACTGAAAGCAATTGGTTTTGAAGTGAAGTTAAAACCCTATATTCAGCGTTCAGATGGTTCTGCGAAAGGTGATTGGGACGTCGGCATCGCATTAGATGCAATGGAATATGCTGAACAAAGTGACACGACTATTTTGGTTTCAGGTGATGGCGATTTTGATTTGCTGGCAGACAGGCTTAAACTGAAAAAGGGATCAGTGGTCGAGGTTTACGGCGTAAAAATACTGACGGCGGCATCGCTAATTAATTCGGCCGATAGATTTATACCTATAGAATCTGACCTGTTGATAAGCTGACGGTCAATTGCATGAATAGGGATTTTAAAAGCATTTCGACCACTCTCTCCACTCTCCACTCTCCACTCTCCATTCTCCACTTTACCGTCCTGTGCTGGGCGCGGTAAAGTGTGTCTTATGACGATGTTATGCAAAAGACTTTAGTGTGACCAAACCTGACAGTGAGTTATGGTCTGAGCTCTGGCTCTATCTG
>JBLGBJ010000066.1:0-10514 GCA_047617605.1 Pseudohongiellaceae bacterium | reverse complement strand
TGGGAGAACTATTTACTGATCTCCCGCTACCTATCGATAAAACAGAAAGTGATCACTGCGGCAGCTGCAGTGCTTGTATAGACATTTGTCCAACCAACGCATTTGTTGCGCCTAATTTACTTGATGCAAGCAAATGCATTTCTTACCTCACCATTGAGCTGCGCACGTCAATTCCAGTTGAGTTCAGAAGTGCGATGGGTAACCGTGTGTTCGGCTGTGATGATTGTCAGCTGATTTGTCCTTGGAATAAATTCACCAAGGTGAGCGTCGAAGATGATTTTGCTCCCCGCCACGGCTTAGACAATTCAACATTGCTTGAGTTGTTTAAATGGACTGAAAAGGAATTTTTAGCTAACACCGAGGGCTCAGCTATTCGCCGTATTGGCTATGAGTGCTGGCAGAGAAACTTGGCTGTCGGTTTAGGCAACGCCCAAAGCAGCGAAGAGATTTCGGCGACACTGAAAGCGCAATTAGATAATGCTTCGCCTATGGTTAGAGAGCATGTTCAATGGGCGCTGGAGCAGCATCAAGCCTAGCCTCTTTTAATCTCTCTTAACTGCTCCTAATTACGCTTAAATGTCTCAATATTATTTTTATAAAGCGATAAAGTGTTCGCGGTAGTATTTCAACTCCTCCACTGAATCCCGAATATCATCCATTGCTTGATGGCTGCCATTCTTAGTTAGCCCTTTCAATATTTCAGGCTTCCACCGCTGTGCCAATTCTTTCAAAGTACTAACATCAAGATTCCGATAGTGAAAATAGTTTTCTAACTCGGGCATATAGTTGGCTAAGAAACGACGATCTTGGCAGATACTGTTTCCACACATAGGTGAGCCTTGTTTTTCAGAGTATTTTTCCAAAAACTCTATAGTTTCGCGCTGAGCATCGGCCTCACTAACTTTGCTGGCCTTGACCCGGTCAATTAGGCCAGAACCTCCATGAGTCCGTTGATTCCAGGCATCCATTTTTGCGAGCGCCTCATCGGTCTGAGAAACAGCAATAGTGGGCCCCTCTGCCAACAGATTAAGGTCTAAATCCGTAATCAAAGTGGCTATCTCTATAATGCGATCTGTACCCGGTACTAATCCTGTCATTTCAAGATCGATCCAGATGAGGTTGGTTTTTGTATCCATGGCTAATTCCGAACAAGCGATTAAATCGAGCTCTTTTGTTTAAAAAATCTATTTGATCAAAGCAGTGTAGCAAAGCTACAAGGGCTGTAATATGCCATAATCCAATTGAATGCGATTAGGCATATTTTTCGCGCCTAATTTTCAATTGACCCTTAAGAACAATTAGCCTATGGCAAAGCGCAAACTCACTAAGCAGCAGCAAGTGAGAATCTCAGCCAATCAACTTACCGAATCGGCAAGCACGCCTGCTGAAGGTGATGCAGTTCCTACGTTGCAGGGCTTGGTTATCAGTCATTTTGGTCAACAGTTAGAGATCGAGCCGTTAGAGGGGAGCCTGAAGAATCAAACAGTGCGTTGCTTCCAGCGTGCCAACCTGCCAAGGCTGGTTACCGGAGACCGGGTTCGCTTTCAATTGGACAGTCAGGACACTGGAGTTATTTTATCGGCCCAGCCTCGCAATAATGTTTTCGCGAGGCCCGGCTTCAAAGGGCTGATCAAGCCAGTCGCTGCCAATATCGACAAGGTGTTGGTCGTTATCGCTGTTTTACCCGAACCATTCATGAACCTTACCGACCGATATTTAGTGGCAATTGAGTCCCTCAACTTGGACCCAATTATCGTGCTGAACAAATCTGACCTGGTTAGCGGGAAAAATAGACGCCATATAGACAACATGATGTCCATATACGAAAGTATTGGTTACAACACTCATCGGGTCTCTGCCAGCACAGGCCTTGGAATGGCGCAGCTAGAATCAGAGCTTGCAGGGCTAACCACCGTGCTTGTAGGTCAGTCGGGCGTCGGAAAATCTTCCTTGGTCAATAACCTAAGCCGGCAAGACAGCGCCGCCGTAGGTCGACTATCCATTGGTAAAGAGAAAGGGACGCACACAACTACAACGGCAAGATTGTTCCACCTCGGGTCTTTTGATCTTGTCGATTCACCGGGAATAAGAGAGTTCAATCTCGGTCACATAGAGCCAAATCAGCTCATAAACGGATATCGAGAGTTACGCGCATTAAAAGGGCTGTGTAAATTTCGCGACTGCGCCCACCAAAGTGAACCTGAGTGCGCAATTCTAGCGGCGGTTGAAGACGGCCTTGTATCACCAGAAAGATTAGGTAATTACTTTCAAATTTTTCAGAGCATTGGCAATTGATTTATCCAATCACGCTCATAGCCTTTATACTGCTTTAAATTACGCTAGCTATTAAAAACTGATGACGACTGAATCCTTAACTAAATCCTCTGCGACACCCACAGCTACTTCATCAGCTTCGCACTTAGCTTTACCTGTAATAGTCCAAGCAGATCAGTTGGCGCTGCAGCTAGACAATCCGGACCTACTCATCATTGCGGTGTGCTCTAAAGCTGTATTTGACGCCGGTCATATTCCTGGCTCGAGGTTAATCGAACCTTCTGAGCTGATCTGTGGCATAAAGCCGGCCGTTGGTAAAATACCTAGCGAAAATGCGCTGACTGATTTGTTTTCCAGAACTGGCTTGTCGAACTCCTCGCATGTTCTCGTTTATGATGATGAGGGGGGCGGCTGGGCAGGTAGGTTAATTTGGACGCTGGATGTGATTGGCCACAAAAATTACTCCTACCTCGATGGCGGATTAATCGCTTGGCGGGACTCTCATCTTTCCATAGAAACTATCACATTGCCTACAGTAGCCTCGGTGTTTAAAACGGTGATTAATTCATCTCTAATAGTTACCTTAGAGGAGCTTGTTGAGCAGATAAACCATGACAATGTTGTGGTTTGGGATGCGCGAGCCAAACAAGAATATGACGGCGTTAAAATCACGGCGCTAAGAAATGGACATATACCCGGCGCTGTAAATTTAGACTGGCTAGAGTTGATGGACACAAACAATAGTCTGCGGCTGAAACCGTTAGAAAAAATTTCTAAGCAGTTGCTCGATATCGGGATAGATGCAAGTAAAACCATTATCACCCATTGCCAAACCCACCACCGGTCAGGCCTAACTTACCTTGTGGGCAAAGTACTGGGTTTAAATATTTCTGCCTATGATGGATCATGGTCAGAGTGGGGAAACCACCCCAACACGCCCATAGAAACTTAAATTAGAACCTTAAATTAGAAACTCACATGCCATCGCCATTTATACTTTTTCAGCACATTGCCCCCCAACACCTATTTTCAAGAATTGTAGGCAGGGCGGCCGAAAGCAAATTATTTCGAAAACCTTTTATCAACTGGTTTAAGAAGCGCTACCAAGTGGATTTATCTGAAGCATTGATAGAAGACCCCTCTGAGTTTGAAAACTTTAACGCATTTTTTACTCGCGCTCTTAAACCTGAAGCGAGAGCGGTATGTGAAGAACCTGGCGCTATTGTGAGCCCTGCAGATGGAGCCATTAGTCAGCTGGGTGCTATTGATGAGCTGACGATTGTGCAAGCCAAAGGTCGACACTATTCGGTTGAATCTCTACTGGCCTGCAGTCCTAATGAAGCAAAAGACTATGTCAATGGCAGCTTTGCAACGATCTATCTTTCACCACGGGACTACCATCGCGTTCATATGCCTATTGCCGGTAAACTCCGAAAAACAACCTATGTTCCCGGAAAACTGTTTTCGGTTAATCAAAAAACGGCCGAGTCAGTAGCTGATTTATTTGCTCGAAATGAACGTCTCGTATGCTATTTTGACACCGCTATTGGCCCGATGGCACTGGTACTGGTCGGCGCTATGATTGTGGCAGGGATTGAAACGGTTTGGTCCGGAGGCGTTGCTCCAAATACTAATAAAACTATTGTTAACGAAGAAGGTTTTGATTCTGTCTGTCTTAAGATTGGTGAAGAGATGGGTAGATTTAAACTAGGCTCTACAGCAATTTTACTTTTTCAGGAAAACGCGATCAGTCTTTCCCCACAGTTGAAAGCTGGCAGTGCAATTAAAATGGGCGAGAGCATAGCGTCACAAAAAATTGAGGGAGATGACAAATGACACAAGATGAGCTGAAAAGACAAGTGGCACGGGCCGCATTTGAAGTAGTTGAAAGCATGTTCGACGAAAAGATGATTATAGGGGTTGGTACTGGCTCAACCGCAAACTACTTTATCGATGAACTAGCTGCGCTTAGCACCGATATTAACGCAACTGTCGCAAGTTCAGAAGAGTCTGCCAAACGCTTAAAAGCACATAATATACCGGTTATCGATCTGAACTCTGCCGGCGATGTTGCGGTCTATGTTGACGGTGCCGACGAAGCTAATCATCACCTACAGTTAATCAAGGGAGGAGGGGCGGCGCTCACGCGCGAAAAAATTATTGCCGCCACGGCTAAAGAATTCATCTGTATTGCGGACGAATCGAAATTAGTTAAAACCTTAGGGGCGTTCCCATTACCGGTTGAAGTTATTCCTTTAGCTAGAAGCCACGTTGGTAGAGAAATTGTAAAACTTGGCGGAGACCCTGTTTACCGCGAGGGCTGCGTTACTGATAACGGAAATCACATTCTGGATATCTACAATTTGGAAATACTGGACCCGAGAAAGCTTGAGTCTGATTTAAATCAAATCACTGGTGTTGTGACGAATGGTTTATTTGCCGCGAGACCTGCAGACCTGCTAATTCTTGGCACCCAAGACGGAGCTAAGAAGATTAGAGCTAAACTGAGGGAATAGATCTAGCGGGGCGGGCCGAGGCCTTTAACGTCAGGATGACATTTTAAAACACAAAAAAAATGAGAGGCTCTGAATACTACAGAGTCTTCTTTAGTTCGGCTTCTCTAGCCGCTTACCTATTTCCTATTTCCTAACCGTTTCCCTGTCGAGACCTACGGCTATTGCCTTCAGCTGTTTCCTTCAGCAAAACCTTCAACAAAATTCTCTATGAAGGCTTTCTAAAATAAATCTATAGAGATATCTTTTAACAAACATCTCCAACGACAGATCCCAGAACAACAGGTCTTAAATAGGGTTTACGTTTTCAGCTTGCGGACCTTTCTGGCCCTGAGTAACATCCATCGTTACCTTTTGGCCTTCTTGCAAGGTTTTTCTACCTGAACCGTTGATGGCGCTAAAGTGAACGAACACATCTTTTCCACCTTCTTGCTCGATGAATCCAAAACCTTTCTCGTCGTTAAACCACTTAACCGTACCTTCTACTGAATCTGACATATTTCACTCGTACTTATTAATAAATTAATCAAATTACTCGACTAGTAAGATGTCGATCAACTCCGATCGAAAAATTAGTGTACGCCGATAATATTTCAGATGGAAACAATTATTGTCGCAAATTGTAACTCATTTGACGGTTTTTACAGACTGTTCCTTCTGGAAAACCGACCTAAGTGAACACTAACTTTATTGGCCGCTAATCAAATATTTTGCCCGGGTTCATCACATTTTTTGGATCGAACACTCGCTTTATCTGACGCATAAAATCCAGCTCTGCGTCGGATCGTGAGTAATGTAGATAAGGCTTTTTAAGCAAACCCACACCGTGTTCTGCAGACACGCTGCCATCATATTTTTTCACTATTTCGAACACCCAACTAGACACTTTACCGCACTCTTCAAAAAATTCAGCTGCGGCCATAGCCTCGGGTTTTAGAATGTTCAGGTGAACATTGCCATCTCCGATATGCCCAAACCATATAATTTCGAAATCTGGGTAGGCTTTACCAACTAACTCGTCAACTTCAGTCAAAAACTCTGGAACTCTTGCAACTTTGACCGAGATATCATTTTTGTAAGGTGTAAA
Source organism: Pseudohongiellaceae bacterium (assembly GCA_047617605.1). Lineage (GTDB taxonomy): Bacteria > Pseudomonadota > Gammaproteobacteria > Pseudomonadales > Pseudohongiellaceae > UBA9145. The sequence continues at coordinate 4,640 of JBLGBJ010000066.1, read as the reverse complement.
CTGTGAGATGGTTTCAGAAATGTCCTCACGCAGGCGCCAAAGGCTTTTAGCCTGATTCAAATTTTGACTAATAGTGCCATCAAGAACCCAGCCTTCTTCCATGCTTTTCTCAAACAAGGTCATTGCTGTCTCAAGATCTTTTTCTGTATTGTTTTCAAATTCGATTAGCACATAGAACTCTGTCTGGCTGTCAAAAGGCTTTTGCAGTCCTTTTTCCGCGATAACATGATTCAGTGCTTTGTTGGAGAAAAATTCAAAGGCTGTGAGGCTGAGCTTGTCTCTGAATAATTGTAAAACCGGCATGGTCGACTGCATATCATTCACACCCAACAGTAAGACGCTCGGATCTTTTGTTTGGCTACACAGGCCGATTGTAGCTTCAACCACAAACCCTAATGTTCCTTCGGAACCGACAAACAAATGTCGAAAATCATAGCCGGTGGCGTTTTTTGCCAAGCCTTTATTTAGATCGAGAAGCTCACCAGAACCGGTAACAACCTTTAAGCCATCCACCCAGTTTCTGGTCATACCATAGCGTATTACTTTAATACCACCAGCATTTGTGGCGATATTGCCGCCAATTTGACTAGACCCGGACGAAGCAAAATCAACCGGATAGAGCAGGCCCTTATCCTGCGCATACTGCTGAAGTTGTTCAGTGACAACCCCAGGCTGACACACCACCTGTCTATCACTGGCGCTATAATCCAGTATCTGATTCATTCGATCGAAGGCCACGACGACTTCTTGATTCATAGCCACTGCGCCTCCGCTAAGCCCGGTACGGCCTCCAGAGGGCACCAGTGCAAATTCTTCTTGATTGGCTAAGAGAACCAAAGACTGGACATCTTCTACAGTGTTTGGCAACACAATAGCGATTGGGTCCGCTGCAAAGGCTTTAGTCCAGTCTTTACCGTAATTTTGCTTGTCTGATTCACTGGTTTTAACCCAGTCGACTCCTACAATGTCAGTTAGTTTGGCTAACAGCTCCGTTTCCGAGCAATTCATAGTTAACACGTTCCAGATCAATTAATGGGCAGGTTGCTGCAGCTTCTAAACATCTCGAATCCGGTCAAAAAGCTTGAATCAACCCAATGGCGACTTTGAATATGTTACCATGCGCCAGCTTTTTGAGCAGGCCTTCACCAGCGGCAATTGCATTAGGAATACGCCTAACTGTTAATATTGTAGTGGCCTGCGTAATCGGTAAGAAAAAGCCACATAGTTAACAACTAATCACATACTCAATCACTGAATAATTTCCCAATGATAATGAACCCCACCTCCTTTGAAAAAAATAAGATAAAGATACTCCTCCTCGAAGGCGTGCACCCAAGCGCTCTTCGCAGTCTGGAAAAAGCCGGCTATACCAACGTGGAGAGTATAAAGACCTCTCTTGGTACCGAAGAGCTTAAACGAAAGATTGCCGGGGTCCATTTTGTTGGTATTAGGTCTCGAACCCAACTAACCGAAGAAATATTCCAAGCTGCTAATAAATTACTCGCGGTGGGCTGCTTTTGTATTGGCACTAATCAGGTTGACCTCAATGCCGCACTGATTCGGGGCATTCCGGTCTTTAATGCGCCTTTTTCCAATACCAGAAGTGTCGCCGAACTCGTCATCGGGCAATCCATACTGCTTTTGAGGGGCATCCCACAGAAAAATGCTCTTCTGCACAAGGGAGTCTGGCAAAAAGCGGCAAAAGGCTCATTTGAGACCCGTGGCAAAAAACTCGGAATTGTAGGGTACGGCAATATTGGCTCTCAGTTGAGTGTCCTCGCTGAAGGCATGGGCATGAAAGTGTATTTATACGATGTTATGACTAAACTGCCACTGGGAAACGCCACTCAACTAGATTCTTTGGAGGAATTAATGAGCGAGTGTGACGTGATCAGTCTTCACGTACCTGAGACACCGCAAACACAGAACATGATAGCGGCTAAGCAAATCGCTTGGATGCGTCCAGAGGCCATACTTATCAATGCATCGCGAGGTACCGTGGTGGACATTGATGCCCTGGCAACGGCACTTGCGGACAAAAAGATCGCCGGCGCTGCAATTGATGTTTTCCCTGTTGAGCCAAAATCCAATGACGAAGAATTTGTCTCCAAACTGCGCGAATTCGATAATTGTATTTTGACGCCCCACGTTGGCGGCAGCACCATGGAAGCGCAGGAAAATATAGGGGTTGAGGTAAGTGAGAAGCTCGCAAAATACAGCGATAACGGATCAAGCGTCACCTCGGTTAATTTCCCGGAAGTCACTTTACCCGGGCACCCTGATAACCACCGCATACTTCATATTCATAAGAATGTGCCTGGTGTTCTGGCCGAAATCAACTCCATGTTTTCTGAAACTGGAATCAATATCCGTTCGCAGTTTCTACAAACAAACGCAGAAGTCGGCTATGTGGTCATGGACATAGACCAGAAGTACAGTGAACTTGCACTTGAGAAGCTTAACCAAGTCTCGGGCACTATTCGCTGTCGTGTACTTTTCTAGGCAAAAGCTAAATTAATCCAAGCGCTCTATCTACAGCGGCAAATACCTGACCTCTATAGGCCTCGCTTTCATTAACTAGATGGTGGCGAGCCCCGGGTATTTGCTCAATGAGGACATTTGGAAACTTTGCTTTAAACTTTTCTAAATTGTACTGCCAATCCACAGTGGTATCAGCGGTGCCTTGTATAATGTGAAGAGGTGTCTGGTTAATCTGCGCCAACGCGAATTGCCGCTGATTTTTGATCATAGCTAGAATCCAATCCCTCATTAAAAGTCTGCTTTGCAGCGGGTCTTCGAAGTTTAGAAAATCTAGAAATTGTTGGTCGTGACTGTTTTCAGAAAACCTTCTCTTAGTTGAAGAAAGGAAAAGCCTACTTAAAGAAAAGAGTAATCTACTTGTTTGCCACGCATAGGGCCTTAGCAGGGGGGCTAGCGCTATAAATTTAGTGAGCGGAAATTGCTTAGGGAACCTGTTTTTAAGCAAGCAATCTATCATTATTGCCGCGCCAGTGCTTTGACCAAGTAAATGCCAAGGACCGGGTAGCCCTGCATTTTGCATCGCGTCTAACAAACACAATAAAACCTTACAGTACACGTCAAACGATTCAATGCTTGCGACTTCTCCACTAGACAGGCCATGTCCTGGCATGTCAAATATGACAACGCCTAAGCCCTGATCCAAACAGTGTTTAATAACATGCTGATAGATTCCGGCGTGATCGAAATAACCGTGCAATAAAACAACAGTACCCCGACTATTTTTCTCGGTCGGTTTAAAATACTGAGTAAGCACATCAAAGCCTGCCGCATGAATAATGCCGGCGGTATGACTCGACTCTGCCCCGATAACACTTGGCGCAAATTTATAAAACTTAAAATAAGTATCAAACGCTGAACTTGACGGCTCAGCATTTGAGCTTGTGAAATCTAGTTCGCCAAGGCCGCGGCGAATTTCTGCTGCATCAGCGCGTGTGAACATTCGACGCGACTCGACTATTGTTTAACATCTATTTCACAGCCTATATTTGAGTGTTAGTCGCAATTCATAAACCGTCAATATAGCGCTGTGACATTTCATCCAGGGTATAGATTTTCTTAATGTTGGATGTTTGTCCCCCGCAGCCGAAAGATTCTAGTCTTTCAATAACAATATTTCTCATCGCTGTAGTTGATGCAATAAGGAATTTTCGCGGATCGAATTCTGATTTATTTTCACCTAGAAATTTTCGCACGGCGCCAGTTGATGCCAGCCTTAGATCAGTATCAATGTTTACCTTACGAACCCCGTGCTTGATTCCTTCCTGAATTTCTTCGACAGGAACACCATATGTCTCGGGAATTTCTCCACCAAATTGATTAATCACTTCCAGCCAGTCTTGCGGCACTGAAGAAGAGCCGTGCATCACTAGGTGAGTGTTAGGTATTTTGGCGTGAATTTCTTTTATCCGCGCAATCGCTAAAATATCGCCCGTTGGTGGGCGACTAAATTTGTATGCACCGTGGCTTGTGCCAACTGCAATCGCTAAGGCGTCAACCCCTGTTGCTGCTACAAAATCAGAGGCTTCCTGAGGGTCAGTTAAAAGCTGAGACATCGAAAGCACACCCTCGGCGCCGCTACCATCTTCTTCGCCGGCCATGCCGGTTTCCAATGACCCAAGACAACCGATTTCACCTTCTACAGAAACGCCGCAGGCATGCGCCATTGCCACCGTCGTCTTAGTGACATCAACATTATATTCAAAGTCCGCCGGAGTCTTGCCGTCCTCTCCCAACGAGCCATCCATCATCACCGATGAAAAGCCGAGCTGAATAGAGCGCTGACACACAGCAGGTGAGAAGCCGTGATCCTGATGCATAACTATTGGCACGTGTGGGTATTCTTCGATAGCCGCTTGAATCAAATGCTTGAGAAAATTCGCACCAGCATACTTTCTGGCGCCAGCGGATGCTTGCAGAATAACTGGGCTGTTAACCTGGTTAGCACCCTCCATGATCGCTTGAACTTGCTCTAAATTGTTGACGTTAAATGCAGGCACGCCATATTGATGCTCTGCGGCATGATCAAGTAACTGTCTTAAGCTAATAAGTGCCATGACTAATCCCCTTATGTTTTTTCAAAATTGAATGTCTAATTGCTT
>JBLGBJ010000065.1:0-10948 GCA_047617605.1 Pseudohongiellaceae bacterium | reverse complement strand
CGGCTGAAAAAAGGCGACTGCGCCGCAAGGGTGTCATAGAAGACCCTGCCAAGCGGGTGTTTATAAATTCAGCAGTCTGTGAGGGCTGCGGAGACTGCGGCACTGAATCTAACTGTCTGTCAGTTGTGCCTAAAGAATCAGAACTTGGTCGTAAACGACAAATTGACCAAAGCTCGTGCAACAAAGACTACAGTTGCGTGCGCGGCTTCTGCCCTAGTTTTGTGACGGTAATCGGCGGCGAACTCAATAAACCCACACCTACATTTAAATTGTCTGACTTAGGCCAGCTTCCTCTACCCACACTTCCCTCTGTTGAACGCCAGCCTTGGAATATCTTGGTGGCTGGCGTCGGAGGCACCGGTGTACTCACTATTTCAGCCGTCATAGCAATGGCGGCTCATCTTGAAGGGAAAGGCTGTGCCACCATGAATCAAACTGGATTAGCGCAAAAATTTGGCGCTGTTGTCAGCCACGTTCGTATAGCCCAAAAGCAGGAAGCCATTAACGCCGTTCGTATTGCCGCCGGTGATGCTGACTTACTCATTGGCTGTGATTTATCGGTCGCAGCTGAATCTGAGGCGATAGCCAAGCTCCACAACCAGCGCAGTCATTGCGTGATCAATGACTTTGCGGCGGTCAGTGGCGAATTGATTTCAAACCCAGACCTGAAGACATCCAGCCAAAACATGAAGGCACTGCTCAATGCTGAAGCAAAACCTCAAAGCGTGGATTTTATTCAGGCGACCCAACTGGCCACACAATTGTTAGGCGACAGTATTGCCAGCAACATGTTCCTGCTGGGTTATGCCTTACAAAAAGGCTTGGTTCCCGTGTCCGTTGAAGCACTGCAAGCGGCTATTGAGTTAAACGCTGTCGCCGTTCAGTTCAATCTGAAGGCGTTAGAATGGGGTCGTCATGCTGCCGTTGATATTTCAAGAGTTAACACCGCTGTCTCACTTGAAGCTGAGTTTAAGGCGCTATCAACATTACCAGATATTGCGGCAGACCGGCACCAGCGACTCAAAGACTATCAATCCATTACCTATGCTCAAGCGTATCAAAGACGTATAGAGCAACTTCAACAAGTAGAGTTAAGCAAGGGCCTAAGCGACACCTTTGAACTCAGTAAGGCGGCGGCAAAATCTTTGTACAAGTTAATGGCAGTGAAAGATGAGTATGAGGTCGCACGCCTTTACAGCAATGGCGATTTCGCCAAGCAGTTAGCCAAGCAGTTCAGTGGCGATTTTAAGGTGGAGTACCATTTAGCTCCTCCCTTAATCACCAGAAAAGACAAGTCAGGCAAACTAAGAAAACGAAAGTTTCCTGGGGCAATGCTGTTCCTATTTAGACTATTGGCAAAACTTCGGTTTCTGCGCGGCACTGCATTTGACATTTTCGCTTATCAAGGTGAAAGACGCGAAGAGCAGGACACGCTAGCTGACTACTTAGAACTGCTTGATCAGCTCGAGCGGGAAGTCAGCTCTGACAACTACCGTAGCGCGGTAGAGCTAGCTGCCTTACCTTTAGAGATTCGAGGCTACGGGCACATTAAGTCGGCTAATCGAGTGCAGGTTCAATCACGTCAGCAGCACTTGCTTAAAATCTTTCGCGGTGAGCTCGTCCCGCTTGCAGAAAGGGTCGAGGTAGCGGCTTAGGTCATTAAAAAATATCATTAGAATAAAGTCACGGAGTAAAAAAGTGTTTAATCAAGAGATCTCAGACCACCCAGATTTTGATCGGCACGAACGTGTCGAGTTTGTAGAAACCCAGACACTGCGAGCCATCATCGCCGTGCACAATTCGAACTTAGGCCCGGCTGCTGGCGGCTGCCGTATCTATCCCTATAGCTGTGCCGATGACGCTCTTGGTGACGTGCTTCGGCTATCAAAAGGGATGACCTATAAGTCAGCATTAGCTGGCTTGCCTCTGGGCGGGGGGAAGTCGATTATTATCGCCGACCCAACATCGGGTAAATCCCGTGAATTGCTATTAGAGATGGGTGAATTCGTGGACTCCCTTAACGGGCAGTACCTAGCCGCAGAAGATTCAGGTACCACGGTTAGTGACATCAAAATCATGGCCGAAAAGACCAAGCATGTGTCCGGCTGTTCAGAAAATGAAACGCACGGAGGTGACCCTTCACCAGTGACAGCCTATGGCGTCTTTTTGGGTATTCAAGAAGCGGTGAGATTTAAGTTAAATAGTGACCTTAAAGGCGTGCGTGTTGCAATCCAAGGCGCCGGCAACGTAGGTTATCGATTGGCTCACTTATTAGCAGCTGCCGGCGCTAAGTTAATTGTTGCCGATACTGAGCGCAGCCGAGTCAGTCGTCTTATTGATGAGCTGGGTGTAGCTGACACTTCAGCCGAGAAAATTGCGAGCCAGCAAGTGGACGTGTTTGCTCCTTGCGCAATGGGCGCTGCTATTGATGAAAATAGTCTTGATAGCCTTCAAACCAGCATTGTCGCCGGTGGCGCAAACAATCAATTGGCCAGTGAAGAGTTAGGCCAGCACATGTTTGAACGCGGCATTCTTTATGCGCCGGACTATGTGATCAATGCAGGCGGCATTATCGACATTTTTTATCAGCAACAGGCCATGCGCGATACTGCAACAGTGAATAAGCACGTAGAGAAAATCGTGCCGATGCTAGGAGACATTTTTGTTGAGTCTGGCAAACAAGGGATTGCGACTAACACTATTGCCAATGAAATGGCCCAAGCGATTTTTTTAGGCCGTAGCACCAAGGAGGCAGCAGCTTAGACACTTACCCTGTTTACATCCGAAACACACCAAACAGTGTGTCCTCAATCGCTTTGTTGCGCGCGATTGCCATGCAGCGCGCGATAACATTACGAGTTTGGCTAGGCTCGATTACTCCATCATCCCATAGCCGGGCGGAGGCGTAATAGGGATGTCCTTGAGTTTGGTAAGTTTCAAGGATGGGCTTCCTAAACTCCGCCTCCTGTTCTTCACTCCACTGGGCACCTTTGTTTTCTAGCTGGTCGCGTTTGATGGTGGCCAATACGCCAGCAGCTTGTTCGCCACCCATAACGGAGATGCGCGCGTTGGGCCACATAAAAAGAAATCTCGGGTCATAAGCGCGGCCGCACATACCGTAATTTCCAGCACCAAAAGACCCACCAACGATAACTGTGAATTTAGGTACCTTCGCACAAGCCACTGCCATCACTAATTTAGCACCATGTTTAGCAATGCCGCCTTCCTCGAATACTTTACCCACCATAAAGCCAACGATGTTTTGTAAAAATAGCAGTGGAATTTTGCGCTTACAGCACAGCTCTATAAAATGCGCGCCCTTCACTGCCGATTCACTAAACAAAATGCCATTGTTCGCAACGATGCCAACAGGGTAGCCATCGATATGTGCAAACCCACAAACCAGCGATTTGCCATACAGGGCTTTAAATTCGTTAAAATCTGAACCATCAACAATACGCGCGATAATCTCACGGGAATCATAGACTTGGTTCGCGCTCAATGGCACGATTCCTAACAATGAGTCATCGTCATACAGCGGAGGCTCTGCTGGTTTTTTAACCTGCATTAAATCAGCGGATGCTTTGTTAAAATTTAAATGTCCAATAATGTTTCTAGTAATCTCCAAGGCATGCTCATCATTGTCTGCCATGTAGTCTGACACACCTGAACGGCGGCAGTGAACATCAGCGCCACCCAACTCTTCCGCACCCACAATCTCACCTGTCGCCGCTTTAACCAGTGGCGGCCCGGCCAAAAAAACAGTGGCTTGATTTTTAACCATCACACATTCGTCAGACATAGCCGGCACATAGGCACCACCGGCTGTGCAAGATCCCATCACTACAGCAATTTGCGGGATCCCGGCGGCAGACATATTGGCTTGGTTAAAAAAGATACGACCAAAATGTTCTCGGTCGGGGAAAACCTGGTCCTGCCTTGGTAAATTTGCGCCACCGGAATCCACTAGATAAATACAAGGTAAGTTATTTTCCTGAGCAATTTGCTGAGCTCGCAGATGCTTCTTTACTGTTAATGGATAGTAGCTGCCACCTTTAACTGTGGCATCGTTCACTACAATCATGCAGTCGATGCCGCTAATTTTCCCTATGCCGGAGATGATTCCTGCGGCGGGAACATCTTCACCATAGACATTGAACGCTGCCAGCGCTGACAATTCCAGAAATTCGCTTCCTTTGTCAATTAACCCTAGCACTCGATCCCGGGCCAGCAATTTACCCCGTGACTTATGTTTATCCCGAGAACTTTCTGGCCCACCGGTTTCAATCGTTGCTAATGTCTTTTGCAAATCAAGAATTTGCGCCACCATGAAGTCCTTGTTATCAGAAAAGGCCTCACTGCTAGGCTTAATTTTAGATTCAATAATACTCATATTCTTACTTCAACTTTTATGTTGGGTTAGGCGGATTCGCGAAACAATTCTCTGCCGATTAATGTCCGTCGTATTTCGGAAGTTCCCGCTCCGATTTCATACAGTTTGGCGTCGCGCAGTAACCTCCCGGCAGAGTATTCATTGGTATAGCCGTTGCCGCCCAGAGCCTGTATGGCTTGGAGTGCCATTTGCGTGGCGTGCTCGGACGCAAACAAAATAAGCGCAGCGCAATCTTTACGACTTTCCTGACCTCGATCACAGGCTGCGGCGACCGCATATAAATAGGCCCGGCAGGCATTCAGTGCCGCATACATATCCGCCATTTTCCCCTGCATGAGTTGAAATTCACCCAAGGGTTGCCCAAATTGTTTACGCTCGTGAAGATAGGGTAAGATCAAATCCAAACAGGCTTGCATAATCCCAACCGGCCCCGCGGCAAGTAAGGTGCGTTCGTAATCTAAGCCGGACATTAGGATCTTGGTGCCTTTATTACACTCGCCCAATACATTCTCAACCGGCACCTTGCAGTCTTGAAAGACCAACTCACAGGTATTGGAGCCACGCATGCCAAGTTTGTCTAGTTTTTCTCCGTGGCTAAACCCTTCAAAATTTCGCTCGACAATAAAGGCCGTAATTCCATGTGAACCTGCACCCGGTTCTGTTTTGCCATAGACGATAACAACGTCAGCATCGGGGCCGTTGGTAATCCACATTTTGCTGCCATTAAGTACGTAACAGTCACCCTTATGCTCTGCCCGCAAGGACATACTAACCACGTCCGATCCAGCATTGGGTTCTGACATAGCCAGCGCACCAACGGTTTCACCGGCGCAAAGCTTCGGTAAGTATTTTTGTTTCTGTGCTTCACTGCCATTTCGTGACAACTGATTGAGACACAAATTGGAATGGGCGCCGTAGGATAAGCCTACTGATGCCGAGGCTCGAGAGATTTCCTCCATCGCGACGCAGTGTGCCAGGTAGCCCATGTCGGAGCCACCATAGGCGGAATCAACCGTGACGCCTAGCAACCCCAAGGCGCCGAATTTTTCCCACAAGTCAGCCGGAAACAAATTATCGGAGTCGATTTGTGCAGCACGAGGAGCGATCTCGGCGCTGCAAAATTGATACACGCTGCCCCGAAGCATTTCTATTTCTTCGGAAAGACCAAAATTGAGAACTGGGTAAGATGTGTTCATAAAATCGCACTCCTTAACTGGCGGCTTTATTTAGCTTACTTGCCGCTGGCAACGCATGCCTGCTGATGATGATTTCTGTGTTCGTGAGGTCTCGTAAAATGATGTCTATTTCTCTTTTTTGCAACGCCAGCTATTCTCTTTTATTCTGCCGTTTATCCTCTCTCAAATTCATCTAGAGTACGAACAGAATAGAAGCTATCCCCATCCAAGTCTATGCCCTCCTTTGCATAAATATTATCTTACATCCTTAGATAACTTCTTAAATCTCCTTGTATTCGCGCCATATTCATCAATCTTGTGGGTTATCTACTCTCGTATAGCTCTCCATTTCAAATTAATTGTAATAAATGGCTAGAAACAAGGTGGAACGTTTGCCGCGTTTTACCGCTTCTATAGGGCCCAATCACCCTTGGCGCGGCTCAATGCCCGCATTGAGAACGCGAAAGCAATCCTTCGAACAATAAAACAAGGCCAAGCATAATGTAATTAATCATCAGCTTAATAATAGGCTCCGGCTCTTGCAAATGATGAACACTTTATAATAGATATGCCAGAGCCGACCGCGAAGATCATAATGGCGACGACAAAACTCTAGAAATAAATCTCCTTGCCATGACCGAACACAAAGCCCTCGTCAGCGGGCTTAGCCGCCCGTTTCAGACCGTGCAATAAAAATATTTGATCTACCCATTGATTTTGAGAACGCCAAGGCCGATCTACAGAATCATCTCCCCGAGGGCTGCCAATATAAACCACCGCCGGGTGACACAGAGCCGCCATTAGATTATCGTTTGGCAATTAGCTCGGTAAACGAAGATCCGGCGAACACTATACAATTATAAGAAGAGGTTGTTATGCAAATAGTAAAAAACACCATAATAGTAATTCTGTGCCTGTTACTCATTCCCGTGGCCGCGATTGCAACAGCCGGGGCGAAGCAAAAATCCGCTGACGGGCCAAACCGCGTTTTCTCCGGCGGTCCATTAATCGCCGGTGAGCTATATCGCGCAGCGGAGCCGGACTGGGACTTTGTGAATGATATTTCCACGATCGAGATGCAACTACTAGACCCGGCGCAATCGCGGCGCATCTGGATAGCTGAGTACGACAACAGAATCTTCGTTTGGTCTGGTTATATGGACAACTTCATCGGCCGTCTCTGGAAGAGTTGGCCACGCCAGGCCGAGAACGACGGCCGCGCGGTGCTGCGCATCGACGGTGTGCGTTACGAGCGGCAACTACAGCGCATAGAAAGCGGCGACGTTTTAGACGGGCTAACCGAAGTTATCTCAGGTAAGTACCCCTCTTCGATGACTCGTGCGACTGTAGAAGACGGCAATGTTTGGTTGTTCGAGGCAGCTCCTCGGGAGTCATAGAGTCCTCTCACAGAATCTCTTGCTCAATCAACGCAGCCGCTCTCTGGCTAGCGATAAGAATTAAAACAAGGATTTAGACTATGAAGAAATTTTACATATTCATCGCCGTCGCCATCGTCTTAACTGTTCTGGCGGTGCTGTTTGTGCCTGGGGTCGATGATTTCGTTGAGGTAACTTTCCAGCGTTATCTTGGCCGAGCGGCTACATAGGCTGAAGGAATAAGTACAGAAATGCAGATTAAAAACTCTGTAGTTTAAAAAGTATCAAGACGAGATGTTTGCTCTTCGAGACAATCGCATCGCCGCCCGACTTTCGATCAGGAAAGTCAAATCAGGGACTTTGGATTTGAAACAAAAAAGAAAACCAATAGCTTACTTTTTTATTTGCCGCACTCACAAAGATTGATTTTCCTATTTACTAGGCTTAGGGCGCATAGCAGAATCCTCATGCCTAACAAGGAAAGGAAAAAAGGATCTCCGTCCAAAACTTTTTAACAGTGAACTTCTCTTTTCTCAGCCACTTTTCGAGTGTTGATAGCTTATCTAACCGGAGCCCCTGCCAGTGTTTGACGTGCTTAACCCTGAGCGCTCTCCCCTATGCCTGCCCCAAGCCGGTTTAGAGCAGCAGGAGATTGTAAGCCAAGTTTAACTGAATAAATTGCAGCGAATTTATCAAGCCCACGGCTATTTATTCGCACACGCCCTAATCGCTGCTCTCGTGTAACCAGGCAGCATGTTGAGGGGCCCGTTTGGTTTCGCTCCATTCATCGATCATATCCTCGGCAACGTTGTGCAGTTTATCCAGCATCCCCGGCCTAGCAGTGTTAGCTGCAAGCTCAAGACGGTGGCCATTTGGGTCGAAGAAATAAATGGATTTAAATATGGTGTGATTCACCGGACCAAGCACATCGATTCCAGCCGATTCCAGACGTTTTTTGGCCGCAAATAATGCGCCCATATCTTCCACCTTAAACGCGATGTGTTGAACCCAGCTCGGGGTATTTGGGTCTCTCCCCATGGCGGGAGAGTTTGGGATTTCAAAGAAGGCCAAAACATTGCCGTTACCTGCATCCAAAAAGACATGCATATAGGGATCTGGTTCGCCGGTGGATGGCACCTGATCTTCGGCAATCGCTAGCTGAAAATCCATGCCCATAATATCGCGGTAAAAGGCAACAGTTTGCTTGGCATCGTTACAGCGGTAAGCCACATGATGAATACCCTGAAGGTTCATAGCACTCTCCTAACTAACCTTGCGAGTATGAACATTGGCACGATTCAATTGATCACGCTCTATTGATTCGAATAAAGCTTTGAAATTTCCTTCGCCAAACCCCTCATCTTTTTTACGCTGAATAAATTCGAAGAAGACCGGCCCAATAAGTGCGCCAGAAAATATCTGCAAAAGTAAACGCGGATCTCCTTGATGAGTAGAACCATCCAGTAAAATACCTCTACACTTTAGCTCATCCATCGGCTCGCCGTGATTTGGAAGGCGCTCTTCAAGCATGTCATAGTAGGTTTCAGGCGGCGCAGTCATAAAAGGAATACCTAGCTTTTGCAATTGATCCCAGCTTTTAAAGAGGTCGTCGGTGGAGAACGCTATATGTTGAATCCCTTCTCCATTGTAGGCCATCAGAAATTCCTCTATCTGTCCGCCTTGAGTTGCCTCTTCGTTTAGGGGGATTCGTATTTTTCCGTCCGGTGCGGCCATAGCCCGCGACAACAAACCGGTGTATTCACCTTTGATATCAAAAAAGCGTACTTCTCTAAAATTGAATATTTTCTCGTAAAAACCAGCCCAATAATCCATCCGCCCCCGGTACACATTGTGGGTTAGATGATCGATTAGATTAAATCCGCAGCCCTGAGGATGACGATCTACTCCTTCAATGAATTCAAAGTCGATATCATAGATTGAGCTGCCGTCACCGTAGCGGTCAATCAGGTACAGTGGTGCGCCGCCAATCCCCTTTATTGCAGGGAGCCTTAACTCCATCGGACCTGTCTTAATGTCCATAGGCTGAGCGCCTAGCTCCAGTGCTCGGGCGTAAGCCTGTCGCGAATCCCTGACGCGGAATGCCATGCCGCAGGCGGACGGCCCGTGCTCATCACAGAAATACCCGGCGTAGCAGTCACGCTCATAATTGACAATGAAATTGATTTCGCCCTGACGAAATAGAGAGACATTCTTCGAGCGGTGATTGGCTACATGCGTGAATCCAAGCATAATGAATACAGGCTCTAGGATTCCTCGCTCAGGCGCTGAAAACTCTACAAATTCAAAGCCATCTAAGCCCATTGGGTTGTTGATATTATCGGTCATGTAACTCTCCGAGCATTCAAAACACATTAGTTGTAATAGCAACTAACATTAGTTGCTATTACAACTAATGTCAATCAAACTAGACACATGACCCAATCAAGCAAGGAAAAACAGCACGCCGGATTCAGTGTTCTCAACCTCGAGCGCTACCTGCCCTACAGACTTTCTATCCTTTCTAATAAAATCAGCAGCAAGATCGCAGAAACCTACAGCGATAAGTTTGCGCTCTCAATTACCGAGTGGAGAATTATGGCGGTGTTAGGTGAGCATCCTGATGTGTCAGCTGATGAGGTGTCGTTTAAAACCCAGATAGAGAAATCGATTCTTAGCAGAGCGATCAATAAATTGCTCAGCCGTCATTTAATAGCCAGGGAATTTAATCCCTCTGATAAGCGGCGCTCCATGCTAACCCTGACTGAAACGGGGTTGTCTGTATATGAAGAAATTGTGCCTGTGGCTTATGGAATGGAGCAGGAGTTACTTGCTTGTTTCAATAAAGAGGACCAGGAGCAATTTAGTGTCTTAGTAGATCGACTTTACGATCATGCAGGAAAATTAGCAGAGAATTGAGCGGCTGCTGTTTGTGAAAACCACTTTATCTTTAGTCTGACTGAGTCTCTTGACGACGACCAACACCTTTTTTAATTGAACAGATTTAAACTCCCGAATATAAATTCGCTGTAACATTTACTGTGATGCGTACTGTAAAGTGCAAAGTAGACTTATCTAGAGAGCTAGCCCCCATTCCTGCTGTTAAGGTAAATATCGCGCCAAGGCGCACCAATATTCAACGCCAAAGCCCAGTGCTTGATCGTTGAAGTCATATGAAGGATTGTGCAAGGGTTGCGCGTAATTGTCATGCCCCTGACCATTACCCATCAGAATGTAAGCGCCGGGCTTACAGTTAAGCATTTGCGCAAAATCTTCAGAGAAACTAACACGACCAAATTCGGCATCTGCAGTGGCGCCGACTAACGCACTTGCTACCTTGGCACACACGGCGGCATGTTCTGGGCTGTTTATTAATGGGACGAAAGAGGTTGAATACTCGAGCCGGTACTTAGCTCCGTAGGCGTCGCAGTTAGCGCGGACGATGGCTTCCATTCTGCTTTTGATAGATTCACTTATATGTTTTTCAAAACCTCGACAGTCCCCCGTAATACTTACCTGCGATGCTATAACATTTCTTGCGCCGTCAGTGCTAAAGTCAGTTACCGAGACTACTGCGTGCTCTGAGGGAGCGATGGTTCTTGACACGATACTCTGAAGATCAGAGACAATCTTTGCGCCAATAACAATAGGATCGATAACTTTTTCGGGCATGGATGAATGCCCACCCTTGCCGAGAACAGATATTTTGAAATTATCTTCAAACGCACAGAAAGCTCCGGGGCTGATAGCAAACTCACCCACGGCCAATCCAGGAAGGTTGTGCAATCCGTAGATCGCGTCCATTTGAAACCGATCAAACAACCCCGCCTCAATCATTGCCAGCGCGCCATTACCATTTTCTTCATCCGGCTGAAAAATGAAGTGAATCTCCCGATCAAAATCATTGTTTAGTGCCAACAGTTTTGCGGCGCCCAATAGCATGGCTGAATGCCCATCATGGCCGCATCCATGAAATTTACCCGGCGAGGTAGAAGCGTGCTCGAAAG
>JBLGBJ010000064.1:0-11167 GCA_047617605.1 Pseudohongiellaceae bacterium | reverse complement strand
TATGTTCCAAGTTTACACTCAGCTAAAAAGTTTCCTGTAGATCCGAACAAAGGACGTCATTTCTTCCGGCTTGCACATGCTGGCTCTAGCCCACGTGGTAAAGGGAGAAGGAAAGGGTGCCGGACCATTGTTCTTTTGCTTAGTATGGCTTTCTGAAAATTGACGACTTCAATTTCAGACTCAATGAAACCAACGCTACCGTTGGATTTCACATAGTTTACGCCAAGCTCGCAATGCAAAGAAAATTGTTAGGCTAAGCGAGCTAAAAGGTGTGTCCACTGAATAGAGTCACAATCATGCCATGAGGATTGGTAACGAGTCAGGGCTCTAAGTCACTGTGGTGGTTGAGCTTTAGGAATGGAGTATTTAGAAGAGTTGGTGCGCGGAGTGGTGTGTACTATTGCTCAGATGGAGGGCAAAGCCAGCAGAAAAACGCACAAATACTGTGCCCTTATCTGCTGGGGATTGTGGGTTTTACTCAGCCGTTATGCCTCGGCTTGAATCTCGCCGGCGATGCGTTGCACATCGTCCAATACGCGGAGCAAGTTTCCACTCCAAAGCATTCCAAGCTCTTCTTCGGTGTATCCTCTACGCACCAGCTCAACAGTTACATTGAATGTTTCAGATGCATCGTTCCAACCGTCTATTCCGCCACCGCCATCAAAATCTGAACTAATGCCAACGTGCTCTAAGCCAATAAGATCAACAATATAATCAATGTGATCAGCGAAATCTGACACTGTCGCTTTAGGCGCTACTTCATTTACTTCTGCATTCGCAATGCGAAACATCGTTTGCCTAGCTGTTGTGTAGGCGAGTGCTGCTACTGGATTTAAAGCAGCGGCTTGCTCTTCGGTTAGTGCTTCAAAATTAAGTTCTGCAGCGACCCGTTCCATGATTTCGGCTCGGCCTGTTTGCAAAAATACGCGGCGCGCTTCGTTAATATAGCTTCCGAATGCTACGGTCTGCACAACGCCGCCGTTCTCTTTTACGCGCTGAAGTAAGTCATCATTTAGGTTGCGGGTATGATTTGTTAAAGCACGCGCAGATGAATGTGATGCAACGACTGGCGCGCGGCTAATATCTAGCATTTGTGAAATAGCATCGATGGACGGGTGAGAAATGTCTACCATGATGCCAAGTCTGTTCATTTCAGCAACTGCTTCCCGGCCCAGTTCGCTCAGACCATCATGCAGGTATTCAGCATCCGCTTCACCAGTTTGAGAATCTGCAAACTGGCTGTGCCCGTTGTGGGCTAGTGACATGTAACGTCCCCCACGACTATGGAAATCTTCGATGTTAGACATTTCTAAGCCGACGGGATAAGCATTCTCGATTCCGATCATGGCAACTTTTTTGCCTGCGGCATCAATGCGTCGAACATCGTTTGATGTATAGGCCAATTCAATTTCATCAGGCGCTATTTCTTCGGCTAAGCGATGAATGGCGTCGAACTTATCAATCGCGTTAGCGTAGGCAGCGGCATAGCCTGCCTCGTTCAGTTCACCTTGTCCTGTATAGACAATGAAAAACGCCACATCAAGACCACCTGCTTCCATTTTTACCAGATTTACTTGGGTGTCTAAATTCATTGTGTAGTTGGTGTCAAAAGTAAAATTACCGGTGTTGATGTCAGCGTGAGTGTCCAAAGTAATCACTCGTTCATGAATTCCCTGAGCTCTTGCGACAAGTTCCTCCTCAGACTCCGCTGCTGGAGCAGAAGGTTGGCTAGAGGTCTCTTCCATAGCTGCATCAGGCATAGCTGTTTCAGGCGCGGACTCTCCGCAGGCTGCGAGAAGTGCTACAAAAAATGAGAGTGCTGTTAACTTGAATGTTGCTGAGCGATTCACAGTAGTTAAGGTCATAGTGTTGAGGCCATAGTGGTTAAGGTCCTAGAAATTAAGATCCTAGTAATTAACGTAATAGTTAAAAGATTTATGGTGTCTCGATAGCCATTTTAAAAGAGAGGCATTTGCGCTATCGAGTTGAAACTTATCACTTCGGCTTCCAAACTGACAATGAACAGCTTGGAAAATTAGTAAAAATAGCTAATTCTCGCCCTAAAACGATGTTGTAAACACACCTCAGTTCGGCGGCGCAGTAGTCATTACGGTTCCAAGACGACGAGGGTCAGCGGCACCTTCCAGGCCATTTTCACCTAGTAAGATAACGTGCAATCCAGAGATCTCTCCCTGGCTTTCCCGCACCTGATAGCCATATTCTGACAATGCGTCTGACAATGCGGGTCCTGGCTCCACGCCAACTTCTACACGCACGGTTTGTCCACGGGCGATGATGTTGGGGAAATTTATCGCTTCCTGAACTGACAATTGCCAGTCGACAATGCCTAACAAAGTCTTGGCGGTATAGGCGGGGATAGAATTGCCTCCGGGGGAGCCGGTGACCATAAACAAGTCATTGTCCGCGTTAAGAACGATGGTCGGTGACATGGAAGAGCGAGGCCGAGCACCGGGGCGCACCATATTGGCAGCTTCCGGCTCGTCTGAATGATACTCTCGAGCGAAATCTGTCATTTCGTTGTTGAGTACAAAACCTGCTGCCCAGCGTTTGGAGCCAAACACTGACTCCACTGTCATGGTCGCTGATACGGCATTACCTTCACTGTCCACGATAGAAAAATGCGTAGTGCCTGCGGGCTCCTTAGTACTGTCCTCGGCGAAGACAGCGGCACTGCCATTGCCTAAGACGAGCAAAGGGTCTCCGTGGGCTGGCATTGCACCGGGCGCTGTAGGGCTGCTGGCGCGAGACTCTAAATAGCGTGGATCAAGTAGCTCTGTCACCGGTACATCTACATGATCTGGATCACCAAAATAATAATCACGGTCAGCATAGGCAAGTCGCTGCGCATCCACAAAGGCTTTAACTCGCTGAGCAATAGTGGGGTCCGGTGGCAATAATTTATCATACAGATTAGCTATCATAATCTGCATAGCGCCAGATGAAGGGGGAGTTGCAGCACATATATTCAATTCACGCCAGAGACCACAAACAGCAGCTCTCTCTATTACCTTGTAATTGGCCATGTCTTCCATGGTGAGAGTGCCTCCGTCTTCTCCTGCTTGCACGGCCGCGACTATGGATTCGGCAATCTCTCCAGTATAGAACGCCTCTGGGCCCTCTGTGGAGACGCGGCGAAGAGTTGCTGCATACTCAGGGTTCCGAATGATTGCACCAGCTTGAAGTGGCTTGCCATCAGGGAAAAAATATTCTGCCGCACCGGCATTCTCATTAAGACGGCTACGGCTTGCCATAGCTGGGAGATAATTGGCCATTTTGCTTGAGACTTCAAAACCTTGTTCGGCGAGTTTAATGGCGGGCTCGAATAAGTCAGCCCAAGGTAACTTGCCATAAGTATCGTGGGCAATTTTATAGAGTGCAATAGCGCTCGGTACACCCACTGCATTGCCACTTTGGTTGGCATCGAAATAACCCATTGGGGTATCATCGTTCATGAACATATCGGCACGAGCGCCGCTGGGCGCCGCTTCACGACCGTCAAAAAAACGCACTTCTCGGTCAGAGCGTTCGAAGACCAGCATGAAGCCCCCGCCGCCAAGTCCTGAGCTTTCAGGTTCAAGCAAACCAAGGACCGCATGCGCCGCGATGGCAGCATCGACGGCATGTCCTCCAAGTGATAGCATCTGAGCTGCTGCTTCGGTGGCCTGAGGATTAGCCACCGCGGCCATAAAGCCGTGAGGCCACGAATTGTCCTGTGTCGATTCGCCACTAATCGAGGTCGTCTGCGAATTGGCAGAGAAGGAACTTGCTAGCAATAGTAAGGCTAAAGGTTTTAAAAAAGAGACTCTCATATTATTTCTCATCACATTCGGCTATTTTCATCACGTTGACAACATTACTTGAACCCTCGCTAAATACGCGAGTAATGTAATGCAACGAGTCTATCACAACTTCGATTTGGAACTTATGACAAGATCGCCTACAGGCCAGTGTTACTAGGAATATCACATTGAGCAAGCAGACTTAGCTCACACTTTAGAATTAATTCAGAACGAACGAAGAGATGGTTTTTACATAGGTGAAAAGGCTTAATGCCCAGCAAGTTTACGGCTCCGCCTAAACGCTAAGGCACAACCTTGGCTGTTTACTAAAGAGAAGTTGTTTTTTTTCAGAACAGCTCATATTTTATTAATTATGGAGTCAACCACTATGAAGCCAATCACTATGAAACTAAGCAATTTGAATCTCACAGGGTCAGCAAAACTACCAATAGCCTTTTTTCTCTGCGTTTTTTTGGCAGCCTGTGGCGACTCAGGGCAAGCACCTGAGACCACTCCTGCCGAAACGTTAAGCGCGGCATCTACGCAAGAATCCGAAGTGGAGCTGATGTCAACCTCGTTTTCTACAGGCGGACGTACTCCATTAAGAGCTAAAAACGGTATTGTCACCAGCGCTTCAATGCTTGCGTCCGCGGTGGGTGTTCAGACTCTAAAACAGGGTGGTAACGCTGTGGATGCAGCGGTTGCGACGGCATTTGCTTTAGCAGTTACTTGGCCAAGTGCAGGTAATATCGGCGGCGGCGGGTTCATGGTCTACGCTGGTGACGATGGTAATGCCACAACTTTCGATTTTCGAGAGAAAGCGCCGCTGGCAGCAACGCAAGAAATGTATCTCGGGCTTGATGGTAGGGTTGTTGATAACTCCAACCATTTCGGCGCTCTAGCGGTGGGTGTACCTGGCACAGTTGCAGGCCTTTGGGAGGCGCACCAAAAGCTAGGTAGCTTGCCTTGGGAAGACCTTGTTGCGCCTGCGGTCAAATTGGCTCGTGAAGGGGTTCCAATTACATATTCTCTTTATTCTGGGTTTTCTCGGAGCAAGCAGCGTTTTTCAGCCTATCCATCTACGATGGCAAAGTTTTTTAAAGCGGACGAATCTCTCTATGAGCTTGGCGAAAACTGGGTGCAAGCAGATCTTGCTCATACGCTAGAATTAATCCAGGACGAAGGGCGCGATGGTTTTTATAAGGGTGAAAATGCACAGCGTCTTGCAAGTTTTATGTCGGCAAACGGTGGGATTATTACCGAAGAAGACTTAGCTATTTATGAGCCTGTCGAGCGGGCACCCGTCCGCGGGACTTATCGCGGGTACGAAATCATCAGTATGCCCCCGCCCAGTTCTGGTGGGGTAGTGATGATTGAAATGCTGAATATTTTGGAAGGTTATGATTTGGAAGCTTTAGGACATAACTCAGCGGACTATCTTCACGTGTTGACGGAGACTATGCGCCGCGCTTATGCAGATCGGGCCGAGTATCTTGGCGATCCAGACTTCAATGAGAGCATGCCAGTAGACCATTTAATGGATAAAGAATATGCCGCTACTTTGCGTGCATCTATAGATATGGAAAAGAAATCTGAAAGTAGTCCAGAGAAGTTCGCACAAGTTTATGAGAGCGACGAAACTACTCATTTCTCCGTCGTGGACAGAGACGGCAACATGGTCAGTATGACTTATACATTGGAGTTTGGGTACGGCTCAGGGATTGTTGTGGAGGGTGGCGGTTACTTGCTCAATAATGAAATGGGCGACTTCAATGCAGTGCCTGGTGTAACCAATGCACAAGGCTTAATAGGAACGGCGCCAAATTTGATCGAGCCTCAAAAACGTATGCTCTCCAGTATGACACCAAGCATCGTTGTTAAAGACGCAAAGCCACTTTTTACTGCCGGCAGCCCCGGGGGCAAGACTATTATTAATACCACGATGCAGACAATATTAAATGTTATTGATCATGGCATGAATATCGCGCAGGCAGTTGAAGCAGGTAGGATTCATCATCAATGGTTGCCAGATCTTACAAGTATGGAAAGTGGAGTCTTGTCGCCAGACACTATTCGGCTCTATGAGGCTAAAGGCCATCGCTTAAGAACTCGTGGTACTCAGGGTGCGGCGATGTCTGTCTATAACGATCGTGAGAATGGCTTCTTTATGGGTGCAGCTGATTCTAGGCGTGGTGACGGTGGTTCAGCAGGTTATTAGTCTCTCTTAATCTGGATTAAAAAAGGGGCTAGCCGGCCCATTGCTGTTTAACAGATCTTACAGAAATGGATTCGGTGTTTATCCCTGTGACCGGCGCCAGCAGAGAGCGGGCGCCGGTCACAGGGATATATTTACGTAGAGTCGCAGGCATGAATAGCCAAATCATGTCTTGACGCCTAATTTGACAGGAACAGGTTCATGCGGCCCTGTAAGTTCTTCCAGCCAAGACGTATAAGAAATCGATCTCCCTGAAAGCAGTGCCTGTAGCGTCCATTTAGCCCCGTCTTCATACCTAATATTCTATTCAATGTTTACGTGCCTATTCTCCAGGATGGTACTGGACTTCCAAGTTAGCTTGGATATCCTCTGGATAGAATAATACGTCTCTGAACTCACCGCTGGCATACATCTGAGCTTGGTCATCAAAGTGGGGTGAGTCAGGGTCGCTTTGAAGGCCGCCAACTGTAATTGCTTTAGCCTTAAGCCTTTCTCCAAACTCAACGGCAGCGACAAAGCTGTTACCGCTGGTGCCGTACATTTTCTTAGTCCCAGGATAACGACGACTGCCAAACGAGGCTAAAGAACCCCACCTGCTTGATGCAAAAGCAACGGGAAGGCTCGGTGCATCATCATCGAAATCCTGAACTATGTCGCCATTCAATCGCTGATATCGGTTTATCTCACCCCAAGGAACTTGCCAGCTACCGAAATCTGATTCTAGGGTTTGTGCGGCAACACCAAGAGCATTAAGCTTTTGATCAGCTGTCGTATTGTTAGCCATAAACTCATAAATATTAATATTGGCCGCGAGAGCCTGATCTCTTACATCATCCATTAACTGCTGTGCCCAGAAGATCGCTAAAGAAGTCTCCGTAGAATCAATCGAATATCGATAATCCCAACCCCGCAGTAAATCTATGTATTCTAATATTTCAACGGCGCTCGCACTGGCGCTCTCTGTCATGTCATCCATGGCAGTTGTCATTATTAGCGCAGGTATTAGCTCTTCGAATGCTGTAAGCAATGGGTCATAGGCCGCTTCGATTAGTGAATCAATGGTAAAGCCAGTTTGCCCATTTAGCACTCTTACTGCGTGGATTCCGCGTGGATTTTCAGGATTGTTGGCCATGTATTTAGGATAGTCGTCAGGCTTGGGGCTAAACTCGCCAGCGGCACTGAAGGGTGTGTTGTTGGTGTTTTGAATCCATCCGTTAGGCGGATTGAAAACAGTGATGAGCTCGTCAACCGGGTGAAGTCCCTGCCACTGTGTTGCAGGATTATTGCCATCTAAAGGTTGGTTCCAATCAAATTGTGGGTTTCTGCGCGGGACAAAATTGCCGTGATAATAGGAAATATTGCCAGCAGAATCTGCATAGACTGTGTTATTGGAAGAGTTGGTCATTAACTCCATGGTCTCGAAAAACTCTTCGTGGTTCTGAGTCTTAGTGCGGTTGTAAGACTGGGTTAGAGCTTTAACTGGTTCTTGCATTAACGCGATGGAAACCCATTGGCCATCGAGTTCACGAATGATAGGGCCGTTTTGGCTGTGGTAAACAGTTACCTCAATATTCGACATCTCATTACCGACCTTATAAGGCAGCACGATTTGACTCTCTGTCAGTTTGAGTTCTTCATCGCCGAATTCATAATAAAAACCATCTCGTTTTTCGACAATGGTTTCTAAATACTCATCGATGGCATCGGCCCGACTACTGGTATGCATCCATCCAGTATTCTCGTTGAAACCTTGGTAGATAAAGAACTGCCCCCAAGTTACCGCGCCATAGGCATTCAGACCTTCATCGCTGATCATATGAAGTTCAGAGCGGAAAAAGAACGATGTGTGAGGGTTGATCCAAAGCAGCGCGTTGCCGCTGGCAGAATTTTGCGGAGCTATAGCGAATCCGTTAGAGCCTCTAGGTTCACCATCACTAGGAGACTCAAGCTGGGCGACCGTATTGCTTATCCCATAGAAATCTTGGAGAAGTTGCAAATTTACTCTTTCTATATCTCCACCAATACTGCCCTCTGAAAAACTAAGTGCCATCCACGGTTCGAAGCGGTTAAGAACTCGGGGTGTCACCTCCGGATGGGTGTGCAAGTAATAGTTGAGGCCGTCGGCAAATGAATTCATCAGGCTCTGCAACCAAGCAGGGCTTTCATTATACTGTTGTTTGAGTACGACGGGATCAATGAATAATTTCATCCGCAGATCTCGAAACAATTCGCCCTCGCCCTCAGCTTCGGCAAGCCGGCCCATAGCGTTGAGATAGTTTATTTCAATACGGTTAAAGTCATCTTCTGCTTGAGCATAGAGGGTGCCAAAGACTGTGTCGGCATCAGTTTTTCCATGAATATGAGCGATGCCCCATTTGTCTCGCGAGATAGTGACGTCGCTGGCTTGTTGCTGCCAGCGAGCGAGCTCCTCTTGATTGACGGTTTGAGTCTGGATAAGGTTGTCAGGTTCAAGCTGCGCTGGTTCAGGGGCCGGCGAGCAGGCATTGAATGAGGCGAACACTATTATGGATAATATTTTTTTCATGCGTTTTGTCTAGCTCCGTGTTTTCTCGGTAGTCACTAACCGCTCGGTTGAAAATTAGTTGGTTACTATGGTTCCGCCAACCCATGTTTCAAGGACCTGAGTTTGCCAAATCTCAGAGGCAGGAACTGTAAAGATATCTCTATCTAAAAAGATAAAGTCCGCTTTTTTACCAGGCTCTAGGCTGCCAAGTATGTTCTCTTGGTGACCGGCATAGGCGGCATCAATAGTGAAACTAGCAAACGCCTCTTGCGCGGTCATACTCTCACCCGGAAACCATCCTCCATTGGGTTGACTGTCTTTATCTTGCCGAGTAATTGATGCATGCAAGCCAAAGAAAGGATTGGGGGATTCAACAGGAAAATCTGATCCATTGGCGATAACAGCGCCAGCATCCATTAGTTTGCGCCAAGCATAAGCGCCCTCTATTCGGACCTCACCAATTCTATCCTGTGCCATGTTTTTGTCACTTGTGGCATGTGTCGCCTGCATGGAGGGAATTACACCAAGTTCAGCGAAGCGCACAATATCTTCATAGCGAAGTATCTGAGCATGCTCAACTCTGTGTCGCCTGTCTCGACTGTTGGTTTCTTGAATTAGGTTTTCATAGTTGTCTAAGACGATCATGTTCGCTGCATCGCCGATGGCGTGAGTGTTCACTTGGAAATTGGAGTTCATTGCCGCGCGCATTAGGTACTCGAGGCGCTCTTGATCAAGAAGTAAAAGGCCTTTATGTCCTGGCATATCAGAATAATCGTCAATCATCGCCGCACCTCGACTCCCCAGCGCGCCATCGGCAGCTATCTTGACACTGTTTATAGCCAAGCTGTCGTCACCGGATCTGAAATGGCCTGCGTCTAATAAAAGGCCGTAGTATTCGTCTCCTGAGGAAATCATGGCATTGACGCGAATCGGCATAGATTGGTTTGCAGCAAGATCTTTATAGGCTTGGATAGTGCTGCTGCCAGCCCCTGCATCATGAACGCTGGTTAGACCATAGGTAGCTAAACTTTGCATTGATGTGGTGAGTGCATACTTAATTTCTTCGCTGGTTAGAGCCGGAATATTAGCCCGCACCAAAGCCATGGCATTGTCTATGAGTACGCCCGTTGCATCGCCATTTTCGTCACGGATGATTTGTCCGCCATCAGGGTCTTCGGTTTGTCTGTTAATGCCAGAAAGCTCCATCGCAGCTGAATTAGCCCATCCTGCGTGGCCGTCAACTCTGGAAAGCCAAATTGGTTTGTCATTTACTTGAGCATCTAAACTGGAGGAATTAGGAAAAGCATTGCTATCCCATAGAACTTGGTTCCAGCCTCGGCCTTGAATCCACTCCAGTTCAGGATTGGCAGCACTAAATGCGGCCACTCTTTGTGCCGCCTGCGCTTCTGTTGTTGTGCCCACCAGATCAACCCGCAGCAAGCTTAACCCGTACGTCAATACGTGACCATGAGCATCAATTAGGCCTGGTATGAGAGTCTGACCGTTGCCATTAATCGTAATATCGGGATTTTCAATTAGTTGTTCTTGCCCGGAATAGACTCTGTCTACTTCGTCACCGGTGAACGCAATAGCGCTGAACCGGACAAGCGCTCTGTCGCTGTTTAGGGTGTAGCCATTTACATTGGTGATAAGAGTGGTCTCTGCTGATGCGAATGGCGAGAAGAGGCTGAGAATTAGGAGCAAACGGGTTGAATTCATGTGCTTAGTTTTTAAATTAAGAATTGATGAGCATTTCAGTTTAGCAACTCTTCCTCGGAGTGTCATGGCCCGCAATGAGTTGAGACAGAGACTATAAAGTGAAATGTAGTGCGGGAGATGGAGTGAGAGAACTGGGAGACGATAATCGTAAAAAGTAATCGACAAGCGGGGGGAGGGGAGTAATTAGAGAACATAAAAAAGGCCCGAGCCTCAAATGAGAGCCGGGCCTTGGATTAAACGCTGTTTACTAAAGGTAAGCCGATTGATTATTCGCCATCGCTGGCTAAATCTGCGTCCGCTTCTACGTAGCGGAAGAAACCGAAGAACATTTCCTGCCACGTCTGCTCACCCCAAGTGATTTCAGCAGTTGGATCAGGGTTGAACGGGTTGTTTGAAGAGTTATCAAATGTCGCTCTGAAAACCATTTCTGTGCCGGCAGGTAAGAACTTAGGCTCTTTAAAGTCATAAGTTTTCTGCCAGTTGAACTGATAATTCGGTACGTTCAAAATTTCTTCTTCACGGCCGTCAGGATAAACCAGCTTAAAGTTAGCGTCTGAACCACGATAATGCATATGTGGACCAACCATAGTTAGGTAAGAGTCCTTGCGGAACTTCTTGCTCGCTACCATTTCATGGTTGCCGGCATTTGGTGGAATCAATATATCAAGATCTGCAGCTGAGCCACCTAGAATCTGACGCTCTGGCTTTTCGTCCCAAACATAGATACCAATTTGTGAGGCATCAATCGCTTCTTTGCCAGAAGTTGTGTAATGCATCTGTAGCATTAGACCGCCACCGGCTTTCAGGGGGTAGCCAGCGCCTTCAGGATATAGGTTTAACTCGTTACCTGGCGCGTAAGCGCCAAGGCCAATACCTTGATTCAGAATTTCAAACTCATTCACGCCGTCA
>JBLGBJ010000063.1:0-11691 GCA_047617605.1 Pseudohongiellaceae bacterium | reverse complement strand
GCACCGCTGCTAGGACATTCACGGACAGCTCAGGAGCACTCGTTCCAAAGGCTACTATAGTTAAACCAATAACCATGGGCGGCACATCGAAATCAGCGGCTATAGAAGAAGCTCCTCGTACCAAAAAATCCCCACCTACAACTAGTAAAACGAGTCCAAGCAATATAAAAATAATGTCGATGAGCACAAACGAACGCCTCTTTCTTTCTATTTATGTAACTATTTATTGTCTAGTCTATTCAGTGTTTTGTTTAGTTTTCTATTTAAATATCTAATAAAATCAGCACGTTGAAGTAAGTGAAGGCTTCCAATATTTAGCAAACTCAACAATCCATTCGCTATCATACAAACAGCCCAGCGCCCATATCGTCGACCTTTAGAAAGCAGGACCTACCAAAACTAACTTCATATCCATCCGACTCCCGAAACCATAACCAATTTTGACGACATCTGAACTCAAAGTGGCAAATTCTCTTTGAGGTCAAGAATAGTGGGTATAGGGTCTAATTACTTGATCAGTTCTGGTCATTATATCGCTTTTCTCAAATTTATAGGAATACATCGTCCATACACAATACCGCTCACAATCTACCGCCACCCAACGTCGCAGCGTTGAGGATCCCTAACGAAAATCCAGTGATTATTTTCTACTCTCGCGGCTACCGCTAGCTTCTTCCAGCCCATCCCAAGTCATGCTCAAACCCATGAAGATCAGCACGGCGCTTGGAGCATCAATTTCTGGAATAGTCGGTTATAAAAACGTTAGGGCGTCAAGGAGATGAGCAAACCCGTAACTAAGATAGCGTCGGCAACCCTTAATGTGATCCGCACAAGCCTCGTAAATTTTTTGACGTCCGCTTCGTAGACTTTCGCTCTATTGCCTAATCAATCAATGCCTAATCATTGAGCACCTAATCATTAAAGGATGAGGCATTGACAAAAACGACAGAGATAATTCGCACAGTGTAGCCGTCTGCCTTCCTTTCAGATTCGCCTTCGAAGACAAAAAAAGTAATGATCGTGGGTATTGAGAGGCAATAGTTAATCGCTAACTTTTTCGAAGAATCGCTTCACGCTGCCAAGCAACTGCGCTTGTAAGGAGATCGATGTATCAGCAAAATGGAAAAAACCTTCAGCGGCTGTTTTATCCAAAGGCAAAGTAAAAGTTCTAGCGGTATCCATTGCCTGAGTTAACGCGAGATATTTTGACTGCGTTAATTGAGATGCATATAAATCTACCACTCTGTATTTTTCGAGGGCTACTTCCGAGGTATCTATTAAAAAGTTAACCGGCGCCTGTGTGGTGATTTCATAAGAATACATCTGCCCATCAAACTCTGAGAGCTCATTTCTTGCAGTCCAAACTAAATCAGCTGTTGAACGATGGTCAGGATGATATTCAAGCGGAGTAGGAAAAAATACACTCGCCGCTTTTGTTGATCGAATTAACTCTTTAGTTTTTGCCAATGTTTGTTTATTGACCCTCAGACCTCGATCAGGTTCCTCCATGAAGTAAAGTTTTGTTACCCCTAGTGCGGCACAGGCACGGCGGGCTTCTTCTGCGCGTTCGTTTATCAATGCCTGACGATCTCCATCTCCGCCCAAAGCCCCATCAGTCACTATGACAACGTGTGTTTCAATTCCTTGATTTCGCGCGAGTAGCAAACTTCCACCCATGCCAAAAGTTTCATCATCTGCATGAGGCGCAAAAATCAGCCAAGGTCCTTCTGGAATTGGTGACGTGTGGTAGGGAACAACACTTTTCTCGCCGAGCATTTCAGTCATGAATTTATAATTCTCTAAATATAGGACAAAAGTCGTTTATAAAAAATCTGTATCGCCCGCTAATAAAAACCAAGCATCCTGTAACGAGTCCGGTGATGGGCCTGGAGAGCATACCGAGGTTGGGATACGTACACCAATATCTCTAACCACAACCCCTTTAGGCGCTGGAGCAGAAATAGGCGCGGGCGCAGAAACGGACAAATTCGTCTCTTGCTTTGCCGTGCTTATAGAGCCTGTAAAAATAGAGGCATCGGGCTCAGTTATCCAAGTGCTTAACGCACTAAGTCCATCTTGCGCCGCTAAGTTTTGGGCGAATGCTACTATGGATTTAAAATTATCAAGAGGCCCTATCAAATCTAAAATTAGAAGACGGCCATCGGCATGACGACTGACTAGTACTCCTTGTGGTTTTCCGGATTCTTCAGTAACCAGATGAAATTGGTACTGATGAGAGGGGTTATCATTGTATCGATAAAGCAAATAATCCATGTCTCTTACAATAACGATGCGGTCATCAAGATCGGCGCTCATCGCAAGCCACATTTCGTCAATTAGAGGCACATGAGAATCGGAGCTAAGCTGAAATTCATTTCCAAAAACAAGATTGCTAGCTTGAGCTGGCCATTCCAACTCAACCACTGAGCCTATGTCAGCTTGCACACCTAAAATTTCTCCGAGGCGCATTACCCTAGCATTAGGAAAACCAAAACCAAATAAATAGGGCAAATTGTAACCGATGAACTTTTGTAGGAATGTAGTGGCGGCTAAATAGTAGGGACCTTTCTTGGATAGTGAGCCGCGTTCGCTGGTATCGACCATAGTATCAACGCATTGCAAGGTATTGGTGAGTTCGCCACGGCACATAACGCGCCGTTTAACCGCACCATAAAAGGCAACGACTTCATCGCCATGCCTTACCACTACCCCCTCCCCTCGCCCGTTCCTGTATTTCCAATCCCAGTGACGTAAGGACATTTCATGCTTAAACACTTTTTCAAACAGTGCTCTAATACTAGCGCCGTCTTCAGGAGTCGCTTGTGCAGCCTGCCACCGACTTTGGGTTAGATTACGATCCACTCTCTTATCACCACTGAGTTCAATACTTAAGAAGCTTTGAAAAAGCTCTTGCGGGCGTGAATTATCCACGTTCATTAGGACCAGATCAAACCTCCTTTTACCAAAGTAAGCAATACATTAAGGCGAAGATCTATTTTTTTCGGCATGCTTTAGCCTAGATAACGTGACTGCAAGTGCAGCTTCGTGTTGGAGGGCAACAACTTGACTATCCTCGGTGTCAGAGAATTGGCAGCGCCCGACAACCATGGGGAAATTGAAGCATCGTTACCCTTTAAGCCCCTACCCCTGAAGTCATCCACTGGGACTAGAGTAAGAGGTAATACGAGGATAACAGCCGAAAACCATTTTCTGCCTAAGACCTGGCAATAGTGTCTTGCGACTCCCTTTGCCTACTTCCCTCTGTCGGTTTGTCGAGACAGGACTGTTGTAGAATACGAACCAAGTCTTCACGGCGAAAGGGCTTGCTTAAAAATCCATCGAAATCTGCATCGAGGAGTCGCTGGGCATCACCAGAATTGGTGTTCGCAGTAATCGCAATAATAGGTACTTCATTATCAGGCTTTGCCAGGCGCCTAATTTCGGCGGCCGCTTCCTCGCCGCTCATTACCGGCATTTGAATATCCATCAGCACCGCATCAACCGAATGCGCTTTGACATAGTCCAATGCCTGCTGTCCATCTTCAACAGAGACCACTGTATGGTTGTCGTTCTCAAGCAGTCTACTTAGCACCATACGATTAACTGCATTGTCATCAGCAATTAGTAAATTCATCGGCGGGATTTCTGTTATCACCGTCATACTATTTTCTATCGCCATTATGCTTTGCTTACTAGCTTCGATGTAAGGAAAGTATACTGATACCTTCGTGCCGATGCCAAGCTCAGATTCCAACTGAATTCTTCCTCTCATCGCCGTAATCGTTTTCTTTACAATAGCAAGGCCTAACCCTGAACCCCCATAATCACTTCGAGTGGAAGAATTTTCTTGAACGAAAGGTTCGAATAGCTTATCCAGAGACTCCTTAGCAATACCTACACCGGTGTCAGTAACAACCACAACTAACATATTATTTTCAAAAGCAGCGCTGATACTTACAGAGCCCTTCTCTGTAAACTTTATGGCATTGGCGGTTAAATTCATTAAAATTTGTTTGGCACGGGTCTTGTCTCCCAAAAAATACTTCGGGACATCTCGCGCTATGGTTAAATTTAGAGCAATACCCTTTTCTTCAGCCTGAAAATAAAAAGGCCTCAGGGTCGTCTGAAAAACATCGCGAACCAAGACTGCTTTAAGGGCAATCTTAAAACTGCCTGCCTCCAATGCATTAAGGTCCATCACGTCACTAACCAGTTCCAGCAACGTATCTGAGCTACCTAACACAATCTCGGCATACTCCCGTCGCTCAGCATCTGTCTTAGCATCTACCATAAGCCGAGTAGCGGTAATAACGCCGTTAAGCGGAGTCCGGATTTCATGGCTCATCGCAGAAAGAAAGGCAGATTTACTTTGCTCTGAACGTTTAGAATCTTCCTCCGCGTGCCGTTTGTTAATAACCTCTTTTTCCAAGCGGTTAACTGTATTGTTCAGCTTGCTTTCAGCTTCTCGTTGAGTTCTGCGAAAAATGAATGCAGTCCCTAACAGTATGGCCATAATCAGGACCCCTTCGATGGCGTTTGTTATACCCACCTCTGGCGCGAATTCATGGTCGATAGAGCGATAATCAATCAGGCTATTGGCATGAAGATACCCCGTTACTAAAATCACCATTGCGGATAAAAGCCCCCAAGCCATACCAATTTTGCGACCGGTCAATAAAATAGCGACAGCAGGGACTGGCAGAATCCACATCATAGTTGTGCCCTGTAATCCGTAGGACTGCATCAGTATGGTCGGCATCACCCAGTAAGCGAATAACACGAGATTAGCGGCAACCCTTTGGAACTGGAGATAGGATTGAATATAGAGCACGCTAAATCCTAGGATCAATCCACACGAAAGAACGTAATTATCACCCCCCTCGCCACCTCGCCAATTGGCAAACATCACTAACAAACAAACAGGGAGAAGCAAGACCACTGTACTAAAGAGGATGCGTCTCTCTCTCAGATCTCCGAGATCATCTTGGGCAGGATCGACACCTCCATTCCAGAGAAATAGAAAATGACTATGCAATCTACCGATCACGGGACGCCGGTTTAGCAGAGATTCGAATTTTGGTTTTGCGTTTCATCGCAGTTTCTTCGACAATTATCAGGGAGTGCTTGTAGCTCTGGGTAAACTACGCTCTTAATCGGATTAACCTTAAGGACTCTCATTTGCAATAAGTCTCTAAAGAATAGTAGATTTACCTGATTTTGCGAGCCTGAAATTTAGGCAGCGCCCAAAGCCTCTCCTATACCCTATGAATTCCAGCTTATACTGGTTTTATGAAGGCTCCCAAACAACTGAATTATCTTAACTTAGGTGGTAAGGTCTGCTTATGTATTGTCGATCCTGATTCTTTCAACTAATAAATAAGGGTGATAAAACCCAAGAGGCTTGCATGCAGTTCAACCTAGCATTCAAAAGCTCAACCTTTATACTCTCAACCTTAATTTTAAGCACTTTGGTCAGCGTTTTACTCTTTTCACTCAAAAGCTATTCAAAAAGTTCGGCGCCAAGCACCGGCTTGGTTGCAAACCTCAGCGAGATTAAATGGGGCCCGCCAGGCGCAGGCAATGGATTTCCTGTGGGAGTGCGCACTGCAATGCAGGGACTAGACGAGGTGTCTGGGGGCATTACTTACTTTGCCCTGTTTCCAGCCGGATCTCATTTTGACCTACATTGGCATACCCATGATGAATATGCCGTGGTCGTGTCCGGTCGCTTGGAAATACGTCTTGGAGATGAAACACACGCTTTGGAGGTGGGCAGCTATATTGTAATACCTGGCTCACTTGAACATGCTTGGACAGTGCCTGCCAGCGGCGACGATGCTGTGATATTGGTCAGAAGAGCGGGACCCGCGGACTTTCATTTCATAAAATGAAAGCCTGATCGGCGACACAAAGGTTCAGGAGAAAGCTTTTAGTCGTCCTTCTCTTGCTCTGCCTCGTCATCACTTTCTGCCTTGGTCTTATCAGAAGATTTCCCTGTTTTCCCAAGCCCGCTTGCATACTTTATTAAAGGATTCATCTCCATCAATCCTGATATAAAAGTTTGATGCATCTTTATCATCGTCATCCAGTTTTCAAGAAATAGAGAGCCACCGTCTGTTAGATCGTAAATTCTTCGGGCTGGACCGTCCTTGCTTGTATCCCATTTCGAGGACACCATGCCAGAGTCTTCCAACTGGCGCAGGAGTCGGTAAATAGAACCCTTGTTGTATTTACCTATGCCCGACTCTTCTAAACGCTGCGCCAATTCATAACCATAGGCCGACCAGCCGTTCAGCATCGCTAGTAAGTGAGCGGTAAGCATATCGCCGGAAGGTGACACTTTTGGCCCATCTGACGAGGCTTTTTCCTTTTTTGTCATCTTATTCTCCATTTGTTGTTAAATACATTTGACATTTAAGTGCATTTTGCATATAGTCGCAACTGTTGACTTAATCCAGTGCTAGAAAGTTACACAACGCACTGTCTTAAACATCATAACCTATTGAATTAGCAAACCTAATTGGAGAAATGACCATGACAAAGACTGCAACTAGCAAAACTGAAACCGCTGCAACCGCTGCAACAAACAACTCAGAGTCAAAATACTCTGTAGACAGCTACTTTGAAACAATGGACAAAGGCGCTGAGAAAATGGCAGAAAGCTTCGCACAGGCTCGTGAGCGTAACACACGTATTATGAATCAGTTCGTAGAATCTGTAACCGCTGGCCAGAAAGACTTTATCGAATTAGGCCGCACTGTAGCAACACAGCCTACCGATTACAGAGCAAACACGCAGGCAATGCTTGATACGATGAATCGACGTCAAGCTTGTGCTTTAGAACTAGGCAAAACTGTCTATAAAGAGCAAAGTGAAGTAAGCAGCGCTGTTTCTGAAAACATGGGAAAGCTTTTCGCTCCTCTGAAAAATGCGAGTTACGACTGGACAGCACCTTACAAGAAGATGGCTGAGTATTGGATTCCTGCCACTAAGTAAAAGGTGAGCAGGTTTTGGTTTTCCCGACTACGATAAGCCTGTAGTCTAGATCCAGACGTATAATCAGGAAGGATACTAGTGGCAGATTTCCTCAACCAGGGCATGGGGCTCGACTCCTTAGAGCAATTAAGGGATGCGTTCGATCATGACCCTGGCGTGGAGCTTACGCTCACGCCTCTATGGCGAGAAGTGATGTGGCCCACTGAATGGCTTCGGCTGCGGGTAGACCCTGTTTTCTATGGCTTTAACGTACCTCACGGTAACGGCGAGCCTGTGTTGCTGGTGCCGGGGTTCATGGCCGGTGACGTTATAATGTTGGAAATGCATCGCTGGCTAAAACGTATAGGCTACAACGCTTCTTTATCCGGAATACTTAGCAATACAGATTGTCCGGATGCTACTGCGGCACGCTTATTAGATAGGGTCAGACGCATTCATGGTGAAACTGGCCAAAAAGTAAAATTGGTTGGCCACAGCCTCGGTGGAATGCTTTCAAAATATTTAGTTCAGCGAGAACCTGAATTGATCGATAGAGTGATTACTATGGGATCCCCATTTCAGTCTTTGGTGAAAGCCCATCCTGCGGTTGTCGGTATCTGGGAAACGCTTAAGCTTAATCAAATGGGCACTATAGGATCAAATCTTAAGCCATCATGTGCAACTGGTTTTTGCACCTGTGGATTTGTTCAAAGTATTCTTCAGCCTGCCACTGTGCTGCCTCCACAATTTGCTATATATTCAAAACTTGATGGGGTTGTCGATTGGGAGTCTTGTATCGAAGATGATGCGAAGATGAACACGCAGGTCAGTTGTACCCATATAGGAATGATTGTAAATCATTCGGTGTACAGAGCAGTCGCTAGTCGACTGTCACAAAACATCGAAGTTCAATAGCGGAGTCTCCGCAATTCTAAAAACAAATGAAGCTCTCGGGGTGTTATATGGCTGGTAAAGACGATCTAGATCCAATGCGAATGATGCGCGAATGGTTTGTGAAATCTGAGCAGATGTACAGTGACGCAATGACGGAAGTTATGGGAGATGAGCGGTTCTCAAAAACTACTGGCCGCTACATGCAAGAAACTTTGCATATGCAGAAGATGTTTGGCGAAGCGATGGGGCAATACCTTGCAAACCTTAACTTACCTTCGCGAGCTGAAGTCGTAGAAATCAAAGAAAGGGTAACAAGCATAGAGGCAACTTTAGACTCTATACTAGTTGAAATGCGCGCATTGCGAGCACAGTCGGCTTCCGATACTTCAACTGTTCCAAAGAAAAAACCTGTGCGCACTAAAAAAGCGCCCGTAAAAGACGCTTGAGCAAAGGATACCATTCACATGAGTGCTAATGCCGAGTGCGTTAAAGGTGATATTTCTCAGAAGGCTATTGATGCTCGCGTTACAGAAGTCATCAAAAAAGCAATCCAGCGAAATATCCCCGGACTTGCGAGCCTACCGGAGACTGAGGCTCAACTTGAAGTCGGTACTAGCGACAAAGAGTTGATCTACAGTCAGGACACTGCTCGCCTTTACCACTACACACCCCTAGTAGATGAGATCTATCGAGTACCAATTTTGCTCGTGATGTCTCCTCTTGCACGCGGATATATTATGGACTTGGCTAAGGGACAATCCTTGGTCGAGTATTTCCTGAAAGCCGGTCATGACGTCTATATGATTGATTGGGCTGCTCCGCAAAAGAAACATAAAGACCTGAGCCTAAGTTCATACGCCTGCGATATGCTAGGCGAATGTATTAATCAAGTGGTTGCCGATTCTGGCGAGCCCGATGTGAGTCTGGTTGGTTATTGCATGGGAGGACTGCTCAGCGTTTGCTATCAAGCTACACATCCTGACAGTCCTGTAAAAAATCTCGCGTGTTTTACCACTCCGGTGAACGGTGACGGCATGGTGCTGTACAAAAAATGGTTAACATCTAAAAGTTTTGACATAGATAGGCTTGTCGATGAATTTGGGGTAATACCCACTGAAATCATTAATATGTCGATGCAGGCTCTGCGGCCTTTGCAGAAAAATGCTAATCAGTTAAAGTTACTTAACAATGTCGACAATGATGAATTCGTTAAAGCACATCTACGCTTTGAACGATGGGCTGTTGATCAATTGCCTTTCCCCGGAGCCCTCGCTAAAGAGTTTATGATTGATTTTGTCCGCGACAACAAGCTTATTAAAAAAGAGCTAAGGCTCAATGGCACCATCGCAGATCTGTCTAATATAACGGTACCATTTCTTCATGTCGCCGCCTCGTTCGATCACATAGTTCCTGAAGCATCATCAAAGGACCTGATCGGCATGGTTGGATCAGAAGACAAAAAAGAAATTATTGTTCGAGGTGGCCATGTGAGCCTGGTTGCCGGAGGCAATGCTATATACAGACTCTGGCCTCAGCTTGATCAATGGATCAGTGAGAGAGCCGGTTAACACAAGGCTTAAGTGAAATAGCAGATTGAAAAGAATCTGGAGAGAAGCATGACACAAACAAATGAAATAGACGCATCAGAACAACCCATCCAGGTGGAACTAGACGGCAGCGAATTTACCATTCGCCGAATTGAGCCTCATGATGCCAACGCTTTGTTGAGCTATGCCAAAACCCTGCCCCGCCATGACATCGTCTATATGCGGCGCAATCTAAGCACTCAAGCAGGCATCGACAAATGGTTTCGCGCTCTAGATGACGGTAATACCTTTGCCTATGTAGCAGTCCAAGACGAGAAAATCGTCGGTTACTCTTCAATAAACACTACCGGTCTTGACTGGTCCAGCCACGTCGCCGACATACGCGTTTCGGTATCCCCCGATGTGCGCAAAAGCGGCTTAGGTCGTGTGTTAGTTCGTGAGGCGTTTCGATTAGCCGTCACTCTTGAAATAGAGATCGTAAGAGCTAGCATGACACCAGATCAAAAAGGCGCCCGCGCCTTGTTCGAAGAGCTTGGCTTTAAGAACGAGGCCATTATGAAGGACCATGTAAAAGACTTAGATGGGGCTTACCATGATCTATTGGTTATGGCTGTCAATGTCGACGCTTTTCTCGCTCAACGTCAAGCCTACGGATTACAATAACCTAGCAGCCATTGCTGTTTCTTCGCAACATTGAGAAACAGCAATGATGGCCTCAACAAAGACGGCTCTAACAAGTAAAGCCCCAATCAGTCAATCAGGCTCTGATAGACAAGCGCCTTAAATTTAGACGCGATAGAAAATGCGCCAGCCGGCTGAACCTGCAGCATGATAACCGCGGCGGTCTCTGTGACCGGATCAGCCCAAGCGAATGTGCCAAGTGACCCACTCCAACCAAACTCACCATTATTAACACCATACTCACTTTTCGAAGCGTCGGTAACTACCGCTAAGCCATAGCCCCAGCCGCGATCAAACATAGGATTGGCAGGGTTGGTACCGAATGGCATTAGCTCTTGTGCAATTTGGTTAGTCGTCATCGCTAACACTGTCTTTGGCTCTAATACTCGATGACCATCTAACTCACCATCATTTAACAAAGCCTGCAAAAACCGTAAATATTCCGGCACCGTAGACACTATGCCAGCGGCACCTTCTTTCAAAGGCGGGTTTTCAGTGATGGGAACATCCATTACTTGCAATGGAGCGAGGCCACTGCTCCCATCTGGTATCCGATATGCTCGAGCAAGCCGATCCTGCTTAAGTGGTGGAACATAGAAACCAGTATCAGGCATTTCTAAAGGATCAAACACCTCTTTACGCAAATACTCATCAAACGGCTGCCCGGAGACCACCTCAACAACTCTGCCTAATACTGTGATTGAGATACTGTACACCCACTGCTCACCGGGATCGCCGATCAAAGGAATCGCAGCGACTTTATCCGATAAAACCGCAAGACTATCCGCACGCGAGCGGACGGCATTATTGCGATATAGCGCGCTGAAACGATGACTGAGGCCTCCCGTGTTTAACAGGAGATCCTCAATAGTGGGTTCGCGATTTGGCTTACGCGTCGCAGAGGATTCCGGCTGCTCTGGGTCAACATAAACTGTTAGGGTTTTAAAACTCGGGATATACCGAGAAACTGGATCGGACAAAGCCAGCTTTCCCTCGTCAACTAACTGCAATACGGCCACGGCAGTTATGGGTTTACTCATAGAACGAATTTGAAAGATAGAATCCGTCCTCATCGGCTGAGCCAACTCAATGTTTTGCCAACCCATTGCCTCTAAATAGACCAGCTTGCCATGGCGGACGACGCCTGCAACCAAACCTGCAACCTTGCCTTCTTCGACGTGTTCACGAAGCACCTTATCCAATAAGCCAAGCCGCTGGGAAGAAATGCCCACCGTTTCTGGTTCCGACATGCTTATGGGTCCCGCCGCTGAAAGCACCTGTTTAGAGAGCATAAGCAGACAAAACGAGGCTAATGCGATGAAGGTGCGCAGCGGCATAATTCTCTCCAGTGTTTAAATTAATGATTCTTTAACCTGCAGTGTTGCATCAACTCCGAGTTAGCGCAATTTACCGCTATACCTTCAAAGCCGAAGCAATTGTGTTTCACGAACCGGATTTTATTAATTCTCGAAGCCGCTACGAGCCCCCCCCTTGTTCAGCTGACAGTATTCAAAGTGGCGAATCGAACCTTGAAAAAACGTAAGCAGAACTAGAGAAAGAAATAGAGGCCTAAGCAGAGGTCTAAGCAGAGGTC
>JBLGBJ010000062.1:0-11897 GCA_047617605.1 Pseudohongiellaceae bacterium | reverse complement strand
CCACCGTAAACAAAAACACATAAGTGGTCAGGTCCACAGGCACATCCACAAAGCGCAGCAGCAACCAAAACTCCGCGATCATTCCAGCCCAACCCAATAAAGATAGACCAAGAGCGAAACCTAAGGCAGGGCGCTGTTTTGTAAAAATCAGCTGTAGGGAATCGTTGAGCTGCGACCAATGAGTATCTAAAGAACGCAGACGTTCATGGTCATGCCAACGGCTAGTTATGCGCTTTATCCAAGTACGAATGCGCAGTGGCTGGCGCAACATATACCAGCCAAATAAACCCATTAGCATGATCAGTGCCGACAGCGCGGCAGCTACGATGTGCCACTCCACAAAAGTCACAGAAGCCGACGACAGCAAAACAAGGACGGCCAATAACAGGACGGCAAAATTGACCCACAGCTCATAGAAGCGGTCGAGACCCAAGGCAAGGAAGGCCGCGTGACCTGGCACTTTATATCGTTGCCACAGCCAGTAAACTTGGAACGGCTCACCACCAAACTGAGGCCCTGGTGTCACAAAACTAATTACCCCACCAGCTTGGCGCACCCGCAATAACTGCAGGAGCTTGCAAGACAACGCCAGAGCTCTAGTCAGTACTAGCCAGCGACCGGTCAGCAGCAAGACTACAGCCAGATTTAGAGCGATCCAAACCAGCCATTCCGAGACTCTCAGCTCGGTAACAGACAGCGCCACTTTAGTGAATGGCAGCTGGCTCAATATCCAAGCTGCTAGCCCAAAAGCGGCTATCCAAATTAG
Source organism: Pseudohongiellaceae bacterium (assembly GCA_047617605.1). Classification (GTDB taxonomy): domain Bacteria; phylum Pseudomonadota; class Gammaproteobacteria; order Pseudomonadales; family Pseudohongiellaceae; genus UBA9145. Next base: position 11,131 of record JBLGBJ010000062.1, on the reverse strand, counting down.
AGTGCTAAAAAAGTTATTCGAGAGTTTCAAGCGCCATCGTACCCGTTGAGCCAATGATCATCTTCTTGCCACAAACTAAAACGACCAGTGCCTAAAAGCAGCAACCAAATCACGCAGCACAATAGAACATAGTCCACAGGCAGAAGTGGGTTTGTAATGTAGTACCAGGCAAGCAATCCCATTAGAAGCATGCTGAAATAGCGACCGGCTATTCCCAATAAAACCATAAGCGAGGTAAAGGCCAAGCCGCCCATCAAAATATTATTCAACAAAGCGGCGCTGCTGCTTGGGAGAAGCGGCAGCCCGGATTGCAACACAGACACTACGATCAAAACCACAACGGCAATCCGTAAAGCTGGCTGCAGCACCGAGTGACTTAAAACCCCGAGCTTCTGAAAGCGCTGGCTACCGCCGCCTGCCGACTGCTTAATGCATCCGCTCACAAACAGCCAGTCAATTATAAAACCAAGCAACATCGGAGTCATGAAGGCAAACCCCGCCAGCTTGGTAACCGGCGGAAAGAAAAGGGGCCAGAGTGCGACGACCAAAAAACCCATTTGAAAACCCGCCCAGGCTCGGCGATGAAATGCCGGCGGCAAAGGATAAACAGGCAGGTCACGGGACTTGCGCCAGAGCATTCCAGCATGGAACAAATAATAGGAAATACCTACCAACAGGTAACTCCAATGCACCTGACCGTAACCGTAGGCCAGTAGGGCCGCGACCGCCAAACCCAAGGCATCGGAGACAGTGTCCAGCTCAGTGCCAAGCAAACTAAACTGACCGGTGCGGCGAGCCGCATAACCGTCGACTCTGTCCAAAATGGCGGCAAAGAAATAAATCATGCCGGGCAACCAAGCAAACGCCGGTCCTTCTGGCCAAGGCTGAAACACAAAGCCCGCTACGGCGGCAATCAACCAAGAGCGTAATAGAGTAAGCCGATTCGCCAAACCAAGATTTTTATAAAGAGGTGCTTGCTCGACCGAGCGGTTGAGGTGGAGACGACACTGGGTTTGATGACAAATGAAAGCCCAGATCAACGCGGCCTGAATTAGCCATTGAAACGCGGTGGGCCAACTCCAAATATAACCCAACAAAATACAGCTGATCACTAGCCCTACCCCACCTAAAATCCTAATGCGAGAAAACTCGCTCATAAGTGATGAGGTCTTTTGAACCCTTGCTGTCGAAGTTTCAGGCATCCAGTAACAATACCAAAACAAAGGGGTCGGAGGCATTTAATTTTGACTAGTTTTACGCATTTCCCGTAATTCTTACCTAAACTTCTGCTCTCCTATCTCACCAAGACCCATAAGGAAATGAAGTGCCGCGTCGAACAAGGATGTACCTACCAGGATATGCTTACCACTTGGTGCAAAGAGGCAATAATCGAGAAGCCTGTTTCTTTGAAGAAGAAAACTACCGTGTGTATTTGCGGTATATGAGCGAAGAGCTTCTACTCTATGGAAACAGCCTCCATGCCTATTGCCTGATGACAAACCATGTGCATCTGCTGATTACGCCTGAGCACAAAGATGGCATTTCAAACCTAATGAAAGTGGTGTGTAGCCGCTACGCTCAATACATCAATAAGAAATACTCGCGCACAGGAACACTTTGGTCAGGACGGCATAAGTCCAGCGCGATAGACTCCGAAAACTACCTACTGAAGTGCTATCGCTATATTGAACTTAATCCGGTGGCCGCAAAGATAGTTATCCGACCGCAGGACTATGCATGGACTAGCCATCACCACAACGCTTGGGGCGGCAATGACCCGCTTATTACAGCCCATGAATCGTATCGTAGCCTTGGTAAAACCCAAGAACAAAGATGTTTGAGCTACCGCGGGCTTTTTAGGGGTACCCTATCTGCTGTAGACTGCAAGGCCATTCGCAAAGCTACCCATTATTGTATGCCGCTGGGCTCAGACAAATTTGTTGATCAGATAGAGAGAAGAATCGGCCGCCCCCTAGGGTTTGCGCAACGCGGCCGGCCCTATTCCTAACTGGTTAAAAATAAATCCCTCCGACCCCTTTAATTGCCTTTAATCGAGGACATATGACCGAATCAACAATCTATTTTGCTTATCCTGGTGATCTTGAAACCCAAACCGGGGGCTACAGCTATGATCGCCGCTTAATTGATGAGCTTCGCGACTTGGGGCTCACAATAGAGGCTTTATCTTTGCCCCTTAGTTCTCTCAATCCAAGTCAACAATCTCTGAATAGCATTCAGCAAATCTTTGCTGCTTTACCCGATCAGGCTATTGTCATTATCGATGGCCTAGCTTTTGGTGTACTTGACGATCTAGCGATGAAAGAGGCTCAGCGACTGCGGTTAGTAGCCCTGTGCCACCATCCGTTAGCACTAGAGACAGGTCTTAACGAAGCCCAGAAGACGACGTTGTTGGCCTCGGAAAAAAAGGCCCTGAGCTTTACTCGAGCCACGATAGTAACCAGCGACCATACCAAGCAGGTGCTGATTGATCAGTTTGATTTGCCTGCTAAAAAGATCATTGCCGCGCTTCCAGGTACTGATTTGGTCCCCTTCGCGCTCTGCGACGGTGACCCGATTCGACTTTTAACCGTGGCATCGTTAACCCAGCGTAAGGGACACGATGTTCTTATCGATGCTCTTGCTACTCTAAAATCGCTAAGCTGGCAGGCTCGCTTTGTTGGCGGAAGTCACTTTGACCCTGACTGGGCTAAAAAATTGCAGAAGCAGGTAAATACTTTAGAATTATCCGAGCGCGTTCATTTCGCCGGTTCAGTAGACGATACCCAAGCAGAGTACCAGCAGGCCGATGTGTTTGTTTTGCCATCACGCTTCGAAGGCTATGGCATGGTGTTTGCTGAAGCCTTAGCGGCAGGGTTGCCGGTAGTCGCAGCAAGAGCCGGTGCGGTGCCTCAAGTGGTGCCAGAAGCGGCAGGATTACTAGTAGCGCCGGACGATACGCAGGCATTAACAGATGCGCTGCAGAGGGTGCTAACTAACGAGCCTTTGCGCCGAAGCTTACAAGCAGGTGCTAGGCAGGCAGCAGCAACACTTACGTCCTGGGCTGATACAGCAAAACTGGTTGCACGCAAGATTGAAGAGGTTAGAACGTCATGAGCGGTTTTAGTATTGACTGGCTAGACCTGAGGGAAGGGGCCGATAACCGAGCCCGAGATGACGGGTTGCTTGATCAAGCAAAGCATTGGCTACGTTCTAACACGACACCTGCATCAGACAAAACCGTCGTAGACCTTGGTTCAGGCACCGGCTCTACCTTGCGCGCTTTCACCGCCCAAGGCACAGAGCAAGAGCCTCTGAATTGGCGGCTGGTGGATCAAGATGCGGCATTACTTAAAGAAGCTAATCTTCGTCATGGCCGTAGCCAACAGCTTAAAACTTTTGAACTAGACCTAGCCAACATCTCTGCGCTGCCTTTAGAAAATGCTAACTTAATTACAGCATCGGCTCTGTTTGATTTAGTCTCCGTGGCCTTTATTGACAGCTTGGTTTCTGAATTACAGAGCAAGTGCCAGCAACAACCGGTTGGTTTTTACGCCGCTCTAAACTACGATGGCAAAACAAACTGGACACCCAGCCATCCGTTAGATGACGCCATACTTGACGCATTCAATCGCGATCAGCAGCGAGACAAGGGTTTTGGACAAGCACTAGGACCAGAAGCAGGCGCTTATATGGAACAACTATTCAAAGGGTTAGGCTTTAAGGTCTTTTCTGCAAATAGCCCGTGGGTGTTAAACGGTTATGATATTGATATGGTAACCGCATTAATAAATGGAATTGCTGGCGCGGTAGCTCAAGATCCTGCTCTGGATACAGCAGCCCTTGAGGATTGGACTCAATTTAGGAAAGCGCACTCGGCAACTGGCACTTGTACAGTTGGCCACACAGACCTATTAGCGCTCCCGAACATGGGATGATCGATACCTTAAACCAGCGTATACCTTTTAGCGTAGTTTAAATTGGACGCAGCACTCCATGCTCATTTAACCAAACCATAGCCGCAGTAAAACTAGCACCGACAACCCGAGGAGGCTCCATGAAGACATTCCACCCAAACCTAGTCCTGTTCTTATCGGCCACTATGATGCTAATCGCCGGCTTTGCTCACGCAGAACCCGCTGATTGGAAAATCGACCCCGAGCACTTTTCCATTGCTTTTGAGGTCGAACACATAGGTTTTCAACAGCAGCTGGGCATGTTCCTAGAGGGATCTGGTGAATTTAACTATGATCCGCAAACCCAAGCGCTAAGCTCCGGCCGAGTCGAGTTACAGGCGGGCAGCATCTTTAGCAATAACAAAGACCGAGACAAGCACCTTAGTGGCCGAGATTTCTTGGATATCAAAAGAAATCCTATCATTTTTTTTGAGGCCAAAGAATTCACTCCCAACAACCAAGACACCGATAAGCAGCGCGGGACACTCACCGGCAACCTAACCCTTATAGGCGAAACCCATCCAGTAGTGCTGGAAGTTATTATTAACAAACAAGACAAGTATCCGTTCGGACATCGTAAGGAAACACTAGGCATCTCTGCCCGAGGCAAAATCTTACGCAGCCTCTGGGGTATGGACTACGGTGTAGGAAATAACTTAGTTGGTGACGAGGTGACGCTGCGCTTCGAGTTTGAGGCGCTTCGCCAATAATCAGCATCAACAAATTTTTCCTCCATCACCGCTTGCTCGACCAATAAGAATTAAAGGGAATTAAAGGGGTCGGAGGGATTTAATTTTAATCCCTCCGACCCCTTTAATGGACCCCTTTAATGCTTTAATGACCCAGTTTTTTTAAGCACCTCTGACCACGCCCGCCGGCTTCTTTTTTCGTACTGCAAGCAATGGCAATAGCGGCGCTTTATTTTCTTGCAAGCAATCACTCTGCTGTCATATTAAACATCGCTTAGATTGTTCAAGCATCAGAGATATTTAGTACTAAAAAACTTTCCTTCTTTTTCTTGCCAGTCCGATTCTTTATACATTAAAGCCAAATTATCAATTAAAATAGTGACAATGCAGTCAAGGCGTTAATCAATTCTACACCTTTAGTTCTATTTTAGGTGTTTGCTTTTAGCGCGAGTCAGCGATCTGTTAATGAATACAAGCTTAGGGGCGAACCGGCTATTCTTAATCGAGAAGAACCGGTCGCCATAGAACTCCTTTCTCAATCTGCAATGCAAGATGAACGAATTAGAACCGCCCGAGACTTTGATGACAGCCTAGACCATCATATAACTGCACACCCTCTAAATTTGGAAGTTGCTAACCAGAAAACCCTCGGTGATGCTAATGAAAAAGTTTATAAGGGTGAGACCAAGGTTCAGCCAGCTATTGCGGTATGTATATTGAAAGGCCTAGCGGGGTTCAAAAGCTCTAAAGATAAACACGCACTGGCGAATGGTTTATCGATCAAATAATTAGAAGTATTGCGACTAATAGCGCCTAGTTGCAGCAATCATGAGATCTGGCTCGCTACCCAAAAATCCGAAGACACTATAAAAACCACGTGTCTTCGATTCTGAGAAAACTTAATATTCGCCACAGAACACAAGCTGTACTGCGAGCGATTGACCTAGGTCTAGGTTAAAAGCTGCAGTACTTTCTACAGTGATCCTAAGCGATCTTTAATAATTGAGTTCGCCTGCGCCATGATCCGATCAATAAGCTCTTGCACCGTCGGCACATCATTAATTAAACCTGCCACCATGCCACAAGACCAAGCTCCGCTATTAACCTCGCCGTCTATCATCACTCTTGGGTAAACGCCGGCTACTTCAGGTGCAATGTCTGCGAACTTGACGTCGGCTCCTAATCTTGACTCTGTTGCAAGCAATCGCTCAACCGCTTCGTTGGTGAGTACACGCTCTGTATTACGTAGGGGGCGCATGACAAGCCTTGTATCTAGCTCTGAAGCGGCGAGTAATGCTTTTTTTACATTCTCATGCACCGGCGCTTCTTTGGTCGCAATAAAGCGCGTGCCCATATTCATTCCGTCAGCGCCCATAGCCAGCGAGGCAACCAGTGAACGACCATCAGCCATTCCACCAGAGGATACAAAAGGAATCTCCAACTCATCCGCTGCTCTAGGCAGTAGAATGAAATTTGGAATATCGTCTTCGCCAGGGTGACCCCCACATTCGAAACCATCAACGGACACAGCATCACAACCTATATCTTGCGCTTTCAGTGCATGCCTGACCGACGTGCATTTGTGAATCACTTTGATGTTATTTTCTTTTAATATTGGCAGCCATTCTTTAGGGTTATTACCCGCTGTTTCGACGACAGTAATTCCATGGCTAATAATCATATCAACTAAGCCAGGGTAATCTGGCGGAGTTAGTGAAGGTAAAAATGTAAGGTTCACACCAAATGGTTTGTCGGTAAGTCTTTTGCATTTTAAAATTTCATTGCCAAGCTTCTCAGGCGTCCCTTGGGTCAATGCGGTAATAATACCTAATCCTCCGGCATTCGAGACCGCGGCTGCCATCTCTGCAAATCCCACGTAGTGCATACCGCCCTGTATTATCGGATGCTCAATATTTAGAAGCTTTGTTATTCGGGTTTCCATGAATTCTGTCACCTGCCTTGTCTAAGTTAAAATAAGCTGTCGACTTAGTAGTGTCTCCTGTTTCACCCCTTGTGAGCAATAACATAGTTCCTTTTAACCCCAGACTAACTGATGCTCGCAACAAGGAAAACTTTGATAGGTTATTAATTTACTAGCCCCCCTTTTCAAAGCAAAACTCCCGAATATTTAGCCTTTGCAATGACAATAATGTTTTGAGCTTTAACGCAAAATACGAGCGGATAGTTCGCGCCACTGACGTCATCATCAACAGGGAGTCCTTTATAACGGACTCTTTGCAACGGCCTATGAAAACCAATTTCTTCTATTCTGCCTACCCTTCCCCTTACAATTTATCAACTCTGGAATGGTCGGAGGTGGAGCTTATTAATTCAATTTTTCCTTGTTTATCTGCGCTGGCTATCAGCCATCACTGCAAAATAAAAGGAGTTTATCTAGCTTAAATTTAAGTGGTCAGTTCTAGGGCATCTGACACAAATCTTAATAATTCTTTGTGCTGCAGTGATGCGCAATGTATTTATCGTTCTATTATTCGACTTAACTAGAGGCAGTGATAAGTTTCGTAGCAGTGGATCCTTGGCACCGCAGTATCGCGCTAATCATTTGCATTTAATGGTCAATACAAAAATACCCCGAATAATTACCTAGCCAACACAGCGGCGTCGGTTCATGTGCCTGCAGTTAAAACTAAGGCTTATAAAACGACGTTTGAAAATGTGCTAGGCCTAATTAGCATTTTCTTTTCTGATAAATTTATGTGCATAGAACACCTACGCTTTCGGTGCATGTAACCACATCTTGAAACTTGCATGACGGGATCAGCACGGACGACACTGTCTGCTGACTCCATGCCAATCCCCGAAATTCGCATAGAGTTAATCAGAGCTTCGCTCTTCAACCGATAATCGCCAACCCAAACTTCATCAACAGCTACGACGTCAACATTGCAAGTTACTGTCCAACATATTTCAGGTACGTATTGAACCGAGATTTTCACCTTTAAAAAGTGGGAGGGGAATGGGCCCGATCACGCCGGCACGGGATCTGTTTATTTGTGATCGAGCGTCTCAGCCTATTGCTTATGTCCGAAACGTTTCAGGCGGCGATGTCTTTAACGCAGACGCTAGCCTAATGTCAGCGAGACTTTATTGCCTAAATGAAAATAGCTCAGTCGCTGATGCCTACAACTTTGTTGCAAAAGTGACTGCCAATTTCAGAGAAGGTCGAAATAATGCGCTAACGCAAGTGGGTACACGATAATTTGGCACTATTCAATACGCAACTCAAGACAAAGCCGTATTAGTGTTTTCGGTGACCGAAAATGTAAACCCAATGGCGCAGTGGTTTGATTTAACTCGAGAAGGCGTGAATGCGGGGTCTGGCCTAAATAGTACAATATCCTGTGGAGTCTTCACCCTACGGTGGACACCTGTCATAAATCGCTCGAGCAACTAATCATTAACCTATAAGAAGGGGGTATATTTTTTCTCATACCGAAAAATCCATTTGACCTGAGTTTCTGTTGCGTCAATTATTTTTGACCTCAATTACTCTTACATGCCTTCCTCAACGAGTGAGACCGCTAGCCAGGAAAGACTGCATTTTTCTTCCACCACAACAGTATCAAATACTCGATAGCCCACCAATGACCCATTTCCCGCCTTACGGATTATTGAAATAGCTGATCATTTCAATAATCCGTAAGACTTTAACCGTTTTGCGACTGTATTCAGCACAATCAATATACCTAGTGAGAGCTCAATCGTACTATAATTTGAAACAGTTATTGCTAGTAGAGCGTACCTTTTCGAAAACGCGATGAAGCTAAAGGTATAAGCGAACCCAGACACAATTCGTATCTGAATCAATAAAATCGCAAAGCGGCATACAACACAAGAAATTCAAAGATATCACCTGACTTACAGCTGTTGGTTGGGCAAGGGGAGAATTAAACAATGGAAAAAACTAAATTTACACGCCTGCTAGGCTTATTAGTGGCGTTTACTGCACCAGCCGCCGCATTTGGTCAGACGGACCAAATCACGTTTCACAAAGACATAGAGCCGATATTGCAGCGCAGTTGCCAAGGCTGTCATCGCGACGGCGGTGTAGGCCCAATGCCATTGGTAAGCTACGATCAGGTAGCACCTTTCGCCGGATTGATTGAATATAAGACTGCTATTCGAGACCGCGCCGGAGCTATGCCTCCTTGGTATGTTGAGAAAGGCATTGGCATTCAAGAATTTAAAAATGACGTTTCCTTAAGCGACGCAGAAATCGCGGCTATATCTTCATGGGCAAGGAACGGCACACCTGAAGGTGACGCAGCCGACGCTCCAGACGCCCTAGTATTCGATGACAGCATCAAATGGACTGCCGGCGAGCCGGATCTTATTCTCTCAAGCAATGAAGTAACGAAACTGTCTGGCACTGCGGACTGGTGGGGCGAGATCGATAGCATGCTTGTCGACATCCCGGAAGACCGCTGGGTTAAATCAGTCGAAGTTGTAGAGGTGAATGACGTTAATAATCAAGCAGCCAAAGGCTCAGATACCGTAGGTGGAGCGTATATATTCCACCATATGATCTGGGGCACCGCTAATTTGGATGAGAACGGCAATCGAGCTGGCCGGTCATTAGCTTGGCCAGTGCACGAAGTTGGTCGCAACGCCGATATATTTGACGAGGATGCAGGCCGACTATTAACAGCTGGTAGCTACTTGGTATCGGATTCCGTGCATCTACACTCCAATGGCCGAGATACCACTGCCCATTTGGAAATTGGCTTTCGCTTTCATCCAGTAGGTTACAAGCCCAAGTTCAAAGATGCTTTTTTCAATGCCCAAGGTAACGGCGTAGACATTAGCATCCGTGGCGATGAGAAAGATCAAGAGTTGCATGCTTATACTACGCTGGCTGAGCACACCAAAATATCTACATTCGAGCCACATCTTCACGCCCCCGGCGAGAGAATGTGCCTTGAAGCTATTTGGGGCTACAGCGTGGAAACACTCTCCTGTGTAGGCTATGACCACAACTGGGTTCGTGGCTATGCCTATGCCGATGATTCCGCTCCACTGCTCCCCAAGGGCACAATTTTGCATATCGTCGGTTATATGAACAACACCGACACCAACCCTAACGTGCCAGACTCTAGAAACTGGCAGGGTTCGGGCAACCGCTCTGTAACCAATATGTTCATCGATCTCGGCATCCGAGTGACCATGACAGATGAGCAGTTCTTTGAAGAAATGGAGAAGCGCCGTCAGAATTTGAACCTTGGCCCTAACGACCATGTTATCGGCTGCCCTCTTTGCCTAGTGCCACTAATACAACCGATAGGCAGCGCCTCGGCAAGCCAGGGCTCAGGCAATGATGTTGCTCTGCAAGAGGCCAACTAAAATGGACTTAAGCACTCGATCATTCCGCAAGGCTATGATTTTTAGCCTAATGGCAATTGCGTTTGCGGCCACATCGCTGACGCAGGCTCAGTCTACTTACAACTTCGGCAGGAATGTCGAGGTGGCCTACGAGGGCTGGCGCCCTCTTGAAGATGGCACGTTTAACTTCATGTTCGGCTATATGAATGAAAACTGGGAAGAGGAACCCAATATTGCAATAGGTGAAAATAATTTCTTTTCACCTGGTGATGCAGATCGTGGTCAACCGACTCACTTCTTGCCGCGTCGCAATCGCTTCACTTTCGAAGTCAATGTGCCCGCTGACTGGGGCGATCGCGAACTGATCTGGGAATTAACAGTCCACGGCGAAAAACGCCGAGCTTACGCGACTTTGAAGTCTGACTATTTGGTTGATAACATGGTTATCGCCTCCGAGACTGGCGCGCTGGGCGCCGGCTCATCTAGCCCAGAGTCCAGAGCCAACGTAGCACCGGTAACAACACTTCAAGGTGATACAGTAAACGGTAAGCATGTCCGTAGCGTTCGCGCTGGTGAGCCACTGAGCTTTACCACACAGCTTACCGATGATGGCATACCTAAAACTCGGAGTAATGCCGACACAGTCCGCATGATTGCCGCCAGCCGTGGCGAAGATGTAACCGAGCAGATGGTACAGAACCAAATGGCTCTGCGAATTCCATGGCAGCCTACAGTGCAGAAACTCAACGGCTTATTTCTATCATGGAACGTCTACCGCGGCCCTGGCAAAGCAACATTCAGCCCGCCTCAGCCTAAGCCTTGGGAAGACACGAGGCCAGGCTCTAACTCCGCCTGGGGCCTAAATTGGTCACCACCTATAATCCCTGGGGATGGAATGATCGGCACTACGGTTACTTTCGACGAACCGGGTGAGTATGTGCTATGGGGCCGAGGCGATGATGGCATGCTTTATCACGATGCTTATATGACAGTAACAGTGACCGAATAATGATTTAGATCGACCTGACGGCAAGGCTAAATTGAGCCTTGCGAATGTAAAAAAACCGCGACTGTGTTCGCGGTTTTTTTTGATTTTGAATAAGGGCCACAAACAGCCCTGATCTCCTGTGAATTGACCTCTTGGATTGA
>JBLGBJ010000061.1:0-12023 GCA_047617605.1 Pseudohongiellaceae bacterium | reverse complement strand
AATGTCTAATTGCTTGTCTAGTAAATAATCTGATAAATTATTTACTAAATTTCATAGTTAATCTTGATACTTAAGATCTACTAAAAGCTAGCGACCTCTTTCATTTAGTATTTTCACGGCAGGCAATTCATCACCCTGCACATACTCCAAAAATGCGCCTCCGCCTGTTGAAATATAAGAGATGGAATCTGTGACCTTGAACTGATCAATCGCGGTAATAGTCTCACCACCCCCGGCGATCGAAAAACCCTTATTATTTGCGACGGCTGTCGCAACTGCTTTGGTGCCATTAGCAAAGGCCGGAAACTCAAACACACCAACCGGCCCGTTCCATATTATTGTTTTCATGTTACTGATTATTTCGCTTAAGACAGCAGAACTCTTTGGCCCAATGTCTAAGATGAAATCATCATCGGCAATTTCTGATACATTTTTAATGGTGGCCTTCGCCGTCTCCGAAAACTCTTTGGCGCACACAACATCTATTGGCAAAGGTATTTGGGTTTGCCCCATTAACTTAGCAGCGACCTCGACAAGGTCGGGTTCATACAATGACTTACCAACATTAAAGCCACTGGCCGCTAAAAAGGTATTTGCTATGCCACCACCAACTATCAGTTGATCAACCTTTGTCGCTAAGTTTTTTAACACTTCCAATTTGCTGGATACTTTGGCTCCACCCACAATCGCGAGCATCGGCCGTTCAGGGTTTCTAAGCGACGTCTCTAATGCATCTAGTTCTTTTGCGAGTAGCGGGCCGGCACAAGCCGTCGCCGCAAACTTTGCCACGCCATGGGTGCTTGCCTGCGCTCTATGAGCAGTCCCGAAGGCATCCATCACAAAGACGTCGCATAAAGATGCGTAGTATTTCGCTAAGTCATCACTGTTAGACTTTTCGCCAACGTTAGCTCGCACATTTTCTAGAACAACAATATCTGCTTTAGCACTGGTTATTTTGAGCGGAGAATCTAAATAATCCTCCACCAACGCCACTGAACAATTAAGCAGCTTCTTAAGATGCGCCGCTACCGGAGCGAGTGAGAATTCGCTTTGCTTAGAGATCGCCAAACCTTCACGTGGTCGCCCTAAATGGCTCATGACAATGACTTTAGCACCGGCTTGCAGCGCCGCTTTTATAGAGGGGACAGCCGCACGAATCCTAGTATCGTTTACTATTTTGCCATTCTTGATAGGCACATTTAGATCTTCTCGAATCAGTACTCTTTTTTGATCTAGTTTAAGCTGCTCCATTCTTAAGAATGTCATCGTCGTTGCCCTGTTCTACTGCTGCTTGTATTAATTTTAAAACGAAAACTAATTTGTTTAGCGTAACCGGCACATATGTTGAGCTACATCTAACATTCTATTTGCGTAAGCCCATTCATTGTCAAACCACACCAATAGCTTGATCAGCCGGCGATTAATCACCTTTGTCTGGTTTAAATCGACAATCGCAGATCTTGGGTCGTGATTAAAATCGCAAGAGGCTAGCGGCTCTTCGGTAACTCCAAGGATATTGATCGGCAGCGCTTTACTTGCATTTTTTATAGCCGTAATAACTTCAGCAATCGAGGTATCTCTGGAGACGTTAATTGACAGGTCCATAGCCGACACGTTTACCGTCGGCACTCTAACAGCCTGAGCTTCTAGCTTACCGGCAAGATTCGGCAGAATTCGCTCTATTCCCTTTGCCAAGGCAGTTTCGACAGGAATGATGGATTGCATCGCGCTGCGCGTCTTACGTAAATCCTTGTCATGGTAACTATCAATTACCGGCTGATCATTCATCGCCGAATGTATTGTGGTGATCGCACCAGAGTCGATGCCAAAGTTATCGTCCAGTACTTTTAGTACCGGCACAATACAGTTAGTTGTGCACGATGCATTGGATACAACCGTGTCGTTGGCAGTCAATGACTCATGGTTTATGCCGTAAATGATAGTGGCATCGACGTCGTTTTCAGCTGGCTGGGAAAACAACATTTTTTTCGCGCCTTGAGAAAGATGTTTCTCGGCGGTACTGCGGTCGGTAAACGCGCCACTGCATTCTAAAACCAGGTCTACTTCTTGTTCTGACCAAGGCAGGCCCAAAATATCGGCCGAGCGGTAAAGCTTTATTTTGTCGCCATCAATATCAAGTGCATCACCGTTTACTTCGACTTTGCCAAGAAATCGGCCATGAGTACTGTCGTAGCGCGTCAAATGCGCAAGCGTCTTTGGGTCAGCAATATCGTTTAGCGCGACAATTCGCAAATCCAAATAATTATTTGACTCATAAAGCGCTCGCAACACGCAGCGCCCGATTCGACCGTACCCATTGATGGCTATCCTAAATGCCATAGAAATTCCTAATAATAAAAAATTGCGGCGCTATAGCAAATCTTTGGCTTTAGCGATTACGTTCTCGGCAGAGAAACCGAAGTGTTCCATGAGCACAGCTCCGGGTGCTGATTCTCCGAAACTTTTCATACCAACAACGTCGCCATCCAAGCCTACAAATTTGCGCCAGTAGTCGACGCCAGCAGCTTCCACCGCCAAGCGAGCTCGAACGGCGTTGGGTAGAACTGATTCTTGGTATTCGCTATCTTGCTTCTCAAAGTGATCGACGCTTGGCATAGAAACCAGTCTTGCCGCGACTCCCTGCTCATTAAGTGTCTCAACGGCTAGACGGCAAATCTCAACCTCTGACCCGGTCGCAATAATAATAACGGCCGGTTCACCAGAGCAGTCTTTGAGGATATAGCCGCCACGAGCAATATTGCTTAATTGGTCCGCACTTCTGGCTTGATGAGCTAAGTTCTGCCGAGAAAAGACTAACGCTGTCGGGCCGCTGTGATTTTCTAAACTGGCTTTCCAAGCGACCGCAGATTCAACATTGTCACAGGGACGCCAAACTGACATGTTTGGAGTACTGCGAAGATTTGCCAATTGCTCTATTGGTTGATGGGTAGGCCCATCTTCGCCTTGGCCAACAGAGTCATGGGTATAGACTAAAATACTTTGCTGGCCCATAAGTGCAGCCATACGGACCGCATTGCGGGCATATTCCATAAAGATTAGGAAAGTTGCTGTATAGGGAATAAACCCTCCGTGCAATGCTATACCGGACGCAATCGCTGTCATACCAAACTCGCGCACGCCATAGTAAATATAATTACCGTCAGCCTGCTGCGTAATAGGCCTAGAACCTGACCAATTGGTTAAGTTAGACCCAGTTAAGTCTGCACTGCCGCCGATAAGCTCTGGCAGCAATGAAGCATAGGCTTCGATAGTGTTCTGAGATGCCTTACGACTTGAGATATTGTCGTTAGAAGCTTGGCAGCTAGCAATGAATTCGTCGGCTTTGTCTCGAAAATAGCCAGGCAACTGTCCTTTAACACGCCTTACAAGTTCCATTGCAAGTTCTGGATGCTCTTCTTCATACCTGACCAACTTTTCTTTCCAGGCTGTCTCAGCTGCGAATCCTTTTTCGGTCGCATCCCAAGCTTGCTTAATATCTTCTGGCACAACAAACGGGCCATGTGGCCAATCAAGGTTAAGTCGCGTTGCCGCCACTTCCTCATCCCCAAGCGGCGCCCCATGAGTTGCTGCGGTGCCTTCCTTGCCGGGTGAGCCAAAACCAATGATCGTTTTGCAGTTAATTATGCTCGGTTTAGATGATTCAGCTTGAGCGGCGTCAATAGCCTGTTTCAGTTGCTCAGGGTCGTGACCGTCGACATTCAATACCTGCCAGCCATAGGCTTCAAAGCGTTTGCTTGTATCGTCAGAAAACCACTCATCGACCTCACCATCAATTGAGATCCCGTTATCGTCGTAAAAAACGACTAACTTGCCTAGCTTCAAGGTCCCCGCCAGCGAGCAAACCTCATGGGAAATACCTTCCATCAGGCAGCCATCTCCCGCGAAAACGTAGGTAAAGTGGTCGACAAGCTCATGACCTTCCCTATTAAATTGAGCGGCAAGGGTTTTTTCGGCAACGGCCATACCAACGCCATTTGCAAGACCCTGACCTAGTGGGCCTGTTGTGGTTTCTACCCCCGGGGTATAGCCATATTCCGGGTGACCCGGGGTCTTGGAGTCAAATTGACGAAACTGCTGAATATCTTCGATTGAGAGATCGTATCCAGACAGATGCAATAAGGAGTACATCAGCATTGAACCGTGCCCGTTGGACAGTACAAATCTATCTCTATTAAACCACTGAGGATTAGAAGGACTATGTTGATAGTAGTCATTCCACAACACCTCAGCTATGTCCGCCATGCCCATTGGAGCGCCTGGGTGCCCGCTTTTAGCCTTCTGTACGGCATCCATGCTTAACGCTCTGATGGCATTGGCACATTGTTTTCTAGACACAGCGTTGTCCGCCATTTTGGTATCTCTCCTGATTTAATGTCATTTGGGCAAACCGTCTAGAATTATGACTGCTAAGACGTCGGCCTTACATTCTGGTCGGCTTAAGGCGACGCATTTTCCCGCACCTAGGACGAATATGCTACCTGTACTTAAGGGCTAAAGTTTTGACCTAAAGTTAATACTTAATAATCAGGGCTTACCGTTTGTTCATACCCATGATTACTAGCAGCGCATTACCAACGCTAAAACATGCACCGCAGAAAAGGGGGCAGAGTAAAAATACAGCCGTTCGTCGTTCGCCACTCGCATGCTCTGTTTCCCAGCCCCTAAACTACTATATTTTTACTCTGACCCTTTTCTCTGACTTCCTTTCTCATTATTTAATAACCAAGCAATATCGACGCCAAGCTGGCGCCTTATTTTACCTACCTTGCTATCTCGCATGGCATTAGCGTGATACGCACTATTTTCGTGCATGGCGATCAAATTTCAGGGCTAGTTTAGGCAATGTTTAACAGCTCCTTATCTATATCAATATATATTGATATAGATTTGAAAAGTCCTCCTCAAACTGATAGAGTCCTCAACTTTATTGACTTAGAGCGAAAATCATTGGCAAATCCAGCCTCCGTTAAACACATAAGCGAACTGCCGACGCGCAGTGAGCACTGCGAAACGGAGCAATCTCTTCCTTTGTACAAAGCCCTGGCGGATGGTTTGCGCTTGCAAATTCTGCGGTTGTTGAAAAAAGAGTCTTTTGGGGTCTCGGAGTTATGCAAAATTTTAGATACTCGCCAGTCAGCTCTAAGTCATCACTTGAAAATTCTTGCTAATGCCAATCTCGTCTCTACTCGTCGAGAAGGCAATTCAATATTTTACCGGCGTGCCTTCATCGCTGAAGAGGACGCCTTCAAAGAAATTAAAAAAGGCGCCTTTGATGACATGGATAAAACTGAATTGGTCTCAGTTCATCAAGACAGGGTTCATCAAATTCAACTGGAACGCTCTCAGCTGTCTGTAAACTTTTTTAATAAAAATGCCCATCAACTTCGTGAACAGCAAGGTTTGATTGTAAAGCATGATGACTATGCCGGTTCGCTGCATGACGTGATAAGCAGCATAGGCTTGGCCCATGATTCCAACGTGATGGAAGTCGGGCCCGGAGAAGGGCGACTGCTTTTAGAGCTTGCGCAGAAATATCAGAACCTTACCGGTTTAGATAATTCCGTCGATATGTTGGAGCGGTCACGACAGACCCTTATCAATGCCAACGCGCAGGGTGTTAACTTAATTTTGGGTGACACCGCGCAGGCCAAAAACCTTGAACCCAAGTACGACTTTATAATCTTTGACATGGTCCTACACCACATTCCCTCGCCAGCGGAAACCTTCGTAGATTGTTCACAATTACTCAACAGCGATGGTTACCTATTAATAGCCGATTTATCGACCCATGATCAAGATTGGGTACGCGAGTCATGCGGTGATCTTTGGTTAGGGTTCGATGGCAACGATTTAGTCACTTGGGCTAACAAAGCTGGCCTGACCGGAGGTGAAAGCGCCTTCCTCGGTTTAAGAAATGGTTTTCAAATTCAAATTCGTGTGTTCAGAAAAGGAACATCGGTTAATAACTAAGCGTGTAAATAATTTAAGCGCGTAAAAAGGACAAATCTATGTCAGAAACTTCTCTTTTCACTTCAGAGTCGGTATCAGAAGGCCACCCGGATAAAATGGCCGACCAAATATCCGATGCGATTCTTGACGCATTACTTACTGAAGACAAAGCGTCACGCGTCGCCTGCGAAACCATGGTTAAAACCGGCATGGTGCTGGTAGCCGGCGAGATAACTACAGACGCCTACGTTGATGTTGAAAAAATTGTCCGTCAGGTGGTGAATGAAATTGGCTATAACAATTCAGAAAGCGGTTTCGACAGCCACACCTGCTCGGTTCTTAATGCCATCGGCCAACAGTCTGCCGACATTGCCATGGGCGTTGATCACTCTGACGACCACGAACAGGGCGCTGGCGATCAAGGACTCATGTTTGGCTTTGCAACCAATGAGACTGATGTCTTAATGCCTGCACCTATTACTTATTCTCATCGTTTGGTGAAGCGCCAGGCAGAAGTGCGTAAAAACGGCACCTTGCCTTGGTTGCAGCCAGACGCAAAAAGCCAGATTACTTTCCGCTATGAAGACGGCAAGCCAATCGCTATAGATGCGGTTGTTTTATCGACTCAGCATAAAGAAGAAGTCAGCCTAAAAGATTTAAAAGAAGGGGTGATGGAAGAAATCATAAAGCCGGTGCTGCCGGAAGAATGGATAGATGGCAATACTAAATTCTTCATTAATCCTACTGGTCGATTTGTTATTGGTGGGCCTCACGGAGACTGCGGTCTAACCGGACGCAAAATCATTGTAGATACTTACGGCGGCATGGCAAGACATGGCGGTGGCGCGTTCTCTGGTAAAGATCCATCCAAAGTGGATCGATCAGCAGCTTACGTGGCGCGCTATGTTGCCAAAAATATTGTTGCTGCTGGCATTGCCGACCGCTGCGAAATCCAGCTTTCCTATGCCATTGGTGTCGCAGAGCCTACATCAATTAGTGTAGAAACTTTTGGTACTGGAAAAATCAGCAACAGCAAGATTGTGACCCTTATTCGAGAGCATTTCGAACTTAGACCTCGCGGTCTAATAGAAATGCTAGACCTTATCAAACCTATTTATCGTGCAACGGCGGCTTATGGCCATTTCGGCAGAGAAGATCTTGATCTCAGTTGGGAAAAAACGGACAGAGCCGACGTATTAAAATTAGACGCAGGCCTTTAAGTAAACAACAAACAGAATTAATTTCGGAGCAAAACCATGAACGATTTAGCTATCAAGAAAGATGAAGCAAGTTTAGAAGATTACAAAGTCGCCGACATCAGCCTAGCTGCTTTTGGCCGCCGGGAAATAACATTGGCCGAAGCAGAAATGCCAGCGCTGATGACACTTCGTAGAAAATACGCAAAGGATCAGCCTCTCGCTAATGCAAAGATTCTTGGCTGTATTCACATGACGATTCAAACCGCTGTGCTTATTGAAACATTAGTAGCACTTGGCGCGGAAGTAAGATGGTCATCGTGCAATATATTCTCAACTCAAGACCATGCAGCTGCATGCATCGCGGCCGAGGGGATTGCGGTTTATGCTTGGAAAGGCCAGACAGAAGATGAAAGCGAGTGGTGCATCGAGCAAACCATCCTTAAAGATGGCGAGCCTTGGGGTGTCAACATGATTTTGGACGATGGTGGCGATCTAACAGCGATGGTGCACCAAAAATACCCGGCGTTACTAGATAATATCCATGGTATTACTGAAGAAACTACTACCGGCGTTCACCGCTTGTTGGAAATGCTAGAAGAAGGTTCACTTAAAGTACCTGCGATCAACGTCAACGACTCTGTCACTAAAGCTAAGAACGATAACAAGTATGGTTGTCGCCACAGTTTAAACGACGGCATCAAGCGCGGCACGGACATGCTGTTATCTGGCAAGCAAGCACTTGTAGTTGGCTACGGCGATGTTGGCAAGGGCTCTGCTCAAAGTCTTCGCCAGGAAGGTATGATTGTTAGAATATCCGAGATCGACCCAATCTGCGCTATGCAAGCCTGTATGGATGGATTCGAAATTGTTTCGCCTTATATTGATGGCATAAATACTGCCAGCGCTGAAGGTATCGATAAGGTACTGCTCGGTAAAACAGACTTAATAGTCACCACAACCGGCAACATAAATGTTTGTGATAAGTTTATGCTTGCGGCGATTAAAAAAGGCGCAGTGGTTTGCAACATCGGCCACTTCGACAACGAAATCGATACTCAGTACATGCGCGACAACTGGAACTGGGAAGAAGTTAAACCTCAGGTTCATAAGATCTATCGCAATGGTGAAGATAATCAAGACGATTATCTGATTTTACTTTCTGAAGGTCGATTGATTAATCTTGGTAATGCCACAGGCCACCCTTCAAGGATCATGGACGGCTCTTTTGCCAACCAAGTACTCGCTCAAATGTTAGTGTGGGATCGTAAATTTGCTGATCTTCCTAGTGACGAAAAAGCGGCTGCACTTTATGTTGAAGTATTGCCTAAGAAACTAGATGAAGAAGTAGCGGCGATGATGGTTGCAGGTTTTGGTGGTGTATTAACCAAGCTTACTACTACGCAAGCCGGCTATATCAAGGTTCCTTTTGAAGGACCATTCAAAAACGATAGCTACAAGTACTAAATCATCATTAAGTTAAACATAAGTTGAATAGAAGACTCTTAAAATGTCCCAAGGAAAATCAACCCACGCCACTCAAAAATTTAGCTTTGAGTTTTTCCCTCCTCGTACGGCAAAAGGAGAGGAAAAGTTGGATGCCGTTCACGAGAAGTTAGCTGCCTTAAAGCCTGACTTCTTTTCGGTAACTTACGGCGCGGGCGGATCAACCAGAAAGGGAACTCGAAAGTCGGTCTTGCGGTATCAAGAGGCTGGCTCGTCAGTGGCACCACATCTTTCTTTTGGTGGTGCCGATGAAGACGAAGTCCTAAGTTTGTTGAAGGACTACAAGTCAGCTGGTGTGGATAGGATTGTCGCACTAAGAGGCGATTTGCCTTCTGGCGCTGGCTCCTCGTCGAACCATCGTTATGCCCGTGAATTAGTTTCTTTTATTCGCGAGAAAACCGGGGATCATTTTCATATAGAAGTTGCCTGCTATCCCGAGATACACCCTGAGTCTGCAGGCTATATTAATGATGTAAAATTTTTCAAAGAGAAAGTTGAGGCGGGTGCGAATTCTGCAATCACTCAGTATTTTTACAATCCCGATGCTTACTTTAGGTTTGTCGATTATTGCCAAGCGCAAGGCATTGATATACCGATTGTGCCTGGCATCATGCCCATCAGTAACTATGCAAACCTTACACGGTTTAGCAAAGGCTGTGGCGCTGAGATTCCCCAATGGCTACGACATCGGCTGGATACGTTTAACGATGACAGTGAAGGCTTAAAGGACTTTGGTATTGATGTGGTCACCGAGCTTTGTGAAACACTACTTCAGGGAGGGGCGCCGGGTTTACACTTTTACTCGATGAACCTCGCTAACAATGTCAGCGAAATTTGGAATAATCTCAACCTATCTGACAGGGACTAAAACAAAATACCATGCGGCAACCTCGCGTATATTTAGATTTATCTCTGCAAAGCGGCGATTTAATCACTTTAGCACCAGAAATTTCTCACTATCTCTCACAGGTACTGCGCTTAAAATCGGGCGATTTTTTACGACCTTTCAATGCCATAGACGGCGAGTACTTGGCCTCAATTGATAAGTCTGACCGTAAACGTACCTCGATAGTTATAGGCGAAAATCAGCGACCGGCATCTGTGGCCATATTGTCTGTGCATCTAGGCCTCGGTTTATCTAGAGGAGACCGGATGGATTTAGCGATTCAAAAATCAACTGAGCTTGGAGTCACTTCCATTACGCCACTGTACACCCAATACAGTGAAGTGAAATTTAAGCAGGCAGATAAAATCGACAAAAAACTAAACCACTGGCGCAAAGTTGCGGTTAGTGCAGCTGAGCAAAGTGGCCGCTTAACGCTTCCTTTTATACAGCAACCAATGGCAATTTCAGAATGGCTTGAGTCAGCACAATCCAATCTAAAACTAATTCTGACTCCCGAGGGAAGCACTAGGTTCGCAGAATTACCCGAAAGCGACTCCTGTGATTTACTGATTGGATCAGAAGGGGGATTCAGCCCTGAAGAGATAAAGCTGTCAGAGAAATCGAGCTTTGTTGAAGTCACCATGGGGGAAAGGGTCATGCGAACTGAAACGGCCCCTATTGCTGCATTGGCAATTCTACAATATCGGTTTGGAGATATTTAGTTAGCTCTGGTTTTGTCAAACAAAGGACTTTAGCGAAAGAACGGTCCAAAAATTGAATAGGGGGGCTATCCTAAAAAATATTTTTAAAACCACTTAAAACTTTTTTGAACAGCGGAGTTAAATCCTAAGTTGAAACCTAAGTTGAAACCTAAACTAAAATCTAAGCCCAAACGGCCCCAACCCCAGCCACCTGCCTACAAAGCTGAAACGATAATCCCCTGCTTTAATTTCCTTATGTCCCGGTCCTAGCGTCGATAAAATCGTTCGGCTCTCACCTGCAGTAGCCAACGAAATAACCTTAGGCTTCGCCAATTTTACCTGTGAAACGCTGGTGAGCACTGCGATTTTTGGGCTCAATTTTTCTTCTTCGTGTTGCTCTAATACAATTGCTGTCTCACCGGTATTTAATGCAACCAGCGTCCCGATAGGATGCATACCCATTAGATGAATAAATTCTACTACCAGCTGCTCTGGAAATTTTAAATCCCGCTGCCGATAGAGTCGAGCGATGGCTTTGGCCGGAGAAATGTTTCGGTCTTCGCAAAGCGGCCCTAGAATGCGTTCGAAGCAGTACGCTAAGCTCGCAAATCGCGCTAACACGGGAATTTGTTGTCCTCGAATACCCTTTGGAAAACCCAGCCCATCAAGTCGCTCGTGATGGCAGCGCGCAATGCTAATAACGCGCCGATCAATATCAGGGTATTGTGTTAATAATTCCACACCTAACTGGACGTGTTTTTTATAGGCCGTAAATTCTTCTTTTCGAAAGCTGCCGCGCCTCTCTATAAGACCCTGGTGTGTTAAGTGAAGGCCTACGTCCGCTAACAAAGTTCCTAGAAATAGAGGTTCGATCTCCGACCTCACCAAGCCTATCTGGCGAGCAAGTAACGTTGCCCATATTGCTGCACGCACACAATAGGCAGTTGAGCTAATCGGCAACGGGTCAGTATTCAAACACCACACTAAGGTTTGAGGATTCGCCAATGCAGAATCAATCAAACCTGTTATGGAGCTTTCTAATGACTGAAAGTCTAGTTTTTCGTGGGCGCGAATTTTTTTCGTTAGTTGATCGAAACTTTGTAGGAGTTGCTGATAGTGCTTATCGGTCAAGTCCAGCTGCCGTTTGAAGCTGGACTTGATGGGGTAGTAGTTGCGGTCAACTTTAATTGTCGCAGAAGCAGGAGAAGCTTTACGGGCGCTACTCAGTATGGTGAGATTGTTAGGCCTTAGCCGAGCCGGCTGTACGCCGCGACTGATATCGATATGCACTGACTTGCAAAACTTCGTCAGCATTTGAATGTCATCTGCCGTCTTAAGATGAAAACCACTTGGTGAAAAGGGCGTTTTTGCCCAAGTGCAATCAAGCTCATAAACAAACATGCCGATGAGTAGATCGGCACTGTTTATCTCGACAAAGTTGCTGCCGCTGATGGTAGATTTGGTACTGTACATCTTTTAGATCATAGCTATTCTAGCTGTCACAACATGAGAGATTAGTCACATTACTGAAACTTTTCCCAACGATGAGTTAAGTGCTTAATTCATCGTTAGAATTAGATGGCGCGAGCACCGTAATTGCTTTCAGGCTTTCTTGGTGGATCGGCCGTGACATTAGAATCTATTTCGCTAATAGCGCCGCCCTTGCTTAGAAAGCGGGCAATATCTTCTTCCACTTTATCTCTGATTTTCATCCGAGATGCGATAGTGCGACTTTCAGCTGTTTCGTCGTTGATAACTGCATTA
>JBLGBJ010000060.1:0-12378 GCA_047617605.1 Pseudohongiellaceae bacterium | reverse complement strand
GTTACGAGCTTCGCTTGCCGCAGGGGCAAACAAAACATGGGGCGTTTTTAAGCCGGCTAATAAATAGCTGCCTTGCGATTCTAGCGCCTCATCACTTAACTGCCTGGCGGCACACTCACCAATCAAAATGGGCTGAGCAATGTCCGCCGTCAACTCTTGGATGCGTAAAGTGATTGCGACAGTGTCCCCAAGCAAGGTATGACTGCGCCTGTGGGCAGGGCCAATTGAGCCAATCAAAGCAGGGCCTTGTTCTATACCCACACCCAGTGCCAACGGCTCGAGGCCATTGGGGGCAAAGTTCGTCAACAGACTTTCGCTAAGATCGCTTTGCATGGCAATAGCGGCTTTTAATGCGGCTGTGGCCGCGCGTTGGTGGTGTCCATCCCACACTGCAAGCAGACTATCACCCTTGAACTCATGGACACGGCCGCCATGTTGCTCAATTATTTCGGTGGCACGAGTAAAAAAGAAATGCAGTACTGCGGCTGATTCTTCCGGTGCTCTGGCCTCGCCAAAGGCGGAGAAGTTACGCAAGTCTGCACTTAGTAAAGTGACATCACAGCGCTTTGCATTGATCTTTGAATTGGGAACGCTATAAGCGATCTCGCGGGCTATGTCGTCTGGCAAATAACTATTGAGATTGCCAAACACACGGCCTCGCTCTGCTCGAACCCGACTATGTTCCAATAAAAGCAGCAACCCTGCTGTGGTGACACTGTAAAGCGCTGGCAATAACCAACCCAACCAAAGATTTGAGCTTTGCAAAAGCTGAACATGAAGCAGTAAAGCCGCTAAGGGCAGCGCGAACACTGCAACAGGCAAGCCATAAGCTGACAGACGCTCGGCATTGCTAGCGAGAACAAAAAGGGTGGCAGCAAACAGTAGGCTTAAAAACACCTGAATAGATAATGCCGATTTCGGAGTATAAGGAATATCAAAATTGAGCAAGCTGGCAAGCAAGCGCGCCTGTAATTCAACGCCAGGGGTAGCACCCGAATAAGGCGTAGGAACAATGTCTGCCATCCCAAACGCTGTGCCGCCAACCAGAACCCACTGGTTATCTAACATTGACTTATCCGCTGTGCCATTGATCACGTCAACTGCAGAAATCGCCAAGAATGCAGCAGGAGAACTAGCAAAAGAGATTCTAAGATTGCCCTCGCTATCCAAAGGAATATCCAAACCCGGATAACTGGATAAGCGCAGCGTGTAAGCCGGATCGAAAATACTGCTTCCAGCCGTTATAGAAGCCTCCCAATCACTGCTTTTGGTCACTTCGAAAAATGCCGCCAAAGCCAAGGCGGGATAGGCTTGATTGTCGACACAGACGATAGCCGGTGTTTTTCGCACAGCACCGTCACCTGAAATAACAGGTGCAATATGGCCTTTTGGAATACTGCTGAAACTAGCAGGGGGCGCTAAATAGCTAGTGGTTGAAACAAATGACAAACCAGAGGCGCCATTACAGGAAATTCCTGTTAATGGATGGGACATCAATCCTGACTGTGTTGCTTGCCCAGGCTGAAGTCCAGGGATTTGCGTGAGCAGAGCGCCGTTACTGGACTGCAAGGCTGCCAGCAATTCTTCATCGCCGGCTTTTACCTGTGGGTAAACAATATCGTGTAGTTGCAATTGCGCGCCCGCCTCATCGATGGCAGACACTAAGCTTGCGATCTGAGGACGAGTCCACGGCCAAGGGCCAATCTCTGCCAAGCTTCGCTCATCAATAACCACAATTGGAACGCGCGTCTCTAGCGCTTCGTCAGCGAAAAGGGTCCAACCTGAAGCACCCAGACGTTCTTCTAAAACATCAAAGCCAGAGCGAAACATCAATAGAAGTAAAACACTGATTACTGCGCCCAGCCCAAGCATTAGTAGGCGACCGCTACGAGGGGAGAGCTGATGAATATCAGCAAATTGCTTAAAGCGGGATGCTTGTAAAAAACGGCGAATAGACATGACTATTGGCTATTCCACAAAGTCAGACCATCTATAAACCCACCTTCTAACTGGCGCTCGAAAAAGTAACCAGCTTCTGTGCCATCAAAACTAACCGACCCTGAAATTCTTTGAGTGTCATTACTGGAGCGGAAAAAGCCTCCATCAAACAAGTTTCCAGCGGCAATAAAATCCACCTGGCCGGTTAAATCATGATTTAGATTGAGCTGCGTGGCAAAACTGTTTTGCTGAAAATCGATGCCTAAGCTGCCATCTACAACCTGCATTGCCACAACCCCAGTTGAGGAATTGTAAAACGCCTGCGCTGAGTCCAAAGCAAAATTAACCACGCTTAAGTTTCGGTCGACGCCTCTATTGGCATCAGCGTCATCCCGATAGAGGATGTAATCGCCGCCTAATATGGTCGCCTCCCTGCCCAGGGTGGCTTGTGCTGCACTTAGGGTAATTCTCTCTAAGTCGCCCTTACCTTGTGAAAATCTACCCCAAACAAGCTGGTTCTTGGCTAACGCCAGCGCTGTGACTGGTATTTCAGGCGTAAAATCTGGAATCTCGGGTTCAGGAATAACAGTG
Organism: Pseudohongiellaceae bacterium; assembly: GCA_047617605.1. Taxonomy (GTDB): domain Bacteria; phylum Pseudomonadota; class Gammaproteobacteria; order Pseudomonadales; family Pseudohongiellaceae; genus UBA9145. The sequence goes on along the minus strand of JBLGBJ010000060.1, from coordinate 9,849 downwards.
TCTGGAATCTCGGGTTCAGGAGTAACCGTACCAGGCGCTTCAGGTTCTGGCGTGATAGGGTCAGCGAGGGACGTGCTTGTCGTGGTATTCGCGGCAACCAATGTGGAATTAGCCTCTTCAACAAACACTTCTTCAACATAGGGTTCATCGCCAGTATCTGCTTGGTTAGCATCGTTGATATTGCTTGCCAAAAGACTACGGGCTTCTTGTTGAAGCACTTCTGAACCACGGTCTTGGGCAGCAGGCATAATTCTAGGACTCGAGCCGCTGTCATCCAATGCAATCATTTCCATGGAATCGCCGGTAAGTTCTAGAGAATTAGCGATACAGGGGCCGAAGCTATCAGTGGAGCAATTGACTGAAAAAGGGGCCATTACAATAATGCCCTCATTCACCTGAGCCTGGGTAGACGAGTCAGTCGCGCTGACTACAAAATCAGTGCCACGAACCCCGATTGCAGCGATTGGTGTGTTTAACCGAAATTGCTCGCGCGCGCCTTTTGCTGCGTTACCGGAGATAGCTCTGGTCACCCCGTGGACAAGATTAAATTTAACTCTGGAATTTTGTGGATTAGCCTCATCGTATTTATAGTTGATGATTTCCAAATGGCTATCCTGGCGGACAGACACCGAGGCCTTATCAATAAAGCTAATATGCACTGTGCCATTGCTTTGAGTTATTATTTGGTCCCCCACATGGATTTGTGTACCTGCTGCTACCTTTTCACGATTGTTCTGCCCCGATTCAATGTGAGCCTTGCCCAAGACAAGGGTGACACAGCCGATGACATCGGAAACTTGGCTCACACAGGCAAGCTGACGGTAAGACCCCGATTCGGCAAAAACAATAGGCGCTATGGCGATCAATCCAATCGCAGCCAATCGCAAGGCAAGCGGCTTAAGGATTTCGTTCAAACTGTCGAAACACTGTAATGTCATGTTGGCATTCAATCGCTTGGTGCTGTTTTGAGGGTATTGGCGGCAACCTAAAATAAAGTTTCCGTTTCTATGGCTGCGTAGTACCTAGGTAGCACATAATAATAAGTAGTCCCTGCATTTGACTGCGGTATTTGTGCATACTTCATAACTATAAGCCTTATTATCTTTAAAAAGGCCCTTAACGGTCAATATGCACTTGATTCGACAATTTTGTAAATTATCCTTACAGGGTACGTTTTGTAATGTACTTTAGACCTTCGAGCGAGGAGGTGATTGTAATCACACAAAGCACGAAAAGCCTCTTTTGCTATTAACTATCAACTGCTTATAATGCGGGCCACTACCTTAAGTGAGCTAACGGTGACAAGGCTATAAGTTCATGGCGGTAACCCCGGAACTACTGAGCACGTTTGCAATTTTTAAACCTTTACCTGGGCCAATTCTGACTGAGCTTGCAAAACAGGCAACTCTCAATAAGTTTGCTCGGCGCGGCGTGGTACTGAGAGCGGGTGAAATAGAAGACCAAATCTGTTTCTTGTTCGAGGGGCGTCTTCAAGGGGTCGATTTTACCATTGATGGCCGCGAAGTAGGCCTTTATTTTGTAGAGCCCGGTGACTTTTGCGGTGAAGTGGGTATTTTCGACCAAGGACCGCAACCTGAGTTTGTTATTGCCCTGACTCCCGCGGTTGTGGTGTCTGTGCCCATGAACAGCATGAGAGAAATCATGCTTAAGGCAGCCAGTGTGGTTAACGTATTAGGCTTGAAGCTAGCAACTCGAGTACGGCAAATGGTTTTTCAGCGCTCGTTACTGGCCCTGCCAAATGTTCCACAGCAAGTTTGTTGCCAATTGTGGGAGTTGGTGCCTGAGAAAGATAGGCAGACCTCGGCCGCGACCAAGATTAATAACCCGCCGACGCACATGGAAATTGCCATCATGTTGAATTTGAGCCGAGAAACCGTGACCCGGGTGTTTCAGCGTTTACAAAACCGGCAAATAGTTAAACGTGACGGATCAGCTTTATTGCTGGTGAATGACTTGGCCGCGCTGGAAAAGCTGGCCAAGGGCAGCGAGACGCTGTGATTTTTTTGGCCAGCGAAAAACAGGGCAGGGGTTGAAAAGCAGCTTAAGCGCCTCACTATATGCAGTCATAACCTAAGAGAATAAGTACAATTACATGGCTATCCCCAATAACAATCAAAATTCCGGCAAGTACCCCGAGCTTCTAGATGCCCTGAAAAGCATCAAGCACTACTTCATTTATGCAGGCGTGTTCAGTGCTGCCGTAAACTTGCTGATGTTGGTGCCGGTGATTTACATGCTTCAGGTATACGACCGCGTCATGTCCAGCGGCAGCCTGTCGACCTTGACTATGCTGACATTATTGATGGTAGCACTGCTCTGCGCTATGGGGGGCTTCGAGTGGGTGCGCTCCATGATTCTGATCAGCGCCAGCAATAAAATCGAAACTGTCCTCAGGAAACGCGTTTCCGATGCCTCCTTTCGCAACGCCTTATTAAGCGGCGGCGCAGCCAGCAGCTCAATGCCCCTGAATGATCTTACCGGGCTGCGACAGTTTCTAACAGGCAACGGCCTTTTTGCCTTCTTTGATGCACCGTGGTTTCCCATCTACGTGGGCGTTATGTTCCTTTTCCACCCGTGGTTTGGGGTCTCCGCCATCTTCGCTGGCATCGTCATGGTAGTGTTTGCCTACGTCAATGAAATCTCTACCAAAGACAAATTGCAAGAGGCCAATGGCTTAAGTGGCAGAGCCAATGGCCAATTAAACGGTAGCCTGCGCAATGCAGAAGTCATCGCGGCCATGGGCATGACTGAAAATATTAGAAATCGACTGGAAGTCACCTCAAACGAAGTTCTGCAGCTGCAAACAGAAGCAAGCCGGCGAGCCGGCGCCATAACGAATACGTCGAAAGTCTTTCGTATGGTGATGCAGTCTTTACTGCTTGGCTTGGGCGCTTTTTTAGCCCTGCGAGGGGAAATTTCACCTGGCATGGTAATCGCCGGCTCACTTTTACTTGGCCGAGCTCTCGCGCCAATTGACATGTTGGTGGGCACTTGGAAGGGGTTTGCAGTGGCACGGGCGCAATATGATCGCCTCGGCAAATTGCTCCTAAACATCCCCGCTGACGCCGACACGATGAGTCTGCCGGCACCGGTTGGACGACTTACCACCGAGCAAGTAGTGGTTGTTCCTCCAGGCGCCAAAGTGCCATCAGTTAAGGGAGTTACTATCGCGCTTGAGGCCGGTGAATCGCTTGGCATCGTCGGGCCCAGTGCCTCTGGCAAATCCAGCTTAGCGCGAGCCTTACTGGGTGTTTGGCCAGCCTACAGCGGCAAAGTCCGTTTGGACGGCGCCGATATCGCTGCCTGGAATCGCACCGAGCTCGGCCCTTATATTGGCTATCTTCCCCAGGATATCGAGTTATTTGACGGCACGGTCTCTGAAAATATTGCCCGTTTCGGCGACGAAGACCCTGAGAAAATAGTTGCAGCTGCCAAACTCTCTGGGGTTCATGATTTGATTCTGCACCTGCCCAACGGTTATGACACCAGAATCGGCGGTGCCGGTGGCGTGCTCTCTGGCGGTCAGCGCCAGCGCATAGGTCTTGCGAGAGCCGTGTATGGATATCCTAGATTTATGGTGTTAGACGAACCCAATTCGAATCTCGATGATCAAGGCGAGAAGGAATTGGTTGAAGCCCTTAAGCGCATCAAGGCAAATGGCTGCACCGTAGTGGTTATCACCCACCGCACCATGGTTTTGCAGTGTGTGGACAAAATACTGGTAATGAAAGAAGGCGCGGCCGTGGGCTTTGGTCCTAGAGATCAGGTACTCGCCAGTTTAATGGCCCCAGCCTCAGCTCCTCAAAGCGCTGCCGGATAACAGAGCCTGAACCCAGGCCTGAACTTAGGATTTTAAAGTGATTATAGAGAACATCCCCAACCCTCCTGCCCCCGAGCAAGCACCAAACCCGGTGGATACCAGCATTGCCTCGCCGATGCGCGTGGGCCTGATAATACTGTTTTTAGTCTTTGGTGTTTTTGGGGTGTGGGCTGCGATCGCCCCTCTGGAAGGTGCCGCTCATGCGCCGGGCACGGTAAATGTGCGCTCCTATAGCCAAGTAGTCCAACATCTGGAAGGGGGCATCATAAGCGACATCATGGTTAACAACGGTGATGTGGTCGATGCAGGCCAAGCCCTTTTAGAAATTGATTCCACTCAGCCTATGGCTCAGCTGGGCATTGCCAATGCCCAGTATGTGGCGTTTAAGGTAAGAGAAGCGCGCCTGATCGCCGAGCGGGATGGCTTGGACCAGATATTTTATCCAGAAACCTTGGACAAAGCTCTGGTGGATGTTAGACAGGAAATCGATGCGCAAAACTCTATATTTCAATCCCAAAAAGCCGCATTAGAAGGAAGTATTGAAGTTCTAGAGCAACGCGTCGAACAGCTGCAAGCTAAAATGTTAGGATTAGGCTCATTACAAGCTACCAAAGAAGAATTAGCTGCATCTTATGCAGAAGAACTTGATGATGTCAGAGAGTTACTAAGCCAAGGTTTTTCTGATAAAAACCGCCTTCGAGAGCTTGAGAGAAGCGTAGCCTCATTAAAAGGTGATGCATCAGAACTGGCAGCCAACATCTCCACTACCGAGATTGAAATTGGCGAAGCGCGCCTGCAGATCATTCAAACACAGCGCCAGTTTACTACCGAAGTGGTTAACCAGTTGGGTGAAACCCAAACCAGTATTAAAGACTCCACCGAGCGAATTAACGCACTGCAAGATATTGTCAGCAGAACTGTTGTGCGGGCACCTGTTGCAGGTATCGTTAACGGCATGCAATACCACACTGTCAGGGGAGTGGTTCAGCCGGGCACTCCTATCGCCAACATTGTGCCCCAAAGCGAGGAACTTATTGTTGATGCTCAGGTTTCTCCCAATGACATTGACAGGGTAGCCGTGGGCATGGATGCGACTATTCGTTTTTCAGCTTTTGGAAGCGCCGTTCCAACAATTCTTGGGGAAGTCATTAATCTGTCTGCTGACCGTATCATCGACGAACAAACTGGCATGCCCCACTATTTGGCGCGCATAGCCGTTACTGATGAAGGCAAGTCTAATCTTGGTGATCTTATTTTGCTTCCGGGTATGCCCGCAGAAGCGTTTATCAATACAGGCTCACGAACTTTTATGCAGTATTTGTTCAAGCCATTTTCCAGCGCACTTGCTCGCAGCTTCATAGAAGATTGATGCCATGAAACTTAAAGCTCTTTTTGTAGCAACTACTCTTTGTTTATCGTCGATAGTTTCGCACACTATCCAAGCTGCGGAATTTGCCGAGCCGGAAATAGGGACCACGCTAGAGGATTTCCTTAGTGCGGCAATCGAGTTTAGTCCGACGCTCAAAATGGCCGAAGAAAGTTTGAATATAGGCTCATCTCGAAAGAAACAGGCAAGTGGCCGCTTGTTACCGCAGGTAACTGCTCGAGGAAGCATAACAGATAACCGCCGACGTGATGCCGCTGATCTACTATCAACCTTTGACGGTGAGCGTTTCTCGGTTCAGTTGACCCAAGTGTTATTTAACTGGCAGGCTTTTGCCGCACGCAGCCAAGCGTCCTTTATAGAAAACCAACTAGAAGCGGAATACTACGGCGCTCTTGCCAATTTGCTCACTGTAGTAGCCGAAAGTTATTTTAACGTGCTGCAAGCGGAAGACGCTCTAGACTCTATCGCCTCGGAGCTGGAAGCCGTCGCAAACCAGCTGGACCAAATTCAAAACCTCTATGACAGGCAACTCACGCAGATTACAGATCTTTATCAAGCGCAGGCTAGCGTAGCTGCGGTTGAGGCCGAACAGCTCAAATTACAAACCGAGCTGGCACTTAATCAAGAAGCCCTTTTTTCGGCGACTGGCATAACAGCTGGCGATCTTTTGGGCCTGAGAGATAACGCCACGGTGCCGCCATTGCAAAACAGCGTTAACTATTGGGTGAATCAGGCAAAAGAAAACAATCACCAAATTGAAGCTCAGCAATATGCGGTGCAAGCAGCCAATAAAAGCATTTCCGAGCGCAAAGGGGCCTATATGCCTCAAGTAAGCCTTACTGCCCTAATTCAGCAATCTAACCTCGGCTTCGATAATCAGTTTATCGATCAAACCGACCTTTCCTACCTTGGCCTTGATGTCACCATCCCCCTCTATGCCGGCGGCAGCAACCGTGCTGCGGTAAGTGAAGCTGCAAGCCAGCACCGTTTGGCTCAGAGTCAGCTGCAAATAGTTGAATTGGAAGCCAACCAGCGAGTTCGTTCTGCTTATTTGCAGGTGGCCGCCGCTGAAAACTTTATTGCCGCTGCAAGAAAACTACTTGAATCGGCAACGCTTTCTTCAACTGCCATGCAGCAAGGTTTCAGCTTAGGTGTTGTTACTAGTGTGGATGTATTGAATGCGTTGCGCGATCAATTCAGTGCCCAGCGGGACTTACAGCAAGCTAGATATAATCATGTGAAATTTCTAGTTTTTCTCAAGCGTGAAGCGGGCTTGCTCAGCGCCGAAGATATGGTTGAAGTCAGTAGCTGGCTAGAATCTCCTAACTAGTTAGGCTCGGGCTAAGATCAAGTTAAGTGAGACATCAAAAACAAGAGCCATTTTTAGTTTGATTCGTCTCGACTAAGCATTGCCTAAGCACCACCATGCTAAAACTCTATTGATCTCGCACTTACTTATGCTCGAACTATTTTAAACTTATGTTAGAACTGCATCGACTAACTTCCGAATACATCGAGGCCGAAGATAGGTTTCGGCTCACCGGTGAAGACCAGACGGGCAATGCGCTATGCCTTTGGTTAACCCAGCGCCTGGCACTTAGAATAATCTCTCACCTGGTGAACGAACTTTCTACTCACTCGCCTGAGGCCATTCAAAATCCAAGCCAGGACGATGACGCTAACAAACTACTGCAAGAGTTCGCCCAACAGGCAGCGCAAGCAGACCTCACCCCGCAAGAGGCTGTAACAAGCACCAGTGCTACTCGCGCGTTGTTAATTCAAGAGGTTGATATCAATCGTGCCGCCAACGGCGCCGTTGGCTTTATTTTCAAAGACAGCGCGGCACAGACTGCCGAGAAAGTAGCCTTAGGTTTTGAGCCTCGGCAGTTAAGACAATGGCTAGCCATACTGCACCAACAATGGCTGCTAGCCCAATGGCCAGCCACCGTTTGGCCAGAATGGATGAGCGGGCTAGATTCTGAGCTAGAACAAGATCAGGAACTCGAGCCGGCCGCCACGATCCCCCAGACAAGCAAGCCTGTTCACTAGCAGCAAAGTATTTCTACCAAGACACTTAATTTAGTTATTTCACTGTATTCGTGGTTAAATTTGCAGACTTTAGAGTGCCAAAGGCGTTCACCATCCTAGGCCCTTAATTCCAAATACTGGACAGGCAATGTTTTTCAATCTTATTCGCGAATGGCTACGGGCACCTTTTGTCAATTACCGGCTGTTTCACAACTTCACTAGGCAGGATTTCTTCTCTCAGTTTACGGCATCCATGGGTGGTGTACTTTGGCTTTTTCTGACCCCGATTGTCCTACTGATAATTTATTCCTTTGTTTTTAGCTACATTTTCAGAATGCGTGCGCCTCCAGAATTTGGCGAAATCAATTTTGTTATCTTTCTTATGATTGGTTACCTGCCCTGGTTTGCGTTTGCAGATGCCTTTGGCAGGGCGCCTAGTTTAGTGATAGAGAAAGCACCGCTTATTACTAAAGTCCTGTTTCCCGTGCAAATTATTCCGATAACCGGCACGGTTATTCCTTACCTCACGCATGTGATCGGGTTTACCTTATTTTTGATCTATCTTGCCTTTAGGGGGTACTTAAGTGTCTCTTGGATATTGCTGCCCTTTATCTTTGGTTTGCAGTTTTTATTCACCTTAGGTCTTGTGGCGGTGATTAGTGCCTTATGCGTTTTTCTGCGCGACCTGCAGCAGATGATTGCCTTGCTACTAACGGTTTGGTTTTTTCTAACCCCTATTATTTACCCAATTACTCTGATCCAAAGTGAAACGATACAGCGTCTTTTCCTGCTAAATCCAATGCACAGCTTTATAAGCGCTTATCGCGAGATTGTCTTGCTTGGTACCGTTAGCCCCGTGCACTTAATGATTATCGTACCGGTATCAATTATCAGCTATGTTTTAGGTGGCTGGCTTTTTATGCGGATAAAACATGCATTTGGCGATGTGCTCTAGAAATCATTCACTAATAACTACTACCTAATAAATATGTCCAAGCTCCCACGTATAGCCGTTGAGAACCTCAATAAAGAATTTCGTATTTATAAGAGGCCGCAGGATCGTCTAATCGAATTGATTAGTCGAAAGCCCAAGCACACGCTTTTTAAAGTCTTAACTGATATTTCCTTCGCCGTGGCCGACGGCAAAAGTTTTGGCATTATTGGCAACAACGGCGCGGGCAAATCTACCCTGCTAAAACTATTGGTTGGGACACTTCAGCCTACAAACGGAACCATTGCTACTCAGGGGCAGGTAGCTGCACTTCTTGAACTTGGGGCCGGCTTTCATCCGGATTTCACTGGGCGGCGAAATATATTCCTCAATGCGGCTCTGCTGGGTGTGTCGGATGAAAATATTGTTGAGATGGAAAACAGCATCATCGAGTTTTCTGGACTGGGTGATTTTATTGACAGGCCAGTTAAAACCTATTCTTCGGGCATGTATGTTCGACTCGCGTTTTCAATTGCAACGATGGTGCAACCAGACATTTTAGTTATTGATGAAGCATTATCAGTTGGCGATATGGCGTTTCAGAAAAAGTGCGTGCAGCGAATGAATCAGTTTCGCTCTGACAAAAAAACCATGGTGTTTTGTAGCCACTCGATGTTCCATATTCAAGAGTTGTGCGATACCGCCATCTGGATTCATGAAGGACACATTAGAGAAATAGGCGACAGTGATAAAGTCGTGGCCGACTATGAGGACTTTTGCAATAGCTCTAAAAGCTACAATAATATTCGCGAGGACGTTCGTGGTGAAGTAGAAAACCGAGAACAGTCTGCTACGGAGGCGGAGGTTCAGGACTGCAGAATTAATACAGTGTCGGTACAGACCCTCGATGGGCAGGATGTAACTGAAGTGGTCCCGCTTAGTACTTTAGTCCTTAAAATGGAAGTTGAAGTTCTTGTTAACAACATGGAAGGGCATTTTGGTTTTGCCTTTATGAGATCGGCAGAGGAGCCCATTGCCTCTTTCCTCACGACAAACTTTGAAGGCATAAACCATGGTCCCTTCCAAAAAGGGGAAATTCTTTCTATCACTTTGGAGGTTGAGAGATTCGCCATGCGAATCGGCGAATTTTATGTGCTCGGCGGCATGGCCGACAAGAGCGGCCTACTTTGGTACGAATCTAAATTTAGTAAACTATTAACCATTGCGACGAATAAAGGAGTTGGGCCGATCATTATGAAATCTGCCTGGACCGTTGAGCAAAATTAGCTTCTACTAACCTCCTCTAATCAAGCTGTCATAAATAAGGGCAGTGTCTGATTATCTATAGTGTTAGTTACGCTATTTAGTCATGCCGTCAGGGATGGGGGTATTATTTGTTCACGACGCTTCGCGCCTGATTGCTCACAAACAACACCCCCATCCCTGACTTGGAGTTTTGGAAACCGAAGAAAACGGCCCTCAACTGATTGCTGACCTAGTGAGCTGAAGCACAAGCATTGGGGTTTCAGTCGCCAGTGCGACTAATTCGCGATGACAGGCCGGGAAGGAAAAGAGGCGTTAGGAGAAAAGGGCTGAGAGTAAAATTAAAATTAGACTATTAGCGGTTCGGCAAGTGATTGATGTAACTTTTACTCTGAGCCC
>JBLGBJ010000059.1:0-12824 GCA_047617605.1 Pseudohongiellaceae bacterium | reverse complement strand
TTGAAAGACTTCATCGTCACTGGAAAATCCAGCGAGCCCGAAGCTAAGTTTAATTGAGTTTAAACCTTCCTCAGCAAGCACCCACCTCTATTACTTGATTCGAATTTTTAAAGAACTTTTTGCCTGATGCCGTCGACACAAGGGAGGCGAATTGTACGTGAAATAAGACTTTTGACAAGCCCCTGAGAGAGAAAAAGGTAAAGTATTTGCAAAATAATTTCTTGCTACTAGAAAACGCCGGATTTAGGGGCTTGTAGCCTACCTTAATATCAAACTAATTTAATTAAATGAAAGAGCTTTTTGCCTCTTCTTAAAACAAAGTAGCAATCGCAAAGAGCAACTTCATGTGAAAACACAAAGTCAACACTTTTAATTGTCTCTCCGTTTACACTAACTGCGTTGTTTCCAATAAATTCTCGTGCCATTTTATTCGATTTAGCGAGTTCGGTTTTCACTAACCCATTCACTATTTGAGCTTCCTCTTCACCACTTCTAATAGTAGTGCAGGGAAGACCGTCCAACTCTAACTGTTTAAGGTCATCGAGCGTCAAGCTGCCAATGTTGCCAGAGAACAAAGCATCACTGATGCGCACGGCTCCCGTTAAGCCCGTTGCGCCATGTACAAGCTCCGTCACGTGCTTCGCAAGGATGCCCTGCGCCTCAGGCTTCGCCTGAGCGGCTTCATCGCTGAGTTGAATCTCGTTGATCTCACCCACACTTAAGAAGGTGAAGTACTTAAGAAACTTGTACACATCTGCATCTGCTGCGTTCAGCCAAAACTGATAGAAAGCATAAGGTGATGTTTTTGTTGGGCTAATCCAAATCGTGCCAGACTCTGTCTTGCCGAACTTAGAGCCATCTGATTTGGTCACGAGAGGCAGCGTTGCGCCAAAAACCTGAGCGCTATTCATGCGTCTGGTGAGATCGATACCGCCGGTAATATTACCCCACTGATCGCTACCACCTATCTGTAAGGTACAGCTGTACTGCTTATTCAACTGAGCAAAGTCATAGGACTGCAAAATCATATAGCTAAATTCAGTGAACGAGATGCCTTCACCTTCACGCTCGATACGTTGTTTGACTGATTCTTTCTGCACCATCGCATTAATAGAGAAGTGTTTACCAACATCTCTAAGAAAGCTAAGCACATCATAGTTACGAGTCCAGTCCAAGTTATTAACTAACTTAGCCGGGTTGCTAGCGCTATCGAAATCTAAAAATTGACTGAGCTGCGGCTTAAGCCTTTCAACCCATTCACCCACCACGTCGGTGGTATTCAGCGAGCGTTCCGCCGCTTTAAAACTCGGATCCCCGATCATACCGGTGGCACCACCTACCAATGCAATCGGTGTATGGCCTGCGATCTGAAACCGCTTCAAGGCCAGCAATGGCACCAGGCTGCCTATATGCAGGCTTTCTGCAGTGGGATCAAAACCGCAATATAGCGTTCTACTGCCACTCGCCAAGTGTTGCTTTAAGTCCTCTCCACCTGCCAGCTGCGAGATCAGCTCCCGCTCCTGCAGATCATTAATAATGTCGGTGTTGTTACTAGTCATTTTTGACCCTTGCTGCCACAGATAGTTGACCAATCGCGCTATTTTACAAAGTCGCTAAATCAGATAAGTGCATCACAAACCTAAGATAATTCTCGACATTGCCGACCCAGACAGAAGAATAGTCTATTTAAGTCGAGCTAAAAACAACGCAGATACTACACGAGAACAACTCATTTTAGTCAGAAAATGAACTAAAAAAGCAGCTGGGAATCATAGTAGCTGTTGTTATAATCGCGCGCTTCCTAATAACCAAACATAGAATTTCACACTAAGAATTAAACTATGAGTAGCATCAACTTCATCAAGCAGTTTTTTGACAAGCATTATCCGAAGGATCATATGTATCTAGCCGGAGTGCTGGTTGCTCTATTTTTGTTGCTGCTAATTATCCCCAGCAGCGACAAAGGGACAACTGTCACAGAAACAGCCAGCATCAATATTCCGGTCTCTATCCAGAAAAAAACCCCGCAAGCAGAGACCATCAGCGAAGAGGCGCAAGCGCTCGAACTGTCCGATTTTGTGGTTGCAGTAGATCCGGCTCCTGTCGAGGATTCATTCAGTAAAAGCGTAAAAAGCGCTTGGCAAAACATCGAAGTACAGCAAGGTGACAATCTTTCGGCCATCTTTACCAAAGTGGGCTTATCTGATCAAGATTTGTTTCGAGTTCTAAATAGCAGCGACGAAGCCAAGGTTTTAAACCGACTTTACCCGGGCTATAAACTCGACTTTATGATCCCTGATGCCGGCGGACTAGAACAGCTAAGAGTCTTTAAAACCCCACTAGAAGGCTATTTATTCACCCGCCTGAACAGCAGCTACCAAGTTGAAGCAATACTCAAAGAAGCACAAATTCAGCACTCCTTCAAAGTAGGCACGATTTCTGACAGCCTATTCATGGCGGGGCAGCGCGAGCAAATTCCAGCGATACACATCATGGAAATGGCCAATATTTTTGGTGGCGTAATCGACTTCATCTTAGACCCAAGAACCGATGACGAATTTAGTATTCTTTATGAAGAAGAGTACTTGGACGGCGAATTCATCGGTAACGGTCAAATTCTAGCGACTCAGTTTATCAATCAAGGCAAGACCTTTACCGCTGTCAGATACATCAATGATGAAGGTGAGATCGGCTACTACAACCCAGAAGGGGAAAGCATGCGTAAAGCATTCTTGCGTAGCCCATTGGATGTTTTTCGCATCAGCTCTAATTTTAACCCCAACCGCCGGCACCCAATTTTGAATACTATTCGCGCCCACAAAGGAACTGACTACGCGGCACCTCGCGGCACCCCAATCAGAGCAACCAGTGATGGCAAGGTCTCCCGCGCCTCTCGTTACGGCTCGTTTGGCAATCTTGTCATCCTAGAGCACAGCGGTGGTTTCGAGACTAAATATGCTCATCTTTCCAAATACGGCAAGGGCATTAAGCGCGGCGTCAGAGTTCGCCAAGGTGACATCATCGGTTACGTAGGTTCTACAGGTGGAGCTACCGGCCCCCATTTGCATTACGAATTTTTAATGAGCGGTGTCCACAAGAACCCACGCACAATAATAGATAAGCTTCCCAAAGCTGAGTCTATTGATGCCGCAGAATTGGACCGATTTAGAACCCAGACCACAGAGCTAACAACACGCTTTAACGAGATGAACGTCTCACAGATGGTTACTCTCAATCCGCCAAGCGCCGATTAAAGCCGCCATGGCCACCTCTACTCTCACCCTCCCTTCTACACTTTATATAGGGCTGATTTCCGGTACCAGTGTCGATGGCGTAGACTGTGTATTGGTAGATTTCAGTGATAACAAGCCGAAAATAGTTAGTACTCACTTTCAGCCTAGCCCAGAAGAAATAAGAAATGAGGTGCTTCAAGCTTGCACAGGCGAGCTTTTAAGTCCCGCGCAACTCGGCACCCTAGATATCAAGATTGGGCATTTTTTTGCAGCCGCTGTGAATGAGCTTTTAGCCATTTCCAAGACCCATGCCAAGGACATTGCAGCAATCGGCAGTCATGGCCAAACCGTGTGGCATAAACCGAACGGCGACTACCCTTTTAGCATGCAGTTGGGTGATGCAAATTCTATTGCTTACTTAAGCGGAATCAAAACGGTTGCAGATTTCAGGCGCATGGATGTTGCAGCGGGCGGGCAAGGTGCACCGCTTGCCCCGCTGTTGCATCAAGATGTTTTTTACTCCAACCAAGCCGATCGAGCTGTCGTTAACATAGGCGGCATTTCCAACATTACCTGTTTACCAGCCTCTGGGAAAAACCTAGCTTTTGATACCGGCCCTGGCAATGTTTTGATGGACTATTGGATTGGCAAGCACCAACAAAAACGCTATGACGAAAACGGTGACTGGGGCGCAACGGGTCAAATTGAGCCAACACTTTTAGAGCTTTTTATGGCGCAGCCCTACTTTAAGCTGCCAAATCCTAAGAGCACTGGCCGCGAATTATTCAATGGCGATTGGCTTGAGATACAGCTTAGCAATTTTAGCAACGTCTCTCCCGCTGACGTGCAAGCGACGCTGCTTGAGTTTACCGCAGCCACAATAGCCGCTGATATAAGCTTAACTATGAAACCCACCGCGCTTTATGTCTGCGGTGGTGGCGCGCATAACTCCGCCCTTATGGCTTCATTGGCCAGCAAACTCCCTTACTGCCAGGTCGACTCGACCGCTGCCTTGGGCATTCATCCAGACTGGGTAGAAGCGGTTGCTTTCGCATGGATGGCAAGGATGAGAATTCTGGAGCGAAAGATAGACACAAGCGCCTTCACTGGGGCTGTAAGGCCCGTGATCTTGGGCGGGATTTATTCTGCTTAAGGCTAAGACTTAAAGAAATTTATTAGAGGGCACTTTAAGGATTTTCTAAGGATATAGCCTAGTCAAAAGGCAAACCGACTTAGATAGTACGAGCCCAGAATAAATTGAATTAGGCCGAACTAGAAAGGGCTCGAATTAAACAAAAGGGCTCGAATTAAACAAAAGGGCCAGAATTAAATAGCGACTGACCTAGATAGAGAAAGAAGCACCACAGCCGCACGTCGTGCTGGCCATCGGGTTGTTAACCACAAAGCGAGATCCTTCCAGGCCTTCCAAGTAATCCACTTTAGCTCCCACCAAATATTGATAGCTCAAAGGATCGATAAGCAGGGTCGCACCCTTATTTTCCACAAGCGTGTCGTCTTCATTCACTTCTTCGTCAAAAGAGAAACCGTACTGAAAACCTGAGCAGCCTCCGCCAGTGACAAAGACACGTAGCTTCAGCAGGTCGTTACCTTCTTCAGTAATCAGGCTTTGGACTTTGTCTGCAGCCGTGTCGGTAAACGACATGATGACAGGGGCGTGTGATTGAACTACTGACATAAACTTAACCTAGAAATGAGAGGCTGTGCAGAAGATCCCGAGCGAACAACTAATTGCCGAGAGATCCAACTAACCCTCATTATGGCTAAAACCAAGTAAAAGAGTCAAGTATTACAACGGCACTCCGAACAGTAAATTAACCAGACCTAGGACTCTTGCAAGCCGGAACTATCAAATGGCAGTGACTTCTTGTCAGCCGGTTTGCTTTCGGCTGCAATCCGCTTGGCTTCTTTTTGATTTGCGCTGAGGTGCATAAGATTGCCGTTCACCTCTGATCCCATCACCATTTCAATCAGATTGTAGTAAACATTGCCTATAACGGTCGCTTTAGCGGCAAGTTCGATGTGCTTTGACGAGCGCACATCTCCCTCAACCAAACCATTGATTACTGCCGATGGCACGCATATTTCGCCTTCTACCGCGCCTTTCTCAGCAACGCGAATCAATGCATCGGAATCATCCTCAGCAAAAATATTTCCTTTTACTTTTCCCTCCACAAGCAGTTCGCCGCTAAAATGTATATCGCCGACTACTTCCGTGGTTCGAGAGATCAGCGTATGACTAAGACCTCCAGTCATTTTTGCTGGCTCTGCTGATTTGTTAAACATTATTCATACCCTTAGCTATTCTCCTTCCACGACCCAACTGAAGTCCTGGTTAATATCTTTTTCCACAGGTTCTGTTGAAACTGCGGCTATTTGAACCCGCTCAGGTACAAAGCCATCGGGCAGACTGAGCGAGCCTTCTATGTTTTGAAAGTACTTAAAGCGCAGGCGAATATCTAAAAGTTCTTGCTCCTGCGACACCTCACGTAAAGGAACAATCATTTGATCCTCACCTTGGCTACCAACAAGATTGATATTCACAAAGCCGATAAGGTAACTGTCTCCGTCCGCATCCAATTGGCGTAAAACAAGCTTGTAACTGTAAACCCCCGCTGTCGATGTGGTGGCGATGTCTAGCTGACTAATGACAAGGCCAGTTTCACCGGTTTCATCCGACACTACTTGTCGATAATAGACAATATCCTGCTCCAGCTGAGCGACTCTCTCCTGCAAGGTCACAATAGTCGAATGCACTTCCTCTGTAGCACGCTGATCCATCACGCTAGACCGGTCCAATATAGCTATTTGTCTACGCAGCTCAGAATTTTCAAGGACACTGGACTGCAACTCTTCAAACAGCTCTTCGCGGCTAGCAAGCTCGCCTTGCTGCGATTCTATAGTTACATAGTAACTGTAAAGAAACCCTCCCGCAGCACTGGCCCCAACTCCGACCACTAGAAGAATACCAAGAATAACGCGACGCGCAGGCCGATAAGGCACTACCATCATGCGTTCCTGTTTACTGCCTTTGACTACATTGGGCACTTACGTCTCCGAGTTCAAAAAATCGACTGCTTGCCTTAAAAACCCTTTATCTTTAAAACCTGCCCATTAAAAACACAATTCTTTGAAATCCAGCTGCTTCAATTTTGAGGCACTGAATTTCATGTCGTCTCCCCTCTATGGGTTCAGCGCTATCGCGTTAAGCCCTTGGGTTTCGGTTATTCCAAACATTATATTCATATTCTGTATGGCTTGCCCTGCAGCCCCTTTCACTAAGTTGTCCTCAGCACAGACCACAACTACCGTATTTGTATGGGCCGAGTAGTTTACCGAGATCGAGCAGCGATTGGTGCCTCTTACATCTCGAGTTGCAGGCAGTATGCCCTGCGGCAAGACATCTACAAATGCCTCACCAGCATACCGGTCTTCAAAAATTGATTGCAACTGCTCTATTGTGACCTTGTTATCAGAATTGAGTGGTGCATATAACGTTGCCAAAATACCCCGAACCATTGGGGTTAAGTGTGGCACAAAAGTTAATCCAACGGGCGAGTTAGATGCCGCGTCTAGGCCCTGGCAAATCTCAGGATGATGACGATGTCCGCCCAACGCATAAGCACGAATCGATTCGCTTGCCTCGCACAGTAAGTAGTCTTCAGCGGCTTTTTTACCAGCGCCGCTGACTCCAGACTTAGCATCGGCAATCAACCTACTTGAATCAATCAGCCCAGCTTCCAACAAAGGCAAAAATCCCAATTGAATTGCGGTGGGATAACACCCTGGAACCGCTACAATATCCGCCGTTTTTATGACTTCTCGATTAACCTCAGGCAAACCATAGACCGCCTGCTGGACTAGGTCCGGGGCACTGTGAACAGTGCCGTACCATTCTTCCCATAAGGCAACGTCTTTGATTCTAAAATCGGCTGATAAATCAATAATTTTGGGACCGCTGGCTAACACAGTCGCTGCCGAGCGCATCGCAACACCATGAGGGGTGGCATAAAAAACCACATCGCATTGGCTGAAATCGGCAGTTTCAGGATTCGAAAAACTTAAGCTCAGATGCCCGCGCAGATTAGGAAAGTAGTCATGAATCGCCGTCCCCGCGTGCTCTCTGGATGTCACAATAGCCACAGTTACGTCATCTCGTGGGCACAGCAACCTGAGCAGCTCAATCCCTGTATAACCAGTACCCCCGATGATTCCAACCTTGATCACGCCAAATCTCCAGAAAATGAAATTTTTAGAAAAGAATTCAAAATGACTCGTTTAGATAAATAATAGAACAGCAACTCTTTGACCACGCAGCTGTATAAAAATTGCACTTTTTCTCTACAGCTAGCGTATATAATTACTCGACCGCGTATCTTACACCGCGTTTCTGATATTGCAATAAATCGATAAATTTCATCGCGTAAAATCAACGGCTTAGGACGCTATTCGGCCTGGGTAAGCAAGCCAATAATTTGCTACAATTACTACTCTACATCTTACAGGCCGCAGTATAATGCTCTGGGTTAAAGCGTTTCACATTGTCTTTGTTATTTGCTGGTTCAGTGGCATCTTCTATCTGCCACGGTTGTTCGTTTACCATGCCATGAGCGAGGATCAAGTTAGCAAAGATCGCTTCGTCATCATGGAACGGAAACTTTTTTGGGGCATCACTACTCCCTCAGCAGTATTAACTATCGCTTTGGGCAGCTGGTTATTAATCGCAAACGCCAGCTACTTCATGTATCAGCCATGGATGCACGCCAAACTTGGCTTGGTCGCCTTGGTGGTAGTTTTCCACACCTACTGCTGGTGGTATATGAAACAACTTAGAGAAGAAACCACCGTTCGCGGCCATGTTTTTTTCAGAGTGTTTAACGAACTGCCCGTGTTTGTGCTGATCGCAATCGTCGTGCTGGTTGTAGTTAAACCCGCACTCGCTTAGATTCAGAAGGATCTAGCAGGGATTTCCCGTTAAAAAACCAACAACTTGTGAACTTTTACGCAGCCGTCATGCGTATAATATTTTATTGATTATCGGCGATACAGTAAGTTTTTGCCTCAAAACCGGCGCGCGAGAATTGCGCACTGAATGCAGTGATTGTCGTTTTCACGAGCCTCCTCAGCGCTAACCCCTGAGACAACGAAAAAGCAAGAGGCAAGAGGGTTATAGTTGATATAACCTGCCGTTAAGATTCAGGCAGAGCCATGCGCAAGGAACAAGACACCGATAGCAAGATTGCTTTGGTGGTTTTTTTATTTTCTCGCACTAAACCAGACGCATCTCATGCCAACAGTGAAATATAGAGCAAGGCTAGGCATGCACCGCTAATACCGCCGGTTGCTATCGGCGCCGCCAACGCGGAAAATGGCGAAACGGGGCCGACATGTCGGCAGCTGTTCACAGTCTTTTCGCCGGCGGCCACAATAGAAACAATAGCAGAAACAATAATAGAGAAAGCAATGGAAACAGTAGTGGAAAAAATGCTGCAGGCCGCGTTGAAGCAACCGCAAATAAACTGTTCCAATAACCACCACCTACTCACTTACAAATAAAGGCTAGTTTTAATGAATCATGATAATTCCAGGGAATTGTTTGACCTGGCGCTTCAATATATTCCCGGTGGAGTTAACTCTCCAGTTCGCGCCTTCAAAGGGGTTGGCGGAGACCCATTGTTTTTTAAAAGCGGCAAAGGCGCCTATCTCGTAGACTCTGATGACAATAGCTATGTCGACTATGTCGGCGCATGGGGGCCTCTGATTCTGGGCCATTTGAATCCCGTTGTTGTAGAGGCTTTGCAAGAGCAACTTAAGCAAGGCCTTGGCTATGGCGCATCAACGATGGGCGAAATTCAGATTGCTAAAAAAATCTGTGAACTAGTACCTTCCATTGAAAAAGTACGGCTAGTGACCTCTGGCACAGAAGCCACCATGAGCGCAATTCGGCTTGCTAGAGGCTATACACGCCGAGACATCATCGTTAAATTTGAAGGCTGCTATCACGGCCATGTAGACGGCCTATTGGTCAAAGCCGGTTCTGGCGCGCTAACCTTAGGCGAGCCGGATTCTCTTGGCGTTCCAAAAGCTTACACAGACCTGACACATGTTCTTACCTATAACGACATCGATGCGGTAAAGAGTTTCTTTGCTGAAAAAGGTGATCAAATCGCCTGCATCATCGTTGAGCCAATTGCTGGCAATATGAATTTTGTGCCTCCAATTCCGGGCTTTCTAGAATGCTTGCGTGAAGTCTGCTCAGAAAGCGGCAGTGTGCTTATTTTTGATGAAGTAATGACAGGATTTAGAGTGGCATTAGGAGGCGCGCAGTCCGCCTACGGCGTGACACCCGATTTAACCACTTTAGGCAAAGTGATTGGCGGGGGTCTGCCGGTTGGCGCTTTCGGAGGCCGCGCTGATATCATGGATCATATTGCTCCTCTTGGCGGCGTTTATCAGGCCGGCACACTTGCCGGCAGCCCATTGGCCGTTGCGGCAGGGCTTGCCATGTTAGATCAAATATCTCAGCCTGGCATTTATGAGGGGCTAAACGACAGGTCCACGACATTGCTGTCTGGCTTAAGAGAAAGAGCAAAAGCTGCTAACGTGCCATTCACTACTAATCAAATGGGCGGCATGTTTGGATGTTTCTTCAGCGAAGAAGAAACAGTCACCCGTTTCGATCAAGTGACAGCCTGCAATATTGAGAACTTTCAAACCTTCTTCCATGGCATGTTGGATAATGGCGTGTATCTAGCGCCGTCTGCTTATGAAGCCGGATTTATCTCAACCGCTCATGGCGACGCTGAAATTCAGCATACCTTGGACGCTGCCGAGAAAGCATTTGCCTTGATAAAAAACTAGACTTTAGTTTATCGATCAACACGAATCAGGCCATATTTTAAAGCTGGTATTTGTTCGATCAATAAGTCTATTAGCTAGATTATTAACTACACCATTAACTACACCATTAACTACACGACAAAGTGAGAGTAAGCTCGATGACGAAATATGACGTATACGGAATTGGAAATGCTATCGTGGACAAAGAATTTGAAGTCCAAGACAGCTTTTTCACCGAGCATGGGATTGAAAAAGGTTTAATGACGCTGGTTGATCGCGACCAGCAGAACCTTCTTTTAGAACAGCTTAACCAAAACTACAGTTTAAAGAAGCGCGCGGGCGGCGGCTCAGCGGCAAATTCACTGTATGCGCTAAGTCAGTTTGGTGGCAGCGCTTTTTACTCCTGCCGTGTGGCTAACGATGAAACTGGTGACTTTTTTATCGAAGGCCTTGGCGAGCACAACATCAAAACCAACACTAACAGCCAACGGGTCGATGGACTCAGCGGTCGCTGCTTAGTGATGATAACTCCCGATGCAGAACGAACCATGCAGACCTACCTTGGAGTGTCGGATGACATTTCGATTTCGGAAATGGATTTTGAGGCGGCGAAAAAATCTGAAATAATGTACTTAGAAGGCTATCTAGTCACTTCACAAAGTGCCAAAGCTGCCATTATTGAGATGAAAGAATTTGCCGTTGCCAACAATATCAAAACAGCAATGACATTTTCTGATCCGGCCATGGTTGAATACTTTTGTGACGCGGTCAATGAAGTTTTAGGCGACGGCGTTGATTTGCTTTTTTGTAACCAGCAAGAAGCGATGAAATGGGCTGGTGTCGATACACTTGAAGCGGCTTGCGAAGCACTAAAAACAAAAGCGAAGCAATTTGTGGTAACTCGCGGCTCTAAAGGCTCGTTGCTTTATGATGGTGAGAATTACATTGATATCGAGCCACACACGGTCGAAGTTGTTGACACGAATGGGGCCGGCGACATGTTTTCCGGCGCGTTTATGTATGGCATAACTAACGGCTTAGATTTTGCGACATCTGGAAAACTAGCGAGTCTAGCATCAGCAACCGTGGTGACAAGATTTGGTCCGCGTCTTGATCCTGAAATGCACCAAGAAATCTTAAAAGAGATTGTAGGCTAGGCGCTGCACGGCTTCTTAATAGTGAAAGTTTCTAGTGAAAGTCTGAGCAGGAGGCATTTCTAGAGCTCACTAATTACACTCAATGAATTAGCTAACTCCGAGTGAATGAATTTATACGGATTCTTTTTGGATCCTAGAGTTTCGAGGCTTACAAGTTAGGGGCCAGGGTGTTGTTTGCGAGTAATCGGACAGTCAGTGTCGCGAGCAAATAATAACCCGGCCCCTGACGGTAAAATGAGATGATTCAACTCTAGTTCAGTCCACATCAACAGGCGCAGCTTAAGCGCACAGGCAGGCTTAGGGCCAAAATTAAGGTCAAGCCTAACCTGCTACCTAACCTAAGCTCTCAAGTCATCAACGAACTTCTTAACACCGTCGAACCAAGATGTTTTACGAGGGTTTTGTGAAGCCCCTTGATCATCCTGAATCTCCTTAAACTCTTCCAACAGTTCTTTTTGGCGCTTGGTTAAATTTACCGGCGTCTCAACTACCACTCGACAAAGTAAATCGCCCGCACTGCCACCACGAATAGGAGTAACTCCCTTGTTTCGAAGTCGAAATAATTTCGAAGTTTGAGTTTCTGCCGGAATCTTGAGCTTTACTCGGCCGTTCAGAGTCGGCACTTCTAACTCACCACCCAAAGAAGCATCGCTAAAACTGATCGGTATTTCGCAGTGCAGGTCTTTTCCGTCACGCTGAAATATATGGTGAGATTTAACACCAACCTCAACATAGAGGTCACCTGATGGGCCGCCATGAACACCCGCCTGGCCTTCGCCAGTCAAACGAATGCGATCGCCGGTATCAACGCCGGCTGGAACTTTCACGGATAATGTTTTGGTTTCATCAACATTGCCGCGCCCGTGACAAGTATGACAAGGATCTTTAATTTGCTTGCCGGTACCTTGGCATCGTGGGCATGCTTGCTGAACCGAGAAAAAACCTTGCTGCATGCGAACCTGACCGTGGCCGGCACAGGTACTGCAATCAACTGCCGAGGTGCCTTTCTTAGCACCAGACCCGTCACAGGTGTCGCAGTTTACAGTAGTTGGAATTCTAATTTTAACTGATGTGCCCTGCACTGCATCTTCTAAACTCAGGTCGAGGTTGTACCTAAGGTCAGCGCCTTTACGGACATGACTATGACGGCCACCACCTCTTCCACCGCCAAAAATATCACCGAAAATATCGCCGAACGCGTCACTAAAGTCAGCATTACCAGCACTGGTTTGGCCTTCAATTCCAGCATGACCATATTGATCATAGCGAGCACGTTTTTGAGAGTCAGAAAGCACTTCAAAAGCCTCGTTGGCCTCTTTGAACTTGTCTTCTGCAGTATCGTCATCTGGATTACGGTCAGGGTGATGTTTCATGGCCACTCGTCGGTAAGCCTTTTTAATATCAGCTGCCTCAGAGTCTTTTTCAATACCCAGCACTTCGTAAAAATCTCGTTTCGACATTTGCTCTCTCTTGTACCGCTAGTGTTGTGTCGGTTAGTTGTGTCGGTGAATAGTTTAGTCAGCCGTGAGGTGATTGTTCTAACGGTCTGTTCTAACGATCGGTTCTAACGATCGGT
>JBLGBJ010000058.1:0-14626 GCA_047617605.1 Pseudohongiellaceae bacterium | reverse complement strand
CATACAGTACAAATCGCGAAAAAATTGACAGATCCATAGGCCAAGTACGAACAGCTTGTATCGCACTTTTGCGTGCAAGCAAACCGTTCATTCGCATTAACGCATCTCCCGAAAGTAACGTAGGCGTGCGGTTAATCTCCGCAGTGATTTCTTCAAGGTGTCTACTCTTCTTTCGGCGAATTCTTCGATGCACAGACCAACTTGGTAACATCACCAATACCACTGCCGACGGTAGACCAGTCGCTAACACGTTGCCATAGCGCTGCCAACTAAACTCCTGATCAATGGATTGTAAAGTTGAAAGTGCCAGTGAGCTCATTATCAAAAGAAACCCACCCAAGCTGATCCGGCCAAATCCGTTTAACTTATCCAAGTTATATAGGTCGATGGGCACCTGCTTTCCTAGCTTGTGATACTCGTATCCTTCCAACAAGAAAAAGAAGGGGACAAGTACTACGCTTGTCCAAATAAAGAAAGTGCCCGTCAAAATCGAAATGCTTTCCATAAATCCTGCACTATCAATGTCAAAATACAGATCAGACCAAGAAATACTAGGCAGAGATAAAAATACTCCAAACGGAATTGTTAGAGGCCAGAAGCGGCCTAGTTGATACCGATCCAATTCAAGTGGGCTGGCGTCTGTCGACTTTAGCTGGCTTAGAAGTTTTGTGTACACATTTTGATTTAAGCGCGTCGCGGCTACCAAACACATGAAAAGAAAAGCGGGCAATACGGAAACGACTATCGCAAACCCAAGCCGTCCTCTCTCAGTAGTCCACACATTGAGCTCAGGACCCGCGATGACTACGGCGCCGACAAAGTACATTAGGAACAGGACAGCAAAAACTCCAAAGCCTAATGTAAGGGATGGAAAGCGCAATGTCGCTAGCAAATAACTGATAAATCGAATTGGTAAGGGGGTTCGCATAAAATGATCATAATGAATTAAGGCGCAACTTCCAAACCAATCTGAATAACCATTAGACTTTTGCGACCAGCAAATTTACTCTTCAGGCACAAATAAGAATAAAAACACGGAAATACTCCTATGAAAAATGCCAATACGCGCCTGTTATTCAGTTCATCACTTGTTTTAAATACAGCCTAATGATGCCCCAAAAAGTATCATGCTCAACACGATCATCTTTAGACCTGATTGGATGTCTCTGCAGCATCTCGGTGAGCGTATTGTCTTGAAACCAGAGTACAAATGGGAAGGCGTGAATGCTCCAATTGAACCATCTGTGCGAAACACAGCGTATGAAGTAGTTAATCAGTTAAGAGATCCTGCTTTGTTTGTCGGGGATATGCGGCCTACACGTTGTATGCCGTCGCTGGAGAGAGCGGCATCGCCCTAGCAAGAGTGGATTTCTAGAAACTAGAACCTGTAATCTAGAGCCCTATACCTTGAATATAATAATAAAAATTAAAGAGATCTTATATATGAAGCCCATAATTGGCATCCTAATTATTATTGCGATCAGCGCAGCACTTGCTGTTGCTGGCAGTCAAAACAGCTTCGCATTCAGCGGCCTACCTTTGTTTGCACTGTGTGCAAGCGTTGGGTTTATTTTACACTGGATAGCATTTATACCCGCATTCGGCTATCAAACCGAACACTACTTCGACCTGACCGGCTCAATTTCCTATGTGGGAGCGGTCATATTGGCAGTAGTTTTGCACCCAGGCATGGATATAAGAGGCCTGATTATTTCGGTAATGATCGCAGTTTGGGCCGCTCGCTTAGGCAGCTTCTTGTTTGTGAGGGTTAAAAAAGCAGGGCAAGACCGGCGTTTCAATGAAATCAAAACTCGTTTCTTTCGTTTTATGTTCACATGGACCCTGGGCGGCGCTTGGGTATTCGTAACGATGGCGGCAGGGCTTGCAGCGATTACTTCCACAATTCAGCAAGCGATTGGAATTCCATTCTTTATTGGCAGCGCGCTTTGGGTACTCGGCTTTGGTTTAGAGGTTGTTGCCGACAGCCAAAAAACTAGTTTCCGACGACAACCTGAAAATGCTGAAAAGTTCATCACCAGTGGCTTATGGCAATACTCGCGTCACCCTAATTACTTTGGAGAAATAATTCTCTGGCTGGGCATCGCAGTAATGGCAGCACCGGTATTGAGTGGCTGGCAGCTAACGACTTTGGTCTCACCCGTGTTCGTTTTTCTCCTGCTCACTAAAGTCAGCGGCATTCCTATGTTGGAAAAAAGCGGACTAGAGCGGTGGGGTTCAGACCCTAAATACCAACGCTATATATCAATTACCTCCCCCCTATTTCCTCTGCCTAAAAAGTGATTTTAGATTTAGGCCTGCACAACTTAAACGTCGCTGCCAACTTCAGCGACGCCTGGTTTCCTTTCGCGTCTCTTGCAGTGAGTTGTGCCGTCACAGTGTTTGAATTAAGGTAGCGAGCAAAGCAATCGCTATCCCTTCGGAAACACTATGTCCTGGCAAAAAGAAATAGATGAACTTCACAAACGAGAAAAGCTGGCTCAAAAAATGGGTGGAGCCGAACGGATACAGCGGCAAAAGGACAATGGCCGCCTAACAGTCCGTGAGCGCATCGATAAACTTGCCGATCAGAATTCCTTTCATGAAATCGGCGCGTTGGCAGGAAAAGCTGAGTATACCGACTCCGGCGAGCTTAATTCTTTCACACCTTCTAATTTTGTTCTTGGCACCGCAGACTTAAATGGTCGCCGAGTCGTTATTGGTGGTGATGATTTCACTGTTCGGGGTGGCTCTGCAGATGCAAAAGTGGGAAACAAATCTGGCTATGCCGAACAATACGCATTGGAAATGCGAGTCCCTTTAATCCGTCTTATCGATGGCAGTGGCGGCGGTGGCAGTGTTAAGACATTGGAGATGGTTGGCCATTCTTACATACCAGAATTGCAAGGCTTCGAAACCACGATGAAGTTGCTAGGCCATGTACCAGTTGTTTGCGCCTGCATGGGCTCGGTTGCTGGTTTAGGCGCCGTTAGAGTTACCATCTCACATTTTTCCCTGATGATAAAAAACACCAGCCAACTGTTTGTTGCTGGCCCGCCAGTCGTGGAACGAGGGTTCGGCAAACCTGTGGAGAAGAACGAACTCGGCGGATCGCAAATTCACGCCTATGGAAGTGGCGCTGTCGATAACGAAGTTGAAACCGAGCTCGAAGCATTTACAGCGATTAAAAGCTTTCTATCTTATCTTCCACAGAACGTCTGGCAAGCACCGCCAATAATTCCCTGCAGCGACCCTGCACGGCGAAGAGACGAATCTTTACTATCAGTAATTCCAAGAGATAGAAGGCAGGTATACCAAGTAAGGAAGGTCATTTCTGCAGTCGTCGACGAGAGATCTTTCTTCGAACTTAATCCCGGTTACGGTAAATCGTTAGCAGTGGGGCTTGCTAGGCTAAATGGTCATCCAATCGGAATAATGGCAAATGACACAATGCATCTAGGCGGTGCGGTTAATGCCGCTGCAGCAGACAAAATGATGCGCTTTGTAGATCTTTGCGATACCTTCCATTTGCCTGTTGTAAACCTTGTAGACAATCCAGGCTTCTTAATCGGTGTACAGGCAGAACAAGAGGGCACAGTTAGATTAGGCAGCCGTGCATTGATGGCCTGCCTGCAAGCTAGCGTACCATGGGTTTCAGTAATCATCAGGCGCTGCTATGGCGTCGCTGGCGCAGGTCATGGCAACTCTGATCGACTTAACCTTCGTTATGCATGGCCATCAGCGGACTGGGGCTCGCTGCCAATTGAGGGTGGTGTGCAGGCCGCCTATCGCCGAGAAATTGAAGCCTCAGAAGACCCCGATGCTCGGCGCCGAGAAATAGAAGCTGATTTAGAGCAATATCGCTCTCCGCTACGAACTGCGGAAGCATTTGGCATCGAAGAAATAATTGATCCCCGCGACACCCGTGCGATTCTTTGTGACTGGGTCGCTTTAGCATATGAAATCATTCCTACTCAGTTAGGCCCTAAATCACGAACAGCAAGACCGTAGGCAAAAAACCTTCAAAACATAATCAAATAAGCGCCAAACGAGAACTAAAGGAGAGTCCAATGAAAGCCGTTCGAGTACATTCCCAAGGTGGGCCAGACGCTCTTGTTTTCGAAGAAATTGCCGCCCCCATGGTGTCAGCAACAGACGTGCTAGTAAAAATAGAAGCCGTCGGCGTTAATTTTATCGACACCTACCAGCGCTCAGGCCTTTATCAAATTCCGCTTCCCTCAACCCTAGGCTTAGAAGGAGCAGGCATAGTTCACTCAGTAGGCAAGGATGTAACTCGATTTAAAAAAGGAGACCGTGTCGCGTATACCAATATACCTGGTGCTTACGCAGAATTCGCCGCCGTGCCTGAAGACAAATTGGTCAACTTACCTGCTACCGTCTCTTTTAATGAAGGGGCAGCTATTTTATTGCAAGGTTGCACCGCACACTTTCTCTGCCATAGCACTTATTCGGTAAAACCCAGCGATGTCTGCCTAGTTCATGCCGCCGCGGGTGGAGTCGGGCTGCTGTTAACGCAAATGATAAAAATGCTTGGCGCGACTGTTATTGCGACCGTATCTACACCAGCGAAAGCAGCCTTGGCGAAAGCCGCTGGTGCCGACCATGCTATCCTCTACGCCGAAACCGATTTTGAGGCAGCAGTGAAAAGCTTAACCGACGGCAAAGGGGTCAACGTAGCTTTTGACTCTGTTGGAAAAACTACATTTGAGAAAAGCATTAATTGTCTCAAACCGCTAGGCACTATGGTTTTATTCGGCAATGCTAGCGGTCCTGTAACCGAGTTCAACCCCAGCAGTCTTGGCCGTAAAGGTTCGCTGTTCTTGACTCGCCCCACTATTTTTGACTATCTCGCGGACCGCCAAACCTTGGATTGGCGAAGCGCAGATTTGTTTCGCTGGATAGCACAAGGTAAGCTTAAGCTTCGATTAGAGCATTGTTACCCGCTCATGGATGCAAGTATTGCCCATGCCGCTTTAGAAGGCAGGGCCACTACGGGTAAAATAATTCTTAATCCTTAACTCTGGGTTCTTAATACGGTTAATTAAGCGGCTATGCAGACACAAAGAACACAACAAATAAATAAAACATAAAACTCTCAATTGCTAATTCAGGATACTATTATGCTCCTAGCTAAATCTCTAATTTCCACATTACTTAACTTGAGTCTACTCGTTGGCTTGGCTGCCACCGCCAATGCTCAATCGGTCAATCTCGGTCGTGGTGAACTGCCCTTAACTGTGCCTCAAAATTACAATGCAGAAACCCCCACTGCGTTGATCGTTTTATTGCATGGCTACACTTCAAGCGGCGCACAACAAGACTCTTATATGGGGTTCAGCAAGTTAGCTGAGAAATATGGCTATCTGTTTATCGCGCCCGATGGCGATAAAGAACCAGGTGGTGACGAAAATCGCTTCTGGAATGCCTCTCCTGCTTGCTGTGATTTTTTCAGCACTGAGGTTGATGATTCTGGCTATGTGTTGAGCATTATTAATAGCATTAAGGCTGACTTTAATGTTGATCCAAATCGAGTTTATTTAATCGGACATTCCAATGGCGGCTTCCTGTCCTATAGAGCGGCCTATGATCACTCCGGTACCATTGCCGCGATAGCCAGCTTGGCCGGCGCCAGCCATATAGATGAAAAATCGGCTCCCGCTAATCCAGTCCATATCCTTCAAATCCATGGTACTGCAGATGGCACGATTGCTTATGAAGGCTTCCAAATCCAAGGCAAAAAATACCCCGGCGCATTGGGTTCTGTCACCACGTGGGCGGCTTATAACGGTTGCAGCACTGACGGGGACGCGCGCGAGCTTCGCGACCTAGACGCTGTCATCGAAGGCCACGAATCTAGCGTTTTGTCGTTCAAAAAAGGCTGCCAAGTTGGCGGTTCTTCCGAACTGTGGACTATTGCTGAAGGCTCACACGTGCCGCCACTTTCATCGACCTTCAGTGAGCAAGTCGTAGAATGGCTATACGCACATCCTAAGACTAGTGCCAGCTACTCTGACTAAGTTCTGCAGTTTGGCTCTGAGATTGAGCCAGCCGAGTAAGCATAGTGACTACTTTCTCGGTTGGCTTTTATTAGCCTCATTTTCACTTTTAGGTGGCAACACAAATGCTCAAGACATTTCTTTGTCCAGTCCAATTGCTAGCCCGCAGGGACATTCAGCCACACAGGTCCTAGGCAGCTACGACCAACGCGAAGGCTATGTGAAAGGGCAATGGATAGAAATTCTTTATGGCCGCCCTATAAAGCGAGAACGAAACCTCTTTGATCTGCCTGATTGGCGCGAAGCTTTATTAGACGGCGCCCCGGTATGGAGAGCCGGCGCGAATGTCTCTACCCGACTTCG
The DNA here is from genome assembly GCA_047617605.1 of Pseudohongiellaceae bacterium. GTDB lineage: Bacteria > Pseudomonadota > Gammaproteobacteria > Pseudomonadales > Pseudohongiellaceae > UBA9145. Next base: position 8,249 of record JBLGBJ010000058.1, on the reverse strand, counting down.
CACTCAAGTTGAGCTGGTTTTTGGTGGTACCACTGTGCCTCCCGGTGAATACTCCGTGTTTATCGATTTCGGTGAATCAGCTACAGAACCAACTTGGACATTCATCCTCTCAAGTTGGCCGGTGCAGCTAAGCTATGACTATGAGGACGATTCAGCACTTTGGGGTGCATATGAGTACACTCGAGAGAAAGATGTAGCTCGCTCTCCAATGACCGTAGGCATTGCTGACATTTCTTTTGACCAGTTGTCGTGGCAGTTTGTAAACGTCAAAGAAGGCAAAGGAAGTCTAGTGTTAATCTGGGATAAAACTAGAGCAACGGTAGAATTTGTCTATTAATTCAATCAATAAAAAAATTTGATATCGCGAAACTTTCACTCGGTAGGATCCGTACATCATGAAGACTAAAAAAACACTAAATGCGCCAGTTAGACAAGCCACCCAAATTCTTTTTAGTGCAACCATGCTAATCACCGCGGGAATTTCACAGGCGCAGTCAACTGCAGAGAATGAGTGGATTCAGCTTTTTAACGGTGACAATTTAGACAACTGGCAAATCAAATTTACCGGCTTCGAACTAGGCGAAAATTATCGCGATACATTTAAAGTTATTGATGGACTGCTTACTGTCTCCTATGACAACTGGCCAGACTTCAACAATGAATTTGGTCACATGTTCTATGACCAATCTTTCTCACACTACGAGCTAAGAATTGAATATCGCTTTATAGGCGAACAAGTAACCAACGGACCAAGCTGGGCCTACCGAAACAATGGCATGATGCTTCATAGTCAGGCACCTGAGTCGATGACGATAGACCAAGAATTCCCCGCCTCTATAGAGGCTCAAATGCTTGGGGGTAATGGCATAGACCCGCGCCCGACAGGCAACGTTTGCACACCGGGAACACATATGGTGATGAATGGAGAATTAATCACTCGCCACTGCACAAATTCTAACTCCAAAACATTTCATGGGAATCAATGGGTGACTATGAAGATGATTGTTCGTGGCAGCGAAAGTATTAGTCAAATAGTCAATGGTATAACCGTAATGGAATATCAAGATATCCAATTGGACAACACCGACCCAGATGCACAGACATTGATCCAAAACGGCGCCACTATTGAATTAGATGAGGGCTACATATCCATACAGGCTGAGAGCCACCCCATTCAATTTCGAAAAATTGAGCTAAGGGTTTTGGATTACAACGACTGAAGAACTACTCCTATTTACGGTAGTTTGCAGTAACCAAGCACGTACATCTAGACGTTAGAAAAAATGCTGACCAAGAAACCAGGCCCTAAGCAAGCTAAGAAGCTTAGCCTACCAAGGGATTGGTTTTCCATCCCAATCCAGAAATTGAATGCTCTTGTCACTGACCTCATTTCCCACCAAACCGACTAGACGTTCAGCAACAAACTCTGGTGTAAATAACTTGTCTTCACTGACGAACTTTTGAAAAGGCTTGGACAAAGGAGTATCGGTCGTCCCAGGATGAAAAATTAAAAACCGTACTCCTTTAGCTATGCGTACATACTCAATAGCTGCGGTTTTCAACAGCATGTTTAATGCAGCTTTTGACGCGCGATAAGAGTACCAGCCACCGCGGTGATTATCTTCGATGCTGCCAATTCTTGCACCAAACGCCGTTACCACGCAGTCTCGCTTACCCGCCAAAACAGGCTTTAGGTATTTGACCCAAAGCATAGGAATCACAGCATTAACCGCAAACACCCCATGTAATTTGTCCGCGCTAATATCGTCTAGACGTTTTTCTGGAGCAATATCCGCATTATGAAGAATACCATTACAAATAAACACGTGACTGACTTGGCCTTTGAGGATTTTTAACTGTTCACAAATTTCTCGTATCGATTTGTCAGAGTAATCAGTTTGCACAAGACTCACGTTGCTATTAAAATTCGTACTTTCTAAGGAATCAATCTGGCGGCTGATCGCGACAATATCAGTTGAGCTATTGCTGGCAGACAAGCGCTTAATAAGAGCGATCGCAATTTTGCTGCTCGCACCTATTACGATGGCGGTGTTAGCGGAGTGATTTTCTGTTTGAGAATAGTCAGTCATTAGCGTCTACAACTCGCACTGTGAAGAAGGGCTTTTCACGCAAGGTTCACAGCGCTTTTTACCTGTCAAAAACCATGAAATCGAATAACGATTATTGGCGAAAATCATATACGCAATATCCGCAAACCATCGAATAACCGGCCAGCGCAGCATCGCCAGCCAAGGTTTTTTGCCTACCGCTCGCCATGCCTGATGGGTAACATCAAGACCAAATATCATTGTCCCGTCGTCATAAAGCCCATGCAACACTCGATCCGCTGCGACTGGATCAATAGTCGGAAATCGAGTTGAGAAATCTTCATCGTGTATATCCACTAAGGACAAGTTGTCTTTTGTATCTAACTCTCTCAGCATGTCCATCTCAGTCGCGCACAGCGGGCAGTAGCTGTCATAAAATAATGTAAGTTTCATTGCAATCCTTTTAAAGCCAAAATTTTGATCTAGGTTTCTTATCTAAGGTTGTTGGGCAGCATTTCTAGCTAATGAATATCATTCCAAGATGAATACCCACAACACAAAATGTAAGTCGACTACGCAGCTTAAAGTAGCCGAGATAGACTTCTTTATAGAGTAACTCGATAACGGCGTACTCAGCAGCCAAAACCGTCAAGTAACCTAATATAAGCAATCCTAAGGACACCGTGAAGTGTCCCTCATAATTCAGCAGTGATATCCACGCCGTCAAAGACACTAGATTTGAGACAATGAGGAGCGCTACCGCTTTCTTGGTGAATGTAGAGCTAAGTAAGCTTCCCCATATCGCGCCGCACAAAAAGCTCAGAATCACAGCGCTATAGAAAACAAAGACTTGCTTTGGCTCAAACGGCAACTCAACGCCGAGAACTAATGTAAGACCTACAGCGAAAAGGGCTCCTGCGAATGGCAATAAACCTGCACAGCCCAAAGCGGTAGTTATTCGTATCGCGGACATGTCTTTAAACTCTTTCTCTAGTTTTCGTCTGTCTTTACTTTCTCTAATCAATTTGCTTTCTTTTTTATACGATCAATGACCAGATTTGGGTCTTTCGCTAGTCTAAAACTTAGCTCATGGCGTATGTTTTAGTCACTCTGCACACCGAAGCTGAAAAAATCAAAGCAGCTAGTAATTAAACCCAATTTAAAGATATCCTTTAAGCTATGCGATCAACAACAGACTCACCGACACTAAAGAAAAAATATACAAAACTAGCCTGGGTTCTTGGCGATCAGCTCAACTATCAGCATAGCTGGTTGGCTACCCCCGACCCGGAAACCTTATTTGTTATTGCCGAACTGCGCCAAGAAACAGACTATACACGCCATCACGTGCAAAAAGTTTGTGCCTTCTTTGCAGCGATGCGCGCATTCGCCAAACATATAAATTCTCAAGGTCATGCTGTCCTGTATTTAGACTTGGACGACTCATCTGGATTTGCTAATTTAGAGTCAGCCATCGCAAAGTTAAGCGCTCGATTCAAAGTAAAAGAGTTTCATTATCAGAGGCCCGATGAACTGAGGCTGCTCAATGAAATGCGCAATCTCAAGTTGCCAGGATCAATCGACATCGTAGAATTCGACACCGAACATTTTCTCCTTCCATTTGAAGAGCTACCTGCCTACGTAAATCCCAAAAAACACAATCGACTTGAATCCTTTTATCGTAAAATGCGAAAGCGCTTCAATATTTTAATGAGCGGCGATAAGCCCGCCGGAGACCAGTGGAACTTCGACAGCGAAAATAGAAACAAGCTAAAAAAGGCTGATATTCCTGAAATTCCCGAACCACTGGTCTTCAGTAACGATGTTAAAGATATTTTAGCGATACTCAAAAAGCATAAAGTTGACACTTTCGGAGTAGCTCATGAGAAATTGTTATGGCCAGTATCACGCGCCCAGTCTCTCGAATTGTTGCAATGGTTTTGCCGTGAAGCCCTGCCAAATTTCGGAAAGTTTCAAGATTCGATGACCTATCAAGGTGAGTCAAAATGGTCTCTGTATCATTCCCGGCTCTCTTTTGCGCTGAACAGCAAAATGCTCTCACCCCTGGAAGTTATAGAAGCCGCCACTGCTAAGTTTCAAGAGGGGGATAGCACAATTAATTTGGCACAAATTGAAGGTTTTGTTCGCCAAATACTTGGCTGGAGAGAGTTTGTGCGAGGCATCTACTGGGTTAACGGCGATCATTATAAAACGCTCAATCACTTTCAAGCAAAACGTAATTTGCCTGACTTCTTTTGGACTGGCGACACCAAAATGAAGTGCATGCAAGAAGCGATTGACCAGTCACTAGAAACTAGTTACGCACACCACATTCAAAGACTTATGATTACCGGCAACTTTTGCCTTGTAAGCGGCATCGATCCTGACCTGGTTGATAGCTGGTACCTCGGTATTTATATCGATGCTATTGAATGGGTGGAATTGCCAAACACCCGCGGAATGTCGCAATTCGCCGACGGCGGTTATATCGCCACAAAACCTTACGCCGCTAGCGGCAACTACATTAATAAAATGAGTGACTATTGTGGGCAATGTCATTACAAAGTTAAATTGAAAAGCGGAGCTGACGCATGCCCATTCAACAGCCTTTACTGGAAATTTATGATCGAAAATCGCCAGCAACTTTCATCGAACCCGAGAATTTCAATGCTCTATGGCAACTGGGACCGGAAAGATAAAGGTGAACGTGATGCAATCATAGAATCAGCAAGGATACATTTAGAAAACCTAGACCAACTTTAAGGCACACTTGGCTCAGCCTAGCTTTAGCCCGCTAACTATTCATTAACAAAGATGAATCGCTAGGGTATTCTAAATTTCTTACATCCACTAAGAGATTGCTCATGACTAGTCGCCGATCACTACTGCAAACAATGGCTATACTTCCTGTCATCAACGCCTGTTCGAGCACCAATTCGGCGAGCTCAGCGTCCAGCATCAACTTCACTCCCTCTGGATTGCCCCTGCGACGAGTAAAAATCTCGGACTCGAGAGTAATCAGAACGGTGTCTGGCTTACGTCCATTTCGCAGAGAGGGCTTTGTAGTCAAAGGACAACGCATTGGCGACAAGACCGTGGTGCATAACTACGGCCATGGCGGCGGCGGAATAACGCTGTCTTGGGGCACTTCTCACTTGGCGATGGAAATCGCTCAGCAAACTGCCCATAAAAAGTGCGCAGTGCTAGGCTGCGGCGTAATGGGACTCACCAGCGCCCGCCTTCTGCAAGATCAAGGCTGGGATGTGACTATCTATGCCAAAGCCCTCCCGCCACACACAACATCAAACATCGCAGGTGGACAGTGGTCTCCAGCTTCCGTTTATGAAGATGCATCACTGACACCACAATTTCAAAGGCAATTTGAAGAAGCGATGACGCTCTCCTATCGCTATTTTCAAAATCTTGTTGGCCCTAAATACGGGGTTCGCTGGATTAGCAATTACCAGTTATCCAGCGAGCCACGACCCACAAATGATTTGCCCCATAATTATTCGGGTATGTATCCGCAGTTAAGCATTCTTGGTCCAGGTGAACACCCTTTCCCTCTGCCCTTTGCAACTCATTACGATACCATGCTTATCGAGCCTGCCATTTTCTTAAAACGACTAATGGACGATTTTTATGGCGCCGGCGGGGAAATTAACGTTAGAGAGTTTCAGGACTTCGATGAAGTGCTCACCTTAGAAGAGCCTGTTATCATTAATTGCACGGGTTTAGGCGCCCGCGAGCTATTTGACGATAAGTTACTATTTCCTATCAAGGGCCAGCTTAGTTTTGTGCTCCCTCAAGAGGAAATCGACTATATAACAATAACTGACGGCAGCGCCGGCACTTACATGTTTCCGAGAAGTGATGGGATATTGTTAGGTGGAACCTTTGAATACAATAATTGGGACTTAACCCCTGACCCCGCTGAAACCAGACGCATCATTGATCAACAAAGCGCTTTTTTCGAGGCCATGAAAGATCCTTGGAGCAGAGGTAAATTTTCGTTTTAATTTAAAAAAGAGCGGTCAACAAAGAGGGTATGCTTAGTAGTTGACCGCACAAAAAAGCTAACAAAGCTGAGATACTGAAATGCGTTAAGCTAGTGAGAAAATTAAGCCGTTTTTAAATAGTCCAACATAGTGTCAGCATCGCTGCACTCAAACGGATCTGTCTCACAGTTGTCTTCTTTGCCTTGCTCAGCAAAAACCTTACTAATTTGTCCATTTTCCACAAGCATACTGTAACGCCATGAGCGATCACCAAAGCCAAGGTTTGCTTTCTTAACCAACATGCCCATTTCCTTCGTGAATTCACCGTTGCCGTCTGGAAGCATCTTCACATTTTTTACGCCTAGCTGCTTGCTCCATTGATACATTGAAAACGCATCGTTTACGCTGACACAATAAACCTCGTCCACGCCAAGGCTCTTTAATTCTTCATATTTGGCTTCATAACCGGGAAGGTGCGTGCCGCTGCACGTTGGCGTAAAAGCACCTGGCAACGCCACGATGACGACCTTACGGTTTGCAAAAATTGTATCGCTTGACACGTCTAACCAGTTAAAAGGGTTGTCTCCTTCAACACTTTCATCTCTAACTCGAGTCTTAAATACAACTTGAGGTACTGTACTAGGTACTGTGTTCGTCATTGTCTAAATCCTTTCTGATAAATGAATTACCTTGAATATGCTACGCACAAGCGTCCCATCGGTAAAATGACTTATAACGATAGCAGCGATCGGAAATTACGATCATTTTATAGGTCGCCGGCAATCCCCCCCTGGAGCCAGTCCTCTCAACTATGGCTCCGTTTATCGCACTATCCGTCGCCTATCCGACAGGCCTTAAGTTCCTGCACCACTGGGTTACTGGAAACCATAGACAAAACAAAACTTTAGAATTAGTCTTCAGTTAAGACACAATGTCAGATCAGTCATTACCCGGTAATAAATAGCTTAATAATAAATAGGTGATCCCATGACGTTCCCCATCTCCAAACTCCCGTCACTGCTGGTTTCAAGCACATTATTACTTGGCCTGGCCAATGAAGCTGCAGCACAGAATACTGCGCCAACTTTCTATACTGATGCCCTGCCTGTGTTTGAAAAAAACTGCGTGGCCTGTCACCAACCCGAAGGACCTGATGTGGGCGGAATATCAGCGCCCATGTCATTGATGGATTTTGATCAAGCCAAAATCTGGGCGCCGCTGATTAAGAATGCGCTAATCACGGGCTACATGCCTCCGTGGGGAGCCCATGAGCGGCATAGGGGCGAATTCAAAGGCCAGCGCTACATAGACGAGCAAGAAAAAGAGCTGCTCATTGCCTGGGTTGACGGCGGCGCTCAAGAGGGCAATCCCACAGACACCGCTAAAGCTAACAATGCAGCTCAAGCAGGCGGCACGACCTTACCTGATTCCGGCTGGTGGATTGGTGACCCTGACTTAGTCGTTCAGTTTGATCGTCCGCTTTATGTACCAGATGACGTTGAAGATTGGCAGCCAACCATCGAAATGCCTGTACCCGAGGGCGCTCATACAGAGCCACGTTGGGTATCAAAAGCAGAGTTAGATCCAGGCGGTCCTTGGGTTCACCATATTGTTTCAAGCCATATGGGCGTCGGAGTGCCTGGCCGAGGCCCTTTCACTTATCCCGAGGGATGGGGTGTGCTAATGCCGGAAGATCCATTTATCACCGTCAATATGCATTACCATAAGAATCCAGGGGAAGGCACGGCAGTGACGGATATGACTCGTGCTGGTTTCGTATTCTATGATGATGGCGATGTCATCGACCACGTAGTGGAAACCAACCTACTACCCCACCGCGGCTGGACAATTCCTGCCGGTGACCCTAATTTTGAAGTCAATAACAGTTATGAAATAGAAGAAGACATATTCTTGCTTTCTATGGGCCCGCACATGCACTATCGAGGTAAAGCTATGCGCTACGACCTCGAATATCCCGATGGCGAGATGGAAACGCTTCTTTGGGTTCCCGATTACGACTTCAACTGGCAATTTTTATACGAATACGAAATTCCTAAATTTGTCCCAGCCGGATCGAAAATGCATATGAGCTGGTGGTTCGACAATTCGAAGGAAAACAGATTTAACCCAGACCATACTCAGGATGTTGTATACGGACCCGCAACAACAGATGAAATGGCAAATGCACGAATATATTATGCGC
>JBLGBJ010000057.1:0-14693 GCA_047617605.1 Pseudohongiellaceae bacterium | reverse complement strand
GAAACAAAAAAGCCCCGCTTTGCGGGGCCTTTTGTTTAATGGCGGAGAGGGAGGGATTCGAACCCTCGATAAGATTTCTCCTATTCACCCTTAGCAGGGGTGCGCCTTAAGCCACTCGGCCACCTCTCCGTATTCTTTTTGCTTTTCCCAAACCAACTGTGACGGTAGGGATGGATTCACTTTTTGGCTTAGCCAAAATGCTCACCCTTCGGGCCGCTATTCGCGGTCCTGCGCAGCTTCGCTGCTGGTCAAACCCTCGATAAGATTTCTCCTATTCACCCTTAGCAGGGGTGCGCGGTTTGAGCCACTCGGCCACCTCTGGGTATTCTTTTTGCTTTTCCCAAACCAACTGTGACGGTAGGGATGGATTCACTTTTTAGCTTAGCCAAAATGCTCACCCTTCGGGCCGCTCCTCGCGGTCCTGCGCTGCTGGTCGAACCCTCCGATCAGACTTCTTCTGTGTTTCCTTACACTTCCCTTATATCAGGCGCACAGTCAGCCTCTGCGGAAAGCGCGGGCATGATATCACAGCAGAATAAAAATGAAGAAAAATAGTCGCAATAAAGTCTTTGCAGGATCATTCGAGTAGAATTACGTTTCTTCGCTGGCAGGCGAATCATCGGTTTTTTCTTTCTGAATGCGCTGGTAGATCTCTTCCCTGTGCACCGCTACTTCTTTTGGTGCATTGACCCCTATTCTTACCTGATTTCCCTTAACTCCTAACACGGTAACCGTTACTTCATCGCCTACCATTAATGTCTCACCTACCCGGCGTGTCAGTATTAGCATTGATTTTCTCCGTTAACCATTCCTTTGCTCTTCGCCTGCTAATTGTTTAGAACAGACGGAAATACAAAACTTTACCGATATAACTGACCTAACCGACTGCTTCAATGAGATTTTCAACAGCCTCGGACCATATCTACTTTAAATTTCGTGGCAATAACAACCCTTGTTGTTGCCACAGGCCTTACTAGTATCCACTCATCCAGCCCTAAAGCCAAGTGATGGACGCTATAATGGGAGACCCTATTTATCAATTATTGCTCTTCTTTTCATAATCCGGATCACCAAGATCAAACGCGCTGTGCAGTGCTCTAACTGCCAATTCTAGATACTTCTCATCAATTACAATAGACACCTTTATTTCAGAGGTCGTTATTAGCTTAATATTGATCCCTTCATCAGCTAAGATTTTAAACATTTTACTCGCAATACCTGCATGTGAGCGCATGCCCACTCCAACTAAAGACACCTTCCCTATCTTCTTATCCACCAGCACTTCACGCGCCTTTAACGAGGTCGCCACTGATTGCGCGATCGCATTCGCCTGCTCCAAGTCTGCCCGCTTCACCGTAAAAGTTATGTCGTTTGTTCCGTCCGCAGAGACGTTCTGCACTATAACGTCAACTTCAATACCCGCGTCGCTAATCGGACCCAAAACTTTATAGGCAATTCCTGGTACATCGGGAACTCCAGCAACAGTGATCTTTGCTTCATCACGCTCAAAGGCGATGCCCGCAATAGTCGGCTTTTCCATTCGATCATCTTCCTCTAAGCTAATAAGGGTTCCAGGTCCGTCTTCAAATGTCGACAGTACTCTGAGGGGTACTTTGTACTTTCCCGCAAACTCTACCGCCCGAATCTGCAAGACTTTTGCACCAAGACTTGCAAGTTCAAGCATCTCCTCAAAAGTGATGCTGGCAAGCAGCCGCGCATCCTCAACTACACGAGGATCTGTCGTATAAACACCTTTAACATCGGTATAAATCTGGCATTCGTCAGCTTCCAATGCGGCGGCTAAGGCAACTGCGGTTGTATCGGATCCCCCGCGACCGAGGGTAGTAATATTATTGTGCTCATCCATGCCCTGAAAGCCTGCGACCACAACCACGTTGCCTTGCTCTAACTGTGCGTGAATTCGGCTTCCATCAATTTCTTGAATTCGTGCTTTAGTGTGTGTGCCACAGGTTAGAATTTTAACTTGGCCTCCGGTAAAAGATCGCGCTCCGTAGCCTCTTTTTTCAAGCGCCATGGATAACAGCGCCATAGTGACTTGCTCACCCGTTGACAGCAGAACATCCATCTCTCTAGGTGTCGGTGCATCCATAATGCCATGCGCCATCTCAGTTAGACGATTGGTTTCACCGCTCATAGCTGAGACGACCACCACGATGTCATCACCGTTGTCGCGGAATTTTGCTACTTTGTCGGCCACATTTTCTATTCGCTCTACCGAGCCAACTGAAGTGCCACCGTATTTCTGAACTATTAATGCCATGTTAGAATCAACCTAAAGCTTTTCGACTAGCCAGGGTTTTACCGACTCCAAAGCAGCGGGAACTGCATCGGGATCTGTACCACCAGCCATGGCCATATCTGGCCTACCACCACCTTTACCACCAACCTGCAGAGCCACCATATTAACAAGATCACCGGCTTTGACCCGATCAGTGAGGTCTTTGCTGACCCCAGCTACCAAGCTAACTTTGCCTTCGGCAACGCTAGCCAACAAGACTACCGAACTGCCTAATTTGTTCTTCAGCTGATCGACTGTGTCGCGCAGAGACTTCGAGTTAAATCCTTCCACATTAGCAATCAGAACCTTAACGCCAGCAAGTTCAATCGCCTGAGATGCTAAATCACTGCCCGCACTGGATGCCATTTTGGATTTGAGCTGCTCCAACTGCTTTTCCAGCGCACGGTTATTATCCGCTAGCTGCTGAACTTTGACGGCCAACTCCTCTGGCTTACTTTTAACAATTTCACAAAGCTGCTTTAGGGTATTCTCTTCCCGCTCAATAAGAGCAAGCGCGCCCTTGCCTGTTACGGCTTCGATACGCCGAACTCCCGCGGAGATTCCTGATTCACTAGTAATTTTAAAAAGCCCTATGTCGCCGGTGCGGTCCACATGAGTTCCACCGCAGAATTCTACTGAATATTTTCCAGCCATACTGACGACCCGCACTTGCTCACCATATTTTTCACCAAAAAGTGCCAGTGCGCCTTTCTTACGAGCCTCCGTTATGGCCATCACTTCTTTTGTAACTGAGTCATTGCCAAGGATCTGCGCATTCACCAAGTCTTCTATTTGTTTCAGCTCATCAGCTGTAACTGGCGCTGAGTGGGAGAAATCAAAACGAAGACGCTTAGCATCAACCAGCGAGCCTTTTTGTAAAATGTGCTCTCCCAAAACCTCGCGCAAAGCGGCATTCATCAAATGAGTTGCAGAGTGATTCAACGTAATGGCTGCGCGATCCGCCATCGCCACCGAAGTCGCAACCAAGGTTTCCACTTCCAATTCACCTTCCTTCACTACAACTCGATGCACGAGGACATCGCTTTGTTTCTGAGTATCAATTACCTCAGCGGTGCCGCCGGCAAACGTTAACCAACCTGTATCTCCAACCTGCCCGCCGGACTCGCCATAAAACGGGCTGTTGTTAAGCAAGACCAGTACTTCGTCATTCACTTTCGCACTGGTTAGGCTCTGGTTATTGAGGCTATAAATTTGCTCTACTTTTGAGTCACTAACCAGTGCCTCGTAACCTACAAAATCGGTTCGAGCATCAGGCCCAAGATCTAACTTCTCAGCAGCCGTAAAATTACTAGCTGAGCGGGCCTTGTCTTTCTGTACCTGCATAGCCTGCTCAAAACCGTCCATGTCAATTTTTAGATCGTGTTCTCTAGCAACATCTGCGGTGAGGTCAACTGGGAAGCCAAAAGTATCGTAAAGGCGAAAAGCGGTGTCTCCGGCCAATGTATCGCCCTTAAGATCGGCTATGGCTTTTTCAAGTATAACCATGCCATTTTCTAGGGTCCGAGCAAATTGCTGCTCTTCTTCGTTTAAGACTTTTTCAACAAGGGCTTGCTTCTCAACCAGTTCGGGATAGGCCTCTCCCATTACTGCTACCAAAGAAGAAACCAGTTTGTAGAAAAACACATCCTTCACGCCAAGCTGATAGCCATGGCGCACGGCTCGGCGAATGATCCGCCGCAGCACATAGCCACGCCCTTCATTAGAAGGTATGACCCCGTCCACAATTAAAAATGAGCAGGACCGAATATGATCGGCAATCACCCGAAGGGATGTATTAGTGGTATCAGCAACACCGGTGACCGTCGCTATGTCTTTAAGCAAGGCCTGAAATAGATCGATCTCGTAATTGTTATGAACACCTTGAAGAACTGCAGCTACACGCTCCAAGCCCGCGCCGGTATCAACCGATGGCTTCGGCAAAGACTTTAGTGAGCCATCTGCTTTGCGCTCGTATTGCATGAACACCAAGTTCCAAATTTCAATATACCGATCGCCATCTTCGTCAGGACTGCCCGGAGGGCCGCCTGCTACATCTTCACCATGGTCGTAGAATATTTCAGAGCAAGGACCACACGGGCCAGTATCACCCATGGCCCAAAAATTGTCCTTTTCGCCCAATCTAGAGAAACGGGTCGGGTCGACTTTCATTTCATCGAGCCAGATCGCCTCAGCTTCTTTGTCATCCGTGTAGACAGTTACCCACAGTTTTTCTGCAGGCAAACCTAACTCTACGGTTAAAAATTCCCATGCGTATTGAATGGCTTGTTTCTTGGAATAGTCACCAAAAGAAAAATTTCCTAACATTTCAAAAAAAGTGTGGTGACGTGCTGTATAACCTACGTTTTCGAGATCGTTATGCTTACCCCCTGCTCTCACGCAGCGCTGAGAGCTAGTGGCTCGATTGTAGGACCTAACCTCATCACCCAGAAAAGTATCTTTAAATTGCACCATCCCCGCATTGGTAAATAGCAATGTAGGATCATTACCGGGAACCAGCGAACTACTAGGCACAATTTCGTGCCCTCTTTGAGCAAAGAAGTTTAAAAAGGTTTTTCTTATATCCGAACTTTTCATTAGTTTACCAAGCTTTGATGAGGCGCAAATTAGAAGCTTACTTAGAAGACGCCAAAAAGCCGAGGATTATAGCTCTTTATGCACTGAAAATGCAGGCCTTTTGTCCGTAAATCACAGGAAAAGTATAGACAAATGGTGAGCTTCTATTAGCAGCAGTGCGTTTTAGAATTGGCTAGCCCAACCGCCGCAGACCTAACGGGATATTAGCGGAGGCTATTCTGGGTCTTTAGACTCGCCAGAATCTAAAAGAGAGGACTCCGGCAACGCAAACGAAAAAGACTTAAGCTCAGAGTCCAGTGGCGTGCGCAATTTACCATCACTAGAGAGCATTATTGCTATGGCGCGTGTGTTTGGAAAGTGGCTCAAAATTATGGTGAGTATGATAAGAAAAGGCACACAGAGTAACATACCAATAATTCCCCATATGGTTCCCCATAGCGCTAGATTGAGCAATATAACGATAGGACTCAGGTTGAACGACGATCCCATCATGCGAGGCTCAAGGATATTACCAATTAATATCTGACACAGCCCGATAGCGGCCAGCACAAACAGGAAAAGCGTATAGCCATCCGATTGAGCCAAAGCAATCAATGCGGGAAATATCGTTGCGATAATTGAGCCCACCGTAGGAATGAAATTTAGCAAAAAAATGAGCAGCCCCCAAACTCCGGCGAAATCGACATCCAACAACCTCAGCACAATATAACTTAATGAACCTGTAAGGGTGCTAGTGAACATTTTAATACTAATGTATTTTTGAATATCATCGCGAATTCTAGAAATGATTTTCCTCGCACCGCTCTCCTTCCCCCCCTCACTAAACAGCGCAGTAATCTTACCGTCGAATTTTCCCTGCTCAAGAAATAGAAACAATATGTAGATCAAAATAAGCCCGCCACTTGCCAAAATGCTGGCAAAAGAAGAGGCTATCGACGCAGCATAGGCGGGCAAATCGATCCAATTGCTTATTGTTGTCATCACGCTTTGTTCTGACAATACTGCCATGTCAACAAAAGGCATGCCCTCCAATCTAATCGTTAGATTCTCTTGATATATAGGCACGACCTCCAAGACTTCGTCCAATCTCCCGCTTAGAAAACTGATCAAAGCCCAGATAACAAAGAGAAAGCTAAAAATAGAGGCAAACAAACAAACAAGAGGAGGGAACTTAAAGCTGCCTAGGGTTAGTTTCTGAAATGCAACCGAAAGCGTGTTGATGAGATACCAAAGTGCGACTGCGATCACAAAAGGTAAAATAAGACTTTGGCCCACATCTAATAAATAAAAGACAAGAACCACTAAAATCGCTGTCGCTGTGTAATTTAGAACCTTCATATTGAATTCACACTCGCCAATTAAATCTAAATTTGATATTGATACCTTCGATTTGCGAAGAATATCACATTTTCTTATTCCCTCCCTCTTTAGTCTTAGATGTGTAGTAATCAGCAGAGAGATTGAGCCTAAGATGAGAGCAGCACCATGAAACTCGATGGGTATTCAGACTTAGTTAAAATCGGCGAAGGAGGAATGGCGTTAGTTTATCGCGGCATTCAAGACTCTTTGCAACGCCCCGTCGCCATTAAATTACTACTTAGTGATTTAAACGAGGATGTGGAAGCACGCCATCGCTTTGAAAAAGAATCATTCATCATTGCGAGAATGAACCACGCCAACATCATTCATGTCATGGACCGAGGCATAACCGAAGACAATCACCCCTATTTCATTATGGAATACATCCAAGGTATTGACCTTAATACCGCGATGAAAATCCGCGAAATCCCCCACACTGAAAAATTCGACATCATAATTCAGGTACTAAAAGCACTTTCCTACGCCCACAAGAACAACGTGATTCACCGAGATATAAAGCCAGACAACATCCTCATTGACGATGACGGAAATGTCAAAATACTCGACTTCGGTATCGCTCAGTTCTACGAGGGAAAAAGCATACCCTGCGATCGCACATCCGCCGGCACTGTCATGGGCACGTACAACTATATGTCTCCAGAACAACAAGAGTCTTCAGATAATGTCACTGCCCGCAGTGACCTCTATTCTATTGGGGTGGTAATGTATGGATTGTTTACCGGAAAAATACCAACAGGACGATTTCCAGACCCCGCAGAGTTGAACCCCGAAATCGACAGCCCCCTTAACGATATTATCCTGCAATGCCTAAGCAGCGATCCCAAAGGCCGGCCTGAGTCTGCAGAGCAACTCAAAACACAGTTACTTGAAATTTCAGCTGGCGGCCATTTAGAGGAAGATCAGCACAGGCGTGCCGAGAAAGGCATAACAAAGATCAAGTCTAAATTTCTCCTGCTTGATGTATTGCGTGAAGATCAATATGGCGCGGTATACTTGTATCAACAAAAAGAAAAAAATAACCTACTTATCATTAAGAAAAAAAACAGCTCAACCACCGGCTTTGAAGCGAGCAACCTACTCGCTTCACTGCAACACAAAAATATAGTTAACACTCTCGCCACATCCAGAAACGATGACTTTTTTATTCTAGTGCAAGAGTATTTGAGTGGCGGCTCACTCCAAGACAAACTTGCTTTTCAGCTAAGCTGGCAAGACACATTGAATATTGCTAAGCAGATCTGTGAAGCGATGATTTTTGCCCACAACAACCGAATCATCCACGGACACTTAAGACCAACCAACATCCTATTTACTGCCGAAGGCGAGGTGAAGGTTACCGACTTCTCATTGCAAGATGACATTACTGATGTCGAAACCGCACATTACTACTACCTGGACAACGAATCACGCTCTATTGAAGGCGATATTTATGCAATGGGTGTCATTCTCTACCAACTGTTCACAGGCTGCCTACCAAAGCGGCGTAACGATACCGGCTTCGCGGTGAGAAAATATTTTGCCAAGCTTCCTAGCAACATTCAGGAGCTTATAACGAGCATGCTTTCTACAGTCCCGGCGAACCGTCATAGTGACAGCTTCCAAAAAGCTGTCACTATTTTTGATCATCATACCCAACGAAGACGATTTAAATCATTCAGCGAAAAGCCATTTGTTCTAAAAAATTCTCAATCTGATCGCCGTCAAGGAGGCAGAAGTGCTAAGATATCTGGACCTGCATCGATACTTATAGCCGCCAAAAGTGCGACTATGAGAAAGCAGATTACCGGTCGTGCTGGCATACTATTTTTCTTGTTGGTATTGATCTATTCTCAATACCATTTTGTCTTTGGTGGCCAAGAAAAATTACACAAAAGCATGCCGTATTTCTATACTCAAATGGCAGCTAAAATCGAAGGAATGATAGGACCAGTCAATGTCAGAGGAAACACTTCAAGTGAAAATAGCCGGCCTTACTGACATTGGGCTGCGTCGCAACCACAATGAAGACCATATCGGGTTTAATCAACGGCACGCAATAGCTGTGCTAGCAGATGGCATGGGCGGGCATCAAGCTGGAGAAGTCGCTGCACATATGGCGGTTAATTCGGTACTAGAGACGCTTCAAAAACTCTGTGAGAAGAAATCTTCGGTACCGATAACCAGTTCTCAGTTATTAGAGTTCGTCTCCAATACAATTTCACACAGTAACACCGTTATCTTTAACTCAGCAGCATCGATCAACGAGCACAAAGGGATGGGGACAACACTTGTTGCCGCTGTCATTAAAGACTCCAAAATCTATGCGGGCCACGTTGGAGATTCTAGACTCTACCTGTTTCGTGGCCGTGCCCTGCGCCGTATCACACGCGATCACAGTTTAGTGCAGGATTTAATAGATAAGGGCTTCTATACCGAAGAAGAAGCTAAATCGGCAAGTGTCGGACATATTGTTACACGCGCTTTAGGCACCAAGGCTGAAGTTGAAGTCGATACTATCGAACACGATGCGCAGCTTAATGATGTTCTTTTGCTTTGCTCTGACGGCCTCTCTGACATGGTCGCTGACTGGCAAATAGAAGAAACGTTGGCTGATCACCAAAAAGATATAAACGAGATAGCTAAGAGGCTGATCATGCTGGCCAATCGAAATGGTGGCAAAGACAATATTTCTGTCATTTTGATGCAAGTACAACAAATTTAAGGGTTTGACTCATTCGATAAAGCGCTTAAAAGTATTTACTGAAAATAAAGTGGAATATAGCCATGACTGGTAAATTGGAATTTAGTTTCAACTCGAGCAAGCTAGGCGATTTCCCTCTCGATAAAGATGTAATGACTATCGGGCGACGGGAAGGCAATGATATTCGTATTGAGAACCTTGCGGTAAGTGGCCATCATGCAAAGCTGCTAACTATTTTTGAAGACTCCTTTCTCGAAGATCTAAGCAGCACTAATGGCACTTATGTAAACGGCAGGAGCATCGAAAAACATCCCCTTCGAAATGGTGATGTAATCATCATAGGCAAGCATGAACTTCGCTATGTTAATGACGCCACTTCATTGGGCGAGGACGCTGAAAAAACAGTGCTTATTCGCCGCAAACCAGAATTAATGCCACGACTTGAGCCTAAAATCGACATGCCGCCAAGGCTTGATGGCGCGCGCTTACAAATACTTAACGGTAAAAGTGCTGGCCGAGAGCTTCCTCTGGTAAAAGAGTCAGTTAAACTTGGCAAGGCCGGTGGCGAAATTGTCCAAATTAATAAGCGACCAGACGGTCACTTTATCGCATACCTTGACCAATCTGCCAATGAAAGCGCTCCCATGATCAACGGCCAGCACCTAGGGACGCGTGCTGTGAAGCTTAACAACCACGATGTGATTGAAATCAATCGCCTAAAGATCGAGTACTATCTCGCAGGTTAGGCGGCAAACTCGCAGACTAAATTACAATCAGCTGTCAAAACACCACACCCTGCTTTCACGGCTTGTTTGACAACCGGTGCTAATCTATTGCACTGTCTAACTGTTGGTTCATGACGCTTAGCCCTGTAAACAATTAAAATAAACGTCAGAAACCTTAATAAATTAAAAAAATAGAGCGAAGCAAATAGACAAATGAAATCAATTACATTTTATCACTCAATAATCTGTCCGCGCTGTGCACTAGCTCGCTTGCACCTTAAGAATCTAAAAAGAGAATTCCCTGATATTGAGATAAACTCTGTGGAGGTTATAAATAACACAGAGGCGATGAAATCAGATGGTGTGAAAATGTTTCCAGCCCTAGTGCAAGAAGGTAATATACTATCTGGCTTTCTATTAACAAGGGCCGCTATTAGAACTTATCTTACCGATCTTTAGCCTTCAGCCTTTTCTAAGTTCGTGCCGCTATTTCTTTCTTGCTGCGGCTTTGCTTGCTGTTCAGACAACAGCCTAATTTGAGGCTATTCGGCGACTTTTTAACGACTCAACAATTAGCTGCTCAACCAAGTTATACAGTTGCCTTAAATGGTCTCGCCGCCCTGCGCTAGGCCTACTGTCAGAAGTTGCTACCACCACAAGATCGAGCTCCTTAATTACGAAGATCAACTGCCCTCCATAACCCCAAGCCACCGGCACTTGTAAGCCGGCTAAGTCGCGCAGCCACCAACCATAGCCATAATATCGACCCTGTCCTCTTGGCGATTCCGCATGAGGCAGATAGGAAGACTCTATCCATTGCCGCGGGATAATTTGATTGCCTGCGGCTTGCCCGTTATTTAAGTACAACTCGCCAAACGCCAGCATCTGCCGGGCAGTCATTTCCAAATTATTACCACCAAAGTAAATCCCTTGCGGGTCTTGAGACCAATATGACATTGAAAACCCCAAGGGAGAGGTTAGATACTGCTGTGCAAAGCTTTTGGAATCTACTCCTGTCGCCTTGGTTAGTATCGCAGACAATAAATGACTGCTGCCGGTGCTGTAGAGCATCGCCTCACCTGGCTGTGCTACTAGTGGTTGATTCAAGGCGAATTCAACCCAATTCTCGCTTAACACCCATTTCCCATAGTTGCGATTACTGGTTGTCTCCAATCCTGACTGCATTGTTAGCAAGTCCTCAATGGTAATCTCCAGCTTTTCTGGAGTGACCTGCGGCGAGAGGTAATCAGGGAAAAACTTAGCTATCGGAACCTCAACTGACTCAATATATCCCTCAGCGATAGCGATACCGATTAATGCAGAAATGACACTTTTTGAAGCCGACTTCATATTGGCAGGGCGGCGTACCTGCCAGCCATTGAAATAGTCTTCTACAACCAGTTCACCACGGTGACTTATTAAGAAACTGTTGAGTCTGGGAAGAGTTGATGCAGTTTTTCTGGAGGGTTCGAAATCAGTTAAAAAGCTTTCTTCAGCGGCATCAACACGGTTAAATCCGCTGAGGGTTATCAGCAGAAAAAAAGAACATAAAACAGGAAATGACGAATTTTTCACTGGCGGTCCTATTCAGCCCAAAAGAACAAGTACCTTAGCTAACTCATTGTTACGAACAAGTTAACTAAGGCGGCTGTCATTAGATGCTACCGAATGCGCTCGAGACGATTCCTGGAGTGAGAATCTGAGGCAGTATCACAGGCTCTACATTTGGATCGCCTGAATACAGAACATACAGAGGCACGGAAGGACGCTTAAAGTGCTCCAGCATTTCTGTAATCTCAGGATCTTCATTGGTCCAATCGCCTTTCAAATAAGTAATATTGTTTTCACTCAGCGACTCTTTAACTGTATCTGTGCTCAGGGTTGTCTGCTCATTGGCAAGACAGGTGATGCACCAAGCCGCAGTCATATTGATAAAAACCGGCTTTCCCTGCGCCTGCAACTCAACCAAACGCTGAGCACTAAACACCTCATAGTTTTCACCTGCAACCTGCCCGTCTGCATCAATACTGACCGGACCTGCTGCTACCGGCTGCATGTAAGAGGACTGCATTATGTAAATAGCAAAAACAAAACATGCCATCGCAATACCAGAGTTTGCGATCCGCCACACCGGCCCGACAGTAAAGCGCTTTTGATATAACCAAGCCCCAAATGCCATGATCACACACGCGATCAACACCACAGACATGCCTATAACCCCTACTTGCATACCGAGGGCAAACAAGAAGTAAATTGCTGCAGCGTACAAAGGAAATGCCATAAGTTCTTTAAATGTCACCATCCAAGCACCCGGACGCGGCATCATATTGGCGAACGCTGGAACAAATGAAAGCACCAAAATAGGCAATGCCATACCCACACCAAGCGAGACGAATACCAGCATCGCCGACAGCCAAGGCTGAGACAGCGCAAACCCTAAAGCGGGCCCCATAAATGGCGCCGTGCACGGTGTCGCTACAATTGTCGCAAAAACACCGGTAAAGAAAGAGCCCTTATAGCCCTTACTTTGCGCCAGGTCGCCACCGGCGCCCATCATACTAGTGCCAATTTCAAACACTCCAGACATGCTCAGGGCCATCATGAAGAATAAATAAACGATGAAAGCTAAAAACCACGGCTGCTGAAGCTGGAAGCCCCAGCCAATTCTCTCGCCACCGGCTCGAAGGGCAATGAGTACAGATGCCAAAGCAACAAACGCGAGCACAACACCTGCCGTGTAAACCAACCCATCCTTTCGGATGTGGCTGCGACTCTCGCCCGCACTGTTGGCGAAACTCATCGCTTTTAGTGAAAGAACCGGGAATACACAGGGCATCAAATTGAGGATCAAGCCGCCCAACATGGCGAAAAGCATATAGCCTAACAAGCCTGTCGTGCCAGATCCGTCACCATCTCCGCCGCCATTGTTCGCTACCGCGAACGGCATGATCGTGGTGGAATTAGCATTTGCCGCTGGGTCCTTAAATTCAAACGATGCTCTATTGCCTGCTTCGTCCTCAAGCACAAGCACACCAAAAAGCTCTGGATTTTCAAGCATTCGTCGAGGTTGTTGATGCGTGATCTGAAGCAAGTTAGGCTGAATACTTACATCTCTGCGCGGTCCGGGCTTGATAACCCGACGCTGCTCGGGAAAGAAATGAGCATCGGTATAATTTGCAAAGATTGAGTCGGGTGTCTCGAAGCCTAAACTCACTCGATCACCGGCAATAGCAATAATTGAATTTATAGAATGATTTGTTTCAGGCAGTTCTGCACGCGTATCAGCAAAAGCTTGCTGGTTTACAGCATCAAGTTCAGCGACTTCAGCAACCGGTAAAGTGACACTTAATCGCTGCTCTGCGGGGATACAAATTTGGTCGCACACGTTCCAAAATGCCAACGTACTTAACTCAACCGTGTCGCCTTCAAAGTCGGCTGGGAGTGTTATTTCAATCGGCAGAAGCACTTCGCCTTCGTAACCGAAATTGACAAGATCGGTATCATAAAATGGTAACCAGTGCGGCGCAGGCCATTGAATGTCGCCAATCACCGTGCCGTCCGGAGCACCCCATTCGGTCGCGCTGGTCGGCTCGCCACTGTCGCCTCCCATTCGCCAATAAGTATGCCAATGATCAGCCGGATCAAGACGAATGCCCACTGTCGTGGTCTCCCCAGGGACAATGTTTGTCGTCTCGGCAATCATCTCCACTTCGATGCTGTGATCCCAAGCGACGCTAGATCGCTGCGGCAAGATATCGTAAGCGGTCCAGCTACCGTCATCGTCAATAATTGAAAGCAGACCTTCAAGCTGCGTAAGCTCCTGAGGGAATCTTCTATGCTGCTCTGTGGAGATTTGAATTCTATTGCCATCGAGCATGACATCGCGCATTGGCGCATATTTCATAACACGGCGCTGGGTAGGGAAAAACCATGCTTGGTCAGCATTGTCGAAAAGCCCATCGGCAGCTTCGACCATGACATTTATGTTGCCGCCTAAGGCGTTAAAGTTCGCGCTCAGGTTGTGAGCAGCAAGCGGCACTGGGGTCATCGCACGCGTATCAGCAAAATCAGCAACCAAAGTACTGTCTATTTCAACAACCGATCCTACGGGCAGCGAGAGAGAAAACGTCGCATCACCGGGGATGCAAATTTCTTCGCATACCTGCCAGTCAATCTGAGTGCTTATATTGAAAGTCGAACCAGCAAAGTCAGCGGGGATCTCTATAGGAATGGGGAGTAAAACTTCGCGCTCATAAGTGAACGTCACCAGCTCACTACCTAGGAACGGCGTCCATTCAGGGGTTGGCCAAACTATGTCGCCTGCAGTGATTCCGCTTGGGAGCTCCCATTTACTGGCCTCGGTCGCTTGACCGCTATCGCCACCAAATTTCCAGTAGGTATGCCAGTGATCAATTGGATCTAATCTGATTGCCAGCCACAAAGTCTCGCCAGGCACTACATTCGTAGTTTCTGAAATCAACTCGACTTCAATTTGATCGGTTTTGTAAATCTGACCAAAAACATTTGCTGAAAATATAAATAAGCCTATGCTTATCAAAGACTTAACTGTTAAACGTGACATAATAATTTCCATTAGATTGCTGGCATATGTTAGCGTCCACAACCGGCATTTGCTGTGCCAAAAGGTAACAAATAATACGCCCAGACGCACGAAGCAGCACCCACTCATATCCAAAGCAACGCCGTTTTATACACCACCTAAGTCGCTAACCACCACTTTAAGCA
This sequence comes from Pseudohongiellaceae bacterium, assembly GCA_047617605.1. GTDB lineage: Bacteria > Pseudomonadota > Gammaproteobacteria > Pseudomonadales > Pseudohongiellaceae > UBA9145. The sequence goes on along the minus strand of JBLGBJ010000057.1, from coordinate 268 downwards.
GGTATTCTTAAGCCATTAGACCTGATTATTGCTTATTTCGTGCACGAGACCATTGCTTATTCCTAATTGGCATTAGGATCAATGATTTACATGCCATATTGGTTTAATCAGCGTAATAAAAAGCTGCTACACTAAGTGCCGTCTAAAAATTAGTCTTTACTAATTTCTATTGGAAACGTTAATTTAGAACGTCGCAATGATGACATTATATTTACAATACCTATCTTACATTATTTATTTACAACACTTATTTACAGCTTTTATTTAC
>JBLGBJ010000056.1:0-14955 GCA_047617605.1 Pseudohongiellaceae bacterium | reverse complement strand
AGCTCAAGCTCAAGCTCAAGCTCAAGCTCAAGTTCAAATTCGACGGAGGCGCGTTGGCATGTGGCCTCAGAGGGCTGCCAAAATTCCATTGGCGTTTGGGCGCAAGCGGCAGTGAAGAGCACAGCTAGTCCTTCGTTAGATTGGGATTGTGCAATTTCAAAAACTTCTTGTAGGCGAGGATCTTCTGCTAAATCACGAAAAGCGATTTCTGAGGCGAGGGTATAGTCTTTGAGTATTAGAAAACCTCCTTGTGCCGCGACCTTGAGTCTAATTAAAGCGGAGTCAACATCCCCCAGCGCCAAAAGCGTTCTAGCTTGCGCTGCGTTTTGTGAGGCACCTGAATACCCAATCCGCTCTTGGTTTTCTAGATCTACGCGCATTCGATCAAGTATTTTTTCCGCCAAACCTAGGTCTCCCTGAGCTTTACTAATGGTTACCAAATTTAGAGCGCCCATAAACCAAGTGTCGTTAGCTAGCACGTAGCCCTCGGTCTCCTCATCTATCTCCTCAAACACAGCTTTCGCTTGAGCATCGTTACCGGTTTGGATCAATATATCGGCGTAAAGGTTCTTGCGAGAGAAATTGTTTGGGTCTTCAATTAGATTCTGCCTGACGGCTTCCAGGGCAGCATCCCCTTGATTCGCGTAGGACAACAAAAAGGCTTTGGCGGGAGGCAACAACTCAATAGCTTCTTCATAGTAGCCCCCGTAGGCTAAGTAGAATGCCAGTGGCGCTCGCTGCCGTATGTCATCAGCGGACGCCGCAAGGCCATCAAGCCTGTGTTGCATCGCCCTTGTGGGTTGGCCTCGTTCTGAAGCCACATTTGCAAGGCCTAAAGAAGCGCGGGGATTGTCTAGAATCTCAAGTTTCTTATACAGTGCTTCAGCCTCGTCGACTTTGCCTAAGTTAAGGTAAAGAAGGGCTAAATTGGAAACAGCAGTCGGGTTAACAGGGTCTAACTGATACCCCATTTCCAATGCGTCTTGGTTTCGCTCATAGTCAGAAAGATATTCGTAATTTACCGCAAGTGAATTGTAGATGGAGGCGTCGTTTGGGTTAAAGTCCAAGGCGACTCTTAGAGACCTAACTGATGCGTTATAGCGACCTTGCATATTAAGCAATTGCCCTTGGCGTCTATGGGCCGCGGCTAAGGTTGGTGCTAATTCAAAAGCTTTTTCAATAAGTGGTGTAGCCTTTTTTAAAACTTCGGCTAACGATAGTGTTCCGTAAGTAGACCCAGAAGCTAGGCGCATCAAATAAGTACCCGCCAGCCCAGTGTAAGCTGGAGCAAAATTGGGATCAAGCTTTATGGCTCGGTCAAACTGCAGTTGGGCTGCTCGTAAATCTTTGTCGGTGAGCCGATTGTAGAGCGCATTGCCTTGTAAATAAGCTTCGTAAGCAGCAGTACTATCGCTTCTTACAATGGTTGGAGTATCAGCCGCGCTGACGACTCCAAGAATGTCGCTTAGGGCTTCGACAATAGCCATGGAGATCTCATCTTGGATAGCGAAAATATCCACTAACTCTCGATCGTAAGTCTCTGACCACAGGTGGAAGCCTGATTCGGCTTCTATTAATTGAGCGGTAATTCTAAGCTTTGTGCCTGATTTTCTTACAGAGCCTTCTAATACGTGGGCGACATTAAGCTGTTTGCCTATTTCTGGGACGTCAAGATTCTTATCTTTAAACTGAAAAGAGGAAGTTCTAGCGGCAACTCTAAGATCTGGGATTTTTGCAAACAAATTGAGCAGTTCTTCCGAAATACCATCGGAGAAATATTCCTGCTCAGGATCAGATGAGAGGTTTATAAAGGGAAGCACGGCAATGGAGGCAGCATCTACTTCTGGTTCATTGTCATCGCTTGCGTCTGCGTCTGCGTCTGCGATCAGCTCGGCAACTCGGCTATTCTCAGGCAGCGATGTTTCTTCTGATGGGCCCTCTGGCACGATGTAGGGGCGAACAAACATCAAGACAACGGCTACACACACTACGCCGATGGTGACAATGTCGAGCCGCTTGGCAGTCTTGTGGATGACCGAATCAGTAGCATCTACTTCGGCTGTAGGTATCAGTCCTTCGGGAGTTAGCTCATAGGCCCAAGAGATAATAAGTGCTACTGGAAAGCCTAAAAAGAGGACGGCAACAATGGCTGTAGTAAACCATTCAGGTAAAAGAAGAACGCTTTCGAGAGTGTCTGCTGCCTGCGTAATTACCCAGCTGACCACCGCGTAGGCAAGTGCAACTCGCACTACGTTACGGCGTTTTAGCTCGGTAAAAAAATCCTTCAAAGCAGCCACCTAAAACTATTTGCGGACAGGCTTTGTGATGCCTGCGATAATTTTTTCTCAATATGAGCCAAAACCCCTGATATTACAAGGGGTTTGGTGGAATCGAAGGCGAGGTTTTCTGGCTATTTAGTGGAAGTATTAAGCTTAAGTGGTGTAGTAAACCCGCGCTAACAGCGGCTTATCGGCTATGTCTTTGGATGTTTCAGGCTTGTTTGGGGGGTAGCTTCGGGCATAACTTAGGACATAGCCTAATCGAGACTTGTTCACTAATTAGATTTGCGGTTAAGCTCCAATAGTTTTTTCACTAGTCTTGCCACAACCAAAGCAAAAGTTCAGCTATGCAAAATAAACCGCCGCTAACTGGCATCACAGTTCTTTCTTTTGAACACGCAATAGCTGCGCCGCTTTGCACGCGGCAATTGGCTGAACTCGGCGCAAAAGTTATTAAAGTGGAGCGTCGTGGCAGCGGCGACTTTGCTCGTTACTACGACAGCCGCATAAACACTCAGTCATCTCATTTTGTGTGGGTTAACCGCTCGAAGCAGAGCCTAACTCTTGATTTGAAGCATCCGGGAGCTAAGCCAATTTTGCAGCGCTTACTCGGGCAGGCCGATGTCTTTGTGCAAAACCTTGCGCCGTCAGCGGCATCGAGAATGGGCCTGTCCTATGAAGCGCTGCACTCTCAATTTGAAAAACTGATTGTTTGCAATATTTCCGGCTATGGGGACGAAGGGCCTTACAAAGATAAGAAGGCTTATGATCTATTGGTGCAAGCGGAGTCTGGGTTCTTGTCCGTTACCGGCACGCATGAGTCTGCAGCCAAGAGTGGTATTTCCATAGCCGATATTGCTGCAGGTATGCAGGCTCAGTCGGCAATTTTGGCCGCGCTTATCCTGCGAGCCAATACCGGTCTCGGCAGCAAAATAGATATTTCGATGTTGGAAGCGATGGTTGAGTGGATGGGGTATCCGCTAAACTATGCTTATGAAGGCGCAGAGCCTCCGCAGAGATCTGGGGCTGATCACGCTAGTATCTACCCCTACGGTGCGTTTGCCAGTGGTGATAATAAGGCAATAATGATTGGCTTGCAGAATGAGCGAGAGTGGTTAGACTTTTGCTCTATAGTGCTAGGGGATGTAACCCTGGCCACTGACTCGCGGTTTGAAAAAAATGAGTTAAGATCTAGCAATCGGGATGTGTTGAAGAAAATAATTGAATCACAGTTTTCGAAATTTAGTACGGCCGAATTAAAGCAGAAACTCGATCAAGCCAGCATCGCCTATGCCGACGTCAATGAAATGCAAGACGTTTGGAGGCACCCTCAACTACGGGCTCTAAAACGAATGATTGAAACTGAAACCCCAGCAGGAACTGTAAAGAGTTTTCTGCCTCCAGGTAATAACAATCAATTTCAGCCGTCTTTGAATGCGGTACCGGATATTGGGGAACATAGCCGAGAGATTCTTCAAGGTTTAGGTTTTTCAGATGAAGAAATAGATAGTTTTTACAAAGATGAGATTGTCTAAGCTTAGCCCGGCCTAACTAACTTTTCCTGGCTAGTAAGCCGCCGCCACCCCACTACTACTGATGTAACCGAAAAGCCAAGCCCAATTAAACTGAGAGCAATAACTAGAATATCCCATAGTGGCCTGTGCCTCCAAAGCAGTTGAAAATCCAAGCTGTGCAATCCGTTAAAGAGCCAGCGTTCTCTTCTGCTGGCGTTATCAACTCTGTTTAGAACATTGCCGTTGGCAGCGTCGATGTGAAACCACGAATCGTTGGCGTCATTAAACTTAGCGCGATAAACCGGAAGGGGGCGATAACGGTTATGGCGAGAGTAATAATAGTCATCTTGCTCGGTGATTAGCTCTAAACTGGCAAGCGAGGCGCTTGGTATAAGTGACGGTATGGCCTTCTCAATTTTGCTCGATAGCCATTGCGCTTTATCACTTTTATTGTTTCCAGCAGTCCTATCTGATGCAGAACGAACCACACTGTAGTGAGGCTGTGAGTGAATCTGATGCCAATGAATTTCTTTGACAGGCTTACTGGAGGAGATTAGCTCGGGCATGGTTAAGTTGGAAAGGCGCAGTGCGGGATCACCAGCATAGCGGATTAGCTGATCGCGTGGTGATACGGTTGAACTAAACACACCCCAAGGGCCCATTGACATAAGCCCGCTGAAAATGAAGGTGGAAACAAAGACTAAAGTGAGTAAGCCAAGAATGTGATGCCACTTCATCCAACCGCGATAGGGGCTGCAGTTTTTCCCTTCACGGTAAGGGTTTCTAATGCGTATTCTCATAAAACCAATCACTGCTCCGCTGACTACAGACACAATCCCGATCAGTGAAATGTAGACGACTACATCGCGCCAAAGAGAATTGTTTTGCCTGAGTATAGCCGGATAGATCCAGTGCAATGTTGAACCTAGCCAGTTCCAGAAGCGTTCGCCTCGAGTGGTGTCACGAACAACTTGGCCGCTGCTGCTAGAAATATACAGAACGCCGTCACTAGCATTATTGAGTTCAATCTTATGCAGAGGCCGATGTTTATTTAGAGACGCCGACAGAGTCCATTGATCAAGATCGATCAAGCCGGCGTGGCTAGCAACCTCGCCAGAAAGATGGAATCCAGACTGCGTGGCTGCCAGTAAAGCCTGTTTATCATTGATTGAGGTTAGTAACTCGCCGCTGTCAGCAAAGACGAAATAATCTCGATTGCTTGGAGTCGTGAACTGATAGCTTGGGCGATCTAAAACTGTGGTTAGCTTAACGCCGCTAAAAACGCTTTCGGTGACAGATTTGGCAGCGTCAAAGGGCGAAAAAAGGATCTGATCGGTTTTTAGAGCCGGTAAGTTATCTAGCCTTTCTGCTGTGGTCAGCTCGGGATATTCTACGTACATCATTACTATGCCGCTGGCGAACCACATAGCAAAAAGCAGGCACATGCCAATGCCAAGCCAGCGATGCATAACGAAGAGTGCGGTTTTAGCTTTCTTCAAGTTCATAAAAGCCGCTTACAGTTAAAATTACCTTGATGTCTTCGCCGGTTTCGTTGGAGAAGTACCAGCCATGGATGCCTTCAAATGGCGCTACTAAATAGCCGCTGGAGGAATCGCTGCGGCCTACCTTATAAAACATGAGATCTCCTGGCGCTTCGGTTTCTCGAACGGTATGGCCATGAAATTCGATTAGAAGCTTCTCTGGATTTTTTAGGCCAACGGCCTCCCAGCTGTAGGTAATTGCATGGCCCTGCTTCATATTGAGCTTGTACTCTAAGTCCTTCAGGGCAAACACCGGTATTTCAATCACATCGCTGCGAAACTTAGCCTGTTCGTCAAAGAAGACAGCATCAGGCAATGGAATATCTATCCACTCGACGTCTTCACTAGAGCACGCGACAAGGGTTAGGCTTGAGCAAAAAAACAAAATAACTTTAGCGACGCACTTAAATTTGCTTGCTAGATCTACGATTCCTATCTTTTGCATTTGTAACTCCTATGCTGCCCAAAAACTAAAGGCCGAAGATTAACAGTAAGTACGACGAGTATTTATTAGATTCTTCCTTGGATTAACGTTAAGAAACGTTTTGTAACTGCCGGACGAACTGAGTATTGACTAGAGTCCGGTTTGTCAAAATCAAATGGACTGAAGACTGGCCGCTTTCTAATCGAGCCATGTCGCTTTTAGAGGAAAAGTTTATGGCTGTAACTCCAAATAATAATGGCATTAGCAGACGTTCAGCGTTGGCTTTTGCAATAAGCGCAATTGTTACCGGCGGGAACGTAAGCGCACAAGAAAGCATCGATGAAATTATTGTTAAGGGCCAGGGCGGTGTTGGCAGCATTCGCTTAGGGGTCAGGAATGATGCTGGGAGCAGGCTAGGACTCTCAGCCCTGGACACACCCGCCAGTGTTGGGATCATTACTCGGGAGGAGATTGCTACTAAGGGAGACTATGGCGCATTGGATACGGTGACACGAGCCGTTGGAGTTTCTGCTAGCGCCAGCCCAGGCAATGGCGGCACGTCTATTTCTTCTCGTGGATTTAATGGACACAATTCTACTGTATATACCTACGACGGTACTCGGCTGTATATCACTGCAGGCACCGTAACATTTCCCGCCGATACTTGGACCTTGGAGCGAGTAGAAGTGCTTAGAGGCGCGGGCTCGGTTATTAACGGAGTTGGCGCGCTAGGTAGTACCATCAATTACGTGCCTAAAAAGCCAAAGCTTGGTGATAGCGATTTCCAAGCAGTTGTCGCAGGCGGCAGCTTCGGCATGAATAGAGTAGCCCTTGGCGGCGGTGCTCAAATTTCAGAGTCAGTGGCGTTTCGCCTAGACGCTTCGCGGCAGGAAGAAGATGGCTTTGTAGATCGTGCGGCAGGAAAGCGGGAAGTCATCGCCGGCTCACTACTATTCCAACCAAATGAAGACTTAAGTGTTCGATTGAGTGTGGACTATGCAGATGTCGATGCGGCGCCTTACTGGGGCACGCCGTTAATCGGCGGTGAGGCGAGCAGCTCCCTTCGAGAGAACAACTACAACTTTGCTGATGCAAAAGTTAAATACGAGGACATTTGGTCGCGTGTGTATGTTGAATGGCGTCTTTCCGATAATGTGACGTTTCGCAATGACACCTATCTTTTAGATGCGCAGCGCGAATGGCAGAATTTAGAAGAATATTCCTTTAATAAGGACACCGGATTAATCGACAGAGCATTCTATTTGGGTATCATCCACGATCAAGAACAACTCGGCTCGCGTTTCGATTTTCTGATTGATTCTGAGCTGGCGGGAATGGAGAACAAGATCAGCATTGGCGCTGATATAAACCAAATAGATATGAATTATCTTAATAATTTCAGCACCGGGGGATTTGGTATTGGCGACAGCGTGCCTGTGTTTGGATTCGAACCTGGTCTGCGTCCAGAGGCGGCGACCCCGACTATTTTCGATTACCAAACTGACACTCGTCAGATGGCTATCTTTATTGACGATACTCTTCAAATCACTGACCAATTGAGTGTAGTTCTAGGCGCTCGGTTTGATGACATCGACTTTGATCGTTTTGATTTAGCAATTGGTGGTAACCCAGCCGCGGCCTTTGATGCTCAGTTTTCAGAATTTACCTGGCGCGCGGGTTTGGTGTACCAGCCCACTGAGCAGCTAAGTCTGTACGCTCAAACTAGCACGGCTGCTGATCCAGTAACCTCGCCTATTTCAATTAGCGCAAGTAACGCTAACTTTGATCTTGCCACTGGTCGCCAATATGAAATTGGCGTCAAGCAGCAGTTCTTAAACGGCAATGGCGAATACACATTAGCCTATTTTGATATAGAGAAAAATGACATCATAACTCGCCTACCAGCATCAGCGGTAGATGAGCAGATCGGTCAGCAGAGTTCAAATGGGGTTGAATTCACTCTTCGAGTAAATCCAATTGACACGCTGAGCGTTGATTTTAATGTTTCTAGTATGAACGCAGAATTCGATGAATTTTTCTCTAGGGGTGGTTCACTTGCAGGCAATACTCCGCGTAATGTTCCCGAGAATACTGCCAACCTATGGTTGAATTGGTCGCCAATAAACAACGTGCAGATAGGTGGCGGTTTTCGCTATGTAGACTCGCGCTTTGCTAATGACCAAAACACCGAAGAGATGCCGTCGTACGCAGTATTCGATGCCAGTGTTAACTGGATGGCCACAGGGAATCTTACGGTAACCGGCCGAGTCAGAAATTTGACCAACGAAGAAGACTTTGTGTTGGCGCCGTATGTCCCTAACCAGTGGATCTTTGGTGACCCGCGGGCCTTCGAGCTAAGTCTGAGATACAGAATGTAAAAGCATTTGCGATTAGCTGACTATCCAAGCCCCGGCGATTGCCTAGCCGGAGTTTGGTATAAACCGAGAAGACCAAGCGGCGATGCAAGTTGCCGCATATTGTGAGTCAGCGGCCTTACTTAGCAGATGATCAGCCTTGTCCAGACTGATAAAGCTTTTTGGGTGGAGCGCTTCTTTATAGATTTTTTCTGCCTCGGCAATGCCAACTGTTGAGTCGACTGGCGAGTGCAATATCAAAAGTGCCTTATCTAACTTTCTAATGTGGTCGCTAGATTGTGATCCAATATCATCTAGAAATTGCTTCTTTACCTTAAATTTTCGGCCCGCCAAATTTACTTCGGCCTCACCTTCTTTCTCGATTTTCTCAACGTCTTCTCCAAACTGCTTGCTAACGTGGTGAGTTTGAAAAGGTGCACCGATGGTGACGACGGCAGCAATTTCTGGGATTTTGCCAGCGGCTTTTAATACAGCAGCACCGCCGAGGCTATGACCAATAATCATTCTCGGCGCCTTGTGGTTTTCTCGCAAAAAATCCGCTGCAGCAATTAAATCTTCCACATTAGAGGAGAAGTTTGTATTTGCAAAGTCCCCGTCACTGTTGCCAAGGCCGGTAAAGTCGAACCGTAATACACCGAAACCTAGGTTCACCAGAGATCGGGCTATGCGAGAGGCTGCGGCAATATCTTTGCCGCAGGTGAAGCAGTGGGCAAAGAGCGCATAGGCTTTAATGTTGGAGTCTTCGGGGGACTCTAAGAGCCCGGCAAGCTTAATATTGTTGCTGTTAAATTCAATTTTGGTTCGCTTGTTCGCCATCGTTTTTCCTATCAGGTGGAGAGCGTGAATATGGGATTAAATTGCTTAAGGAAGCGCTAGGGCTAATATTCTTGTGTCAGGGCCCGCTCCCACCGCCATGGCAATATATTGTTTACCATCCACAGCATAAGTCATCGGCGTGCCCATCGGTGGCAGAGGAATTTCTAGTTCGCTGATGATGTCCCCCGTCGCCTTATTGTAGGCGCGAATGAGTGACCTGCCATTGTCGTACTGACCAAAAAATAACAGGGACTTTGTTAGCAGCGGCCCATTGCGACCAAATGAGCCAACCGGGCCTGGATCTTCAATTCCCATATCGATAATCCGCTGGCGAATACCCTCTCCGTGAGGAATCATCCACTCTTGTTCGCCTCTGTTTAGATCGATTGCGGTGATTCGCGAATAGGGCGGTTTGATGATTGGCAGGCCTTGGGGTCCGTCTACGTTAAAGCGTTCGCCATCAAATCTAAAATTAGATACCGCCGGGTCTTCGGGGCGAACCATGCGCACATAGCGAGGCACCGACATAGAGGAGAGATATAAGATATTGGTTTCAGGGTCTACCGCGCCTCCAGACCAGTTTCCGCCGCCGCTGTAGCCAGGAAATATAATAGTACCTCTCTCGCTTAGAGGGGTGAATAGGGTGCCATAGTCAAGATCGCTAATGATATCCAAAGCTTCGGCTCGTAACTCGTCGGTAAAATCGATGAGGGTTGCGTCAGTGATACCCTGTGCTTCAAACGGAGGGGGTTTAGTTGGGATAGGCTGAGTAGGAGAGAGTCGCTCTCCTGGGACGGAAGAGGCTGGCACTGGACGCTCGACAATTGGCCAGACCGGTTCGCCGTTTTCGCGATCAAATACATAGACATAGCCTTGCTTTGAGGTTTGAGCGACCGCCTTAATGATTTTGCCATCTACTTCGATATCGGCAAGTACAGGGGCTGCCGGTAAATCATAATCCCAAATACCATGGTGAACCATTTGGAAATGCCAAACTCGTTCTCCGGTCATCGCGTCGATGCAGATTAAGCTTTCGGCAAAAAGATTGTCGCCCAGTCGATGCCCCCCATACCAATCATTGGTAGGAGTTCCGGTCGGCATATAGATGTAGCCTAGTTCAGGGTCGGCGCTCATTAGCGTCCACACATTGGTGGCGCCAGAGTATTCCCAAGAGTCTTCCTCCCAGCTTTCCACGCCGTATTCGCCAGCCTGAGGGATGGTGTTGAACTGCCACTTTAACTCACCTCTTGGTAGTGAGAATGCCCGAACATGACCGGGGGGCGCATCGTCATAATTTCGTGGCCCGTCACTAATTGAAGAGCCGACCACAACAATATCGTTTATAACCAGCGGCGCAGAGACAACGCCATAGACGCTGTCGTCAAAGTCACGGCCGAGTCCTTTTTTAAGATCGATGCTGCCACCGTCCCCAAACTGTGGATCGGGCAATCCAGTGCTGGCGTCTAAGGACCAAAAAATCCCGTCGTTGCCAGGCATCAGAATGCGAGCTTGCTCGTCATTACCCCAGTAGCTCACACCCCGGTGATTGTTATTAAAGTTTGGGTGCCTGCCGTGTGCCCAAGACTCGGTATCAAATTGCCATAGTTGTTCGCCGGATTTTGCATCGATAGCCACAACTACCCCAAGCGATGTACTTACATACAAAATGCCATTGACCATAATGGGAGTGACTTTGTACTCGCCTGCGGTTGCACGAGTATCGGTTCTAAAAATCTCGTTGTCTGGGGTGTCCCACATCCATGCAATTTCTAGCTCGCCCACATTGCTTGCGTCAATTTGTTGCAGAGGAGAATACTTTGTGGATTGCAGAGTGTTGCCGTAATTTCTCCATTCACTCATAGCGAGATCGTCGCCACCATAAACTAAAGCCGCGGGGATGGAGAGAAAACTCAGACCAAGAAATAGTTTCATCTTGAGCAAAGGCTGAAATGCCACATTGCTTGCAAGTGCTTTTAGAATATTCATAGGCGATGACTTGTGATCTTTGGGTCACTTATTAGGGAGAAGGAAATCACAGAATAAGAGTTCACCACAGCGTTGTCTATGACATTGCCGAAGGACGATAGGATATTATGCCAAACGATAAGCCGCGCGTGTATTTAAGAGTGCGGCGGTGCGGCTCTAGAGCAGCTTGAGAATTTCATCTATGATCAAATCCCGGTGACTCTCTCGCAGGACATGGCCAACCCCCTCAACGCGAATGACCTTTGCGGGAATGTGAGAAAGCTGAGTTTCAATAAAGTCAGCGTTACCAGGATGGACCAAGCCGTCTTCTTCTCCTTGGATAACAGTAATTGGCAGGTTAAGTTTTTGCCAGTCTAGCTGAATTTTCTCTAATTCAGCTTTCACGGTCATCATTTCGTTGTTAGAACGCTTGAGCCCAATGCTGGAAAGACTCGCCAGCCAAGATACGGGGGGATAATGGGTTAAATTGTTATACCAGCGTGGTGCGGTAAGTTTTGGATCGGCGCCACCGGCCAGCAGCAGTGCAGCCGAGATACATTGAGGGTGATCCATAGCAAGCTTAGGGGTTAGTGTTGCTCCGTAAGAATGAGCAACAACCACTAGTTTATTGTTCGGAGATGCCTGTTTTATGTCACAGAGCCAGTCACCTAGCGCCGAAGATTGGAAAGTTAAGGTAGGTTCGAAAGGGCCATCGACAGTCGACTTCCCCCAACCTGGCCGATCAATAGTAATGTTTCGCGTTTGCGCTAGCCGCGGGTCGGTAATGTATCCAGAGAAAAAGCCCATGCTGCCGGGGGTGCCGTGAATGAACACCAAGACGGTGCCAGCGCTATTGCCACTTTCCAAATAGTGTAAAGCGGTTTGATCAAGTTGCACTGTCTGCTCGATAGCAGGTTTTCCATTGCTGTCGATAACCGTGATTGGGTCAATCTCAAATGAGATACAGCTGCTCAATATGACGGCCGCGGTTAGGATTGCCGCGGTAATAGTTAACAAAGGTTTATTTTGTAGTTTCATACCTTGTGCACTTAATTTATTGAAATTAGTTTTTGGAGCTAGGTGGTGGAAAAGTAATAGGCTGAACTTTTACTGACCCAAGGCTCTTCGATATTACTGCGAAATGCTTTTTCAGTGACTTGTCTGGCAGCGCTGGGCGGTACCAAACTCTCTGAATATTTTTACTTCTGGGTCAATTTGAATTCGTGCGTCGTTTGGAACGTTATGGCTTGAACCATCGCTTCGAACCGAAATTTTCGTGACGCTACCATCGGAGCTACTGTTATTATGTCCATCACTTTCAACTACCACCACGGGTATGTCTAAAACTAGCTTTGGTAAGCCAACAAAAGATAGCCGTAGTTCGTTACCACTGCGATCAACTTCCAATGTCGGAATATTTTTCGAGTATAGATACGCATCAAAAAACCAAGTTAAGTCCTCTCCGAATTCCTCGCTAGCAATGGTGATGAAATCTTCACTGCTGCGTTCGGTTGGTGCAATCGGATAAGTCAGCGACCACGGGTCCGGCGTGTCATAAATAAGTCGGCGAACTGCGTTCCAGAATTTATCCTCTCCCATCATCCAGCGTAGTGTGTGCAAAGTCCAGCTACCTTTAAAGTAAGGGTCGTTAGAATCAAAATAATCCATGGATACAGATTCATTAGGAATGACAGGTTTACAGCTTGTAATGGCATTGTAGTTTTGCCACATCTTGCTCCAGAATCCAGCGTCGCCGATGACATTCTCAGCATAGATTGGTTGCATATAGTTAGCAAACCCTTCGTGTAGCCAAAAGTCACGACTAGCTTCTTGGGTCATTAGATTGCCAAACCACTCGTGGGCAAACTCATGCTGCATAAGCCAGTCAAATCCCTCTGGATCTTTGCGGAATTCATTGCCGTACCCGTTCATGGTCTGGTGCTCCATTCCTAGATAAGGTATCTCAACAATGCCTATTTTCTCATTACCCCAAGGATAGGGGCCAAGAGTCCTTTCGTAAAAATCTAGCTGGGACAAAAAATCGTTACTAATAAGGTTTTCGATTTTCTCCATGTCTTCGGTGATGTGATAGAAAACAACGGGATAAGTAGAGGGAGCCATATCGCCTTGGCCGATGAGACTTTGGCGCTGCAATTGGTACTTTTTAAACGGCCCGATATTGATTGCCAAATGGTAGGAAGAAATAGGATTTTTGGTTTGCCAATGGTAGCTGGTCTTATCTTCGGTTGACTGCTCTGAAATCAGTATGCCATTCATTACTGCAACAAGACCGCTCGGCACTGTAATGATCATGTCAGCACCGCGCTCAGGTTTGTCAGAGATATGATCCTTACAAGGCCAATACAAATCGCAGCCTCGACCTTGCACGGCTGTAGCAATCCAGTGTTCTCCAGATTCAGTTCGGTTCCACACAAAGCCGCCATCCCAAGGAGGATTTTCCGCCTCATAAGGTCGGCCTTTATAGCTGACTGAAGTGGTGAACTCATCCCCGCTCATTAGTGGCAGTGTATCGATCAATAGCTTGCCGTTGGCTGAGTTGAAATTTGCCTGGAGCTCATTAACGGTTACTTGATCAATCGAAAATCGCGGGTCAAAGTCTAGCTCGATCTGGGTAAGCTCTCCTAAAGCAAGAGCTGTCATGCTCACATTAGCGGTGATAGTTTTGCGATCAGGAATGACTTCGATTTCTAAGCGGTAGTGCTTTACATCATAGAGTGCTTGTAAATAGGTTAGTTCGCCGCTGGAAACGGCGGTTACAGGGTCTAGGGGTGGATTGCTTGCGCAGCTTTGTAAGAGTATCAAGGCAAGGAAAATAGAGGGAATAGAAGAAAAACAAGGTTTCATGGACAGTCCAAAAGTGAATTAAACCAGAGCTAAGCTGCGCCAGCTTAAATGTGTTCACCTGCCAAGTACAAGAGTTAAGTACAAAAGCTGATTCAGCTTGGCTATCTTTTACCGTGTGTCCAAAAAAAATGGCGCCTTCTTTAAAAATAACGCCACTTTTTCGGCTATATGGGCAGCCTTAAGGTCAAATACTAAGACACAGCAGGTTTGATCACGAATATATCGGTGTTCATGAAATCAATAACCTTCTCTGCAGTGCTGCCAATCAGAATTTCTGACAGCCTTGAACGTGATATGGCGCCCATAACCACAACGTCGGCAGAAAGCTCATCAGCGACCGTCTCTAATGCAACTATGGGGGTTTCATCTAAAAAGTGTACTTGTTCGCTGGCTACAGGATAAGCTGACATTAATTTATCCATCGCCTTTCGATGCTCTGTTTGAATCACGCCGGCTGGCGCGAAGGGGCGCGCCGCCTCAGCGTATGCGTGAAGAACATGAAGTTGTCCTCCAACACTTTCGCTAAGTCTTGTCGCTGCATGCATAATCCTGTTGTCCAGTGCTAACGGTTTATTGTGACTGTGCACCGGGTCAACAGCAGCAAGAACAACAGGGTTTTCTTTCCAAGGATGATTTTTAGTCAATAAAAGAGGTACCGGGCAATGCCGAACTAATTGCCAGCTGTCATTGCTCAGATGGTGCAGTTCAGCAGCGCCATAGCTTCTGCAGTGCTGAATAACCAGATCCGCTGAGATCCCATTGGCTTTGTTGACGATAGATTCATAGCGAGGATAAGCCCAATCAACGTCGCTAGAAGCTGAGTATCCGTCCGCTCGAAGCTTCGCTGCTAGACCTTCCAGGTTTCTAGCCAGCTGATCACAATACTCCTGTCTTCTTTGTATTTGATTGAAATCTAGACTGAGGAAATCATGGTGCAGATACTTTTGAAACGCAACGCAGTATAAAACCAGTTCTGCGGTTTTCTTGTCCGTTACATGGCGCATTGCTTTTTTTACTTCCAAGGGTAGCCCGCCTGAACAGTCATATTCAGCGTCAACTATAATAAGTATTTTTTGAGAGGTTTTCATAATAAATCTCCTTCTGGCCTCTTTTTTCTAAGAAATGGGCAGCACGTTCTAAAATTTAAATTGCTACAACTACTTTACAAATTACGAA
>JBLGBJ010000055.1:0-15071 GCA_047617605.1 Pseudohongiellaceae bacterium | reverse complement strand
CTTTCAAAGCCGCTTTTGGCATCTACAAACATCACTTTGAAAGAACTACAAGGCTTTAAGATTAGCTTAAGGGACGTTAGCTTTGATCGTATGGTCTTACTAGAAGAGGGCAATTCGGCAATATTGACAGGCGCACACATAAGCTTCCAGCTAACTGAATTGTTTAAAGGCAAACTGGACCGCATCTCCGTTGCCCAGGCCACCATAGAAATTGTGGAAGCGGATAGTGAAGTCTCTGCCAATGAGGTCCCTGTCCTTGAGGTCAACACGGATCCCCAACAGCTAAGCGAGCTATTGACGCAAGCAAGCTTACTGCCTTTTAGCCAGCTGGAAATAAATAGCATCCAGTTATCACTAGACCATCATGACATCGATGCTGCGCTGTCCTTGGCTGTCGCGCCACTGGTTCTCCAATTCAATGCGCTGGCAATGACAAAGGAGAAGGAAAACCAATCCTTCAGTTTAAGCGGCGCAATCTCGCAAATTTCAAAGCAAAGAATTGAAAGCTCGGTACAGCTTCAAAAGAACGACCAGGAATTCCTAAGGTCAGATGTGGAGCTTGTTCTTACCAACACAGGGTTAAAAATTGCCGCTCAAAGCGCCGCGCAGATGCCGACACTAATGAATACCTTGCAAGAGTATTTACCTGTTAATGACATCGTCAGTGCTTCTGATTTTTTATCTTTCAGCATGCTTTTTAGCAATGACCAAGCGGCGACTAACACAATAAATTTCGAGCTAGCGGTTGCCGATCAAGTGCCAATGGTTGAATTAACCCAGCAGATTGAAGGCGCGGAGGTGGAGCTGTTGGTTCCACTGCTCATACCACTCACAGGCAACTACGATTTAGCCACTGCGCGTTTGCAGCTTAACCTAAGCGATTTTGATACTAAGCTTACAGGCAACTGGGGCGCCGGACTTGTGACAGCTAATATTTCTTTCAGAGAAAATAGCGCCAGTTGTATGGCATTGATCATATGCCAGGTTCAAACATCTGTTGGGGCCATTTCTAATATTGAATTAGGCACTGGGGAAAAGCTTGAGGATTTTGCGGCAAGCGGATTGATCTATGTATCCTGGGCCAATTCAAGTGTCCAAATGACTAGCGATAAAGTGGCTCTGTCCCTGCCTTCAATCATTGGTCTCGATTTCAAAAGTCCTGCAAAAGTCGAATTCACCAATATTAGTTTAGAACAGGATTTGAATCGTCAAACTTTCATAGCGCGAGCTGACTACTTAGCGGATCAGATCAGCTTCGAAAACAGCATTGTTGAAATTGATAATTTGAGCGTGTCGGGCGCCTTAAGCTTGGCAGAGAATACTATACAGGCCACCACTCGCCTGCGCATTGCAAATCAGCTGACTGCTAACACAAAACTTACACATAGCTTCAGTAGCGGGCAGGGCCTCGCTGAGGTAGCTCTCAACGATTATAGTTTTAGTAAAATCACGCCCCTTAGCAAGCTATTCAGTCTCAGAGACTACAATGTGGAGTTAGTAGCGGGCACTGTTTCAGGTCACAGCGAATTCCAATGGCGGCAATCCACTGAGGGAGTATTGTCGATTGAGGGCCCTGTCAATATCCTACTCAGCGACCTTAGCGGCTACTACGATGATCTATTTTTTGTTGGCTTCACAACAGCCATCGATGCCGAATTTGTAGAGGCAATGAATTTTCGTACAGCCCAACCGCTGCAGGGCGAAATTAGCACTTTCGATATAGGCATCCCGGTCAGTGATATTCGCTGGGACTATTCTTGGGACAATTTTTGGGACTACTCTGGGGATACAGAAAACAGTTACAGTGTAATCGCGCTAGATAATCTAACCGCCGCAATCTTAGGTGGGGAGGTATCAGTGCCCAGCCTACGCTTGGACAGTCGCAATTCGCAGAGTGAATCTAACGTCGTTATAAGCAACCTGAATTTGGAAACCATAGTGGCGTTAGCCGAGTACCCTGGCCTTCATGTGGACGGCTTTATTAGCGGTTATTTACCAATCTCGATTGCGGGCTCCAGCATCACCTTGAGCGATGGCCTGATCAGCGCATTGAACCCTGGCGGGACAATCAGCTACATACCGACGATTCCAGCATCAACCTTAAATTCACGTCTGCAGTTGGTTAATGATGCCTTATCCGATTATCGATATGACAGGCTCAACACAAACGTTTTCTATACAGAAAATGGCGACTTAACACTCGCGGTCCAGCTGCAAGGGTTCAACCCAGACATGAATCAAGGTCAGCCGATTAACCTCAATGTCAATGTGACAGACAATATCCCCACATTACTAAAAAGCCTACAGGCAAGCCGCTCGATAACCGACGCGCTAGAAGAAACTCTCAATAATCGGTAACTAAAATGAAATTCAAAGGTCGAATAAACAGTGATAATTCAGCAACGGTTAATCCGTATGGGTTATTCTCTATGACAGTCACCAAAGGATTCTATTCGTAATGGACCGTAAACTCGCACCTTCTTTAGCCTTCTTGGCACTGATGCTCGCTGCATGCACCCCGACAATACAAGTTGCCGTGCCCAATGAGCCTATAACCATTAACTTGAACATACGCATCGAACACGAAATTCGCGTTAAAGTTGAAGAACAATTAGATGATATTTTTGCTGCCAATAGCGGCTTGTTCTAATTATCTAAACAATGAAGGATACCACAATGAAAAACACCTCAACTGCACTGCTTGCCCTGATTTTCTGCCTATTTATTTTCCCCACAGCCTATGGATTAAGCCTCCAAGAGGCAAAGGAAGATGGCCTTATCGGAGAGCGCAGAGACGGTTATATCGGCTTTGTTGTCACCGGCACACCAGCCGAAGTACAAAGCATGGTTCGAGATGTAAATCAGCAAAGGCGTGAACGCTATCAGCAAATAGCTCAGCAAAATAATATCAGCGTAGAACAAGTCTCTGCGCTGGCTTATGAGAAAGCCTTAGAAGCAACCCAGAATGGCCATTATGTGCAAAATGCAGCCGGGGGCTGGGTAAAGAAATAGCTTCTTCAGATTTACATGAACAATATTCGGAGGGTATAAGCATGAAAAACAAACACGAAAATATACTTTCTACGATTGGTAATACCCCCACCGTAAAGATAAATACCCTTGCTCCCAAAAACATAAATCTATACGTAAAAATAGAAGCTTTTAATCCTGCTGGGTCTGTAAAAGACCGCTTAGCCCTTGGGGTAATTGAAGCTGCAGAAGCGAGCGGTGAGTTGCAACCAGGTCAGACTGTGGTTGAAGCAACCAGTGGCAATACCGGCATAGGTTTGGCGATGGTTTGTGCCCAAAAAGGCTATCCGCTGGTCATTGTTATGGCTGAAAGCTTTAGTATTGAGCGCCGCAAATTGATGCGCTTTCTCGGCGCTCAGGTCATACTTACACCAGCCGCTCAGAAGGGCAGCGGAATGCTCGCAAAAGCCACTGAACTTGCTAAAGCTCATAGCTGGTTTCTAACCTGCCAATTTGAAAATGAAGCCAATGCCTTAATGCATGAACGCACAACGGCGGTTGAAATTTTACGCGATTTTGAGGGCGAACAGTTAGATTATTGGGTCTCAGGATTCGGTACTGGTGGCACCTTAAATGGCGTTGCCAACGTTTTGCAAAAGCAGCGCCCAGACACAAAAATTGTTGTCTGCGAACCCGAGTCGGCCCAACTAATTGCCAGCGGCATTGCTCAACCTGATGTAAGTGATCAAGGTGCAACTGCGAGCCATCCCGCTTTCAACCCTCACATGCTGCAAGGCTGGACCCCCGATTTCATCTCCCCTTTAGTGGATCAAGCAGTCTCACGAAAACACATAGACCAGTTAGTCCCGGTTTCCGGTGAAGAAGCTATTAAGTGCTCCATCGACCTAGCAAGGAAAGAAGGAATCTTGACGGGGATTTCTGGTGGAGGCTCTTTCGCTGGTGCCTTGAAAATTGCCCAGCAAGCAGAATCTGGAAGCACGATTTTGTGTATGCTGGCCGACACTGGCGAACGTTATTTGAGCACGCCTCTTTTTGCAGATGTCGAAAGTGAGATGAACGTTGAAGAGCAAAGAATATCCAAATCAACACCAAACTATCAATTCTAAATAGTTTTAGCGATTAACAAAAAAGGCCAGCATTTGCTGGCCTTTTTTATGAGCGCCTGGCGTGTACTTGCTAGCTAATGAGTATCCTGCAAGTTGCTCTTGTAGGTTTCTGTGAGCATAACAACACAAAGCAAAGACAGCCCGGACGCGATCGCGATATAAACAGATACCCAAATAATGTCGTATTCATACCATAGGTAGGTCGCAATGATTGGTGCGAACGCACCGCCGAGTATGGCGCCTATTTGATAGCCTAGCGAGGCCCCAGAATAGCGAACTTCGGTACTAAACAACTCGGTAAAAAAAGCTGCCTGTGGGCCATACATCAAACCAAGAAATACCAACCCTCCACCTATACCTAAAACGATAAGCCAGAAGTTACCAGTGTCTATCAAAGGGAACAATGCAAAAGACCACAGCCCAGTCAGCACAGCGCCCAACATGAATATCCCTCGACGACCGTGCCTATCAGAGTAAGATGCCGCCCAAAACTGAGCGGGAATCTGCAGCATTGATGCAAAGAGTACGGCAAACAACATATTTTCTCTAGACATAGCTGCGCCCTCAGGATCACTCCCATAGGCCAGCACAAAACCAATCAGTATATAAAATGTAACCTGGATAGAAAGGAAGGCCCCTGCAGCCAAAGCAATTCGTTTAGGGTATTTAGCCAAGGCGACCAATACCGGAGAGCGTTGAATTGGCGCGTCGGCCTGGGTCTGCTTTTGATTTTTCAGTGCTTCGAGCTCTTTAAAGGCATTGGTATCTTCCATATGTAACTGGACATACATACTAATACCAATCAACGCGACGCTGGCAACAAAGGGGATTCTCCAACCCCATTCCATGAAAAATTCTTCAGATACACTACGACTAATAAGGATAAAAGCAAGATTAGCTAGTATCACTCCAACAGGTGCTCCTGCTTGAGCGAAAGCCCCATAGAAACCACGTTTATCCGACGGTGCACTTTCAGTGACCAGTAGCATTGCGCCGCCCCACTGGCCGCCAATTGCCAAACCTTGGGTAAAGCGTAAAATACTTAATAAAATTGGCGCAGCAATACCAATTGTCGCAAAAGTAGGCAGCAAACCTATCAAAGTTGATGCCACACCCATCATCACCAAGGCGATAACAAGGGTTTTTTTGCGACCAACACGATCTCCCCAATGACCGAAGATAATACCGCCGAGTGGGCGCGCAATAAAGCCAAAGGCAAAGGTGCCAAAAGAGAAAATAAGACCTATCGCAGGAGAGCTGTCAGGGAAGAAAGCAGCGGGGAAAACTAATGCAGCAGCGGTTGCATAAAGGAAAAAGTCATACCACTCAATACTGGTGCCCGCTAGGGCTGTCAGCGCCACCTTTCTCATGTTGGATTTTAGATGAACCTCATCGGCTGGCCCATTAACATCTGTGCTCATAAACTCTCCGTTTACCATTATTCTTATTGATGGTCGACAATAGCAGCTAAAGTAAGATGGCCGCAGTAATATGCGCCCAACGACCCTTTTTGCAGTATTATTGGACTTATGATTTATAGTTTACTAAGAACCCTACATCTTATTGCCATATTCGCATTGGTCGGGGCTATAGTGATCGAAAATATAGCGATAAAGCCCTCGATTACTAAAGAGGATATCATTAATCTAGCTCGGGTCGATGCCGCCGCAGGGATCAGTGCTATTTTAACACTAGGGTTTGGCCTAGCCTTGTGGTTTGGCGTTGGTAAACCAGCAGAATTTTATACCAACAATCCTATTTTTCATGGAAAGTTAGGACTATTCGCGCTATTAGTGCTATTCGCGGCTTATCCTGCCAACTTCTTTTTCAAGCAACGCAGTACCCAATCAGACACCATCGACGTTCCCAAATCGGTAAGAGTCTTTCTTAAAATTGAATTACTTATTGTCTTCATCATTCCTCTTCTGGCCTTTTTAATGGCAAGAGGAATTGGTCTACCAAGCTAATTAACCGCCGTGCCTGTAATAACCAAATAGGTTGTGAGATGAACAAAATTACAATGATCACGATTGCTGCACTGACAATGATCACATTGCAATGCTCATTGGTGCGCGCCCAAAAACTGGACCAAGCTGCCCTTTTACAGGCCATTTCTGGCCCTGACCGAGAGGTAAGCGATTTCATTCGCGATCCAGTTCGTAAGCCTGCTCAGGTCTTGGATTTTCTTGGTGTCACACCAGGAATGACTGTACTGGACCTATATGCGGCGGGCGGCTATTACACTTTTATTTTTTCAAAAGCTGTCGGTCCCCAGGGCACGGTGTATGCACAAAACACAGTACGCGGCCGGCAATTCGTAGAAGACCGGCAAGATATCACTCAAGGCCAAGCCTTAGATCAAAAAATAGAACAAGGTAAGCTAAGCAACGTGGTTCAGATTGTTCGGCCGCTAGCAAGCTTAGGCCTGCAGCCTGGCTCCTTGGATGCCGTAATGGTGGCTCAGGTGTTACATGACTATTACAATCCCAATCCTGATCGAGCTTTGAACATGCTTTTGCAGATCAAAGCCTTATTAAAACCAGGTGGAATTATCGGAATCACCGATCATGTAGGAATTTCGCGCTACGACAATAATGACCTGCATCGAATGACAATAGCTCAAGCCACTGCTGTGGCGGAAGAAGCAGGATTCGAGGTTTTTGAAAGCAATTTGCTGCGGGTACCCAGCGATAATCACAGTAGAAGTATCTTTGACCCGAGACTCAACCGAACTACCGATAGGTTCTTGCTCAAGCTCAGGAAGCCCGAGCTACCAGAGTAAAAACCCTGACCTGATCATAATTGATCCTCAACACAAGCAGCTTGGACCTTTTAATCATATTTGATAGTCTGATTACTATAGGCCAATCTTACTTTGAATCTAAAGATTGCGCGAAACGAACACAAGGACCTAAACCCCATGAATAGCAAACACAAAGCAGGCCTCAACCAGCTTTATCGCGAGAACCCTACCGAGGCTGACAAACTTCTATGGGGGCATAAGCAAACTAACAGCAGGCGGGGCTTTCTAAGCAAAGGCGCTACCGCTGTGATGGGCGCCGCTCTTGGAATGAGCATTCCGTTTTCCAAAAGTATGCCTGCCGGGCTTATTCCAGCAGCATTTGCCGCCGATAATGCACCGCAGCAGATCGAAGGCAAAGACGGACTGATTATTCTCAACGACCGTCCAATTAACGCTGAAACACCAGCCCACCTTTTAAATGATGACATCACGCCAAACAACCGCATGTTTGTACGCAACAATGGCATCCCACCAGCAAGTATCAATCCTGACACATGGAAGTTAGAAATCGCTGGTGAGTCCTGCTCGCGCCCGACAGACTTCACAATTAGGCAGTTAAAAGAGACCTTCGAAACTGTCACCCTACAGCTACAATTGGAATGTGGAGGCAATGGGAGAAGCGAGTTTGTTCCCGCCGCTAGCGGCAATCAGTGGACAATCGGAGCAGTGGCCTGCCCTACCTTTACTGGAGTTCGACTACGAGATGTTCTTAATTACTGCGGCATTAATACTGACGCAAAGTATATAGGGTACTACGGCGCTGATAGCCATTTAAGCGGCGACCTGGATTTAGAGCCTATTTCACGAGGAGCACCCATTTCAAAAGCCATGGAGCGTGAATCACTAATCGCTTGGCAAATGAATGGCGATGACATCCCTAAGCAAAACGGCGCACCCTTACGCCTAGTGATGGCTGGTTGGCCGGCCTCAGTTTCTGGCAAATGGCTCAACAAAATCGTTGTCAGAGACCAGATTCATGACGGCGCAAAAATGGCAGCCCCTTCTTACTCCGTGCCTAAAATGACAGTAGCCCCCGGTTCAAAAGTACCAAATGACGACATGAAAACAATCGAATCCATGCCCGTTAAATCTCTAATTACTTTTCCTCAATCTGGCATTAGTCATGACTTCAGAGAGAGGTTGATAATTAGCGGTCACGCTTGGGCCGGCGACGATCAGGTAAGTGGCGTTTTCGTCTCCATCGATTTCGGTGCCACCTGGCTCCCATCTGCATTGCAACCGGCAGCTAATCGATTAGCCTGGCAAAATTTTCGAACCTGGGTTCAGCTTCCTCAAACCGGTTACTATGAAGTATGGGCAAGAGCCATGGACAGTCAAGGCCGATCACAACCTATGGTTGTCCCCGGATGGAATCCACGCGGGTATTTGAATAACGCCTGTCATAGAATCGCTGTGCAAGCAGTTTAGGTATCTTACGATGAAACTAAAAAATATAAGCGCCGCAACATTTATCGCACTCATCGTCATACTTATGGCCGCAGTTTCGAGCAGCCAGTTATCTGCACAAAAATTGGCAGATAGTGTAGGCGAGCTAATTCAGGAAGAAGGCTGGCAAACAGTGCAAGCGAATTGCACAGAGTGTCATTCTGCGCAGATGATTATCCAAAATTCGGGTAGTCGAGCAGTTTGGAAGAGTCGAATATTATGGATGCAAGAAACCCAAGGTTTGGGGGAATTGAGTGGGGATACCGAAAACGCTATTCTTAATTATCTTGCCAATAATTATGGCCCAAAAGAAGCCAGCAGAAGAAGCGGTCTAGCTGTTCACCTTATGCCTGCCAACCCTTTAGAGAGTACGAACTAAATGGCCACCGATCAAATTTCTATGTTTGGAGATGCTCCGCCGACTCCAGAGCCTACCGAGAAACCTGCTAGTTTTACGATCAGTAAAACCTTCCAAGGCAATGCCCAAAAAGTGTTTGATCAATGGTTAATACCAGTGTTCATCGGTAAGTGGATGTTTAACAAGGAGATCGTTGGCGAGAAAATAGTCAGCCTTGATAATACGGTGCGAAAAGGCGGAGACTATACTTTCATTGTAGAAAAGAAAGGTACGACAATCGAGTACAGCGGCCAGTATTTAGAATTAAAGATCCCAAATCAACTTGTCTTCAGCTGGATTAAAGACGGACGAGAAGACCGCTGCAGCAGAATTAGTCTGCGCTTTGAAGAAGACGGCACTAAAACAAAAATGAAATTCTCAATGAAATTGGATCCGGCTCTTACTGAGCAAAAAGAAAGCATTAAAAGAATCTGGAATGCGCGCTGCGCGGCTCTCGCCGAGCGCCTGAAATAAAGCCGCGATTACTGCTTCAGTAATTAGCGGCCTATTTGCGATTGCCGCGCTTCACGCAAAGTTCTGATCGCCGCAATCGGCAGAATGAACCCGTCTTGTAAGTTTTTATTGACCACGTTAGTCACTTTCTCTAAATAGTCTGCATGGTCTGAATAAAGTGATTGTAGTGTCTGCTCATTAAACGGTTCGTGCGAGCCATAAAGGAAACAGAATCTGTTAGCACCAGTGTTCATGCCTGTATTAGTAGCAGTTGGTACCGCATGCTCCGCGAGGCGAATACCACCTAACACATTGCCATATTCATCTCTGGCGAATTCAAGTTCTGGCATCATTCTCGCGACCTGCAAGGGCTCCCCGATTGGTGGCGCAACATCCTCTTTCACCCAAGTAACAAGATGATCAAAGGCAGCATCCATAACATCTCGAAATGGGACAGTACTGTAAGCCGGCAACTCACAACCCGAATCTCTAGGGGTGACACCAACCAATGATAGCCCTTCTCTTAAACGACCTACTTTTCCATATTCAATTTCAAAGGGCACATCAACATGAGATGTTCCTGCCACTTCCCACTGCCTAAACGTCTCAGTATTGGGCTGGGGCATCGCTGCTCTTCGCGGCATATCTGTCTCTGCCATTATTTTGAAAATTTTCACGTCTTGGTCATCGCGAATTCTGCCGCCGCCACCATGCACCATAACGCCATCATAAATGGGCTCCAAAGGATGGATATTATTCAGATAAACCGCTAAGCGAGATGCTGATTGTGAATGTCCTGTTGCTAAAATTTGTTCGGCTTTCAGCCCACTCAAAATATCAACCGAATTACCCGATGTTTCACCAGTTCTGTTTATCGCTTTGCCAACACTTGAAAAAATATCATAAGAGAGCTCGTCTCGCGTAGCCACACCGTCATGGGTCACATCTAGACTTGAGTATCTGCGTGAACTCCAAGTCTTCATTGTATCAATGCCCATTTGCTGGGCCGAAACCGCTACATAAGCATAGCCATTTTGAATAAAATGCTCACCGGACTGCCACCAGTCAATATCCTTATCAGGCCCACCCGTAACGTTAATCCACTCTATTACCACGACACCATTAAATTGCGATGCAGACACCGGCCGACGAACGATCAGTCGCGTTCTATAGCGGTGACCAGAATCAACAATGACTGAATTCTCCATCTCGGAACTAGAATATCGATTAGCCAAACCTTCGATGAAAAACTCTTCCTCAATATAGCCTCGACTAGTTAGCGCAATAGCCGATGCGCTGTAAATCGTGTTCAATGAAGGGTGACCCGCCGGATCAATAGGAATTGGCCCATTGATAACAGCATCGGGGACAGCCGCGGACAGTGCTCCACTAAAAAAAATAGGCAGCGCCAAACAGAGTGCTGCTAAGTTTAATTGTGATCGACCTATTTTAATCATGCTCGTGTAATTCCTATTCTGGATTCCCTTTTTCGAGACGCTCATCTGCGAATACTACTGCCAACTACGAACCAATTCATCGTAATCGATGGTGATTGGCGCAGGCTTCTCATTCGCTAATTTCTCTTTCGGCGCCCCAGGCTGAGCAAACCAATACTCACGACTTTGCCTGTCGTTTAATTTAGGGCCGCACTCTCCCAAAACACCAGCACGCTCTAATCTTTGCATCAGCCTTTCTTGTGCAACGGCCAATGCTGTCATTGCTTGCTGCGGCGATTTTGCACCAGATGCGGCATCGCCTATGTTCTGCCACCACAGCTGAGCCAACCGAGGATAATCAGGAACGTTGGTGCCGGTAGGCGTCCACTGCACTCTTGCCGGAGAACGATAAAATTCTACCAGACCTCCTAACTCCGCAGAGCGCTCAGTGAAGCTTTCATGGCGTATGTCTGAATCTCGTATAACGGTTAGCCCAACATGGCTTTTCTTAAGAGATACAGTTTTTGACGTAACAAACTGAGCGTAAAGCCAAGCCGCTTTGGCGCGATTGGTAGGGGTAGAGTTCATTAATGTCCAAGCACCGGTATCTTGATACCCTAATTTTTGCCCTTCTTCCCAATAAGCCCCATGGGGAGAAGGTGCCATTCGCCATTTTGGCGTGCCGTCTTCGTTCATAACAGGCAGTCCGGGTCTAACCATGTCTGCTGTAAACGTCGTATACCAAAATATCTGCTGAGCAATGCTACCTTGAGCGGGTACCGGCCCGGCCTCGCTAAACACCATTCCAGCGGCTTCAGGTGGCGCATAATTTCGTAGCCATTCGATGTATTTCGTCACCGAATATACTGCGGCAGGGCCATCGGTAGCACCACCTCTCTCTACGGTGGATCCCACTGGACTGCAGCCTTCTACACGAATACCCCATTCATCTACCGGTAAGCCGTTAGGAATGCCTGCGTCTCCAGCACCGGCCATAGACAACCAAGCATCGGTAAAGCGCCAGCCTAGCGAGGGATCTTTCTTACCATAGTCCATATGACCATAGACTCTCTCGCCATCAATTTCGCCTATATCGTTGGTAAAAAAGTCAGCAATATCTTCGTAGGCCGACCAGTTAACAGGAACACCTAATTCATAACCGTATTTATCCAGAAACTGCTGCTTTATCGCCGGATCAGTGAACCAGTCATACCGAAACCAATAGAGGTTAGCGAACTGCTGGCTAGGCAATTGATAAATTTTGCCATCCGGCCCCGTCGTAAATGATAAGCCTATAAAGTCTTCCAAATCCAATGTTGGGGATGTGACGTCTGCCCCCTCTCCAGCCATCCAATCGGTTAAGTTACGGACCTGCTGATATCGAAAGTGGGTTCCAATCAGGTCGGAGTCATTGACATATGCATCGTAAATATTTTCACCAGACTGCATCTGAGTCTGCAGTTTCTCAACCACATCACCTTCACCGATAAGGTCGTGAGTTACTTTTATGCCAGTAATCTCAGCAAAGGCTTTAGCGAGAGTTTGCGACTCATACTCATGCGTTGTAATCGTCTCTGATACTACTTTAATTTCCATTCCCACAAAGGGTTTCGCAGCCTCTGCAAACCAGGCCATTTCCGCCATCTGCTGCTCCTGGCTTAGCGTTGAAGGCTGAAATTCTGGCAGCCATTGGCTGACATCATCAGTATCTGCATAGGCATTAACTGCGGCTACCATAAATAGCGCTACTGAAAGTCTTGATCGAACAGAAACTAATCTAAGCATATAAACCTCAATGCCCACTTGCGTGGCTGGAGTAAACGGAAATAAATATTAACGATAAGAGTACTAAACAAACAGAAAAACCAACAACCCAAACAAAGCACAAACTGCAAGTGCCCACCAAAGGCTTAAGCTAGCCAGCCCTAACCAGGCCAAGCATATGAAGGCACTGCCTAGCAAGGTTATGAATAAACGGTCTCCCCGAGTGGTTTCAAAGCGCAGTATGCCAGTACGAGGGTCTCCGCCCGGACTAAAATACTCCCATATCGACATCGCTAAGATAAAAGCAGCGATGCTGAGAAAAAAAGTGGCAGTGGGTTGTGTCCATGCCATCCACGATAAGTCCATTACAAGGCCTCAATGTAGGGTTAAGTGCTAATTTAAGTAGGGAATTGAGCTTAGCAAAATTTTACACTTACCCCAATTGTTTATATGCTATGGCCCAATGTCTGAAATCAAACCCATTTTGCCCCGCCCCCCAAGTTTTTTGCAGGCTCTTATCTGCTTTAGCGTGATTGTTATAACTATTGCAGGAGGGCTTTTTGGCCTCGGTATCAGCCTGCATGCACTGATGTTTCTCTGCCTTCTGTGGGTTGGCCTGCACGCCTATAGCTTAGGACACGACTATTTACAGATACGCGAATTGATGAATAGCGCTCTGACCAAAGCCATGCCTGCGATTTATATATTTATACTTATCGGGATGGTGATTTCCAGTTTCATGCACAGCGGGACTATCGCCACCCTAATGTACTATGGGCTAAGTTGGCTTAGTCCGAGCTTGTTTCTAGCGCTGGGAATGCTGCTGTGCGCAGTGATGTCAGTTGCCACCGGAACATCATGGGGTACCGTCGGCACTTTAGGGGTCGTTTTTATCGGCATTGGCTCTGCTATGAATATCCCCGCGCCTCTAGTGGCTGGGATGATTGTCTGCGGCGCCACCTTTGGCGATAAGATGTCCCCTATTTCAGATACGACTAATCTCGCCGCCATGAGTGCCGGCACCGATCTCTATCGACACATCTACTCCATGCTCTTCACCACCGTTCCCACCTTTGGCCTCACCTTCCTGATTTTTTTAATGATTGGGCTAGACTATGGAGATCAAAATTTAGAACTTAGCAAAGTAACATCGATTCAAGCCGCTCTTGCCATCAACTACAGCCTTGCCCCTTTGGTGACTCTATTGCCTCTTGTTTTGTTAGCCACACTGAGCATTCGAAAAGTTCCAGCTGAGGTGACTATGTCATGCAGCATTGTGCTCGCCGTGCTGATAGCGGTTGTCTACCAAGGCGAAAACCCTATCGCTGTTCTTAATGCGCTGTGGGAAAACACACCTGAATCTACTGGCAT
This sequence comes from Pseudohongiellaceae bacterium, assembly GCA_047617605.1. Classification (GTDB taxonomy): domain Bacteria; phylum Pseudomonadota; class Gammaproteobacteria; order Pseudomonadales; family Pseudohongiellaceae; genus UBA9145. Next base: position 1,304 of record JBLGBJ010000055.1, on the reverse strand, counting down.
CCAAAGTCTCGATGCTCTGCTTGGCCGCGGCGGCATTAGCAGCATGAGCTGGACCTTACTATTGGCATTAATGGCAATAGCACTAGGAGGGGTTTTGCACGGGGCCGGGATTCTTAAAGCACTATTGGCCGGGATTATCGCCAGAGTGCAGCGCACCACCACCCTTATTGCGACAACCATTCTGTCTGGCTTCTTAGGCAACATTGCGATGGGCGAGGCGTACATTTCAATTATTTTAAACTGCCAACTCTTCAAGCCAAAGTATGAGCAGCAGAAATTGGAAAACGCAATCCTTTCGCGGTCAGTCGAAGAAGGCTCGACCATGACTACCGGCCTTATTCCATGGACAACGGCCGGTGCATTTTACAGCGCCACTCTAGGGGTAGAGGTATTTACCTACGCTCCCTATGCTTTTTTCAACTACCTTAATGCCATAGTTGCCATTGCGATGGCCGCGCTAGGGATTGGTCTTCTCAAGCCGAAAACCATCTCCCCCCTGCCTTATAAAAAACAAGAAACCATTGATTAAGGCCACGCCCATCAAGCGACCAGTCTGGGGACCAAAGATAAGCACCGTTTATAAGTCAACGCCTCTGCAGCACCTGTATATACCAACCCTTTCCAAATAGAGCTTTGCATGGCTGTCGCAATTTACTGCCCATCGGGTGACCAGTCAGGTGCCCAGGGAGTAGAACTTGGAGATAGCCAGAAATACAAGATGTGCATGTAATCGCCACCTCTCTTGGCGGCTAGATATACAGAACTTTGGGAGACGCCCAATTAGCAGAAGAGTGCCCTGTAAGAAGATACGAATGCTACAGCAAGTCGTGATCGACGAAGATTCATTGCAGGACTCCAAAGTAAAATTGACGGCACGCAGACATAACAGCACCGTCTGATTGTCCATTACTTGAAGATAAAGTCTCTAGGGAAGCGACTGAAAGTGCTTGTAAGATAGACGACTGAAAACGCTTGCTAAGCTAAGCAAGAAAGCATTTCCGGCGGCGCGCCCGTAAAAAAAGTCCTAAGCCTTCGCCAGGGGAAGACGCCATATCAAACTCGCCCGAGAGCAAATCCTTTAGCTATGTGGTGCCTTACAAAATAGATTACTAAGGCCCCAGGAATAATAGTGAGTATTCCTGCTGCCGCTAATACACCCCAGTCTATGCCTGATGCAGAGACCGTTCTGGTCATCACTGCACTAATCGGCTTGGCATCGGTCACTGTTAAAGTTCTGGCTATAAGCAGCTCGACCCAAGAAAACATAAAGCAAAAGAAGGCGGCGACGCCAATACCGGAAGCAA
>JBLGBJ010000054.1:0-15672 GCA_047617605.1 Pseudohongiellaceae bacterium | reverse complement strand
AGATCAGAACATTAGACCCATAAGATCAGAACATTAGACCCATAAGATCAGAACATTAGACCTTAGACACATGTAGAATATTGATGTTGTCTAAAATGACAGCCTATAACGCAGGAAACAAAACATGCGATCGAAAAATAGAATTTTCTCTCTTATTGCCCTCTGGCTCTGTTTTGATCCCGCGATAGTTCTGGCACAGCCCGTGCAAACAGATATACAGCTTCTCGATGGTGAAACACAATACAGGCTATTCTGCGCCGAATGCCATGAGGGCGCTATGTTGGAGGCCCCTCAACGAGCCGCGTTTGATTTGTATACACCTAGGCGCATTGTAGATGCGCTCGAATTTGGCGTTATGGCAACCTCGGGCATGGCGCTAACCCGCGAACAGAAAAGAAATATTGCCTACTTTCTTAGCGGTGAGAAATTCAATGAAACACCGACAGAAGCTATCGCGTTTAACTGCGAATCGGGCCTTGATTCAACTTCATCATTAAGCCGAGCAGTTGCCTGGAACGGCTGGGGCGGCGAGATTGGCAATACACGCCATCAACCCGATGAAAGCATCCTCAACAAAAACAATGTAGAACAGTTAGAACTCAAATGGGCGTTCGCCTACCCTGATTCAACACGCGCGCGGTCGCAGCCGGTAGTCACACCCGAAGTGACTTTCATCGGCAGCCAAGATGGCACTATCTATGCCTTGGACAATACCAATGGCTGTCCCTGGTGGACCTTTAGTGCCGATGCCGAAGTGCGCGGTGCAATCTTTGTCGATACCGATGAATCAGGCGTACCTGAAACCCTGTTGTTTGGAGACTTTAGTGGCCAAGCCTATGCAATAGATGCTCAGACCGGAGAACTTAATTGGAAGCGAGAGGTGCATGATCACCCTCAAGCTACTTTAACCGGATCCGTTATAGCACATGAAGGCACAGTTATAGTTCCGGTCTCTTCACTAGAAGTTCTATTAGCCGCTAGGACCGAATATCCCTGCTGTTCATTTCGCGGCGCCTTAGTTGCAATGAGCATTAGCACTGGCGAAGAACTGTGGCGCACTTACACCACCGACGAGCCTCGCCCGACTATATTAAGCACCGCTGGCATACAGCAATTTGGTCCATCTGGCGCTCCTATCTGGTCGAGCCCGACAATCGATGCAAAAAGAAATCTAGTTTATGCTGGCACCGGGGAAAACTATTCTTCTCCGGCGAACGGCTACAGCGATGCTGTATTAGCAATGGATATAACCAGTGGCGAAATAGTTTGGGCCGCTCAGCTCACCAAAGACGACGCTTGGAATGGGGCTTGCTCAAGAAAAACACCAAACTGTCCTGAAGAAGATGGCCCAGATTATGATATTGGCGCCTCCCCAATTTTGGCAAAAGATGAGAATGGCCGCGAGTTAATACTAGTCGGTCAAAAATCGGGCATGGTCTATGCCTTAGACCCCGCAAACGAAGGCGCGCTAGTTTGGGAACAGCGTGCCGGAAGTGGCGGCACCATGGGTGGCATTCACTACGGCATGAGCGCGAATACTGAAAAGCTCTTCGTCGGTGTTTCAGACTTGCCTACTAACAACCCCTATAATGTTGGCCCCGCTCATCCAGGAATTCATGCCTTGAGCCTTAGCACTGGCGAAGTGCTGTGGCGTAACGACTTGCCTAACCAATGTGAAGAAGGTCCGTTCCTTTGCTGGCAGGGAATTTCTGCGGCGGTGAGCAGTACCGATGATCTCGTCTTTGCCGGTGGTCTTGATGGCATCTTGCGTGCGCTCGATACTGACGACGGCAGCATACTCTGGGAAACCAATACACGGCAGAGTTTCGGTATACGAAATGGAATCGACGCAACAGGCGGCTCCATCGAATCCGACGGTCCAGTCATTGTGAATGGACAAGTCTATATCACGTCCGGTTATGAAAAATGGGGTGAAGCACCCGGCAATGTATTGTTAGTTTATTCTCTGAACGGCGAATAAATTGGAAGGACTATCAGACCGGAAACGCTTTCCATTTGGATGGAAACTATTTTTTGAAACATCTGAAACCACTATTTACTTAGATCGTTTAGCTAGATCATTTTGTCAGGAGCCTTAAATGTTTACTCTCTTTTCCTTACCAAGCTATTTTCAAATCAAACTCTGCCGCAAACTTTTTTCCTCGAGCTTGCTTCTTTCGGCTATATCTTCAGCTGTGTTCACAAGCGCATCGATTGCCTATGAAATTGATCCGGATGCAACCATCAGCGATTCTTCCGCTAGCTTGATGGGCGTCAATCACATCGCCCTGTCGGTAAGAGATTTGGATGCTTCTCTGGAATTTTACCAGAAGGCCTCAGGCTTCAAACTAGTCCGTAGAGAAGTAGTTCGCAGCAATAGTGCAGCGGACAAACTGTATGGCCGTGAAGGAGTAGAGTATGAGGTAGCCGTGCTTGAAGCGCCGAATATGCTGTTCGAACTCACAGAATTCAGTCATAACCGCGACATACCTATCAGCAAGATGCCGGTAGAAGGCCCAGGCATGACCCATACTTGTTTTCAGTCGCCAGCACACCTATCGGGATACGACAAATTCAAGAATGCAGGAGCTGAAATGCTCAGCCGCGGCGATGGTCCTGTAGATCTATTGGGCCAGGGCGTGACTTATGCCTATGCCTACGATCCAGAAGGAAACATGGTGGAGCTAGAGCAGCTTGATTTCGATAAGCTAGGAGGAGATCGACGCAGCCCTGAATGGATAGAACAAGGTTTGGACTTGTGGATGACACAGGTTGCTTTGGTAACCCATGACATCGAGCGGTTGACTAACTACTACTCAGAAATAATGGGCTTCAACCCTTATCGCGCGGCTGATATCGCAGGCCGACCGACCTTCGATGATGCCACTGCTATTGACGATGTCTCGCTTAAAGTCGTTTTCTTCAGAATGGCTCAGCGCTCGAAAAGCATGGAGTTCTGGGAATATGTAAACCCAAAAACACCTGAGTTTTCCGGCAATAGAGACAGCACTGCGCTTGGTTACTCTTATTCAATGGAAGTAGGAGACATTCAAGCAGAATATACACGCATGACAGATTTAGGCGTGGAGTTTGTAAGCGAGCCTGTTTTACTCGGTAATTATTGGCAGGTTAACGCTAATGATATCGACGGCAATGTGTTCGCACTGCGCCAATGGGTTGACTCGAATTCGCCGTGGTCTGTGCCTAACTTAGAGCTGTAGCTGGGGTTGGCTTTAGGTGTCCTTTATTGCTGCCCAACACGGTTTTTAAAACACTAACTCACAACACCAGCCTGCTTCAATCCATCCAAGTACAGGTTAATCTGATCTTGATTTTTCAGGTAGAACATTTTTTCTCTAGCATAGGAGAGCGAGAAATCCACTGCCTGCTCTGTCACTTTTTTTAGGCTCTGCCGAGCTTCTTCCGGCCTATCCAAGTAAGCCAGCGCAACCGCCTGATGCGCATAGGCCCAATACTGACAGTTGGGAATTAGTGTAGCCCGCTCGCACCAATCCAATGCCCTTTCATAATCTCTACTAAATATCATCATTAATGCGCCATAGCTATAGAACGCCCAAAGCTGAGGATCGTTCGGACTAAGAGACACAGCTTTCTCAAAGTAGATTACCGATTCCTCATAGCGCCCTTCATAGGCAAGTGAATCACCCAACCCACAATATGCCGAGGCAAGCGTTGGATTTAGATCGATAGCTTTTCTATTTTCTGCGATTGCTCGCTTATATTCTTTTCGAGCAAGCAGGACTCTAGCACGCAATGAGTAGAAGCTAGCATTCTGCGAGTCCAACGCCAGTGCCGTATCGCAGGCAAGCAGTGCTTCATCAAGCAGCTCCTTGGTCGGTTTGGTATTCCAATAGACCATGCCCAACACTACTGCGTAGGCCCACCAGACATAAGCCTCACCAAAATTCTTATCTAGCTGCTGGCTTTTCTTAAGCAATTCCTGAGCTTTTTGATTTCCCTCACTAGTAAACTGATAGAAATAATAAATTCCCAGGTGATAACAATCCCAAGACTGTAAATTGTCTGGGCGTGCTAAGACTATTTTCTTGCGTTCCGCATTTCCAATTTCAGGCTCGACTTGAGCAGTGACCTTCTCCGTTATCTCGTCTTGCACGGCAAATATATCATCGATCTCGCGATCGTATCGCTCCGCCCATATCTGATGACCATTCGATGCATTAATAAGCATGGCGCTTACCCGGACTCTGCCGCCAGCTTTTTGCACGGCACCTTCAACAAGATAGTCAGCTGCTAACTCATTGCCTAAGGTTCTTGCATCGATATTTTTCCCTTTGAACCCAAAGCTGGTGTTACGAGCAACTATATTTAGCCATTTATGCTTCGAGAGGCGATTAATAATGTCTGCAGTGACACCATCTGAGAAATATTCCTGTTCACTGCTGTCGGACAGGTTAGCAAACGGCAAGACCGCTATAGTTGGCTTAGCCGCCAATCTATTAATACTGCCTTCTCCGGCATTCGCTACAGGTTCATTAGCAGCTTGCCGACTGGTGCTCTCTCGTTCAACAAGTAACGAAACGTCGGAAACAAACCTAAACCCCTTACTATGCACGGTCTTAATTACCTTCTGCGCTTTTCCATCGTCTCCAAGCAATTGCCTGAGGGTTTTAATTCTACTGCTTAGTGCAGCTTCAGATACCGCTCGGCCATTCCAAACAGTCTGATTTATTTCTTCCTTTCCAACCATACGTTCACTGTTTTCTATCAAAAGTAGCAACAGCGCAACAATTTGCGGCTCGGCGTGAACTGCAACGCCATCTTTTGATAGCTCAAAACGTTTTGAGTCAAGAATGTAATTATTGAATTTGAAGCGCATGATGCATGACTCTGTTGAGAACCTTCAGGGTTTCTCCAGATATAAAGCAGACTAGGTTCAAGCGCCGCTTTTAGAGGAGCCTATCATAGTCCAAGTATTAAATTTCCCAAACCCAATCTCAGTTTTGACTTTCACAAAGACCAAGCAATACACTAGAGGCTCCACAATGAATGACAGCACGAGTACTACCGATAAATATCTCATTAATTGCCAGGATGGTGCTAATAACCCAGAACGCGCGACAATCTCTTTTATTTTGGCCCTCACGGCATCGAAAACTCACGAGACTGCAATGTTTGTCTCAGCCGATGCGGCGCAACTTTGCGTAAAAGGCGTAGCAGCTTCGATTCACTCTGAAGGCTATGAGCCCTTGCTCGATCTTCTTATTGGGTTTATAGCAAATGGCGGTAAAATTTGGCTTTGCCCCGCCTGCGTCAAAGCCAAAGGCATAGACCAAGAGGATTTGATTGAAGGCGTCGAAATTGCCGGAGCACCAAAATCAATGGCCTTTCTTGCTAGTGGAGGTCGACTGCTCGCCTAGCTTTCTAACTAGCGTCTATTAAATTAACTTTCCCGAAGCTGGCAGTAGCGAGCTTCTATCCATAAGTATAAGGAAAACCCATGAATGATGAATCATCCAGTAAGAGTGTTTCGGTTGATGCGGAGGCTCTAAGAGAACAAGTCAGATCCAAATACAGCGAAGTAGCTACCAACCCGGAAAATGAGTTCCATTTTCATACTGGAAGAGAACTGGCGGACAGATTTGGCTATGACGAAACTATTACATCAACATTGCCTGATCACGCGATTGAGTCTTTTGCTGGCGTCGCTAACCCCTTCTCATTGCGCGATCTCGCTAGAGAAGAGAAAGTCGTCGATCTAGGCTCAGGCGCTGGTTTCGACTGTTTTGTAGCGGCTAAATTAGTTGGAGAAGAGGGCAAGGTCATTGGCGTGGACATGACACCAGAGATGTTGAGCAAGGCGCGGCAGAGTGCCAAAGAAATGCACTTAACTAACACTGAGTTCCGCAATGGCTTGCTTGAAGACCTTCCTGTTGAGGATAATTGGGCGGACGTTGCAATCAGCAACGGCGTCATCAATCTCTGTTCCGACAAACCCAAGGTGCTGGCGGAAATAATGCGTATTCTAAAGCCGGGAGGCTATTTTCAATTCGCAGATATCGCAAATAGCAAACCGGTGCCAAAAGCGGCCACTGAGAATATTGATCTCTGGACAGCATGAATCGCCGGTGGCTTGCCGTGTGCAGGCTGGGAGAAGATACTGTCCGAATCTGGATTCACTGACATCGAAATAGGAACAGGGATAGATACATTTGCAGGAGCGTCCGGTGAGGGTAACGCGCGGGAATTCGGAGTATTAGGCTATGCGTTCCTAGCAAGAAAGCCCACCTAGGTATGCGCCGTCGGCATCGAGATACGTACAAATCTGGAATGTCGTTCTCTAGGACTGTAAGCTGTATGAAACATGTAAGTATTGTAGCTTTCACTGCGCTCCTCACAAAATAGGAGGCCAAGAGTCACTCTAAACCAGGGAAGGCTTAAAGTGACCTATAATGTTCTTTATTAGATGAAGTCGATGCCAGTTGTACTTAGCCCTATCAGCCCAATATTGACGGCATTGAGTTCATTATCCGCCGCTGCAATAGCAAGGCTAACGGGGCTGAAGGTAGCATTGTCAATCAGACTGACAATAGCGCCTAGGTCAGTACTCGAAAGTGCCACGTCGACTAAGTTGGTGTACAACAAATTGACCACTGCGGTATTAGTGTAATTCACTCCCAAAACCGTATTCAAAGCAACTTGCATCAGATCTTGATAACTCGAGCCACTGTCCAACGCATTGATGCCAATGCCTACAAACGCTTTGTTTGTGACGGCATCTTTGCCAGCGAGTGCCCCTAGGAGTTTTGCAGCTGAACCTGCATTAGCATCCAGGTCAAAGGCAACCTTGGTATCGTCAAACTGCAAACGCTCAATTGCGCTAAGAGTGTCATAAACCGAAGTTGGAGTAGCTATTCTCAAGGACAGCCGCTGACCTGCTTCAATACCCTTTAATCTGGGCTAAAAATTCAGGACATTCCATGGCGCTACCAGCCGAAGTCAATATCGATTCCATTGCTTCATCATCATTCCAGTATTACCTCAACCAACCTCCCCCAAAACAATATCCGCCAATTGAGTTCGGTGCCAAGCGGCATCGCCCCACAACATCTGGCTGTGTTTCTGACGCTTGAAGTACAGCTGTATAAAGCATTCCCAGGTGTAGCCTATGCCGCCGTGAAATTGCACCGATCGACTGCTGGCAAACGCCGCAGTTTCACTCGCGGATGCCTTCGCCATATGGGCGAATTCCGCCGCTCGCTCAGGCTCATGATCGATCGCGCAGGCCGCGTTATAGACAAGTGATTTCGCCTCGTCTATCTGTATCATTACGTCGACAAGTGGATGTTTCACTGCTTGAAAGAAACCTATGGGCCGATCGAATTGCGTACGTGTGCGGGCGTACTCGGCCGTAGTCTGCAGCTGCCATTCTGCCGCTCCAATCACATCGGCAGCAAGCATGGTCCAAATAGCGGGGAATGCTTGCTCTAGTGCGTTGAGCCCATCCTCACAAACTTCTTTAGCTTCTACATCGCAGAATTCGACATGAGCTTGATCACGCGTGAGGTCGACAATCGCATCGGCATGCACTGTAATTCCAGGCGCCTCACTCGCCACCCAATAAAGGCTGTGCCCTTTGTCTTTCTTTGCGCACACTAAAAGCCGGTCAACCTTACGCGCGTCTTGCACGAACCAGGCTGTGCCATTTAACTTACCTTTCGCAGCACATACTTCGGTGTCTTGGAGCTGCCAAGAACCCGCACTGTTTGTCAGTGCTAGTGTCGCGGTGGCGCCTGCAGCGATCTCTTTGAGCGCTTCATTGCCGGAGTCTCCACAAGCTGCGAGCACGTAAGTTGCATTCAGCGTTGCCAGCAACGGGCAAGGAAATGCGACTCGCCCAGCCTCCTCTATCAAACCCACAACAGCCACCGCTGGCATACCTAGTCCATCTGCCGACTCAGGAACCGCGAGTAAGGTCCAACCCAATTCTAGAAGCTGCTGCCAAAGCTCTTTGTCCCAGTGGCTTTCAGGCAACCGGGAAGAATCTGGATTGTCAGCCACCATTCGGTGTAATTTGTCAGTCGGAAAATTGCTTTTAAAAAACTTTCTAGCGGAGTCTTTAAGCAAAGCGGCCTCTTCTGAGAAGCCATAATCATCGGGCTGTGCCATGTTGCATCCTTATTTTGATTTAGCCAAGCTGAGCACGCGCTCACCCAGAATATTGCGCTGCACTTCGCTAGTGCCTGCCGCGATAGTGCTGCCATAGGTACTCATATAGGCAAGCGGCCATTGACCACCCGCCGGAGCATTCTGATCACCTAAATACAGTGATGCACTGGCACCTGCCACTTCCATTGCTAGTGCTGCAATTTCCTGTGCAATCTCGGATCTGAGTAGTTTGTTCTGCAACTGCAGGCGTGCAGGATGTTCTAGTAAGGCAGGTACACGAGTTCGCCGCTGGTTCTGCGCCAGCGCAGTCTCGCGAATAAGCTGTTGCATAATGCGGTCACGCAATAGTGGATCTTGTACTGCCGCTTTACCGTTATATTGTGTCTTGCACGCAAGGTCTATTAGGTTTGCAGTATCGGCATTATGTGATGCCGCGTTCTTCATGCCTCCGGAGCGTGGCGTTACCAACTCGCCCGCATCGCGCTCGTGCAAAAGAGTGGTGGTGGCAACCTGCCAGCCGCTACCAAGGGCGCCTAGACGCAAACCATCGTCAACAGGAAGGTCTTCAAAAAGCACCTCATTGAACCCTGTCTCCCCGGTCATCTTAATCAGTGGCTTCACACTCACACCCTTGCCCAACGCAGAGCTTATGGGCACAACAAAATACGATAGACCGCCATGCTTTTGGGTCTTGTCTGTGCGCAGCAAGATAATCATCCAAGCGGCGAAGTGTGCCAACGAAGTCCATACTTTGTGACCGTTGATTACCCAAGCATCGCCGTCGCGCTGCGCATAGGTTTGCACGCTGGCTAGATCCGAACCTGAGCCTGGCTCACTAAAGCCCTGACACCAGATATCTTCACCAGAGAACAGACGAGGAAGTAAATGTTTCTTTAATTCTTCTTGGCCGTGGTGGAGCAGCGTGGGCGCCGCCATACCTAGGCCGATAATGTTCGGCATATAAGGAGTTTTAGCCCTCTGCATTTCCTCGTTGGCGATGCGTTGGCAATTGGTTCGGCCTCCTCCGCCATAAGCTATTGGATAGTCACACCCCACCAGCCCAGCGTCATAGGCTGATTTCTGCCAATCCTTAAGATATTTCAGCTGCTGCTCAGTCATTATCTCGAGCGCCGAGATTGGCAGCCGGAATAACGGTTCGGCAGGCGTGTTTTCGCGCAGCCAGTCGCGGCAATGCTGGCGAAACTGGCCCTGCTCGAGGGTGTCTTTACTGCCTTTTTCAGACATAGCTAATTTCCTAAGATTGAAAAAAATAAGGGTAGTGATTGTTACTAGGCACGCCAGCGAACGCAAGTAGAGAATTCGGATTGAAAAAAATGAAGGTAAAAAAAACAAATGACAGAACGGATAAAAGATGGAAAACAGACAGATTCATTTGTCGAATAGGCTCAGCTGACATTAACCGTATTGGCTCGGACCTAATTGCTCCTAGTCAAATAGCTTCGACTACCGCTTCAGCGGTGACCTTCGTCTTTACGCCAATAACGCTAAAAAATGAATCCGTCCCTCTTTATTTTTTCGTCCCCTTTATTTTTATTTTTGCGTCAACTTAACTCGAGGCGTTAACATGGTCTTCAGATTGGAATTAAGGGAGAAAAATCATGTTGCATCTCGAACACGTCAATCTTGTCGTTAGCGATGTGCCTGCAATGCTGAAATTTTATCAAGCCGCATTCCCGCACTGGAAAGTGCGCGACACTGGCAAGGGAGACTGGCATGGCAAACCCCGCACCTGGCTACACTTTGGCGACGACTATAGCTATATTGTCTTTAGCGACAATGGCGAGGGCGAAAATAGAGACCTTACCGGGCACCAGGTAGGCCTGGCACATTTCGCCTATGTCACTAACAATATCGACGCAGTAATTAACCGCCTCATGGAAGCCGGCTATGAAATTGCTAAACCCGGCGCAGACGACCCCTCTCGCAAAAATGTTTATTTTATCGACCCTTCCGGCTTTGAAGTCGAATTTGTCGAATATCTAAGTGACCTCCCCAGCGAACGCAACAGCTAGCAAGCTTGAGTCGGCAGGCCTGCGCATTCAAAACGCCATTGTCTAAGCAAAACGGCGGCGGACCTGCACACTGATAAAGTATCAAGCGCTCCTAAATCGCCACTCCCAACCCCGACTCGCACCACAACAAAAAAAGGCCGCTGCAGCGGCCTTTCTGATCGTCTCTCTGGGGTAGGAAGCAAACCACTGAAACCCAGCTAAGCCTCACTCGCACGCCCCATCACCGTCCTAAAGCTCTTTAATTTGCACCTTACGAAAGCGCAGCTTACCGCGCGCCCATTGCAGGCCAATCGGCCCGCTAGCAAGAAGATCATCGCGCACATCGACCGTTCTCTCATTGTTCAAATCAACCACAAGATGATTGCCGTCTAAGGTGATAACAAACACATTCCATTTGCCTCCAACTGTCGGCCTAGGCTCATTGATTGAAGAGATATGCACTATGGCGCCAGTTCCAAAAGAGGGATCCGCACGCTGGTCGTATATGTTGGCCTCATAGCAAGTGCGATCAGTGATTTGCGAAGCATTGCCGCAGCGCATATAAATACCACTATTTGAATCATCGCTTGCCCAAAACTCCACACGTAAAGTGAAATTACTATAGCTTTGCTTGGTTACCAACCAAGACGCACCGCTGCCCTGCGTGGCTTCAATGGCACTGTCTTTTGCAGTCCAATTCGCGTCACCGGCAATATCGAAATTCTCCATACCCTCGGTGCCATCAATTAGCGTAACCCAGTCACCTTCCGCCGCCTGCAAGAAGGACACAGCCAATGCCGCAGATAAGCCAGTAAAAAATAGACTTAAACTTTTCGAGATTTTGTAGACTAATCGCATTGTCTGCCTTTCCTTGTTTGGTCTTTCAAATTAAGTGATCACAGCATAAAGACTAAAAGGTCTAACCCTTAAAAGCTATGTCTCAACCATCTATTTTGCTCAAAGAATCAAAGGGCCGGCAACGCAAGACGGGAGATGGCAGCCTATTGCCAGTCCCCCCTTATATGTGGTGTCGCCTTTAATTGCATAAAAAAATGACGGGAATTGCTTGTGCCCTACACACTTAAACATAAAGAGAACAATGGCGGAGTAATCGCTTCCTATTCAGGAAAAGTGACTGAAAAGGAACTTCAGCAATGCCTTGAAGAGAAGCTTTTGCTAGGTGATAAAAATATGTCACATAAAAAAACAGGCGTTCCTCTTTATTTTATTAGAGACTTTGCAGAGACTACAAATTTCGACGTTTCTGTAGAGACTGTTAAACTCAGCGCCACCCTCTATAAAGCACTAATGGAGGTCAACGAGACTGTTTTAATAGCCGTAGTTGCCCCGAATGATCATGAATTTGGTATGGCGAGATTATGGCATGCATACATAGGCATTCAGGACGAAAGGGCGAACGTATTTAGGACTAGAGAAGCAGCTAGTAATTGGATAGTGCAGACGCTTTTTCTGCCTAAAAAGTCAATTTAGGGAATAAAGGTGCCAAAATAAAGAAGGGGTTAAAAAAGAGAACAGAGTAAAAATACAGTGCTGTATTTTTACTCCACCCCCTTTTTTATTTTCCTTTTCCCTTTCTGACCCTATTTGCTCCGAGCCCATTTTACCAATCCAAATCACTTCCAGTCCGAATCCCATAGTAAGCCACGCCAGCAGCAAGATAAGTCAATGCCCCCAGCGTTCGTCCCTGGCTATCCTGAAACACCAGAAAAAGAAACGTCAGTGAGATAAGCACAGACCCCGCTCCCCAAAACTTAAGCCAGCCACCGCTTATTTTAAACTTTGATTCTTCAAAGGCCTGCTTAGCCCTAGATGTAATAAACAACAACGCCACACCCGCAATAGCTTGATAGATAAGAGTAATGGCTGACACCCAAACTGCATATTCCATAACTGTCTGCCCCAGCATAAGTGAGGCAATAGCAAACCCTGTGATCACCAGCACCGCGGCCGTAGGCTGTGGTTTGCCTGTAGTCTGGGGATTAAAGCGTGCAGAGAAAAGTCCAGACTCAGATAAGGCAACAATATCTCGGGAAGCCACCAGCACCAGCGCATTAACAGAAGTAGCCGCTGCGCCAACCGCGGCAATGGTAATAAAGGCTGCACCGGCACTGCCAAAAATTGCCTCAGCAAGACGGCTGACCGGCGCGCTTTGAGAAGCCAATTCCTGCCAATTAATAGTGCCCACCAAGGCAAGTGAAAGTGCAATGTAAGTAATCAGAACCACAACAAAGCTAATGCCCAATGCCAGCGGAATCGTGCGGGCCGGATTCTTTATTTCACCGGCCATCTCCATCACCACCATGAAACCACCATAGGAGAAGAAAGCAGGGACAACTGCCAACACCACGGGGCTGATACCCGCTGGCATAAAAGGTTTTAGGTTGTCAGCCTGCACTGTGAACAAGCCCCCAAAGCAGACCGCAACCAGCGCAATCATAAATACAAACACGATCAGAGATTGAACTCTTACTAGATTGGCAGCGCCACCCAGATTAAGGCCGCCGAATAGAAGCACTACGCCATAGGCTGCTACCTTTGCGTCGATGCCAGGCACCAATACATTAAAATATTCACCAAAGCCGTTTGCGATAAGTGCGATGGCAAACACATAGGCTGCCAGCATCAGCCAGATAGTGATAAAAGCGCCGAGCGGGGACACCAGTTCCGTGATTGCTACGTAGCCAGCACCCGTCCTCGGGTAAAGGCTGCCAAGCTGCGCAGCAGACACACAGGCAAAAAGCGCAATGACCGCCGCCATCGCGTAGGAGAAAATGACCGCTGGGCCCACAGATCCGGCAAGCTGGCCGGGTAATATAAAGATGGAGGCGCCTATCACATAACCCACTACGGTTACGACGACACCAATGAGCCCAAACTCCCTAGTCATGGTTGGTTGCTCCTTCTAATTATTATTCTTATTCCTGCGTTTATTGTTAACCTTGGTCTTGGTCTTGGTCTTGGTCTTGGTCTTGGTCTTGGTCTTGGTCTTGGTCTTGGTCTTGGTCTTGGTCTTGGTCTTGGTCTTGGTCTTGGTCTTGGATTTTATCGTTCTAAAACGCATCCGGCTGCGATTCTTATAACAGAGAAGTTTAAATTTATACTAATGATTCTACAAAAATCAAAGCCAGCAATATTAAGGATTTTACCGGAGGATATCATGTTATTCTTTTGGTTTTATGGCATTAACCGATAGGCGTTTTCGAGCTGGGATAAGCTCGCCGCAACAACCGAAATCCACTGGGGGTGCAGGCCATGCAAAAATCTCGGCTGTTCTATCAAACCCGCGGCCGGCGGCCACTGCTTGACCGCGCCGAAGGGGTTTATCTGTGGGATGTAAACGGCAAACGCTATATCGACGGTTCCAGTGGCGCCATGGTGTCCAACATCGGCCATTCAAACCCTCGCGTGCTAGATGCAATGCGTGCGCAGATGGAAAAATCCACCTTCGGCTATCGCCTGCACTTTGAGACCCAGCCCGCCGAAGATCTTGCCAAGCGCGTGGCCGAGCTTTCGCCACCCGGCCATGAAAAAGTGTTCTTCGTCTCCGGCGGATCCGAGGCAGTAGAGAGCGCCATCAAGATTGCCCGCCAGCATCGTTACGTGACCGGAGACACCAAACGCAGCAAAATCATTAGCCGGTCGCCTTCTTATCATGGCAGCACCATGGGCGCCCTGTCTCTCACCAGCTATCGGCCTTTAACAGATCCATTCACCCCACTGTTTGTTGATATGCCAAAGATTCCCGCGCCAAGATGTTATTTGGACAAGGATGACCTAAGCGACGAGCAGCGCGGCATCAAGTACGCCGAAATGCTGCGGCATAAGATCATCGAGGAAGGACCAACAACGGTGCTGGCCTTTATCATGGAGCCCATCGGTGGCGCATCCACCGGCGCGTTAGTAGCACCGGACAGTTACTACCGCCGCGTTCGAGAAATCTGTGACGAATTTGACATATTGCTTATTTTTGACGAGGTGATGACTGGCGTGGGCCGAACTGGAAAATTCCTTGCCTGCGAGCACTGGAATATCAACCCCGACATAATCGCCACTTCAAAAGGCTTTGGTGCCGGATACGTCCCGCTGGGCGCGATGACCGCCCGCGACGAGCTGGTAGAAGCCGTGCTGGATGCCGGCGCCTTTCAACATGGCTATACCTATGCCGGCAACCCCATTGCCTGCGCTGCCGGCCTTGCCGTAATCAATGAAATACTGGAGCACGACCTAATGGGCAACACCCAGCGCATGGGTCTTGAGTTAATGGCAGGCCTTAAGGCACTGCAGACACAGTTTCCGTTTATCGGTGACGTGCGCGGCAAAGGCTTATTGCTGGCCTTTGAGCTGGTGTCCGATCTAGAGACCATGGAGCCGCTGCCAAAAGAATTGGAGGCCCACAGCAGGCTGGTGGATATTGCCTATGAAAAAGGCCTTATTATTTATTCTCGCAGAACACGGCACGGGCTTAAGGGTGATCATTTTCTTGTATGCCCGCCAATGATAATTACAAGCAAGCAGGTAAACGATATTCTGGCACTGTTACATCAAAGCCTGGTTGAATTCGCTAAAGAGGCCAAGCTGCCAGTAGGTGGTTTTTAAGTCAGCTTTTAACAGCTTTTTTAATACAAATTTTATCAACCTTTGTAATATAGCCTCTAGCACCTTTTTTAACACAGCGCCTAAAACAGCTACCTAAAACGGCACTAGTAAAACAGCTAACAAGGACTAACAAGATGAAGTGCGTTTTCAATGCTAAACAAAACAAGCACTACCCAAAAAGTTATCTAATCAACGGCGTTAGAGAGCCTAACCCGGAGTCACCAGAGCGCGTTGAGTTATTGTTAAAGGGAGTTGAGGCTGCAGGCATGACACAGGTGACACCGCCCGACTATGGCTCAAATGGCAGCGACGGCATGAACACCGTCATGACGGTGCATCCCCAGCGCTACCTTACCTTTCTTGAACATGCCGCCACCCGCTGGTCACACATCAAAGGCGCCGCTGATGAGGTGACTCCCAACATCCATCCAACCAATCGCGACGGAGAATACCCAAAATCCTTAGTAGCCCAAGCAGGGTTTCACATGGCCGATGCCTCCTGCCCAATATCAACTGACACATGGGAAAGCGCACTGTGGAGCAGCTGGTCTGCGCTGCACGCGGCAGATCTAGTATTAGCTGGTGAGCTCGCTTGCTACGCCTTAAGCCGTCCTCCTGGCCACCACGCAGGGCCAGAACTTGCTGGCGGCTTCTGCTATCTCAACAACACAGCTATCGCAGCAGAGCGCCTGCGAGAGAAGTTTGATAGGGTCGCAATCCTTGATGTAGATCTGCACCACGGCAATGGCACACAGATGGCCTTTTACGACCGCGCCGATGTGCTCACCGTTTCACTCCATGCACACCCCGAACGCTTCTACCCTTTTTTCTGGGGCTATGAATCCGAAACCGGAGAGAAAGCAGGGCAGGGCTACAATTTTAATTTCCCACTACC
>JBLGBJ010000053.1:0-16344 GCA_047617605.1 Pseudohongiellaceae bacterium | reverse complement strand
GCCAACCCACTACATTGTAGTTTTTCAGATGTGGACACTGGAACCGTCAGTGAATTTGGGCGACCAATTTATCTCGCTGATTACGCTGGCTATTTAAAATTTTTTGAGCCCGGGGAAGCTGTGATTTCACTTTTAACGATAAGCGCTTAGACCTGTCGCCAGTGAGCGGTTATGCCATCGGCACCTTGGTGAAAAACAAGCAACGTCAAGCCGTTAGCATAGCCGCAACAAATGCGGACCTTTCAATGGAGGCGTTTAGCGCGACATGAACTGACCGTACAATTGGTCAGTCACTTTGGGTACTATTAACGGTTGATACTGCCCGGCAAAAACTACTTGGTTTCGGCCTTTAGCTTTTGCGCGGTAAAGTGCCTTGTCAGCTTCGCTAAATAGCTCTTTTGGCTTGGGCACAGTGACATCGTTGACCCCCGGTTTGTAAGTGATTGCGCCGATACTCACAGTGAGAATTTTCTCAGCGTTAGAGTCTCTGTGGGGTATCCCTAGCTCAACTATTTCTCGCCTGAGCGTTTCAGCCCTTTCCTGCAATTCCAAGCCATCACAGCCTGGAAGAATAATTGTGAATTCTTCACCACCATAGCGCGCAGGCAAATCACCACTGCGTTTAAACACTTGCCGAATGCAAGAAGAAACTTTTTTGATGCACTCGTCGCCAGCGGTGTGTCCGTAAAGATCATTAAACTGTTTGAAGAAATCGATATCGACTATTAGCAGAGAAATTGATGTCCGTTGCCTTGTGGCTCGTTGTAATTCTTTGATTAGGACTGAATCAAAATGACGGCGATTGAATAGTGAAGTCAGTGAGTCTGTAATCGCAGTTTTTTCAAGTCGTTCATTGGTTCTACTAAGCTCATCGTTTAATGATCGCAGTTCTATTTCCATAGACTTGATCTTGGAGATGTCGCTTAGTACACCGATATAGAGTAATTGCGTTTGAGCTACCATTTTGCTTACAGCAAACAGGATTGGAATTTTGTCTCCGTTCTTGCCTACCACCTCGATCTCTTGATTTGGCGTGCCACCTGTTTCGTCGTCAATGAATCCATTCAGATATTCCTCTGCCGAATGAGATTTTGGATCAGTAATGATGGTTGAAATTTCAACCCCGATCAATTCGTTCTCTTTAAAGCCAAGTAGTTTTCCCGCCGCAGAATTCATTGACTCGATGCTTCCTTTGCGGTTTATCGTGATCAAGCCGTCAGCCATCGTCTCGATTAAGGACTTATAACGAATACGCTTTTCATTTAGGCGCCATTCTTCAGTTTCAGCGTTATTGAGCAGATCATTAATGGCTGAGCTAACGCTAGCAAGCTCATCGGATTGCTGTGAGGGAACTCTCGCGGTGCGATCGCCCGCCTTGAACTCTTCGATGGTAGCAATAATTTGTTGAGTGCTTTTGAGTAACCCGAGTTTGATAAAAAGCAATGCGCTAAAGCTCGTCAAAAGTAAGATAGAGCCAATTAAAAAAAATGATACAGGCAAATAAAATCCCAGCAGGGCCCAGCATGAAATACCGATTGGAATAATGATTCTAATGTTAGCGATGGTTTTCATCTAAGGCGGCTCCCCAAAATTAGGAGAATTGCCTTCGGGCTAGCCTGTTTTTCGAGCGTACAAGACTCCATCGCGTAGATGGACGCCTTGATATTTTTTTTGTGATCACTTAATAGCACGTAAGGTCGCCGGTAACTTACTGATAGTTATGTATAAATCTTCAGCTGGACTGATTAACTAGGATGCTAAGTAAACGCACCTTACTTTTAGTTTAGTAGTATTTAATAAGGAAGGAGGTGCTTCGGGCCGGAATGTTGACTAAATAACAATTGACTTCGTTTTTCCTGCAGAGCATCATCCCGTCCCTATGATTATACAAACCAATAAATACATAAATTTTTGGTGGCCAAGCGACACGGGCTGCCAAAGAGAACAACGCTAGTTTTTCTTCTTGGGCCGCCTTGGTTTTTGGTGGCCTATTGCTTAAAAAGCACTCTTTCAACAGTTCAGCCCCAGCATCCAAGACGGCCATAACACGACAAAAGGTTTTGGTGATGCAACTAATTCAAAAACAAACTCAGTATCGCTGCGCAAGCGGCATCAATATCAGACGTTCCAGTGTCGAACTCGACTACGACACGGCGATGGTCAATCTTGCTAATTCTCTCAATAGCCAAAAAGGGGTGTTACTTGCCTCTAGCTTCGAGTACCCCGGCAGATACACGCGCTGGGACATTGGTTTTGTAAACCCACCTATTCAGATCACCGCCCACGGACGAGAAATGCGTATTGATGCGCTTAATACGCGGGGAAATATACTTTTACCAGAAATTTATCGGGCGATTGAAAATTGCAGCGCAATCGCCGAACTCAATGTTAGCAAGGAAAGCTTAAGCCTCATCGTAAAGACCGGCTCGATGCCAGAATCAGAAGAGCTTCGAAGTCGTCAGCCAAGTGTGTTTTCGGTGCTGCGGGAATTGATAAATTGTTTTCACAGTGCAAAGGATCCCTACCTTGGGCTTTATGGTGCGCTGGGCTACGACCTCACGTTTCAATTTGAAGATGTGCTTCGATACCAAGCTCGAGAAGAGTCTGATCGTGATTTAGTTTTGTACTTACCTGATCAGATATTGGTCTCGGATCATCGAGGCGAAATAACACAGTCCCATAGCTATGACTTCGTTTGTTGTAGTTGGGAATCGCCTAAGCGCACCGAAACCACCGGTGGCTTTAAGCGTGTCGGAATCAGCAGGCCATTTACGCCGGCGGCATCTGTTTCGGTAAGCTGTGATCATATGGAGGGGGAGTTCGCGGCTCAGGTCAAACGAGCGAAAGAGCATTTTATGCGGGGTGACTTGTTTGAAGTAGTCCCAGGCCAAACATTTTATGAGCCTTGTGCTGATAGTCCTGCTGAACTATTCCATCGCCTAAAAGAAAGAAACCCAGCTCCCTACGGGGCGCTAATGAATCTAGGTGAGCAGGAGTACCTGGTGGCGGCATCTCCCGAAATGTTTGTTCGAGTTGATGGTAAGCAGATTGAAACCTGCCCGATTTCCGGAACCATAAAACGCGGGGTCGATGCTATCGCTGATGCCGAGCAGATTAAAAAATTGTTGAATTCACACAAAGATGAATCAGAGCTCTCTATGTGCACTGACGTTGACCGCAATGATAAAGCGAGAGTTTGCGAGGCAGGTTCAGTAAAAGTTGTCGGCAGGCGCCAGATAGAAATGTATTCTCGTCTTATCCACACTGTTGATCACGTTAAAGGCGTGTTAAAACCCGAATTTGATGCCTTAGACGGATTCTTGGCGCATACCTGGGCTGTGACCGTAACTGGCGCACCAAAACTTTCAGCCATGCAGTTCATTGAGCAAAATGAAAAGTCGCCCAGGCGGTGGTACGGAGGTGCAATCGGGCATTTAGGTTTTGATGGGAACATCAATACGGGCTTAACCCTGAGAACGGTGAGAATCGCACAAGGCGTAGCCGAGGTCAGAGCTGGTGCCACTTTGCTAATCGATTCTGATCCAGAAGATGAAGAGGCCGAAACCCGGCTTAAAGCGTCTGCGCTAATTGATGCTATTCGAGGTGGGGCTGGACAGAAAAAAAGTGATGGTTCTGCTTATTGCAGTGAAGTAGGCGCAGGTCTGCGCGGCGTGATGGTGGACCACCAAGATTCGTTTGTGCATAACCTTGCGGCCTATTTTCGTCAGTGTGCAGTGGAACTGATTACCTTGCGCCCAGATGCGGCACGGGAATATTTAAAAATTAACGAAGTAGATTTTGTAGTTCTTTCGCCAGGGCCGTTCAATCCCTCCCACTTTAATATGGCTGCTACAATTGAATTGCTGGTGGAAAAGAAGTTGCCGGTGTTTGGAGTGTGTTTAGGCTTACAGGGTATTGTCGAATACTTTGGTGGCAGTTTGGAAGCGCTAGATTATCCCATGCATGGTAAACCTTCATCGGTAAATCATTCACATTCGAGTTTGTTTAAAGGTTTAGAGTCCCCATTTACGGCAGGTCGTTATCACTCTCTAGTGGCTGCTTCGATGCCCGATTGCTTGCAAGTAACAGCGCGAACAGACGATGGAAAAGTAATGGCCGTGGAGCACACCGACTTACCAATTAAGGCGGTGCAGTTCCATCCGGAATCGATAATGACATTGGGTGATCAGGCAGGTTATAAGCTGATAGAAAACGTGGTCTTGGGTTTTAAGCTTGGTAGTTAAAGCCAGCAAGGTGTTTCTAATAGCTAGCTTACGGTGAGTTGAGAGACTAAGGCAGGGTGTTTTCAAACCAAATGGCCAGACGTAGACCGGCTAAGCCAATTCTCTGCACGGAGATTCTTTTCATTTCGTCGATGTAGCCATCGGGTAATTCGGTAGAGACCATTTCGTCATCGCTGTTTACGTCTGCCTGTGCAGCGGCTTCTAACATCTCCTTTGTATAGACTGAGGTTTGCAGGTGCTGGCGACTTTCGTTCATCCACTGAGTCCAATCTGATTTAACGCCGGCAATTTGTGGCTTATTGAATCCAGAGACCTGTGCAATGGCTAAAGCTAAATTTCCCGCAATACCATCGGCTTCCAAAGCTCGGTCCCAGCGAGCATGAAGGTTCATTTTGCCGGTAGGTATGCGATTGCCTCCTAAATCACCGCGCTCGAACGTATTGGCAGAGTACAGGGAGCCGGTATGAAGTGGCTGATGGATGTCTCCCATTAAGTGTAAAACCCAGCACAGGGCAACTGCGCGCTGCTCAGCCGGCATACTTGCATTGGCCACTACCCAAGTGTTGTAGTCGATAGCAGTTACCAAATTGCCAACCGCGTCTTCGCTACGGATACTATTGCCGGCGGGTCCCTCAACACTGGGAAAAGGCTCTATGCCTATATAATGATTGCCTTGGAGTTGAGCTGCGCCCCTTATCCATTCACCTTGTTCATAGTGCCAAGAGCTGCGGTTGTATTTTTCACGCTGCGCACTTGGTAAGCCTCGGGCAATATCCGGCCAGTAAGCGGCTTGACCAAGCAGCCATTGCTGTTTGTTTTTGTTATCGCCATTGGCAATCGATGCAGGCATCGCATTAAGAAAATCTTCTTCAAAACGTGGGTGTCGCTTAAGCAAAGTAATAAGGCGTTGTGCCGTATTATCTGATACGAAATTTAACGCTACAGCAGCTGTGAGCCGGTGGCCCACACTGCTCCAGGCAAAAGCTGTTTGGCTGAATAAAAGGGCAGCGATAAGGGAGAATGAGCAGAGTCGTTTCATCATGGCTTTGTCCATAGTGCAAGCGGTAACGTTGGCGGAGGTTTAGAGCTTCAAGTTTACCATGGATTTACGATGGCTAGGCTGAAGAGCCTGTAGCAGTGGAATGCCTGAGGCCTGGGGCTTAAACCTCTAACCACTCAGAGCGGACGTCATCAGCGGTCATCAAACGTTCTGGAGTGCCTTCATAGACAACGCTGCCATGACCCATAACATAGACTCGATGTGAGATGCGCAGTGCAATCGAAAGCTTTTGCTCAATCAGCAATATAGCGACGCCTCTTTTAGCAATCTCTTCCAATAAGTTTCCGACTTGCTCGACCACTTTAGGCGCCAAGCCTTCAGTAGGCTCATCGATCATGATCATGTCAGGGTCGCCCATTAACGTGCGGCACATACAAAGCATTTGCTGCTCTCCGCCAGATAAAACGCCTCCTGGTACGTTTTCCCTAGCGGCTAGATTTGGAAACATTTTAAACATTTCTTCAATAGTCCAGCGACCGCTTTGAGTTGAGCCTTTCATCCCCAGTAATAAGTTCTGCCGAACTGTTAGAGTGGGGAATATGTCTCGATTCTCAGGAACATAGCCTAGGCCAAGCTTGGCGATTTCAAAACTACGCAGGCCTGCAATTTCATTGCCTTTAAATTTGATGGAGCCAATAGGTGCAACTTCACCCATTATGGTTTTGGCTGTGGTAGAGCGACCAACCCCGTTACGACCTAAGAGGCTGACTATCTCGCCTTCATTAACGTGAAAGGTTACGCCACGTAATATATGGCTTTTGCCATAGAAGGCATTTAGATCAGTTACTTCAAGCACTGCTTGGCACCTCCCCTAAATAAGCTTCTTGAACTCGAGGGTTAGCGCGTATTTTTTCAGGTACATCGGTTGCGATCATCTCACCATAAACAAGCACTGAGATTCGATCAGCAATGTCGAACACAATGTTCATATCGTGCTCCACCATAATGAGTGTTTTACCACTTGTGACTTTGCGAATGAGCTCAACCGCGCTCTCCGCTTCACTAATGCTCATGCCGGCGACGGGCTCATCCAACATAATCAGATCGGCACCGCTGGCGATGGCAATCCCTAACTCCAAAGCACGCTGCGCTGCATAAGCTAGTTCGCCAGCGGGGTATTGCGCTCTATCGCTTAGTCCAATCTCTTCCAAGACGTGCATGGCGGCATCATTGAGCTCACCTTGCCGGCCTAAGAGGTTCCAGAAAGAGTAACGAAACCCTTTGGACCAGAGGAGGGCGCAGCGAACATTTTCAAACACAGACATGCGATGAAAAATATTGGTGACCTGAAAGCTGCGAGCTAGACCCAGCCTGTTTATTTCAAACGGAGGCCGGTTCTGAATTTCTTGATCCTTGAATTTGATGCTTCCGCTGGTGACCGTATGTAAGCCACTGATCAAGTGAAAGAGCGTTGATTTCCCAGCACCGTTAGGGCCGATAATGGCGTGCTTTTCGCCATTTTCAATTGCTAAATCCACACCGCGAATGATTTCAGTTTGGCCAAAGTTTTTACTTATATTATTGAGAGTGAGAATGCTCATGCTTTGGGGTCCTCGCTATCAGGAACGGCATTGGCACTTTCCCATGCCTGTTTGAGTTGAGGTAAAGCCGCCCTCACTCCCGCATAGGCAGCAAGGGAAATAACTAGGACAACCCCCCACGTTACAAAAGACTCTGGGTTTAATTCAAAACCAAAGTAATGGAAGGCTTCACCTTCGTGGTCGCTCATTTCAACCATAGCAATTATGCTTGCTAGAAGAACTAGCGACGGCAGACCGATCAATAGATAGGGGATGCCTAGGCTTTTTATACGATTATTTATCCAGGCCACCTGATGCATCATTATGAACCCAGCGAATCCGCGGGGCAGATAAATCACAGTAAGAAGAAACATAATGCCGAGATAAAGCATCCACAGTTCAGTGTAGTTACTTAGCAGAGAGTTCATCAGGGTTAATACCACGGCGCCGATGATTGGGCCGATAAAGTATCCAAGCCCGCCAATGTAGGCCATCAATAAGACGCGACCAGAGGTTGCCGCGTTGAGATTTTCCTCAGTGATGAATTCATAGTTAAGAGCAAACAATCCGCCGGCGATTCCAGCAAACAAGCCTGAGGCGCAGAATGAAATAAATCGAATACGGCGCGAGCTATAGCCTATGAACTCAGCTCGCTCTGGATTGTCTCTAACTGCATTGGCCATTCGGCCCGCTGGCGTTTGTGTAAACAAATACATAAACAACGTAGCTATAAACACCCATATTGCAGCTACATAATAGATCTGGTCGTTTTGAGTGAAGTCCACACCGAAGAACGTCGGTCCATAGGTTCGGTCGCCGCTTACGCCCGCTTCACCGCCAAAAAAGTCAGAGAAGATAAGTGATGAGGCTGCAATAAGTTCACCTATGCCTAGGGATATCATAGCAAACACGGTGCCGGCCTTACGGGTAGAGAAACTGCCAATAAAGATGGCTGCTAATAGGCCTATAACGCCGCCAATCACCGGTATAAAAATGATAGAAAAATAGACTGTTTCAAACTCAATTAGGATGAGGGTATGAACAGCAAGAAAGCCTCCTAATCCGAAATACACGGCATGACCAAAGGACAGCATTCCACCTTGGCCCAGCAGCATGTTGTAGCTGAGTGCGAAGACGATGCCTATGGCCATTTGATTAAAAATGGAAATCGCTAAAATAGAATCAAATATCAGTGGCAGGCCCATCAGGGCTGCCAAATAGGCAATCCAAAGAGGGCTTTTCTTGGCGATGACTTTAAGTATTTCCATTATTCTTCTCTCTTACCCAAAAGCCCTGCAGGTCGAAAAATTAGAACTAACACCAATAGTAGGTAAGGAAGGATCGGTGCTATTTGAGGAAGTGACAAAGTCCAAAGATCATTAAGCGGATGATTGCGATCGAACGAAACACCGATTAGTTCTAGGAGTTCTGGCATGCCTACGTCAGAAGCAATGGCATAGGACTGCAGCAGCCCCACAAGAAGTGAGGCGATTAGGGCGCCGGGCAGAGAGCCGAGCCCGCCAATGACGACAATGACGAAAACAATACTGCCGAGCACCAAGGCCATACCTGGAAATGTTGTCAAAACAGGCCCAGCGATAACGCCAGCAAGGCCCGCTAATGCCGTGCCCACGCCAAACACGCCCATAAAAATCAGTGGGACATTGTGGCCCAGATTAGCGACGGTATTAGGATGGGTGATGGCCGCTTGAATTATTATGCCTACGCGGCTGCGGGTTAGAACGTAATACAGACCAATAAATATAAGGACTGAGATGCCAATCATGAAGCCGCGATAGGCGGGGAATTCTTGACCAAACATGGTGAACAAGGGGAAATCTAGAATATCGGGTGAGCGGTAATTCTTAGTGTCCGCCCCCCAAAAAAACTGTACCGCTTCATCAATTAAAAATGCTAAACCAAACGTGAACACCAGCTCTGCAACATGGCCTGATTGGTGTACTCGGCGCAGACCATAACGCTCGACCACCGCGCCGAGCACGCCAACAAGTATGGGTGCAAAGATGAGCCCAACCCAAAACCCCGTTTTCAGGCTTATGGAATAAGCGAAATAGGCGCCAAGCATATAGAAGCTGGCGTGAGCAAAGTTTAAGACCCCCATCATACTAAAAATGAGAGTCAGTCCGCTGGCGAGCATGAAAAGTAGGAGGCCGGTTACTAGCCCATTGAGTGTTGCAAATACGAAAACTTCTAACATGGATTTATCAGTTGAGTCCTTTTATCCGGCTTTGTCTTTTTTAACACAGCGATGCTAGCGCTTAGGTCGGCGCATTCTGCAGCTGGATTCGATGATGGTGTCTTCGGCAGGAACTCTGTATTCACTGTAGAGGCCGTAACCGGAATTATCCGCATCAAACTCAATGTTCTCGTCGGTGTGAACAGATACGTGGATTTCTTGAAACAGCTGATGATCATCACCCCGCATCCAAACCTCATCGCCATTTAACGTTGTAAAGCGCATGTCTTCGAGCGCTGTGGCGACGTCATAGGGATCTGTGCTTTGGGTTTCTTCCATCGCCCGGACAACCATCATTAATGCATTGTGAATGCGAGCTTGAGTTAGATCATAGGTTGGGTTGGCAGCTTTAAATGCGCGAACATAGTCTTTTCTTGCCTCTGTTGGATAAGGGTTTGCAGACTCATTGTGCACCAGGCGAATTTTGTTTTTACCGTCGGCGCCTAAGGTTGCAGTGATGCCGTCATAAGCAGCATAGAAAGTGTAGATTGGCGCATCAAGGCCAGCATCTATAATCGAGCGAGCTAGCGAAACCATGTCAGCGCCGAAGTTACCGGTGATTACAGCGTCAGCTCCTGACGATACAATTTTTGTGACGTAAGGGGTGAAGTCCTTGACTTGACCTATAGGGTGAAATTCATTACCAGCAATCTCAATGTCAGGACGTTTTTCATTAAGCATTCGGATGGCGGTGTCAGACACTACCTGACCAAAAGAATAATCCTGACCGATGATGTAGACGCTTTTAATGTCTTCATTCATTGCAATAAAATCTGTTAGTACATCCAATTTCATGACGGCATGAGAGTCGAATCTAAAATGCCAGAAACTGCATTGATCTTCTGTAAGAATTGGGTCCACTGCCGAATAGTTTATTTGCAGGACTTCTTGGCCCGCATTACGGCGGTTGTGTTTGGAAATAGTGGAGTTAAGTGTGTTGGCTACAGCTGAGCTGTTTCCCTGAAAAACTATTTGAATTTCTTCGCCAACCATACGACGAAATTGAATCTGGGTTTCGGTAGGGCTTTGTTTGTTGTCAAAGGGCACGATTTCTATCATGCGGCCGCCGAGTATGCCGCCTTTCTCGTTAAACAAATGGTCCGCCGCAAATTGCAGCTGCTTTAACCCTGTATTTCCAACTGAGGCGAAAGTGCCGGTGAGTGGGTCCATAAATGCGATTCGAACTGGTTCTTGAGCGCTGCTGAGCGAGCTTAAAAAAATGTTGGAAAGAAACAGTACCGTGAAAGTAAAAGACTTGATTTGTGCAAGCGATTTCATGGATAACTTCATCAAATTTATCATTTTTATTGTGCTCATCGACTGTAAATGTGAGTCGCTCGACAGTAACCTAGACCGCTAGCTGAAGCAAGAAGTCCTGCCCTGAAATGGGACGAATAGCGCGCGCGACGTGTAGATTGATTTCCCACTTAAGAGGATAATGTTCCAAGGTGTTGATCTGCCTTGTTATCGATGGATGAAAAGGAGGGCATGGTAGTATGAGTCGTAAATTTCTCGAATCTGAGTTAGAGTTTTCTGCTATTCGAGCCAGTGGTCCCGGCGGGCAGCATGTCAATAAAGTTTCCAGTGCGGTGCAGCTGAAATTTGATATTGTGAGTTCTAGTTTGCCCGCTGCAGTTAAAGCTCGCTTACTCGCTTTGTCCGATCGCCGTATAACGAAAGAGGGTCTCGTTGTTATAAAGGCCCAGCGATTCCGCAGTCAGGATAAAAACAAACAAGATGCCGTGGAGCGACTAAAGTTGCTGGCAGAAAAAGCTGCGACCGCCCCCAAGAAACGGCTGGCGACAAGGCCGACCCGTTCGGCGAAAGAGCGTCGGCTCAAAAACAAAAAACTCCTAAGTAAGAAGAAACTAACTCGAGGTTCATCTGATTTTGACTAGGCCCGTAAATTTCCTAACTTATTCAAAAGCCCTCATTTCATGGTTTTGTGGGTTCATAAAGGTGACGGCGCTGGTGCTGCTTCTAAGTTCGCCAGCAAACTCCCAATCTACTCAGGCTGCCATAGAGTCTGCGCGGCATTCATTTGCGTACATAACTAGCACCTTGAATGCATTTAACTCGACAGGAAGACTTGTCAACAATCCAGGTATTGATGGTGCTGATTTGGAAGCGTTTATCGATGTATTGAACGTTTATCGAGAACAGTTTTCATCGAGCTTTAATCTGGACAGTGCCATGTGTCAGTTTTATTTGGATTCGGCAAACGCACGCATGTCGCTAGAAGAAAAAGCCGAAATAGCCTTTAGTTTTTTGGCAGACTTAACTAATAGGTTGGACCGGTTTGATGGTATAGACGCAGACTTTCAAAAAACTCTTGAAAGTGAGTTTGGGAGCTTGATTTTAGAGCAGATAAAGCGGCAAAAATTGACTGTGGTTAGTAATCAGCAGCTGCCTACGTCGGATTTCGGCGAGGCAGCTGTGATCACGTTTATCGACTCAGCCTGTTCTTAAGGAATGAGTAGATAGGCTTAAAGTTAGTAAACTTCAAACAGGCCAGCAGCACCCATACCACCGCCTATACACATCGTACAAACAACGTATTTAGCACCACGGCGCTTACCTTCTATTAGCGCATGCCCAACCATTCGCGCACCACTCATACCGTAAGGATGGCCAATTGAAATTGCGCCGCCGTTAACGTTTAGTAACTCATTTGGTATACCTAGAGTATCTCGACAGTAAATTACCTGTACAGCGAAGGCTTCATTGAGTTCCCAAAGGCCAATGTCATCCATCGTTAAGCCGTTGCGCTCAAGTAACTTAGGCACTGCAAAGACAGGACCAATGCCCATCTCGTCAGGGTTTGTGCCTGCAACAGCCAAACCGCGATAGGCGCCAAGAGGCTCCAGACCTTTTTGTTCAGCAAGCTTGCTGTCCATGATTACTGACGCTGATGCGCCATCAGATAGCTGACTGGCATTGCCGGCTGTAATTAAGCCGCCTTCGAAGACCGGTTTCAGGCCAACGAGGCCTTCAAGGGTGGTTGTAGGGCGGTTACCTTCATCCTTGTCTAAAGTAACTTCATGGACGCTTTGCTTCTTAGTTTCCTTATCCATGAACAACATCTTAGATGCCATTGGGGCAATCTCATCAGCGAATTTCCCTGCCGCCTGAGCAGCAGCTGTGCGCTGCTGGCTTTGCAATGCGTACTCATCCATTGCATCGCGTGACACGCCATAGCGCTTAGCTACGATTTCCGCTGTATCTAGCATCGACATATAAGCATGCTCAGATTTAGCTATAACGTTTGGATCTGTGCCGCGGTAGCCGTTGCGATGCTCATTTTGCACTAAGCTAATTGATTCAAGTCCAGCGCCAATAACAATAGGCATATTGTCGAAGATAACCTGCTTGGCAGCGGTAGCTATCGCAATCATACCAGAGGCACATTGACGATCCATGCTCATGCCAGAGACAGAGCTTGGCAGTCCAGCGGCAACGCCAGCGGTACGGCCAATGTTAAACCCTGAAGAACCTTGCTGCATGGCGCAGCCCATCACCACATCATCGACCTCAGCCGGGTCGATACCAGCTCGTTCAACTGCTGCCGCGATCGCGTGTCCGCCTAGTGTAGGGGCGTCGGTGTCATTGAATGCGCCCCGGTAGGCTTTGCCTATAGGGGTTCTCGCGGTTGATACGATTACTGCTTCTTTTGTCATGCTTATCTCCAAATGACTATCTATTACATACTATGTTTTTGAAATTTAAATGAAACTGTCAGTGTTATTGCTTTGTTTCAGGAGCCTGGGAATCACAAACCAAGGCGACGATCGAGTCAATGGCCTGCTTGGCAAGCTCTGTCATTTCTGCATCAGTGCGGTCCTGAATTGGATGAGGGACAAACACGCTGGCTGGGTGTATGCCTAACGACTTACCTTGGGCTTGCGCGGCCTCAACAAACTCGGCTGAGGCTATGAAACCTGACGGCAGGCCTCTGCTTTCTAGATCCATGATGTCATGCAAACTGCACGAGGTACATGAGCCTCAGTCGGCCAGCCCTTCAATCACCGCGTCACATTCAATGCTGATACGCTGGGTAAGTTCTTTCGGTGCGACTCGAGCAAAGGTGGGTTTGGAATAGCGCTTAACTGTCGCGCCAAGCTCGGTCAGCTGACTTTCAACCTCATCTAAAAACTCTTTGCCGCGAGGTTTAGATATATCGAGTAAGCCAACGGTTGCGCCGGAAAGTGATAGCAGTCGAGGCAGTAGTTGCCGCTCCACTGGTTTCAGCTCCGCTGTTGGGTCTAAAAGAGTCATATCACTCATTTTCATCTCCCGTTATTGAAAATTGTTTTGATACCAATTGGCTACCGCGTTCACCAGATGCCACCCAGCCACCAATGATAGCTGAAAACATCCCCGCAGTTCCGCCAGTGCTTACAATATGTAGGCCGTCATCTCTAAATTTATTGAGCAACTTATCTTTGAACTTCGCTGGCATTCCTTCGGCCATGCCGTTGGCGCCGCGCAAGACCTCACTGCCAGGTGTCATTAATTCATTGAACAATGCGGCTTTTAAGTCAGCTTTGCTCCAGCCGCTGTCTTTCAGTAAACGTCGATGTTCGGGGCAGACGACTAGAATTGCATCAGCCATACCGAATAATTTTATGTTGGCGACACCACGCAGGCTTGCAGCCATGCTTTTGGCCAGTGACTCAGCGGTTCGAGACTGCTGGTCTAATATAGGTGTTAAGCCATCACCTGCAAATAGATTTACCACGGACTGGTCTCTATCGAATCCCCTGTCCATTGCTAAAGAAGGCCAATCCGCATCTGATTCATCTTCTGCGAAGCAATAGGTGTATTTGCCAGGATTTCCCATTGTTGCACGATCGATACCGCCCGGAACACCCCCGCCCACATTGCGTATTAACAGTTGCAGAGATCGACCAATCGTTGCATTAGCGCGATTGCCCTGACCTAGCGCATTGACTCCTGAGTTCATGCCGATTTGGCGAGTAGCCGGACCATTTACAATGAGCACTGGTGATGAGAAGTAAGTCGTACAGAGCAGGCCATGCATACAAAATTTGTCTAAGAGAGCGGCCTCAGCCGCCGCTATGATGGCGGGAAAATACTCAGGCTTAGCACCTGCCATGACCGCATTGATAGCGATTTTCTCAATAGAGCAGGGCCGATAATCTGGAGGCATATTGCCAATAATTTCATCTGCGGGTCGATCACTTCCGGACAGCATTCGTATTACCCTGATTGGCGTTGGCGGCACAACAGGCAAACCATCAGTCCAGCCGCGCTCAAAGCAGGCTTCCATGCTGTCCTCAGATTCTGCAAGCTCAACTTGACGGGCCTGCAGAAGGCCGCTGTCAAAACGCAGCGCAAGGACTTCATCCATCCCTGGGTCTTGGGTTTTAGAGCCGCAACCAGGCTTGAAGTCGACCAAGCCTTCGCCTAGGGAAGAAATGCCTGTAAATTCACGCCATTGTTTTTTATCCCAACCGTAGATTCTATCCTCAGGACTAGCGCTCAGGTCAATGAGAGTCGGTACAATCTCAATTCCATTGTTGTAGGAAAACTCTAAAGATCGGTCATCAATTGGGTTTGAGTTCGCTGGAAAACTGGGATCATCCTGAACATATATCGTTAGTTTACCGGCCATTTTTTCGGCCAATTCGCTGATAACCGGTTCAATGAGGGCACAGGTAGGGCAGTCTTTCTTGACGACTAGAGCATATGACGGTTCGATAGATTGATTCAATGTGATGCCTTAATAGACGAACCCGAGGGTGGAGATCCCGACGAGTACGTTAATGATCATGAAAATGGAAGAAGTCCGAGACATTACTTTCCAAAGCCTTGGGCCACGGTAGGCGGCACGTATGCCGACGATCAAAACGGCCGTATAAGCAAGCATCAAGGCCACCATTACAATGTAGCTCAGCCACCGCTGAGCATCCACTGCGCGGCTACCGAATACGAAGAATAGTCCAGAGCCTACAAAGTAAAAACCCCAGTAAGTAGTAGCCAGGCCATAGTTACCGGCAAGTAGTTTAGCAAGAAAGGACCTGTCGGCCTCCGCGGACAAAGCGTCTTTGTTAAGGGCTAAGTCGGGAGCTAGGTCAGGAGCTAGGTCAGGAGATTGGTCGGGAACTTGATTAATTTGAATTATCTCTTCGTTACTTGGCGTCACTAGTGTACCCCACGTAAAAAGGATAAAAAATACAAAATCCCGATAATCGCATGCACAGGGCGCAGCTATTTCGACATGCTTATGCTGTTCACTTGAAATTTCGCCCCGCTTTCAATGCTGCAAACTCTTCGACAGGGCCTAGTTAAAGGACTATGGTGTTAGCTAGATTTTGGGCAGAGTAAGCAAGGTAGAGACAGGTGAAGATCACCACTGAAATAGACAGCCAGCCCTTGAGCCAAGCTTTTAGCTTTAGCAAGGAAAAAGCTAAGGCGCTGCACGGTCTTAAAGGGATATTGATTGGCATAGTCGCTGATCAAAGACTTAATGAAAAAGAACTCTTATTTTTGGATTCTTGGTTGAAATCTCAAAATTTTCTGTCCGATGATGAAGCGATTATTACTATTTTATCCTCAGTCGGTGACATTTTAGCTCATGGAGAGATTAACCCTCAGGAATTGTTGGAGCTTCAGTCCGATATCGAACAGCTAATCAGTTTGATGCCAGATCCTGAATTGTCCGATGCAAAGGGGATAGGTCAAAAGGACGAGCTACTAGGTTTTTTGGCTGGAGTTGCATCGGATGGCATGCTCAATGATCAGGAAATTAAGGCGTTATCCCAATGGCTTGACCGCAATGAATCTATTAGAAATAGTTGGCCGGCAAGCGTTGTTGTTAATCGACTGAATATGGTTTTAGAAGATGAGATTATTACAGAGGAAGAACGTGAAGATCTGATGCTCACTGTAAATCAGATTACCGGACATTTAGTTGATGAAGAAACGATAGGATATGGGTTTTCTACAGAAGTTTGGGAGGACATCGTTGATCGTTTAGAGGTGGCAGGTTCAACATTTTGTTTGACTGGCGATTTTGTTAGCGGTGACCGGAATGTAGTAGATACGATGCTGCATTGTTTGGATGCGAAGACATCCTCCAGCGTGAATAATCAGGTGGATTATCTCGTCATAGGAACGCTAGCGAGCAGAAACTGGCTGTACACCAGCCATGGCAGAAAAATTGAAAAGGCGCTGCACATTAAAAGGCAAGGCGGCCAGATAAAAACAATTACAGAACGGACGTTATTGAAATTCACGGGC
>JBLGBJ010000052.1:0-16455 GCA_047617605.1 Pseudohongiellaceae bacterium | reverse complement strand
AACCTGAGCGATTTTCATCACTTGCTCTTGGTAGAGGATGACCCCGTAAGTATTGCCTAGCACCGGCTCTAGTTCAGGATGTGGAAACTCAACTCGGGTGCGGCCGTGTTTGCGATCGATGAAGTCATCCACCATACCTGATTGCAAAGGACCAGGTCTAAACAGCGCGACCAGAGCGATGATGTCTTCGAAAGAATTGGGAACCTGACGCTTGATCAGCTCCTTCATTCCACGAGATTCTAACTGAAATACAGCGGTAGTCTCTCCCTGCTGCAGGAGGCGATAGACGGCCTGATCGTTTAGCGGCAAGTCATTAATATCGACTAGAGACTCACCCTCCGCTTTTTCAGCGTTAATCATTTTCACAGCCCAATCGATGATTGTAAGGGTCCTTAGCCCAAGAAAATCAAACTTAACAAGCCCCGCTGTTTCGACATCGTTCTTATCAAATTGGGTAACTAAATTATGCCCCGCCGCGTCGCAGTAGAGTGGCGTGAAATCGGTTAACTTCGTTGGAGCTATAACCACGCCGCCAGCGTGTTTTCCGACATTCCTAGTAATACCTTCCAGCTTATATGCCATCTCCATGATTTCTTGCGCATCTTCATCGCTGTCTACAAACTCGCCTAATAAAGGTTCATCCTCGAATGCTTTCTTTAAGGTGATTCCAGGTTCAAAAGGAATGAGCTTTGAAAGTTTATCGGCCAATGAGTAAGGCTTACCTTGAACTCTAGCGACATCTCGCACTACCGCTTTTGCCGCCATAGTACCGAAGGTGATGATTTGGGATACGGCGTCTTTACCATACAGTTCAGCCACATGAGCAATTACTTTGTCCCGCCCATCCATGCAGAAATCCACATCAAAATCCGGCATGGAAACCCGTTCTGGGTTTAGAAAGCGCTCAAATAGAAGGTCGTATTTAAGTGGGTCTATATCTGTAATGCCAAGCGCATAGGCAACGATGGAACCCGCTCCGGAACCCCGGCCAGGCCCTACTGGAATTCCGTTATCCTTAGACCATTGAATAAATTCCATCACAATTAAAAAGTAACCGGCAAATCCCATTTGATTGATGATTTCAAGCTCAGTCTCGAGCCTCTCCATATAAGGAGCTCGTGATTGCGGGTCTTGAATATTCTCACCGAGAATTATTTCTAACCTTGTTTCTAGCCCCTGCGCCGACACTTGCGACAGATAGTCTTCCAGCTTTACTCCCGCTGGTGTGGGGTAAGTCGGCAAACATGGTGTCCCGAGATCCAATTCTATGTTGCAGCGCTTCGCAATCTCCCATGCATTTTCTAACGCCTCCGGTATGTCTACAAACAGAGCGCTCATTTCCTGCTGGGTTTTAAGATATTGCTGGTCGGTATAGGTTCGAACACGGCGCGGGTCATCGAGTGATCGTCTTTCGTTAATGCAGACTCTCACCTCATGGGCCTCGTAATCCTCTTGCTTAAGGAAACGAACATCATTAGTGGCAACGCAAGGACAGGATGTCAGCTGCGAAAGCTCCAAGGCTTTTTCAATATAATCTTCTTCATCAGGCTTACCAAGGCGCTGCAATTCCAGATAAAAACGATTCGGAAACAGTTTTTGCCAATCACCGAGCAAGGATTTTGCGTCACCCAACTCACCTGCCAACAGGGCACGACCAACATCGCCTAGTTGAGCCCCTGACAATGCGATCAAGCCTGCGGTTCGCCCTTCAAGCTTTGATTTAAGCAAGACAGTATCGCTCAAGCCGTTAGCATCGGTATAAATCTCCGATATGAGCTCAGTTAGGTTCAGATAACCCTGCTTATCCTGTACCAGCAAAACCAGATGCGACTCCAGCCCAGTTTCTAGATCACGAACCAGAACGTCACAGCCGCAAAGCGGTTTGATGCCACTGGAAATCGATTTACTGTAAAACTTAATAAGACCAAACAGATTGGCAATATCGGTAATCGCAACGGCTGGCATCTTGAGTTCGAGCAGGCGATCGATTAACGGCCCGATAGTGACAAGCCCATCGCTAATAGAAAATTCAGTATGAAGTCTTAGGTGGGCGAACGCTTGCGAAGGTCTATTTTCAGGCATGAAAGTCTTGGGTTTTGCTAGCTATTAGAAAGGCTAATATACCACTTTTTTTATAAAAGTTTAGCCGGTTAAGCGAGCCACAGGTGCAAATGTTTTTCTATGAATTGGACAAACTCCCAGCAAGGCTAACGCCTTTAAATGCTCTGGGGTTGGATAGCCTTTATGTTTCGCAAAGCCATAACCTGGGTATTCTAAGTCCATTGCCGCCATTTCCCTGTCACGGGTGACTTTAGCCAACACCGAGGCCGCAGCGATCGCTGGTACAAGAGAATCGCCCTTCACTACAGTTTCACAAGGGTAATGCCATACCGGGGAGCGATTGCCATCAACGTAAACATAAGGCGGCTGTGGCCTCAGCTGACTAACCGCCCGTGTCATCGCCAGCAGGCTTGCGTGTAGAATATTGAGATCTTCAATCTCAGCAACGCTCGCCCTGGCGATAGCAAAAGCTCGTGCGTTCAGCAGTATTTGTTCGAAACAGCGTTCTCGCATTTTCTCGGATAGTTTCTTAGAATCTTTTAAACCAATTATTGGTTTTCGCGGATCCAAAATAACCGCCGCAGCGACTACATCGCCGGCCAAAGGGCCACGGCCCACCTCGTCGGTACCTGCAGCACCCGCCAAGTAAGACGTTATAATTTCAATGATTTTCTACCTTCGGGTAATTTTCTAGATTCAGGAGGTTATGCCCACCAAAGATTCGATTGCATTGGCAGCCTGAGCTGAAGCATCCAACCTAATTTTCTTATGGATAGCAGTAAACTCTTCTAGCATGGCCGCCATTGATTCTGGCTCGGACACAAAATTAATTATTTCGGCACTAACCGCATCAACAGTGACTTGGCCCTGCAGATATTCAGGAACAAGCCTTTTACCAGCCAATAAATTTGGCAGACCTACATTGGGAATCTTAACCATTCTTGAGGCTATAACGAACGTCAGGGCTGCCAATTTGTAACAAATCACCATTGGTCTTCGCAGCAGCAATGCCTCCAACGTCGCGGTACCCGATGCCATTACCACGAAATCGGCTGCGCTCATCGCTTGGCGCGAATCATCTAACAAACAAAATTGCTCCCCGCTAAGGATACCCAGTTGGCGCATGATGTCGCTAATAAGTCTTTTATTGTCTGTGCTACTGCAAGGTATCAAAAACCGTAACCCAGGATTCCTTTGCAAGGATTTAATTGCCGCCGCAAAGAAAACCGGCGCTAACCGATTAATCTCGCCACTGCGACTCCCTGGCATCAAGGCAATAACCTGAGCACCTTGCGCAATACCTAGCTCCACACGTGTTTGCTGTTTTGAATCTTTAAACCCTATTTGATCAGCCAGAGGATGACCAACACAAGCGACTTTTATGCCATGGTCTTTATAGATCTGCGTCTCGAAAGGGAATAAGGTCAGCATCAAATCCACTGACTTTTTTATTCCCAAAATGCGTTTAGCTCGATACGCCCAGACGCTAGGACCTACATAGTGGACGGTCTTTATACCCGCGTTGTGAAGCTCAGATTCCAGACGAAGATTAAAATCAGGGTTATCTATACCAATAAACGCCAGGGGCGGGTTGGCTACAAAATACTCGCGTAATTGGCGCTTGATCCCAAACAACTCAGGTAAACGGCCAAGAGGCTCTACAAACCCCATGACAGATAAACGGTCCATCTTAAACATGGAGCGACAGCCCGCTGCAATCATGGCGTCACCACCAATACCCACAAATTGAGCGCTGGGGTAACGCTTGCGCATTTCGAGAATCAGACTTGCGCCAAGAATATCGCCAGATTTTTCGCCGGCGACTATTCCAAAGATTAGAGGTTTACTCATAGGTCATGACCGGGCGGCTAAGAGAGCTTAAAATTAGCGGTGGATGCCTTTTTCAGATGCCGTTAATGAGTGCAGCAACGGAGCAAGTTCGGGGCAATCTGCGGCCAACACCTCTATCTGACTAATCGCATCTCGCAAGGACAGCTGCCGCTTATAAAGGATTTTAAAAGCTTTGCGGATTTCTTTAACAGCAGCTTTATCAAAGCCTCTGCGTTCAAGGCCTATGGTATTTACACTTCGCACTGCCGCTGGCTGACCGCTTACGATAACAAATGCCGGCACATCATGATCTATGTGAGTCATGCCACCAACCATGGCATGAGGGCCAATTTTTATAAATTGATTAACTCCCGCCAGACCACCTAAAATCGCCCAATCGCCCACTTCAACGTGACCCGAAATACCCGAGTTGTTAGCAAAGACAGTGTTAGAACCAACGATACAGTCGTGTGCCACATGAGCATATGACATCATCAAGTTGCCATCACCGATCCGAGTGTAACTTCCACCGACTTCAGTGCCACGATGGACAGTAACGCCTTCACGAAAAATATTGTTATTGCCGATTTCAAGCCATACATCTTCGCCCGAAAACTTCTTGTCAGCAGGATCTTCGCCGACCGAACAAAATTGAAAGATTCGATTGCCTTCGCCCATAGTCGTGTTCGAGCGAATTACCACGTGAGATTCGATCACGCTATTAGCGCCAATGATGACATTTGGCCCAATAATACTCCATGGGCCAACCGACACACCTTCGCCTAGAACCGCGCTAGGATGAATTCGCGCGCTGTCATCAATCGACATCTACTTTCCTCTCAGCACAAAGAATAGTCATAGTGCCCACTGTCTCATCACCGACACTTGCCTTGGCTGCAAAACGATAGATGCCACGACGATGCGTAATGATTTCGGCGTACAGCATAAGTTTATCTCCCGGCACTACTGGGCGTCTGAGGCGAAGATTATCAGCCCCAACGAAATAATATAGATAACCATCTTTTGGCTTTTTTTCTTGGCTTTTAAATCCAAGAACACCCGCTGCTTGTGCGAGCGCTTCAATTATCAATACACCAGGCATAATAGGCTGATGAGGGAAATGTCCTTCAAAAAACGGCTCGTTTACTGATACATTTTTATAGGCCAAAATCGATTTGCCCATTTCCATTTCTACTACTCTATCCACAAGTAAAAATGGGTAGCGTTGGGGTAGGTATTCTTTAATCTCTTCAATATCTAATAACATATTCTTCTCTATTCGGGCGGTAGCTGCTGCCTGCTCTAAGCTTAGCTATCGTTATTATCGTTAGAGCTGCGCTCTAACTTCCTCACTCGCTTAGCAATACTATCGAGTTGCCGAAAACGAACAATGGCTCGCTTCCAGTCTGATGCCTTCATTTGCCCAGTTCCTGATGAGTAAACGTCTGGGTCCAATATAGATTGGCTAACCAAACTCATCGCACTGACTTGAGTTTGATCGGCTATCGTAATATGGCCAACAGCTCCAGAGGCGCCGCCCATAATACAATATTTGCCGATTGTCACACTGCCAGCCAAAGCGACACAACCACATAAAATCGAATGTTCGCCTATGCTGCAGTTGTGCCCGATCTGAACTTGGTTATCGATCTTCACACCGTTTGCAATGATCGTGTCTTCTATTGCACCCCGGTCAATTGTCGTGTTTGCGCCGATATCTACGTCGTCTCCAATATTTACACCACCGAGCTGATGAATTTTTACAGATTTCTTACCATCAAAGGCAAAGCCAAAGCCATCAGCCCCGATGACACTTCCTGTATGTATCGTAACCCTCGAGCCAAGCTTAACCTTATGATAAAGAGTGACACCGCTATAGAGCTTTGTGTTATCGCCAATGACGCAGCCTTC
This sequence comes from Pseudohongiellaceae bacterium, assembly GCA_047617605.1. Classification (GTDB taxonomy): domain Bacteria; phylum Pseudomonadota; class Gammaproteobacteria; order Pseudomonadales; family Pseudohongiellaceae; genus UBA9145. The sequence goes on along the minus strand of JBLGBJ010000052.1, from coordinate 10,653 downwards.
CCCAATAAAGCAGCCACTGCCAATAAAAGTGCCGCTTCCTATAATCACCCCTTTTTCGACGACTGCATTTGCGCCAATACCAACATCACTCGGCACGACAACATTTGGATCTACACTAGCGCTCGGATGTACACCAGAGACTAAACTCGGCGCGTCGCTAAACAGAGCAGTAGCTTGCGCAAAGCTTACATAGGGGTTTTCACTGATCAGCTTATTTGTTGGACAAAAAAGCTCGTGTCGTTTTAGGAGAATTACTGCGGATGCGTTGGTCTCGGCCAACTGATTTACATAAGCGGCATTGCTTAAGAACCCTAGCTGACCGCTTACCGCGTTTTTAAGCGTGCCGATACCGGTGACAATACGATCGCCATCACCAACTAAATCCAACTTCAATAATTCAGCAAGCTCGCCAAGTGTATAGCTCTTATTCTGCGTCACCTGGCACTTGTCCAAAATTTTAATTGTTTACTGTGCTGACACTTTAGCGTTCTCATTCAGTTTGGCTGTAACTCGTGCTGTGATATCCAATACAGGGGAGAAAAACGGCGCAGAATCAGCATTTAAAATAAGATCAAAACCACCTTCGGCGACAATATCAGTAACCGCCGTTGCCAGATCTGGCTGCATGAGCTGGACAAAGTTTTGGTTTTTTTCCTGAATAGCTGCCTGAATACGCTCGCCGATCAGCTGCAGCTGGACGTTCAAATCCTGCGCATTAGAATTCATGCGGCGAACTTCATCTTCGCTCATCACGGCTTCATTCTGTTGAAATTCATCACGAAGTGCAGTTAGCTGCTCGGTAAGTGTATTTGCCCGGTCTTGATCTGAACTAAACTCTGACTCTAACTCGGCTTGAATCACCCCAGCCGCATCAGAGTTAAACAGCGCTTGAATAGCGTTCAGCACTCCTATCTTAGTATCTTGAGCAATGGCTCCCTGTGTAACCAAAACCAAACCCAAAATGGCAACCAAATTTTTAAATGTCTTCACGTTATATCTCCAAAATCAAACTACAAGAACTGCTTTGATTTATTTCTTAGCAGTCTTGGCGAAAAGTAATTATTAAAAAATGCTAGAAACCTTGCCCAACTGTAAAATCGAATTGTTTCGTATCGTCGCCATCTTTACCAAACGGCTTAGCCAAATAGAACGTTAACGGTCCAAATGGCGATAAATAGGTGACGCTTACCCCAGCAGAGTAGCGTAATTCCCCTACATCAAAATTCTGGCAATTCTGAAGCAGTCTTTGCCTTTCAGTACAGCTTGAGGAGAAAACATTACCCGCATCAATAAAAAATGCCGAACGTACCTGATTTTTATTTGGGATAAATGGCAATGGGAACAACAGTTCTAGCGTCGCCGTAGTCAATATGTTACCACCAAAGCTATCAAAATCCTCATCTAGAAAGAAGTTTTGTACGGCTAAAGCAACCTCAGGATTGCCATCTGCATCCAGAATTATGTTTCCCACTTCATCCACCAAGGGCGTGGTTGAATAACCCACCGAGTTTTCAATTAGCGCGGAACCATCCTCTAGGCGGATAATTTCACCATTCTCATCTCTTTGTAAAGATATCCCTCTATCGGTTAAGTATCGCGCACCAGGTGAACTTCTCGGGCCTAGGCTATTTTCCTCAAACCCACGCAGTTGCCCGCCACCCTGAATCAACCCCCCAGCAAAGAAGTTATTGAAAAACGGCAGCTCTCCAGTATCACCATAGCCAATGCCATAGCCAAGATTAGCTTTCAGAGACACAACCCACTCCTGATTCTGAGTTAATGGCCAGTAAACTTGAGCATTGTAATTCAAACGGGCATATTCCAGATCACTTCCTGGCAGCGTTACTTCAAGTGCCAAACTGTGAAACGAACCAGCTGTTGCCATCTGTCCACGATTCAAAGTGTTTTCGAACCAATTTGCAGTGAAGGTGAAATTATCAAAAGTATCGCCAAATTTGTCGACAAAACCTAAATCTGTACTGGATTGAAGCTGATCAGGCCTGAGGTCACCAACATTGCCCAGCACCGAATCAACCACGGCCCCATTGAAAGGATTGGCGTTAAGAGGTGTAATTACATAGTTATCTACGCCCTCGAACACGGTGGGGCTAGCAACAATCTCTTGCACTGAGCCGACCCCAGCACTCAATTCTGTGTGCGTATAGCCAAGGTCAAATCCAAGAAGTTGAACTTCACTCAACGGGTAGCTAAAACTAAGCGTGCCTCCGTAAGACGTGGTATTGAAGTTTGATACGTTAAATGGTGAATCAATTTCTTGAGCAAAAAGGTTGAATCCACGACTTACACCGTCGGGAGTAAAAAAGGGATCAACATAATTGAAATTTAAACTTTGCTGAAATCTTGAGCGGTTAACCCCGACTCCCAATGTCCGCCCGGTTCCAAGAAAGTTTTGCGCTTGTAAACTAGAACTGAGAAAGAAGTTACCGCCACCGCCAGTACCTACCTGAAAGCTTATTGCTCCAAAGTTTTGTTCAAGCACATCGTAATTAACGTCGACCTGATCTTCTGTGCCCGCCACCTCGACCGTGTCCACTTCCACGGTCTCAAAATAACCGAGACGCTGCAATCTGACTTTAGATTGCTCGATCTGTAGGCTAGATGCTGGCGCACTTTCTAGCTGGCGCATTTCTCGGCGCAAAACATCATCAGCTGTGGCTAAATTTCCGCTAAACCCAATGCGATTAACATAGGTTCTCTTCCCGGGCTCGATAAAGAACGTGACCTCAACGGTATCTTCATCTTCACTTACCTCAGGAACACCAGTCGCCTCAGCAAAGGCATAGCCTAAATTCCCTAAAAACTGAACCATTATTTCTTCGGTGCCAGTCACTAAGCCTTGGGAATAAATTTGTCCAGGACGCACAAAAATGGCGGCCCGTAATAAGGCTTCAGCATCGACTAGATCGCCTGCCAAATCGACGCCGCTGACAATGTACTGATTGCCCTCTGAAATATTGACCGTGATATAAACTTCTTTGCGGTCCGGTGTGATCGATATAGGCGTGGAATCAATATTGAATTCAACGTAGCCATTATCCAAATAGAAAGATTCTAGGCGTTCAAGATCACCAGAAAATTGTTCACGAGAATAGCGATCCTTCCGACTCATGACCATGTACCAAGGCTTGAGACCAAGTTCAAGGAGTGCAAGTAAATCTTCTTCTTCGAAAGCTTCATTACCTACGATATTGATATGGCGAATTCTGGATTCCTCGCCTTCGTTGATCTCGAGACGAATGGCGACCCGATTTCTTGGCAACTCCTCTACTTCTATTTCAACTGAGGCACCGTAACGGCCGCGACCAGAGTAGACATCCTGAATGCCTTGTCTGATGGCCTCTAATGCAGCCCGGGTAAATATTTGCCCTTCAGCAATGTCTGCCGTGGCCATATTTTCGATAATGTCCTCGGTTTCCAAAACGCTGTTGCCTTCAACAGTAATCTCCGCAACAGACGGACGCTCAAGAACAGTGACAACAAGGATATTGCCTTCACGAGAGACTTCAACCTCATCAAAGTAATCCGACCGAGATAACTCCCGAATGATTAACGCAGGAACTGAAGCATCTACAGTGTCTCCGATGCCAACAGGCAACAGACTGTAAATTATGCCAGGCGATATACGTTGATAGCCATCAACAATGATATCCGCAATAGTGAAGGTTTGAGCATGCAGGAGGTTAGGAAGACCGAAGGTCAACAGCAAACCCAAAATGATTTTTTTCATTCAAGTATCTTATTTAAACTGAGTCAAAATTTAATATTGGCGTCGGACTATAGGCGCCGGGCAATAGTGTATATTTATTTTAAAGCAATCGATTTACATCATTATAAACGGCTAAAACCATGATTCCTGATATCAACAACAAACCGAGTTGTAGTCCAAACGATTGGATACGTTCAGGCACCGGACGCCGAATAACCGCTTCAATGGTGTAGTACAGCAAATGTCCTCCGTCTAGAACAGGTATTGGCAGCAAATTTAACACCCCGAGTGAGATACTTAGCAAAGCTAGAAACCCCAAGTAAACATTAAGCCCATAGGCAGCTGTGTCTCCAGCCACCTGAGCGATGGTGATTGGTCCGTTAATATTCTTTACAGAAATTAAACCCACAACCATTTTCTTAACTGAGTCGAGAACAAACAGCGATTTATCCCAAGTCTCAATTAGCGCTGGCTGAATGGCGCTAATTGGGCCATACCTTACTTCGCGTCGCATAGACTCAGGCACCAATTCAGCAAGACTCATCTGCTCTACATAGGCACCGATACTGCCGATGGCAGACCCGTCTGCAGAAACAACTTCTGCGGGCCTTATACCAAGCGAGGCCTGCTCAACATCACGTTGGACCACGACTTCTAAATCTAGTTCCGGGTTAGCTCGGATTACTTCAACCCAATGCGCCCATCCCCGAATAGCTCGACCATTGACGATAAGAACCTCGTCTCCGGGCAATAAACCACCTTGTTCAGCACGACCATTTTCTACTAAACCGCCAATTACAGCAGGGATTTCTATCTGGACAATGCCAAGGCTAGCAATAGGATTTGGTGCGGTGTCACTGCTAAGCCACGATGAGATTGGCAACATCACGTCTCGCGAGCCACCTCCTGATGCGGGATCAATAGTCAAGCGTAGCTCTCCGGTCTCCCCCATTCTTCCTAACATTTGCAGAGTCACTTGCTGCCAAATAATAGTTTCCTTGCCATCAACAGCCAGAATTTCATCACCTTCGCTAAGCCCCGCCATTTGCGCTGGAGAGTTATCTTTAATGCCATCGATAACTGGCGCTATACCGGAAAGCCCATAGGCGATGTTTATCAACCAAAAAACAAAAATGGCTAACAAAAAGTTTGCCGCCGGACCTGCAGCCACTATTGCCATGCGCTGCCAAAGAGGCTTGTAGGCAAATGACATATGACGCTGACTCGCGGGTAATTCAGTAGACGAGGACACCGTTGTGTCTTCTTGCCCAAGCATCTTAACGTAACCCCCTAAAGGAATAGGCGCGATTACGTATTCAACACCGTCTTTTCCGATCCAGGTTTTTATCGCTTTACCAAAACCAATAGAGAAGCGCAGCACCTTTACACCGCAGCGCCGGGCTACCCAGAAATGACCAAATTCGTGAATGGTCACCAAGATGCCCAAGGTTACGAGTAAAGCTAGTACATTCGTTAGTATTTCAAGAATCATTTTGGTGCCTGTTTTTCTCTGCGTTGTGCTTCAGAGACACTAATTAATTTTTCTTTAAAATCAGCTCTTTAGTAATATTTCTAGCCAATGAATCGGCGTCACGAATGATAGCGAGAGATGAAGCCGGTTCACAAGGGATTTTCGATAAAACCTGCTCATTAAGCTCTGCAATCTCGATAAATTTAATTTGACCTTCAAGAAATGCCTCAACTGCAATTTCGTTGGCGGCATTTAGCAAAGTCGGTGTTGTCCCCCCCTGCAGCGCTGCGTCAATACCAAGTTTGAGGCAAGGGAAGCGCTTATAGTCAGGCTCAAAAAAATCAAGTGAGCCTGCCGCAATAAGATCCAAGGGCGCCGCTCCCGACTCGATACGACGCGGGTAGGCCATTCCATAGGCGATAGGGATTCGCATATCCGCCGAACCTAGTTGAGCTAAAACCGACCCATCTCTGTAATAAACCAGTGAGTGCACCGTGCTTTGCGGATGAATGAGCACCTCAATTTGATGGGCTGCAAGCCCAAACAGCAAACTAGCTTCTATGAACTCTAGCCCTTTATTCATCATGGTCGCAGAATCAACTGAAATCTTTCGTCCCATCGACCAAGTTGGGTGCTTACATGCTTGCGCTGGCGTTATGTCACCAAACTCATTCAGCGGTAGGTCCAGAAAAGGTCCACCGCTAGCGGTTAGCGCAATTTTGCTAACATATTTGGTAGTTTCCTCGCTTTGGCCGGCAAGGTTTTGTGGTAAACATTGAAAAATAGCATTGTGCTCGCTATCAATCGGGATCAGGGTGGCCCCTGACGCTTGGATTTCTCTAAACAGCAAATCCCCGCTCATCACCAGAGACTCTTTATTAGCTAGCAGTAGAGTCTTACCCGATCGCGCAGCGGCAAGAGTCGACGCCAAGCCAGCTGCTCCAACTATTGCAGCCATAACCATATCGACCGAATCATCGCTTGCCGCACTCGACAGCGCATCGACACCCCACATGACCTCAACTTTACTACCTGCAGACTTTAGCGATAGGGCTAAGCTTTTTGCATCTTCAGAACGAGATACTATCGCCATTTTTGGCTGGTATTTCAAACATTGCTGGAGCAACAAGTCGATATTACGATGGCCGGAAAGTGCAGTTACCTCGAACTCAGGATTAGCATCGACAACGGCAAGTGTGCTTTGACCAATTGAGCCGGTGGAACCAAGAATACAAAGTCGTCTGGGGTAATTACTCATGGTCTATCGCGCCGTTAACACGAGAAACGTCATACCAAGCACAAACACTGGCGTGGCTGCGATCAAACCGTCTATGCGATCCAGAACACCGCCATGCCCAGGAAGTATTTTGCCACTATCTTTAATTTTTCTATTTCGCTTCAACATACTTTCAACCAAATCTCCGGTCACGCTAAAAAAGGTCACTAGAGCACTAATAATAATAAGAACGGTCATCTCAAATAAGCCAACTGGGAAAAGCGTTAGGTTCAACACAACACCGAGACCTACACTCACCAACAGGCACAGAGCAAAGCCACCCCATACACCTTCCCATGTTTTATTTGGGCTTAACTCCGGTGCCAGCTTTGTTTTACCGAAACTCATTCCGGTAAAAAATGCACCGATATCGACAGCTGCGACCAAAATAATCAACACCAGAACCAACATACCATTGGGCTCCAAATATTTAAGCTGGATGATCCCAACCCATGTTGGGAGAAGAGAGAATATGCCCATAGTTGCAATTCTGGATTCTTTATTCCAATGATTATTCCTTGTCGGATAATCTAACACTACGAGTGAAGCGCAAAGCCAATAAAGCAATCCTAAAGACGACAAAGTGAGCGCGTGATCTTGACGTAGACTTTCCGTCGCAGGACCAAGCTCCAAGAGGAGAAAACAACCCCCAAGCAACAATAATATGCTGATTATATAAGCAACTTTGGTGGTCAGATTTTCAAGACCAATAAACCCGCCCCACTCCCAGGCCGCCAGAAGAACAACTACCGCTGTAAACAAAGAAAACAGAAAAGGAGACATTAGCGTACTCGCAGCAACCAGCCCTACGAGCAAAACTATTGCTGTCGCAATTCTCTGCTTTAACATCAGGCACCGGCCTCTTGATTATGCCCGCCGAATCGTCTTTGACGCTGCGCATAATCTCTCAATGCTAATTCGAACTCCGCATTGCCGAAATCTGGCCAATAGCAATCTGTAAAATATAATTCAGTGTAGGCAAACTGCCACAATAAAAAGTTACTAATACGCCTTTCACCACCAGTTCTGATACACAAATCTGGATCTGGAAGTGCCGAAAGACTTAAGTGCTCAGCGATCATATCTGCGTCTATATCACTGACAGAAAACTCTTTACTGAGTGCTTTCAGAACAACTGTTTTAGTCGCCTCAGCAATATCCCAACGCCCACCATAGTCGGCGGCCACGGCTACTGTTAGACCTGAATTATTGAGCGTGAGCGCCTCTACCGAGGCCATATTTCTTTGTAGCTTTTCAGAAAATGAATCACGACTACCTACGAATTTTATTCGTACGTTCTTGTCGTGGAACTGTTTGATTTCTTTTCGTTTCAGGACCGACAAAAAAAGCGCCATCAAACCTTGGACCTCTTCTGTCGGTCGCAGCCAGTTTTCACTGCTGAAAGCAAAAAGAGTTAAGAAAGGTATATTCCTATCTATACAAGCGTCTACGATATTGCGAACGACCTCGGCACCTTGTCGATGCCCAGCCCTTGCAGCAAGATCATTGGCCTTCGCCCAGCGATTATTGCCATCCATAATGATAGCAATATGCTGAGGTACGCAAGGCAGAGCATCAGATTTCATTGCGATAGGTGGCGATAAGTAGCTGACAAAATGGAAATCTTTAAGCAAGTGATATAAGGAGACACTTTCTAAAAAGTCAGCAATTCAGTTTCTTTAACTTGATATGCCGATTCAATAGCAGCGATAAACTGATCGGTAAGTTTTTGTATTCGCTCTTCGGCTCTTCGCTGCTCATCTTCACTAATTTCTTTTTCTTTTTCCAGATCTTTAAAATCTGTATTTGCATCACGCCGAATGTTGCGAACCGCAATACGCGCATTTTCAGCCTCGTTTTTGGCCTGTTTTGTATATTCTTTGCGGGTCTCTTCGGTTAATGGAGGCATCGGTACACGAATAGTATCCCCATTATTAGAAGGGTTCAGACCTAAGTCTGATTTCATTATTGCTTTCTCAATTTCACCAATCACCCCTTTTTCCCATGGCGAAATAATAAGCGAACGGCCCTCTTCTACATTCACGTTGGCTAATTGGTTTAGGGGCGTGTCCGAGCCGTAATACGAGACCATGACAGTGTCAAGGATACTCGGGTGCGCCCTGCCTGTGCGAATCTTCTTAAATGCGTCACCTAGCGAGTTAACACTTTTCTGCATACGCTCCGCAGCATCATCAATAATGTCATCGATCATTTTCTTATTTCCTGTCAATTAGCCTGAGTGTGGCGGCGACTTACTCGATCAGAGTCCCGTCAGAAGCACCCATAATGTTTTCTAGCAAAGCACCTGGCCTGTTCATATTGAACACCTTAATAGGTACTTGGTGGTCGCGACTTAAAAATATAGCAGTTAAGTCCATAACTGCCAGCTGCTTATCGATCACATCATCATAGCTAAGGCGATCATACTTTACAGCATCTGGGTTAGTCTCTGGATCAGCTGAGTAAACACCATCTACTTTAGTCGCCTTCATAATTAAATCAGCATCAATTTCAATGCCCCGCAGGCAAGCGGCTGAATCTGTGGTGAAAAATGGGTTACCAGTACCAGCTGCAAATATAACGACGTCGCTAGCTTCTAGATGGCGAATTGCGGTGCGCCTGTCGTAGTCTTCAACCACACCACTCATTTGAATTGCAGACATAACACGTGTTGGAATGTTTGCCCTCTCGAGTGCGTCGCGCATCGCCAGAGCATTCATCACCGTTGCCAACATGCCCATATGGTCGCCAGTAACCCGTTCCATTCCTGCAGCATGGAGTGCAGCACCACGAAAAAGGTTGCCACCGCCAATAACCATGCCCACTTGAACGCCCAAACCTACGAGCTGTCCCACTTCAACCGCCATGCGATCTAACACCTTTGGATCGATGCCGAATTCGGCGTCACCGGTTAGTGCTTCCCCACTCAGCTTGAGCAGTATACGATTGTACTTGCGATCTTGTTTGGGCATAGTTTTAACCAGTTACACTTAAGACTCGATTAAGAGCCTCCTTTCACTTGAGCGGCTACTTCGTCGGCAAAATCCACTTCTACTTTCTCGATCCCCTCGCCAACTTCGTAACGAATGAAGTTTACAATATCCGCACCAGCGTCCTTTAGCAATCCAGAAATTTTAACATCAGGGTTTTTGACAAATTGCTGTTCCATCAAGCTCACTTCAGCGACAAATTTATTGAGTCTGCCACTGATCATCTTTTCGATAATTTCTTCTGGCTTGCCGCTCTCACGAGCTTGGGCTGAATAAATCTCAGACTCTTTCGCAATCACCTCAGCGGGCACGTCTTCTTTGCGGAGAACCATAGGGTTTACAGCCGCAATATGCATAGCTATATCACGAGCTAACGTTTCATCTCCACCACGCAGCGCTATAATTACGCCGATTTGGTTGGTGTTATGGACATAGCTATCAACGATTCCCTGATTTGCATCTTCAAACTTCAATCGGCCTACTCTGCGAACATTTATATTTTCACCAACTTTCTGAACCAATTTCTCACGCGCCAATTCAACTCCAGCATCAAGCAATGCAGCTACGTCTGCATCTTTGTTCGCATATGCCAATTCTAGCGTTTGCTGGGCAAAGTCAAGAAAATTCGCATCTTTAGAAACAAAGTCAGTTTCACTGTTAATTTCCAAAATCACACCGTAATTGCCGTCTTCAGCAATTTTTGTCATCACTACGCCTTCAGCCGCTACTCGACCTGCTTTTTTAGCCGCTTTCATACCGCTAGACTTGCGAAGATCTTCAATAGCCTGTTCCATGTCGCCTTCAGAAGCCGACAATGCCTTTTTACAGTCCATCATTCCAAGGCCAGTTCGCTCACGCAACTCCTTGACCATTCCCGCCGTAATATTTGCCATGATTAATGCCTCTCTTTCTAGAGCTTCAAAGCTATCTTTAGCTTTGTCAGTGTTTTAAAAAAAGGGGGCTATTAGCCCCCTTACAAAAGATATTTAATCTACCCACTAACATTAAATGAGCCAGATTGAAGGAAAGCTGACGCTAGGATTCACCCTCGGTGTCTTTGGCCGGGGCAGCTGCCTTCTTCTTTGCTGGAGCTTTCTTAGCCGGGGCCGCTTCTGCAGTTTCGACAGGAGCTTCCTTTGCAACAGGCACTGCTTGCGCGACCGCAGCAGCTGGTGTCTCAGGGGCAACT
>JBLGBJ010000051.1:0-16462 GCA_047617605.1 Pseudohongiellaceae bacterium | reverse complement strand
TTGGACTTAGTTAAGTTCATGCATCTCGCTGCAGATAATTTCGCCAGAGACCATCACTGGGACATAAAAAACTATCAGCCAGTTATCAATTCGATGTTTGCCAATATCAATCCAAAGTACAGTTTTCATCCAGAACATTTGCATCCGTACTCACACATCAGTGGTGTATTCTACGTGAAATCTGATGCTAATAGCCCCGCTATAGGGTTTAAGGACCCGCGAGCTGCCAGATGGATGATGCCTCCTGCTGCGGATGGCATGAGGCCGGAAAATGCCTTTCATGCCAAGCTGGCACCAGAACCTGGGAAATTATTTTTATTTCCGTCATGGCTGGAGCATAGCGTTGCGCAAAACCTGTCTGACCGAGAAAGAATAAGTATGTCGTTTAACTTTGAAATGCGGCAAAAGTCACCTGCCTAAATTACCAAGCGCAGTGCAGATAAATAGTGCAGATACGGGCTTAGAGTAAAATTTACAACTAATGTAGTTGAATCATTGTGCGGTGGTTAATGTAATTTTTACTCTGAGCCCCTAGTTTACAATCCCTAGTCTCCACAGTTATTGCGATTTAAGATACCTTCCCGACGATCTAGCTCGACAAAATGAGAGCAAAAAAAATGGCGATGATTTCTCATCGCCATTTTTACATTACCGACTAATCAGCAATTAGAATGACCATAACGCACGGGCGTAAAGTCTTCGACCGCGAGGATCAAATACGTTTCCATCATAACGTAAGGGAGTACCTTCACGGAAAGGCACTGTCTCGTCAAACAAATCTAGGGCACCAATGCTGAAATTGGTGGTGCCTAACCTAGAGTTACCCCAGTCATAGGAGTAGCGATACTGCATATCCCAAGTGGTATAGCTGTCGACCTTAGTGCTAGCCAGAGATGTGACCAATGGGTTCGCGTTTTGTACCAAGTTGTTATAGGCAAGATCTTGATAAGAACCGATATGACGGTTCGTAACAGTTACACCGTGACGATCGCGCTGCCAAGTAAGCGTTAAGTTGCCCTTATTGTCAGGCAATGAACGCACAAGTAGACCGTCGCCAGTGGTGCCAGCAGCATCGAATTTACCAGTATCCAGAAGGCCTAGTTCCAGACCAGGAACGTCGGTTAGCTTGTATTGATTCACGTGAGTGTAATCCATACTCGCGCGCCACCGGCCCCAATCGTTTTCCCAATTGTAGCCTAGCTTCACGTCAATACCATCTGCCTGTATCTCTCCTGCATTGATCGCGGATAATGTCAGTGTGATTAAGTCAGCCGCTTCGTTACGTGCTGAACGGCTAATGCCGAAGCCCGTGCCACCAACGGTGTACAGATCTGGATTAACAACACAATTCAGTCGCTCCGCTGAATCTATACCGAACTGAGTTTCCAGAGCGTTAGGATTACACGCTACATCTAGCACCGGTGAATCGCCAGAAATCGAATCGTTCAAGATGTAGTTATTTGGATCACCAACTACAGCATTGAACGCATCTATTTCAGGTCGCAGGGCAGAGATAGGCGGTTCAGGAAGAACTCGGTCAGTCACCTCGAAACGCCATGCATCGGCCTGAATACTTAAGCCATCAAGACGCCCACCTGGAGTCCAGATGAAGCCCGCACTGAAAGTATCCGCGTACTCGTTACCAACATTCGGCGCAGGTCCACCCAAGGTAAAGGACTGTTCGGTTTCGCCATTTTGGACGGTGGCTGGATCCAAACCAGCTCGAACTCGCTGGCTCGAAATAGGATCTTTAAAGACAACGCTACCTGATTCCAAACCTTGCTCGATGATGTCGATATTCGGGGCACGGAATGATTGCGAGAATGAACCGCGCACGAGCAGGGTCTCGATTGGACGCCAGCTCATAGCAATTTTCGGAGAAACTTCACTGCCGATGTTACCGCCGTAATCCTCATATCGTACCGCAATCTGAGTATCTACGTTTTCTAAGAATGGCAATGACAGCTCCATAAATAACGCCGAAGTATCTCGTGTATTATCGAAGTTGAATATACAAGCCGAACACTCGAAGTTGTTGCTAACATAATGGAAATCGTCAGGAACGCCATTTGCATCATAGCCTAAGATCGAGTTAGGCAGACCTGGGAAGCTGATCGCAGGTGCGCGCGAAGTTGTATTTCTTTCGCGGTATTGAGCGCCGAAAGCAACTGCCGCTGGCCCACCAGCCATGTCCATGAACTCGCCGCCAACAATGGCATCAAATACCATAAGCTTGTTGCGCTTATCTGCGCGCAATACTCTCTCGGTCATCCAATCCAGCAATTCTGGAGAATTTCCTACGTTGCCGCCGGTCTGTGCCGACAAGAATGGGTTGTAGAACTCACATCCGCCCTGACCCTGATTATTACTGGTCAGTGCCAGAGACAGAGTTTCGCGAGTGTTTAACACGAAGCCCGGGAAGAATGTCTGCGTGTAGCCAGAATTAAAGAAGTCCCATGCCTGAGGCACAGCACCACCGAAAGGACCCGGCTGTCCGGCGAAGTCGAAGGTCTCTACACCGTTAGGTGTGCAGTTTGGGCCGCCAAGGCCATTGGCCGCGAGCTCAACGTTTCTGCGATTGTGCACAGTGTACTCTTGCTCATTACTCGTAGCACTCCAAGACACACTGACGTCGTAATTCCAAGCACGCTCCGAATATTCGAATTCACCGCGCAAACCAGCCTGTACTAAGGTCGAATTCGACTCCGTGCTGTTAGAACGCCGCCCATCTCTCGGGATGCCATCTCGCGCATTTGAAAGAAAAGCAATATTAGGGCCGCCGTTGGCAATATCTACTGGGGCATTCTGCATGCCAGCCGCAGTCGGACGAGTCAGACCGATCTGGTCGGCAAAGAAACCTAGTTCCATCGTCTGACCAATCGCATTGCCGCCAAAGGCAGGGTTGCGAGTGTAGGCGTCTGGCTGCGCCAGGAATACTGTAGGTCCACGAGTGGCAGCTGAACCACCGGTGTTGTTTAAGCCGCCGCCTTCTAAAATGATTTTATTCTCAGCATAGTTGACGAAGGAATAGAATTCCGCCGCTTCGCTAAACGTGTGATCGAAGGCCGCCGCGAAACTGGTACGCTCAGTGTCGCGTGAGAGGAAATTGAATCGTTCAACATCTTCGTTACAGGTGCCACCACGTTCACCGACTTCTTCTCGCAGATTACCCACAAAGTAGGGCAGGCCCGATACGCCAGCCTGGGTAGTACAAAGTGGGTCGGAGAAGACTGCATCGCCGTCGCCGCCATTGGCGAGGTTATCGGCGATAAGATCGCCCCTGTACCAGTCAAGGTTTGTATTTGCACCAAAAGCCGGAACGGCAACCGGGCTAATAAGGGTGGAAACCGGTGCGGTGAATTGGGTGTTTTCATCGATAAAGTTGGCAGATGATGCAGACACCGAGTCTCGCTCGAAACGCTCGCCGGATACTACAAAGTGTGTATCGCCATCGTCGCTAGCCCAACCCCAGATACCACTAACTGTTTGGTCGTAGGCACCGCTTTCGGACTCAACACCTTGTATATCACCGTAGATTTCAAGGCCTTCGAAGTCGGTACGCATGATGATGTTAACAACACCGGCAACGGCGTCAGCACCGTAAAGCGCAGAACCACCATCGGTAAGTATTTCAACGCGGTCCGTCATTACTAGAGGAATGGAATTAATATCGACAAACTCACCACCTGTAGTAGTGGTCGCTGCCGCTGGAGCCATTCTTTTACCGTTAATTAGAGTGAGGGTGGAGTTCTCACCTAAGTTACGCAAGTTGATCTGCGCTGTACCTTCTGTTTGAGAACGCTCTCCAGAACCTGAGTTAGTAAATGAACCTGAGTTCACTTCCAAATTCTTGATAACGTCCCAGATAATCGCTGCACCTTGTGCTTCGATACTATCTCTGTCAACTACCTGAACCGGTGATGGTGCATCGAGGGCAGAGCCGCGAATGAAGGAGCCGGTGACCACCACCTCCTCTATATCGTTAGTGTCTTGTGCGGCTGCTCCTGTGGCGAATGTGCCCATGAAAACAGCCAGAGCAAGCGCTTTACGCTTACTTGGACAATGATTTAGCATGTAGAACTCCCTAATACGTGGATATTTATTTTTGTAATTATTCCAGCGCCAACTACGAGTACTGCTAAATCTCTGGGCGGGATTCAATTCGTTATTTACGGATTGATTCAGCATTATTTCAGTGATTTTAGCTCCTGACCAGCACTTAAGTACTTGATTTATAGAGTGTAACGAATGTTCCCATTTTTTACGCGAGTGCTTAAAATTGGGTCGTCATAAAAGTGCGACGAATGCTTATTTCTCGATAAAAACTATCAATGAATACAATTAGTTAAATAACAAAAGGTCAAGTTCTCATGTTTGGGCGAGCATTTGCTCATAAAACACTAGATCGAGCTCACGGGATTTCGAAGGCTTCACGAGAACCATTTTTTTTTGAATGCCTTATTTTTTATTTCCCGTTCATGCTTAGAAATAGGAAATAGGAAATAGGAAATGGCGAGGTGAGAAGAAACAAAAAAGAGCAGGGGTTAAGAATACAGATGTAGCATAGAAATAAAAAAATGGTAATAAATGCAGGGTAATGCGAGTTCAGAAATTTGGTCATAGAGGGATGTAGACTGGTCATCAGCATGATTGCTGTGTTTGGCAAGCCTCCAAATGCCTTAGCTCTTTTAATGGCACAGCAAGGTTTAAGTTAAAATAAAAAATCGTGGGAGCACGCGGCGATCCAGCCCAGCTGGATAAAATAAAGTTGATAGTGTCAGTGTAGCCAAAAGAGATCTATTTGTTGGGTGGAATCGAGTAGGTTCCAACAGAATGAGCAATCGGGCGATTATCACCCTCAGAATAAATAGTTACCTCTCCTACCGCTAAGGTTTTTCCAAGTTTTAGTATTTTACACACGCCCAGTATGTCTTTGTCAGCGGCAGGTTTGCGTAGAAAATTGATGTTCAAACTTGTGGTTACCGCCAGGGCAACAATTCCAATTTCCCTTAGAATTGCAACGTAAATGGCGCAGTCGGCCAAACTCATCATAGTGGGGCCAGACACGGTTCCGCCTGGACGTAAATCGCCTGTATCAATTTTCCGCCTGATGGTAATAGAGTCTTCGTCAAAAGATTCGAGCACGAATTTTGCTTGGGGAAATTCCTTCAAAAAAAACACGTTCATTTCAGTCTTGCTTACTTTTGCCAAAATTTTACCGTCGCTATTAATCTTTCTTAGAAAGTAACCAGTCTGACAGGAATAGCATTTCAATGTCACGTGACTTATTTTCGGCTTAGCTTAAGCTCATACGATTAGATACGAAAAACAAAGGAAACCGGTTAAAAAGTTACGATGGAATTGTCGAAAAAAAACTAGGAAAAAGTGAATTAGGCTGGCAATGTCATTTCAATTGCCTGAAAAACCATTAACTTAATAAGGCCCTCATGGTATTTGTGTTGAATCAAGGATCGAACTACTCTAGGGGTAATCATCCTTGGATTGCAGTTAAGTAATCAGAGCTAAGTAATCAAAAATAGGTGACAAAAGTTAAACGATAAGGGTTGCGCGATAACAACCAAACAATGACTGCGTTAACTGCCACGTCACAAAAAATAGATACACATTCTACTTCTAGTTTTGATTATTCATCTAGCGGTTAAGATATTCGACCAGATCTCTTCCAGGCCTATATAGATGTCTGGGAAAAAATAGCGGCCCCGGGCAACAGGTAGTTCGGGGAGGGCCGAGTTGCCATTGCGGGCGAGGTAAGAGTTGCCAGGTAATTTAGGTTATACCACGAGCGAAAAAAGCACTGTCTCCTATTGCAGTAGACGGGGCCCACGATGTTCAATCGAATTTACCGGACCTTGCGGTTGACGCTGTCCATCGTTTAACCACGGATCCTTCACGGCTAACCGAGGCCAGGCTGGGTGAATGCCATGAGCAGGGCTGTCTACCGAGCAACATATTGAGCTGTTCGGGATCGTGATTGCTGTTACAAGTATCGCTGCTTTTTATAAAGCATTTAATTATGATAAGGAAGTGATAGAGTCAGCTTGAAAGCGGTTAGCCGTGCAAATCGGGTATGCGGCAATGATCGGTTGCGCCGCAGACATCGCCAACTTTTTTGGTATGGTTAGAATCTCCGGCGGTATTGGCGCACCGATGAATACTCCAGTTGCTATGGTCACAGCAGAAGTTCGCTAAGAGCTTGGTAGTAATAAATTTAGTTCAGCAAGCAATACTTCAGAATTCGGTTTTTTCAAGCGCGCGCTGGGTGCAATCATCGGACGTTTTCTTTGGATGCTTTTACCAACGAAGTCAAAGCCTCCGAAAAATTAACCGGATCATGTTGGCTATTATTACTCGCTTGAATAAGCAAGCGCGGACTGAATCTATCAGCGGAAAAACTACGCGCACTATTAATACTAATAAAATAACGGAAATTTTTTGTAAAATATGTCTATGTTCATTGTAGGTAAAAGTAGAACAAAAATCAGAACAGCAATCAGGTCAACCGGAGTCATATTATGATGCTATCCAAGTCTCTAGTTTCCAAATTCATCCTAGCCCTTCCATTCTTCATATTATCCAGTGCAGCCCTAGCGCAGGGTTTTCCTAATCCTTACGCCACTATCGAAGGCTGGGCGCAGTTGCCTGATGGCCGTATCCAGGGCGCGGTTGGAGATCTCGATGTGGATCCGGACGGTGAGCATATTTGGGCCGTCGTGCGCTGTGATGCAACCGAGTCAAATCGTTTTGGCGATGAGTGCATGGATTCTAATCTTGACTCGGTGTTAAAGTTTAACAGCGAGGGCCAAGTGGTAATGAGCTTCGGCGGGGGCATGTTCATCTGGCCCCACGGTATCGATGTGGATGCCGATGGTAACGTCTGGGTGACCGATGCGGTCAGTAATGCTCGAATTCCAGACGGCGATGCTCGCGGCCACCAAGTAGTTAAGTTCTCGCCTACGGGCGAAGTTTTAATAGTGCTTGGTACGCCCGGTGAATCTGGTGGTGGCCCTAGTCACTTCAATGCGCCTGCGGATGTAGTCGTGGCTGAAAATGGCGATGTTTTTGTTGCTGACGGACACAACAATGACGGCAACGGCAGGGTGGTTAAGTTTGATAGTGACGGTAACTATATCAAAGCTTGGGGAAAGCCAGGCTATGCGCCGGGTGAATTCAGAACCCTGCACACTATCGCGATCGACCAGCGCGGACGACTGTTCGTGGGAGACCGATCCAATAACCGCCTTCAGTTGTTTACTCAAGACGGTGAGTTTCTTGCGCAGTGGACTCAGTTTGGTCGACCCAGCGGTATATTCTTTGATCAACATGACAATATCTATGTGGCAGATTCTGAGTCCGACGACATCCAGAATCCAGGTTGGGAGATGGGCATTCGTATTGGGGACGCACATCTGGGTTGGGTGAATTACTTTATTCAACTCCCGACAGGCGATCCTCGAAGCACAATTGGAAACGGCGCTGAGTTTGTTGCCGCCGATGCTGCAGGCAATTTGTATGGAGGTGAGCCTGCACCGAGAAAGCTGCAGAAATATATCCGCGTTCGTCCGTAAAAATTAATAGTACAATGGGGCCAGAATATAAAGACTAATTATTTGCTCTGGTTCTGTTTGTTACCCGAAGTTACTCATATTCTAGGGCGCTAAGCCGAGCTGTTCGAGACGGCGAGCGCCGCCCAAAATTCCTATCATTCCATAATTGCCCTCATGACAAGCATACTCGAAGATTTGCTCTTCAATTCTAGATAGTGCGTACTCGCCTGAAAATTCAGCGGTGAACACCGACGGGTCGTTCACAGTGAAGCCATAGATCATTTTGTTGTTCGAGTCTCTTCTAAACGTCTCAACAACATTAAGATTTTTTGCAGGCACTCCATACAATGTTTGCCAACTGTTAAAGTGTTTGGTTTCAACAATCAGGGTATCGCCTTCCCAGCGCCCGATTGAATTTCCCATCCATTTTCTATGCGCCTGTGCTGCTGGATTGTGGTTATCTGCTATTTTGATAATCCGCGTATCGTGCGACATTTCAGTCGTTACGCTTATATATCCTGGGGACTGATTAAACTGCAGGTGGCTATTGTAGATACTCGCCCGCATCACTGGGCTGCCAAAATTGCCATTCAGTAGGCAGCGCTCACCTAGGCTGCGTCCTTCCGGGCCATCGCTATTGCGGCCGCGACGATTAGCCGGACGGGCACTCATTCTCTCGCTGAATCCAACAACGCGTTCAGGCATTCGCCCGTTTGCGGGATCAGTAATGGCGGAAGTGCGAAACTCGCCGTCAATAGTAGGAATGAACTTGGCATCTTCTCGCCAAAACAAATCATAATTGCCAAGTGACGGTAGAGATTCAGCCACGTTAGGGGCTGCACGATCAGGATTCAAAGGCTCGTTAGCTGCATCGAAGCGCTGCTGTACAGCTCTTTCCAGTTTGAGTGCCTCTTCCTCGGTATAAGCACGCTTGTGTGCCAGTTCGATGGGCCTTTCAAAGGGCATTATAGTTGCGTGTCTCCACACGCCATGAAAGTTAGGCACGCCCCATTCAGTCTTAGGGACTACATAGCCCTGTGCTGTCGCGGCTGTGGCGCTAATACTAATCATCAATATCGGGAAAATTTTTTTCATCTTGACTCTCTGTACAGGGCACCACCAGGCAAACATGTTGAATGGAATCGGGTAGGATATACCGAAAATCCAATTAATTGCCCCTATTAGTGCTTGAGAGGTTGCTAAGATCGCACAAATTATAGAGTTAAAAAAGCCCGCTTAGTGAGCGGGCTTTTTGTTCTGCTTAGATTAGGTTGCGTTGCTTGAGAGAAAGGCGATGAGCGCGCCCTCAATGGTTTCTCCGATACTGGGGACAAGCAGTAAGACGAGCACGGTCAGAACTGCCCCGGCGGCGCAAACAATAAGATAATTTCGTAGTGTCATGAATCGTATCCTCAGGTTCTATTAACGTGGCGCAAGTTCGAATATCCAGCTGTTGCCGTCTTCGATGTCTGCTCTGGCAGTGGCGATGGCTGTCGCTGAAACCGGAGTGGGCACGCCACTGTATTTGGCGAGCAATTTGGCAGACACGCCGTCTAGTACAGGCCCTTCCTTAATCCGAACAAGCTGTCTGGGATAGCGCACATTGTTTACGCGCAGGACGCCTTCGTCATTACCTTCGTCAGCGTCAAACGCCCATTCTTTCCAGATTTTACCAAGGAAGGATTTCATATAGCCTGAGACAACGTAAATCTTACCTTCGCTCTCCAGGATAAATATGCGCCGCGTGGCCATCGGGTCGTTAAGCTGTAGCTCGATGGTAAAGATATCATCGGTGAAGCTCCAGTCTGGCTCAGGCCCGGTATGTAATTCTCCTGATATCAGCTCTCCGCCGGGGAAAACCACTGTCGCACCATCAGCACTGCTACGCTGAATACGCAGGGTAGCAATTGATACGGCGCCAATTAGCACAACGAAACCAATTGCCTGTATTACTATCTTGAGAATTTTCACTTGCTAGTCTCCGAAGCATTTGTGTATTTGAATCATATTCGATTTGTGGTCTTACGTCTGTTTAAGTTTATTTTGGAAAACTCGAGATCTGCATTAAGTACGAGTTGAGGTTTTCTCAAGCACCGACTGAAGTGTTTTCAAATCCTAAGGGTGCATTGCTTTTTTAACTCAGGTTCCAAGTATCTAGTGCCTAGAAGCTCCTATTTAAGCACTACCGTCAGAATAGGTATATCCCTTCCACTTGCTTGTTACCCCTGATAGTCTGTGGCCTCTGTGCCCTAAAATCTGAGACAGACGAGGCGGGCAAAAAAGTAGGTCCAAGAAATAGGCCCTAAGAAGTAACCCCAAAAAATAGGCCACAAAAACAGGCCGAAATAATAGGAGAGTTAGTTTGCTTTCGAAGTATATAAAGCCATTGTCGTTAAGAGGTTTAAAGACCTTCCAGTTTCTATCTCTAGCTGTTTCACTCAATGTGGCAAGTCAAGCTGCAGCCCAGCCTAGTCAACCAGAGCTTCCAAGTCGAATGGCATGGACTGCTTATAATTTGGGTTCCACCGGGTATAACCAAGCAGTCGCCATCGGGGCGATGTTACGAGAGAAATACAACGTTACCTTGCGTGTTATTCCCGGACAAAATGACGTTTCTCGGTTGCTGCCGCTGAAAACTGGCCGAGTCGACTTCACCGCCAACGGTGTCGCCACGTATTTAGCTCAAGAAGGTATGTTTCAGTTTGCGCGTCCGGAGTGGGGGCCTCAGCCTCTGCGTTTGGTAATGACCTCAAATGGCTTGAGCAATCAGGCAGTAGCAGTTGCTGCAGATACCGGAATAACCAGTTTTGCAGAACTGCGCGGGCGCCGCGTGCCTTATGTGCGAGCCGCTCCTGCATTGAACATTTCAATGGAAGCCTATCTAGCCTGCGGTGGCTTAACTTGGGATGACGTTGTACGCGTCGACTTTCCTGGCTATGACGCTAAATGGAACGGCATCATAAACGGTGACGTTGATGTCGCATTTGCAACCACTGTGTCAGGGCCTCCTTACCGCCTTGAGGCATCTCCAAGGGGTATTCACTGGTTACCTGCTCCCCATGATGATGAGGGATGCTGGGAGCGAATGTTAGCGGTTGCACCTTATTTTACAAAGCACATTGCTACTCGTGGAGCTGGAATAAGTGAAGACAATCTCCATGAAGCAGGAACTTACCCCTATCCATTATTAACGACCCTAGCTAGCCAAGACGACGATTTGGTGTATTCACTGACGCGCGTTATTAATGAAAATTACGATGAATTTAAAAACTCTGATCCAGGTGCAATAGGTTGGGCTCTGGAGTCTCAAGTATTTGAGTGGGTAGTTCCCTACCACGACGGAGCTGTTAACTACTGGCGCGAAATTGGTGTCTGGACCGATGAGATTCAAGCGCACAATCAGGCTCTTATTCAGCGTCAAGAAGTACTCGCCTCTGCCTGGACTGATATGACTGCAAAAGGAGTCAGTGAGCAGGATGAATTTATCCAACTTTGGCAGCAGCTGCGAGCACAGCGGCTGGAAGAAGCCGGTTTCGATCCGGTCTGGCAATAGTGAATAATCAATCGGCTGAGCTGCCAACGTCGCTGCGCTGGCTAACAGGTTTTGCTGCAGTGGGCAGTGCCTTCCTCGCGATGGACTCTTTGCGAATGTTTTCCGAGAGTCCGCTTCTTGATTTTGCTATCACGGTCCAAAATCACTATTACTATGCATTGATGGGCCTGTTGCTGCCGCTTTGTTTTTTACTCTATCCCTCTTTTCGTAGTCCCAAAACTTATTGGCTTGATGGCGCGTTAAGTGTGTCGGCGTTTACCGCCTGCGGGTTTTTCTTTTACAACGCCGAAACCATGTTGGATTACGGGTGGGAGTTTTTAGCCCCAAGCTATGCGGTGTGGGTTAGTTATTTACTCTGGGTTCTGATAATGGAAGCCGTGCGCCGCTGCGGAGGCTGGATACTGTTCTTCCTCGTGCTGGTGTTTTCAATTTACCCGGTGGTTGCAGAAAAGCTGCCTGGGCCTATCTCGGGAATGTCCTCAACACTTGCAGAGACAGCGTCTTATCACGTGATGAGTATAGAAAGTATTCTGGGCTTGCCGTTTCGCGCCTTTGCTCAATTGGTTATTGGTTTTCTTATTTTTGGTATTGCTCTGCAGCACACCGGTGGCGGTCGATTCTTTATCAATCTTGCCTTTGCTCTGTTTGGTCATGTTCGTGGTGGCTCAGCTAAGGTGGCAATTGTATCCAGCGGCTTGATGGGCTCAATGAGTGGCAGCGTTATTACCAACGTGTTGACGACGGGCCAGATGACTATTCCTGCCATGCGCAAAAATGGTTTTGAAAAAGAATATGCAGCCGGAGTAGAAGCCTGTGCCTCTACCGGTGGAGTCTTACTTCCTCCGATCATGGGTTCAACGGCTTTTGTCATGGCAACATTTCTAAATGTGCCTTATTCCACAGTCGCATTAGCGGCAGCCATACCCGCATTATTATACTTTTTTGGACTGTTTGTTCAAGTTGATGCTTACGCTGCAAGAAAAGGCTTAGTAGGCACGCCGCGTGATGAATTGCCCAAATTAGGCGAAACCATGAAACAGGGCTGGTTTTATATAGTTGCCTTTATGGTATTGATTTTTCTTCTGCTGTATTTACAGCGCGAGGCGGTTGCCCCGTTTTTCGCAACCGGCATGCTACTAGTACTAAACCAGTGTTCTTCAAATCATCGTTGGAATTTGAAAGAAGTGGGCTCGTTTCTTGTGGCAACGGGAAAGCTGCTCATGGAGCTACTGACAATCATGGCCGGCGTTGGTTTAATAGTTGGCGCACTTTCAGTCTCGGGCCTATCGGGAACCTTGGTGAATGACCTGCTGTATATCGCAGGCGATTCCACTTTGCTGTTATTGCTAATGGGCGCATTCACTAGCTTCTTTCTAGGTATAGGCATGACCGTGACCGCGGCCTATGTATTTCTAGCAATCATATTAGCTCCAGCGCTTATCCAAGGCGGCTTGGACCCGATGAGCGTGCATCTGTTTATCCTCTATTGGGGGATGCTGTCGTTTATTACTCCTCCCGTAGCACTGGGTGCGTTCGCAGCTGCCAGCATCGCTGGCGCATCTGCACTGTCTACTGGATTCAAAGCGATGCGCCTTGGAAGTGTGATTTACTTTATCCCCTTTTTCTTTGTGCTGGAACCAGCGTTGATACTGTCTGGCACGTGGTGGGAAACGCTTTTTGCGACAATTAAGGTTGTAATAGGGATAGTACTGATCGCTGGTACTCTACAGCACTACCTACTCGGGGTTGGCTTGCTCGAACGCAGTGGGCCTTTGGGCATCGCCGGCCGCTTTTTCATCTGTATTGGTGGTGGCTTGATTGCGCTGCCCACAACAGAGGTCATTGGTATTAATGTTGGAGATGCTACGCTTATTATTTCTGGCGGTGTGTTGGCGGTGACAGGTGTATTGCTAAGCCGTGGTTCAGCTGATGAGAATCCAATGCCTTCTGAGGCTTCTGCTTGAATTGATAAAAAGGGGTTTTGGGCACTTATAACGTATTGGTACCCCTTTTTCCCATAGCGGTGATCTTTTGCTATGGTACATAATTGTTACGTTTTTGATACGTATCATTGTTAGGCTGCGTCTAAAACCCCGCGAGAAGTAGAGCTGATGCAGTATCAATAGAGTCGAATAGAATTGGAAATAAGTCCTTCATGGGCAGAATTTTTGCCAATTTTTTGATCCATATCACATTCAAGTAAGCTCCTCAGAGATCCGGCATAGATTGTGCGTGGATATGGTTATTACAACAGCTACTTGGAATAGACATGATAAATAAACAGACTGACTGTTCAATTCTTTTAGTTGAGGACGACACATTTGTCGGAAGATCTTTAGCAAGAATGCTGCACTCGAAAAAGTTAGACGTCAGTATTTGCGCTGATCCCGTTGCCGCATTAGCTCTGTGCGATACACGGAAATTTGATCTAATTATTACCGATCAGCGCCTGCCGGTTATGAACGGAACTGAATTAGCTATGCTAGTTCGAAAAAAGCAGCCGACTGTTCGAATACTGCTGATCAGCGGTTATAGCGATCGTGAGCTAGTAGCCAAAGCTATTGACAATGGAGCTGTAGATAGATTTTTCTCGAAGCCTTGGGACAACGCGGAAATTCTCAGCATAGTTGAAGAGGAGCTGAGTAAAACTGAAAATTTGATGTAGTAGTAACAGACCTCCGTTATTTACCAATAGGCAATAAAAACCAGGTCAGAGGAAAAATACGGCAGTTGTTCGGGGGAAAAATAAGTGGTGCTCAGAGACGATATAATCAAAAAATGCTTTGGTCTGTTTGGCGTCAGTAGTTTTGGACTAGCGTGTCTGTTTGAAGCTGCGGTTAGTTACTCGAGCTGCAAAAATTTTTAGGAACGCAGCGATATCGATAGTGTTTTCAGTTCAACAAGCTAAAACTGCTATTTCAAAGTGTGCTATAAATTGACAGATTTGGCACATTTAAACTATCCCATTTTTATTCTGATCGTCTCTATCGTGAATTTTTGTTTTGAATAAATCGGTCCCGTCGCTATTTTTTTATTATCTTAAAGGTAATTTTATGTATACACAGACCCTCAAAATCCTCATTGTGCTCTTTAGTTTCGCTGCGGTTTCTGCCGCAGAGCTAAATTCAGAACTAGATCCAGAGCTACCACAGGCCGACGCCGCACGCGTTGAGGCTCACATAAGGTTTTTGTCCGACGATATCCTTGGTGGCCGGGATACCGGCACTGCTAACTATGAAATTGCTGCTCGTTATGTTGCATCGGAATTTGCCCAGATTGGAGTGCTTCCTGGAGGGGATGCCGGCGAATACTTTCAAAACATTTACTTTCGTCAGGCGTATCGGAATCTAGACGATGTTTCTATGGTAGTGCATACCGCTAATGGTGACGAAGTATTTGAGTTTCGAGAAGAGTTTTTTGCTCGCGCGCCAATGGCCCGAACCGAAGAGTCCGTGACAGCACCCCTGGTGTTCGTTGGCTACGGAATCGAGTCGGATTGGCTTAATCATCATGATTATGCGGGCTTGGATGTGTCAGGCAAAGTTGTAGTTGTGCTTGGCGGTCGTCCTCGATCTTTTCCAAGCGAAGAAGGTGCCCATTTTGCTAGCGGTGCGCAGAAACGCAAAGAGGCAGTTAGCCGCGGAGCAGTAGGTATGATGTTCCTTCAAACTCCAGAGTCGCAGCGGGTGTCTCCCTTTGCGAGGTCGGTAGACAACTTGCATCAGCCGACAGTCGGCATTATGAATCGCGACGGCAGCCTTGCTGGTGCCCCGTCCTCTCTTAGCGGCGTCGCTTCACTTAACCTCGAGGCGAGTGCACGCCTATTTGAACTTGCAGAACAATCTATTGATGACGTCTTTACGTTGATCGAAGGTGGCGAAATTCCGCTTGGTTTTGAGTTTCCAATTTCAGTTACCTTGAGCAGCAAGAGCCGTCACGAAACTATAACCAGCCCAAACATTATCGGAATCATCGAGGGCAGTGATCTAGCGCTGCGCAACGAATATGTTACTTTTACCGCGCACCTTGATCACGTCGCGCCAGCAAATGGCGATGGGGAGGATCTTATAAACAACGGCGCGCTGGATAACGCCGCCGGTGTTGCTGCGCTTCTGGAAAATGCCAGACTGCTCATGGCGCTGCCCGAACGGCCTCGCCGTTCCATCATGTTTGTCATCGTGACAGCAGAAGAAAAAGGGCTTTTGGGTTCTCAGTATTTTGCGGAAAACCCAACCGTGCCTATCGAGAACATCGTGGCCAATGTGAATCTCGATATGCCGCTGATATTGTATCCGTTTAATGATGTTATCGCCTTTGGAGCACAGCATTCGAGCTTAAAAAGCAGCACAGCCAAGGCATTGCAAACACTCGGACTGACGCTTTTGGATGACCCAATGCCGGAGCAAGCTATATTTGTGCGCAGTGATCATTATCGATTCGTTCAACAGGGAGTTCCGTCGGTTATGCTAGCAACTGGCTATGGGTCCGACGACCCAGATCTCGATGGAGAGCAAATATGGAATGATTTTTTTGCAAATCATTATCATCAAGTCAGCGACTCTGTAGAGTTGCCGATTAACTATGAAGCTGGGGCGCGATTTGCTCAGGTTAATTTCATGATAGGTTTGGAAATTGCCAATGCAGAGCAAAGACCGAGCTGGAACGAGGGCGATTTTTTTGGCAATGAATTTAGTCAATAGAGGGCCCATAAGCAATATTTCTCCGTAGCTAACCGGAAACTCAGCTCAAGCTTATGTTTGCTAACGATCAAGTTAGGAAAAGTCGTATTGCGATGGCGGGCTTGCCTGCCGCCGACGCAGAGTTGAAGCTACGTCACACCGGGAGTGATCTCGGACATCTTTGGTGCGTTCGTCAGTGGTAATTAGATTTTGGGTTTTGCGGCCATTATGATTCAAGACCTCGAGATTAACCCAATACTGTAAGCGTCGATACTTGTGTTGTTCGCCGGTCTGAGTGAGTACTTCATTCTCTGGCAGTCACATAGAAAGCAAGAATACGGAATCGTATTGGCCAGTGCCGTTAGAGGCATTAGTCAGGTTATGTTCCTAGTGCTGTCATTCGCGTTTTTTATATCGCTCTTTATCAAGCCTTTTGAGTCCATCCCACTCAGAGTTGCCCTTAGAATTTTTTATCTCAAATACTCTTTTGTTACTGATTCTCTTTCCTAGGTTCTACACGCTTGCATCATTGCTGGAAAAATATCACACGCTGGGGATACTTGACACGACAATAATCATAGGCGTATTTTTATTTCTAATTGTCTTATTGATTAGTTATGGAAGAGCTTATTAGTTAGCAAGCACCAATCGAGCACCAATCGAGC
>JBLGBJ010000050.1:0-17390 GCA_047617605.1 Pseudohongiellaceae bacterium | reverse complement strand
TACTGACCCAGACTTACTGACCCAGCCTAATCCGAATGTTCCGACACCTTGTAGTAAATCCAACTGAGTAGATACAGCTGAATTCATACGATCTAATTTTTGCAAAAGGCTATGGCATCAGTAGCCGCTGCTCTCTAAATCCACATCAAGATCTGAATCTAATATCCTTCTCACATCAGATTCAATAGTTCCATCTTCATAGAGGGTAAAACTTCTATACCCAGGATTTAGCTCATCAAGCGCAAAATTCGTTGTATGAGGTTTAAATTGAATACAGGTTGAGGGAGTACAGAAACAGCGTATCCCCAAATGCTCGAAATCCAAAGACTGATGAATATGACCATAAACCACTGAATTAACTTTACTGCATGATGCTGCAATTTTAAAAAATCGCTCATCATTTTGCAGACCTATATCTTTCATCCACTGCGCGCTGCCTGGCACAGGGTTATGATGCAAACAAATCATACAATGATCGATAGACTTGCTAGCTTTTACAAATTCGAGCTTCTCTTGTAAAAATTCTATTTCGCTTTCCGCTAAACGTCCATGCACTTGACCGACAATCGCAGTATCCAACATCACTATATACCAGTTTTGAAGTTGAATAGTCTTGTTACAAAGGTCGCTGTCTTTGGCGACATATTGCATAACCGTGGCGACGTCATGATTGCCGGGTATCCAGCGACATAAAGTATTAAGTGGCGTTATAGCTTCTAAAAATTTCTCGTAAGCGGCAATAGAGGCATCTTGAGCAATGTCACCGGTTGCCAATATCAGGTCGATAGACTCTTCATGATGCGCAACCATTTTTAGTACATGGTTTAGGCTGTCTGCGGTATTCATCCTCAGCAGCGTACCACCAGCATTCCCATACAAGTGAGTATCAGTAATCTGCACAAGTTTTATAGGAGTTGATGATGCCATAAGGGTCGAAGCTTCATTGAGTACTAAAGAGGATAGCTGGCGCTTTCATGCTTCTACCTACTTTCAAACAATGCGTCAGCCACTCGCCTAGGAATGCGTTCACTTGCATTTTCTCATCCGCACAGTACATCTTCGGATTTGGTTGGGGATAGCGAGATTGCAAATGCCGATGACCTTGATAGGAAACAACTTCGGCGGTATTCGCATCATGGTACGCCCGGACAAGCATGGATGGGTTAGTCATCCATGCTTTGAACTGAGGCTTCTGTGTAATCTCTAGTGTAGTCGTGTATTTAAATGCTTCTAGAATTCTTATTTGAACAACTACTTTCTCAGATTTCTCGCCTGCCTCGTTACTGAACTCTAAATCTGCAATCGCAAACTCAACACTGATCCCTTCCAGTATTTTTTCTGGATCGGCTAACTCGCGATTAATGACATCGGCGTCAGAATTATCGGGAATATAATCTTCAAACGACCGATCAAGGTAAGATTGTAATTGAGGGACCAGTTTAAGCAACCTTATATAGTTGGCGTCGCATTCAGCCATTTGCTTAATCAGATCAACACTGTAGGATTTTCTTGCCATAAGTCTTTTCGGCCTAAGTACTTGTCGTGTGCTACTTGTTTTGTAGTTTTGGGGTTTTTGTCTTTCGCTTCATGTCTGACGCTTAAGCTATCTCAAGCCTAAATGAACCTTTAACTGAGTCCTAATTGTAAACATTTACGCCATATTTGCGAGCCAATCTATGAATATATTCCAAATTTTGCACTATCTTAGCGAGCTTCACTTAGCCATTGACTGGTGATTGCCTCAAGGTGCTTTTCAAGCCAAAAACTGGCGATAATCGTCATTGCATTATTGATTAGACCAGACTCTACTGCTTGCTGAAGCTCTTTAACTGAAAGTATGACTACCTCAATATCTTCATGCTCAGTATCCAGCCCAAACACTCCCCCAGCGAGGCTAGCGTCGACCTGGCCACAAAATAGATGTACTTTCTCGTTGGTGGTGCCGGGACTATTGTAATAACTACAAATTTTGACAACGTTTTTAGGCGTGCAGTCTGCCTCTTCTTGCGATTCTCTCACCGCAACATCTTCAGCAGACTCACCCTCTTCAATCATTCCAGCAACTAACTCCAGCAGCCATGGGCTCTGGTCCTCATCGATCATCCCCACCCTAAACTGCCTAACTAAGACCACTTCATGTCTTAACGGGTCTAAAAGAAGTATTCCAATGGCGCCACTTTTAACTTGGATTTCACGCCGCATCTCCTCACTCCAGCCACCTAAAACCAGCTTGTGCTTGAGCAACAACTTGTCAACCTTAAGAAAGCCGTCATATCCAGCTTGACGCTGACAGATTTCTACATCATCGCTTGAGAATTTGGGGCTAAGCTTGCTCATACCTGAAACCAATGGGATTAACTGACAATTGAGAATTAGAACCTGTTGAATAACTTACCAAGTAAGCTGGCGAGACAACCGAATGCTGGGGATGTGGACTGAGCAAGATTTAGCGGATATGGAGGCTATTGCTGTGCAGCTTTTTTCATGCTCGAGCCCTAATGAGCCATCTAAGCCGCGCTGCCCGATAGATTCACACCCGTCATTTTGGCCATGTAAGTTAGTCA
The DNA here is from genome assembly GCA_047617605.1 of Pseudohongiellaceae bacterium. Taxonomy (GTDB): domain Bacteria; phylum Pseudomonadota; class Gammaproteobacteria; order Pseudomonadales; family Pseudohongiellaceae; genus UBA9145. Next base: position 14,826 of record JBLGBJ010000050.1, on the reverse strand, counting down.
AAACGGACACTAAGTACATTAGGACACGAAGAACATTAGGGAATATGCCCGAGACTAGGGCTGTCAGCGCACAAGAACCGAGCGACTAAAACGTTTAGTCTCGGTTGGTAACCTCTAAAAGATGGTAGCCAAATTGTGTTTTTACTGGTCCTTGCAAAGAATTAACATCGGCGCTAAAAACCACCGCATCAAACTCTTTGACCATCATGCCTGGGCTAAATTGGCCAAGGTCACCGCCTTGAGCTTTTGAAGGGCAATTTGAGTGAGCTCGAGCTACGTCACCAAAGTCTTCCCCTGCATTTATCTTATCTTTGAGTTCCAAACATTTCTCTTCAGTATCCACTAATATGTGGCGGGCGCTAGCGGTTGTCATAGTTAGTCCTCTGTCTATTTCTGTGCCCACAGTATGCCTTAATCATCTTGTCAGGCACACAAATAATCAGACTTAGGCTATAATAAACGGCTAATCACGCGCCCTTACTAGCGCAGCCAGTGCCAACGCGACTCCTGAACATGACTCGTTTAAGCAGTAATTTTTTAGTCATTAGTTAAGGATTTTATTATGCCATTACCCGAGCCAACCCCTAGAAGACATGTCCATACGCGGGCTATTGATTACAGAGGCTTCGAACGCGGGGACGGTCTCTGGGATATTGAGGCCCATATGACTGACACCAAAACCTACAGTTTTAGGAACAATTGGCGTGGGGAAGTTGCAATTGGCGAGCCACTGCATGAAATGCTTCTACGAGTCACCATCGACGATGAGTTCACCATCAGGGATGTCGTGGCAGCGACAGATCATAGTCCATTCGAAATGTGCCCAGAGATCACCCCTGTGTATAAGTCTTTGGTCGGCATCAAAATGGGCTTAGGCTGGCGCAAGGCCATACGAATGAAAGTTGGGGGTATTGACGGCTGCACTCACTTAACTGAGCTGCTTTTCCCCATGGCGACTGTGGCGATGCAAACTATCTGGCCACTAATGAGGCACAGAAAAAATCAGGCTGACTCTGAACTTAGTGAAGAAGCTGGCGCAGTCGAAAAACGGCCTATGGTGCTCAATACCTGCCACGCCTGGTCTACAGAATCGCCAGTGGTGAAAGAGAATGCGCCCAAGTACTACACCGGCCCCGATAGAATCGAGGCTGTGGATATTGATTAGCCGTCTGTACCGGCAATACTTTATTCCCTAACACCTGATCCAAGGCCAGAAGAAATAAGGTCAGTGCCGGAGGTATCCTGATAAGTTTCAGAATGTTTGCCCCCATTAACTTAGAGTTTACCGCTGTGCCAAGCCATAAGCGACGGGGGAGGGCATGCGAACAATTAGGGCCAACGACTCATGAGAAAGAAGCATTTCGGTCACTTATGGCGTAAACCTATTTGACCTAGCTTAACTGGCCGTCAGGAAATCGGATGGCGCTTATTCACGTTGCTTCTGCCCTGACTGTTCGCAAACACCATCCCAGCCCGTGACTTGAGTGATTGATTTCCATAGGTGCTAAACTTATCCAACCGAGAGTCAGTGCATTCGAGCAGAATAATCTACTAACTTAATCTCCTATTTTCCTTAATCGCTTATTTTGTTGGAAAACCTCAGACACCGAACCCATTTCTGCACATATCCCACAAACCTATAGGATCTACTTATAAAAAAGTGGAACCACCAAAGAAATTACGACTCCTTCTTTATCTGTTCGGTTTTCGGCACTGATTCTTCCGCCATGAAACTCAGCGATCAGCCGAGCAATATGCAAACCCATGCCTAAATGTGGCTGCTTTTGCTTTTCTTGCGGCCTTACCGAAATCATAGAATCAAATACTCTATCTTTCATTTCTTCTGGCAAAAATGGACCAGAGTTAGATACCTTCACAACAACATGATCCCGCAGCGACTGACAGTAAACAACGATAGGCTCATTCAAATACGAAAATTCGACTGCATTAGCAATAAGCTTGTCCAGTAGCTGAGCAAAGTACTCTGGCACACCGTTAATTTGAATCGGCCGATCGGTTAGGTCGGTTTCAAACACAGATTTTGGATAAGCCAGCTTGTATCCTTCGACGCAGCCATAAATCACGTGAACGAGATCTATTTTTTCTTTTTCCGAGGTTTGTAACATTTGCTCAAGTCGAGTGGCTTCACTCATATTGGTCAAGATTAAATTGAGCCTCTTGATGCCTTCTTCTGCGCGCTCTATGTAAATCTTGGATTCATCATTACTGTCAATCATACTCAAATTTTCTAATGATGATCTAACCACAGTCACTGGCGTTCTCAATTCATGGGACAGCCTTGACGACATATTCTCCAAGTAACTCGTATATTGAGACAGCCGTTCCACTATATTCGCAAAACTTCGGGAAAGATCACCAATTTCGTCAGAATTTTTGGAAGGCGTCATATTATTTTTTACACGCCCAGATTCGTCAATTATTCCTTCAGCCTGATTTCTTAGCAATCTTATTCTCGACGAAATTCTGGAAGCGAAGAAAAATAGGCCAAGAGTCACCATTAACATTACTGCTAGGATAGTATTGAATAGCTGCTCTAGCGCCTGATTTCTAAAAGTACGAAGACCATTCATGTTCTGATCAACCACAACCGCCCCCATGACTTCTCCCCCAGCGACAATGGGGTGTGCGGCTTCCAAAAGCCGAGTCTGGGTTTCATCTTTCAACGTTCTAAACTGAGTAAACGGCATGCCGTTTAGCGCCGCATCAATATGAGCCCCTTCACGGCGAACACCCGAGTACAGCTCATCAATAAAGTCGTTGCTGGGTTTGGAAAGAATTTGATAGTAGAGCGGGTTAAGAATCTTGTCTTGAACATAAGACATATATTTATTTTCTGCTAGACGTTCATCGGCTGGCTTTTCGAGCTGAAAGCCTGTTGCAGATTGAATATCACCGACGCTTAAAAGCACTCGCCCAGCGCGGTCGACAATTTGAATACGAGAATTATTGTGTCCCATGCCGGCAACAATTCGATCGATTTCCGGTGTTGGTAATCGAAGTGAACCTAGGCGTTGTTTGTCCTCTGCCCGATAAGTGGCAACTACGCTGTTAATACCCCGTTTTTCATCATCGTCCACATCAAAGATAGCGAATCCAAGTTTATCGCCCAGCATATCCATAGGAATCTGCAGCTCGACTTCATAGCCGCCTTCTGTTTCATACCATTGACCGCTAATACGGTCTTCGTGAACAGGGTTTGAGTAATCGTCTTCGACTCGAAATGGATAGAGGTATTCCGGTTCATGAGGGGCAATCACGTAGCGATTGATTTCATTTCCTTGCTTGGAAAGCATGCTTATCTGAATGAAGTCACTGCGATAAACACTTAAAGAGGTCTGGCTTCGATAAACTAAATTATCATCTTTGACTTTAAAGTAGGCATAAAGCGAACCGTTATGCTCACCTACCATACTCTTAAACTTTAAAGAGTCTTCGTTGCCTTGAAGTCTAACAGGAGCAAGGGGTGTAGAAAGGTAGTCTTTTGCTCCGTATTCAACTTCGTATCGTTGATATTCTCGCCAGTCGACTAACCCACCATCGTCCAGAGAGAGCGGCGAGAAAACAGGGTAGACATAAAGATCTTCCGAACTTGCAGCTAAACCGTATATTCCCTCATCAAATAGCTCCGGTCTTTCATTCAGTGCAGTGGCCAAAGCCTGGGCAGTTCCTAAAACAGTTTGTTCTTGACCGCGGCTCAGATAGGTTTCCATCTCAAGAATATATTGATATCCGAGCCAGGGGATAACTAAAAGAAAACTAGAAAGGCAAACCAACTTGAAACGAATCCCAAACGGATTTTTAAACGCCAACATCATCTAATGGGTTGCTACAGGTTCTGGCGCCATGTTCCAGCGGTAGCCCATCCCATAAACGGTTTCTATGCAATCGAAGTCATCATCAGTCTGCATAAACTTTTTACGAATTCTTTTGATGTGCGACGTAATAGTACTGCCATCAACAAAAATCTTCGATTCTTGCATCAAAATTTGCCGGCTTTTTACGTGACCCGGAAATTTTGCCAGAGCGTGAACCATCCAAAACTCTGTCACTGTAAGCGGTATTGCATGACCTTTCCACTGAACGGTGAGTCTTCCAATATCGAGAGAAAGCTTGTCACGCTGGATTTGATTCTCCGGTGAAGGCGGTTGATCTATTACATCCATTCGGCGAAAAAGGGCGGCAATTCTAGCGGTAAGGTGCGGCAGACTAATGTCTTTGGTCAAATAGTCATCGGCGCCCATTCGAAGACCACTAACCGTATCAAAGTCATTGTCTCTTGCGGTTAAAAATATAATGGGCAAAGTATCAGAAAGTGAGCGCAGGGCCTGGCAGAGTTTAAAGCCGCCATCAATTTCATCTTCCAAGCCAATATCGATAACCGCCAAATTAGGCAGTCTTATATCAAAAGCTAACATTGCATCTTTGCGATTAGCGTAGGTATTGACTTCATATCCTTGTTTGCGCAAGACATCGGCGTAGTTCTCTCGAATAGCGGCCTCATCTTCAACAATAGCGATTCTTCTACTCATGGTCTTGGCTTCTTAAGTTTTTACGAATGAATTAACGAAATACTGCTGATTTTCGCGACTATAACCCATTTGACGTAGCAAAGTGAGGGATGGTTTCACAGGGCTTAGCAATTGCCATTATTCTGCCATATTTAATCTGCGCATCGCCCTTTTACCTCCTCAACATAGCAATAAACGTTGTGTTTAATAGCCTGCATACCCCAACGATGTTTCAAGCAACAATTTTTCCATTCAAGTCACATAGCAGCAGCGCTGCCAAAACCAAACAAGGATCATAACCATGACTAAATTCTTAACCTCAGTTCTTTTGTGTAGCTTAGTTTCTGTTCCGGCATTAGCCGATACAGAGAAAGCTGATTATGGCAAAAACTCAAGCAAACAAGAAACTTACGGCTTCTTCAGTGGAGTTACCTTAGGCGCGCTGGCAGGCGGACCTCCAGGGGCAATTATCGGAGGCGCACTAGGAGCCGTATTTGGCGATGGGTGGCGCGCACGTCAGGAAGTTGGATCGCTTCAAGTAGACCTAGTACAGAGCCAATTGGCTTATGAACAGTTAACCGAGGACTCGTTGAGCCTGCAGCGAGAGTACCAGCTTGCACTTGGTAAATTAGATTCTATGCGCAAGCAAGAACCACAGTTGTTAAATGTCTCGCACTCTCTAGAAGCGCTGTCATCGTGTTGCGACAATACCCGCCTTTCCCTTCACTTCAGAAGCGGCTCTAGCGACATCGAGCCCCAGTATGCGGACCAGCTTACCGGTATGGCTAAAATCGCTGAATTGTTACCGGCATCAAGAATTGAAATTATAGGCTACGCCGATCGAAACGGCGACACCCAAATGAATTTGAATTTGTCCAAAAAGCGCGGCGACTCGGTAAAAGCCTTTTTTAATAGAATGGGAATTCAAAACTCGGCGATTACTACGCTCGCCTATGGCGAAACCCAGCCAGTGGAATCAAATCAGAGTTTTGAATCGGACTTCTTCGATAGACGCGTGATTGTGCGACTTCGCGACTCTACACAACAAATGCTAACACAAAGCCCTGATGACAGATAAAGCTATTCACAACACGGATACTGGAGAGAAAAAATGACAAAGTTAAGACTAGTAATCGGCAACAAAAATTACTCGGCGTGGTCTCTTTGCCCTTGGTTAATGTTAAAAATGTACGATGTCGACTTTGATGAAATTGAGATCCAACTCTACCAAGACAATACCGCAGAAAAGCTCGGCCCATTTTCCCCTTCTCTCAAAGTTCCTGTGCTACTGCATAAAGACATTAACGTTTGGGATTCATTATCAATCTGTGAATATATCAATGAAGAGGTTTTAGGTGGTGTCGCTTGGCCGGCTAGCGCTAAGCGCAGATCCAGCGCAAGGTCAGTCAGCGCGGAGTGCCACGCAGAGTTTCTTAACCTTAAGCGCGACTGGCCAATGAACTGTAAAGCCAGCTACCCATTAACACCTTCAAATGAAGTAATTGATGAGATTGCTCGTATCGATGCTATCTGGAGCTGCTGCAGACGTAAGTATGGCGAAAATGGCAGCTATCTCTTTGGACGGTTTTCTATAGCCGATTGTATGTATGCTGCGATGGCTATTCGCTTTCAATCTTATGAGGCTGAGCTAAGCGGCGAAGCATATACGTATATGCAAACACTGCTGGACAATCCTTTTGTTCAAAAGTGGATCACGTTGGGGCGCAGGGAAAAAGAAACACTGTCCATTGCTTACTCTAATACCGCCTAGGTAAAGCATTTCTTTCTAGGAGGCCTTGCCAAAGGCAATCCTGCTAAAAATACTGCCAATTTGGACGATAGTAATAAGTAGAGTATTTTTAGTAAAAGAGGTTTGCCGTGTCAGCGAAGGAAGTGATTCAGTTTTGGTTTGAAGAAATCGAGCCAAACCAGCGTTTTAAAAAAGACACCAGCTTTGACGAACTAGTCAGATCTCGCTTCAAATCCCTGCATAAAAAGGCAACTCAAGGCTTGCTGTACAGTTGGCGTGATCACCCACTTGACGCGCTAGCTGAAGTAATTTTGTTGGATCAGTTCTCAAGAAACATGTACCGAGATAGCCCAAAAGCTTTCGCATGGGACAGTTTAGCGCTGGTACTTGCCCAAGAGGCCATTAGAAGAAAAATGGACTTGGAATTGAACGACACGCAAAAGGCGTTCATGTATATGCCTTTTATGCACAGCGAGTCGGCGGAAATTCACGAAATCGCGATCTTTCTTTTTGACCACCCGGGCCTGGAAAACAATTTCAACTACGAGCTAAAGCATAAGCAAATCATTGATAGATTCGGGCGCTACCCTCATCGCAATAAAGTGCTACGGCGCAAATCCACCGAGCAAGAAATAGAGTTTTTAAGCCAACCCGGCTCGAGCTTTTAAAGCCGGGCGATTCTACGCCAATCACAAACCTATCGATTAGGTAAGACGTCTTTTAGCTTCTCAGCCATTTCTAAGATTGCTTTCTCTGTAGTGTCCCAATCCATACACGCATCGGTAACAGACACACCATACTTTAAGTCATCTAGATTTGCGGGAATGGACTGACTGCCGTGAAATAGATGTCCTTCCAACATAGCGCCAATTATTGACTTGTTGCCCTCTAAGATTTGATTCGTCATGTCTTTCAAAACTAGAGGCTGAACATCAGGATCTTTGCTTGAATTGGCGTGGCTGCAATCGATCATAATATTGCAGTTCACGCCGCCAGCGGCCAAGGCCTTCTCACACTGTGCAACATTAACCGAATCATAATTAGGCCCTTTACTGCCACCTCTTAGTACCACATGGGCATAGGGATTGCCTTTTGTGGTCACAACAGATACTTGACCTGCCTCATTAATTCCCAAAAATCGGTGGGGACTGGATACAGATTGCATAGCGTTTACAGCGACGGTTAAGCCCCCATCGGTACCATTTTTGAATCCAACTGCAGAAGACAAACCAGAAGACATTTCTCTGTGAGTTTGTGATTCCGTTGTGCGCGCCCCAATTGCTGACCAGGCAATAACGTCTTGCAGATACTGCGGCGAAATTGGATCTAGTGCTTCAGAAGACGTGGGTAGGCCAAGCTCGACGATATCAAGCAGCAACTTTCGGCCAATTTTTAGCCCCTCTTCTATTTTGAAAGAATCATCCATATATGGGTCGTTAATTAGTCCTTTCCAACCAATTGACGTTCTTGGCTTTTCAAAATAGACACGCATAACAATATAGATAGTGTCAGCAACCTTTTCGGACAGCTTCTTTAGCTTCCCCGCATATTCCAAAGCCGCTTTGGTGTCGTGAATTGAGCAGGGCCCAACCACGACAAACAAACGGGGATCTTTTCTATCAAGAATGGAAAAGATGGTTTCGCGAGCCTTCGTCACTGTCTCTAATGCTGTATCGCTCAGTGGCAGCAGAGCTTTGAGCTCCTGTGGCGTCATAAGAGCGTTATTGGAGGCTATGTTTAAGTTGTCAGTTGCGACCGTCATGCGGTATCTCGTTGCTGCTAAAAAATGGGCTGTAATGATAGCAAATACTTCGTTACAAAGTCATACTCGTCGTTACATTTAGATTTAATTTGACAGGAATTGGCGTGCTGATTAGTAAAAATTTTGACTCTGGAAACATTAAAGTAGTATCTCAGTCTGATTTTCAAGACATTCAATTAGAAATAGAGCCTGACTATCGTTCGGATTTTTATCAATGGTTTCACTTCCGCTTAAGCGGTGCCAAGGCGCAAGAGTGCAAACTTAGCATTCTAAATGCTGAAGGCGCGGCTTATCCCCCAGGGTTCAAAAACTACCAAGTCGTTTACTCCTATGACCGGCAGCAGTGGCTACGACATCCAACGGCGCTAGAAAACGGCGTTTTATCGTTCCAATTTACACCTAGCCACGATTCCGTTTATTTTGCCTATTTTGCACCTTTTTCCATGGAGCGGCACCATGACCTAATTGCGAAAAGCCAATTGTCAGGTCGGTGCGAACACCGCCTGTTAGGGCAAACCTTAGATGGTCAAGACTTGGACTTGCTGGTAATCAAGAGCTCTGAGGGCAATGCCCCGCGCAAGAAATGTTGGATTATTGCAAGACAGCACCCCGGAGAAACAATGGCGCAGTGGTTAATGCAGGGATGTATAACAACTCTGCTTGATGAATCCAACCCGTTTAGCAAACAGCTACTGCAATCTTGCGATTTCTATTTGGTACCCAATATGAACCCTGATGGCAGTCGGCGAGGCCATCTTCGTACCAACGCAGCAGGATACAATCTAAATAGAGAGTGGGCCGAACCCACGATGAAAAACAGCCCAGAGGTTTATCTGGTAAAAGAAGCTATAAAAGCCGCTGGGGCAGATTTCTTCTTGGACGTACACGGGGATGAGTCTTTGCCTTACTGTTTTATCGCTGGCACCGAAGGCCTAATTGGCTGGGGAGAAAATCAACAAGCACAGCTGGATTACTATAAAGAGAAGCTGGCCCAAATCAATCCAGATTTTCAAACAAAATTTGGCTATCCAGCGAAGGCGCCAGGGACTGCCAATCTATCGATGAGTACAGGACAAGTTGCAACCCTGCATCAGTGTTTAGCGATGACACTAGAGATGCCGTTCAAAGATACCACTGCCACCCCAGATGTTAAATTTGGCTGGTCCGCGCAGCGCTGTGAGAAGCTCGGGCACTCCTGCTTAGAAACCTTGCACGAGTACGTGCAAAGCGGCCTAATGTAAGAGGACCACTTTGCTTTATATAGCCGTTAGAGCTATATATTACCGCTAAAACTACCTTTCCAATTCTCTAACTAGACTTCGCAATACAGCGGCTACCTTGGGGGTTTTACTCCTTAGACAGTCCTTCGTTTTTTCTTGCGTGCTAATATTATTTGCCGCATTAATACCCGAAAATAACTGAAGTAATATTGGCGTAGCTCACAGCGATATCTGTAGCCAATGTCTCTAATGATTAGAAGGCGTCTTGGCACACACTTGTGTTTGTTTTTTGAAATTCTTATTAGTCATGTGCACTGGAACATTCTTGGGGCGCCTAGCAATGCCTGAGGGGCTTTGCGTTTGAAAAATCAACTCAGGACAGTACCTTTAAGACAACACCGTCAGGACATTACCTGAAAAGTAATTCCTTCAAAACATAAGCACCAGAGTAATGTTGGCAAATCCTTTAAACACAATAAGAGTAGGCCCACTTGAGACACAAACTTAACCCAATGGGCGGTCTCATTAGCTTAACAAATTCGTTCAGGACTGAGACCATCACCTAAAGAGAAGGTTATGTCGGTGGATTTCACAGATATTTTCAAAATAGTGTAGCGGAAATTTTCTTGATTATAGGCCTCACCAACGACATTGCTGACCTTGGTGATCTTCTGCGCGTTGTATGGCCTCGGTAGAGGCTGATCTAGCAGCTCTGTTTTGGCAACTTTCTCTTACAATGTTCTTTTAACGATTCCCTCCTAGCATCTTTTTTTGATTTCTAGAGACTTGATTGCTGACAAACCCGCCCGAAGATCTGTGCTGGCTTTTTTTGGGATAGCGCCCAGGTCATGTCACTAACTTAGATCCAAAGATTATCCTCCAGCCCTACTGCCGTTTCGGCCTGAGTTAACTTACGCCCGCTTATAAGTACTTGAAGATCTGGCCGACTTCCTTCAACGTAGGCATAGAGATAATAAAAATAGTATAGACAGAGAAATAGGGTTTGAGGAACAAAGTTAGTTACGATGGTTTAAGTTGTTTATTTCAGCAAGATAATTCTTCTGAATCGGCTCTCATTAGTAAACGCTAATCGCTTTCTACACACTCACTAACTAAAGATGACTCTCGATGATGAGGCGAGCACAATGGTATGTTCTGGTAATCCGACTCTATATTGTTAAACGGCAGTTTTGTCTGAACTCGAATATGCACCAAGCTTAAAAGACAGTAATAATCAGTAAATTCGAAGCAAAAACTGAATCTACTGTAACTGATAGGGAATAGAGAGCGTCTGATAGGATTATTAGGTCTAACTATCGCAAAGCCCCTACTGAAATTGTCACTTTTGGTTACACTGTGTAAAATGCAGCTTAATTTAGAATACCCTAACTGGATTCTTTTTTGGCCCAAAATTGACGCCTGTTTGTCACACTAATAATAGTAAAAGGTTACATGTTATGAGACGTATCGCGAAACTGTTTGGAATTGTCACACTTAGCTTAGCAGCAAGCTCGTCGGGCCATGCAGATGACTTGGTCACCATCTTACAGATTGCTTTCGATAACGATCCAACTCTTAGGCAGTCGAAAGCTAGCTACCGTGCTAATCGCGAAAATTTGCTACAAAGCCGCTCGGCATTGTTGCCTAACATAGGCGCCTCGGTAAACACCTCTCGTTTGACCAGTGGACCTACAGACTCTCAGTACATTTCTGGCGTGAACCCCGACACCGGGGCATCGACTGTCTTCAGAAGGCAAGATCATAGCTTTCAGCCCGGTCTTAACAATCACGGCTGGTCGATGAGTCTCAATCAAGCCGTCCTAAATCTAGCTGGCTGGTACACTTTTCAAAGTGCTCAGGCGAGCGATAAAGCAGGCGCCGTAAACTTGGCAGCCCAAGAACAAGATCTAATCGTTCGGGTAGCCTCTGCTTATTTCAATGTCCTCAGGGCGAGAGATTTACTCGATACCAATGTTCAAGAAGAAGAGGCTGCGCTGCGCTCGCTAGAGCAAACTCAGCAGCGTGAAGAAGTTGGCTTAGTAGCGATTACGGATGTTTTCGATAGTCAGGCGGCCTATGATTTAGCTCGCAACACTACGATCCTGCAGCAGAATTTCTTACTTTCTGCCTATGAAGTATTAGAAGCTATCACTGGCCAATCGCACCCCAATATTGACGTGCTCAGAGAAGACTTTCCTGTGATCAATGTAGACGGCAATCTTAGAGAGTGGGAGTCACAGGCCGGTTCAAATAGCTTGGCAATTGCCTCTGCAAAATTCAACTTGGAAGCCACTGAAGAAAGTTTAAAGGCTCGCAGGTCCGACCATCTCCCCACTATCGCCTTGCAGGCCGCCTTTGCTCACGATGTTACCGCTCCGATCAATCAGTCGGGCATTCAAATTGGTGGCGGTGCATTTGATCGAACCAGATTGGCTTTAACGCTATCCATTCCAATTTTTCAAGGCGGCGCGGTGAGCTCCAGACGCCGCCAAGCTGAGTACAATGTTGTAGCTGCAAAAGAATCTCTCGAATTTACCAAGCGTCAGTTAACACAGAACGTGCGCGATTCGTTTCGAAGGGTTAACACTGACGTGCTTGTTATTGCTCAGCGACAGCAGTCTATCAATTCCGCTCAATTGGCTTTAGATGCTACAGAGCTAGGAGCTGAAGTTGGTACTAGAAACATCGTGGAAGTACTCAGAGCTCGGGAGAATTTATACCGGGCTCTCAGGCTCTATGCTGATGCGCGGTACACCTATGTTGTTGACTCGCTACTGCTAAAACAAGTTACTGGCATTTTAACGCCGCAGGATATTATCGAGCTGAACGACTGGCTGCAAGTCGAGGCATAGACTTCGCTTAGATAGGTGTTTCAGAATTTACGTCGCCAACTATCAACACCAATCGGCACCTATGTTTACAGACAAATGAATTCGTTACTAACAAAAGAGGCCATAACCTCGCGGTTATGGCCTCTTTTTAAGTCCCATTTACTACTAGCCGCGAGCACAAAATGTCTTCGATGGCGACATTCTATGCCTTGTATATATAGCTTCTAACTACAGCGCTCGCAGCTTTCCTACAGTTTTCGCCAAACCGACCCTTGGCTAATAATATATTCATATTTCCTTCGATGTTCTCGAATCATAAAAGGAATGTCTTCGTGATGTATGAGTTCAAAGCCAGGCAACAAGCGGCCTATTGCAGCCAATGTGGCATCGCTGTCCTCGCCATCGAGGAAATTCTCCTCTTTAGTGTATTGCTCCATCCATGTATTTGGCGAGGTGATAACGAGTATTCCACCACTGCTAATATATTTGTCTGAATCAGTAAATTGACTTAAGCAGTTCTCTGGGTGTGTTAATCGGCACAGCAAGTTACTGAGCAAAATGGCATCAAAAGGGGCAGTGGTATTAAACACATTTTCAGCCTCTAGATTTGCTGCATCAGCTTGAATAAAAGTGAGTCTTTCACGGTCTATGCTGTCATCGACTGAAGCGGTTAAGCGAGTTTTAAATTTCCCTGTGTCCCAACGCTCATAATCTATTTCTGCGTCTCGCTTAATTTCATTAGCGGCGTCTATAAACGCTTCGCTGTAGTCCAAAGCAACGACTTGAGAGAATTCTCGCGCAAGCTCGAAGCTAGATCTCCCTACTGCACATCCCAAGTCGAGTGCGTTATTTTTATTGAGAGCAAACTCCTCCATCAGCTCGACAGTTCGATCAATGAGATTGACCACGCTCGGATGACCAACACCGGCGGTAATTGCAGTGTCTCGCTGCTCTTCGACCGAGCCATAATGAAACAGCAAATACTGACTAACGACCGCATCAGTATCGTATTTATCACCTTTCTTGGTTAGCTCTGCAATTTCTCTAGTCACTCTAAATCCGGCGTGTTGGAAGAAATGCGGTCGGAATTGAAAACGTGCCCAAATACTCGCCTCATCTCCTGTACTGATGAAAGAACCACCAAGCATCATTTGATGCTCCCCATCATAGCAAGGAGTGCTAAAGTCCGTATAGAGGGGATGGATTTCAAAACCTGGTAGCGCGTGAAATGCATCTTCACACCATTGCCAAACATTCCCTTGTGCGTCGTAGACTCCCTGATCATTGGCCGCAAACGAATCAACGGCACCTTCACTGCCAAATCGCAGGTTATGGTTGATGGAGTACAATTCTGTAGAGTTCATTACCTGATCATAGGCCAGTAAACTATCACCACCGGCAGGCCACTCGGATGCCTTTGCAATTTCAGGCCCCCTTATTGCTTGATGTTCGCTTTCTTGGAGAAGCCGATAGGGGGTTTCAGATCCTTCTTTCTCTGATAACCAATGACAGTAAGCCTTGGCCTCATAAGAATTGACTATCGCAGGCCAACTCCATTGCATAGGAATCTCAGCAAAAGTGCTCCTGAGCTTAAACCTGTTCGAGCCCGCAGGACCGTCTTGAATCCAGAATGTCGGCCATTTAACATTGCGAAATTGGCGCCAGCCCCAGCCAGAATCAGACCAATTTTTCTTTTGCTCATAGCCGCCAGATTTAACAAATTCAAAGAACTCTCCGTTACTGATTAGAAACTTGGATGTTCTAAAATCTGTAACTTGGCGCTTATCATGCCCATATTCATTGTCCCAACCGAATGAAGGCCAAGAGCGTGGCTTGCCGATTTTAGCTTCGCCGCCTGAAATCTCGACCATTTCATTATTAGGATAGTCTCTGCCTGCAACAGGGTTAGAGATCTGTGCAACCGGGACCGTTAAATAAGGCGGCCATGCGGCAGGCTCTTTGACTAAGTTGACTGGTAACTCTCTAATAAGGACGCTGGAGGTTTCTAGATGAATTCGTTCATGCTCAAACGCCATCGCTAGCGCCCATGTGGGCTTGTCCATCGTAATAGGCTCATCGAGACCCGGATGAGTCTGAATAACATCTTTCACTAGGTTATATACTTGAGAGCGATACTCCCTGACCTCAATCAAAGATGGCCAAAGGTCTTGCTCGCCGTCGTATAGATCATCCCAGTTCATTTCATCAACACCAGTTTCAAACAGTAGCTCCAGCTTTTGATTGACCGGTGCGTCGATTATTCCACTGACTAACAGCTTGTTGACGTAAAAACACACGGGGTGGGCGTAGTAGAAAATAAGAGGATGACGAGTTTTGTGGTAGGGGCGCGTTAGATAAGCTTCTTCGCTGACAAGCGAGGAAAACAGTTGCTCGGTAATTGCCCAGGTATTTTCGAAGTAGGCAAGAACAGCTGCCCGCCCCGCATCCAGATTAAGCAGCGGCAATGAATACAATGGCTTATCTGTCACTTGTTTATTTTTCGAATCGCTATTGGCCTGCTTACTATTAATGTCTGCTTTTGCTGCTTCTTTTTCTGAAACTGGCATCTCTTATCCTTGCTTATCTTAAAGCTTTTGTACATTTTAACTAAAGAACAGCGTCGCCTCTAATGAAATATGGCTTACTCACGCACCGTGTGCGCTACATCCCTAGCTTGTTAAGTTAGAATAGAATCTGAGGGCGGCTTTGCCGCTAGTTTTTAGACCCGAATCAG
>JBLGBJ010000049.1:0-18248 GCA_047617605.1 Pseudohongiellaceae bacterium | reverse complement strand
CTTTCATGCCGACTTTCATGCCGACAATAGGCATCGGATAGTGACCTGCTGCACTATGGCTAAGAGTATTAGATTTCAGATCAATAATTCCAATAAACATGGTTACGTGTTTTTGAAGCTTTGCTTGGCCTAATTCTATATTTAGTTTGGAAAGAATTGCCGCTGCCGATAATTCACCGTGTTTTTTATAGTGACGCTTGGTTATATCTCGAGCCATATATTTTAGCAGTACCGTAACAAATGCTGATGAGGCTCCGTGACCGGACACATCTGCAATATAAAACACTAGCTGGTCGCCCTCTTCCCTCCAATAATCGACAAAGTCTCCGCTCAGATATAAAGATGGTACTATTTTGTGCTGGCAGCTGAAACAGCCTACTTGAAATGGCGTATCGGGTAATAGGCGTGTTTGCACCAATCTGCCTGCCTGCTGATCCATCCGCAATAAGTCTAGAGATCGTCTAAGCTGTGAGTTAGTGCTTTCTAGCTGTTTGCTATAGTCCATATTCTGTGCGACTAAAGCGGCTTGTTTTAGCCCTCGTCGAACGGAATATTCTAAGAATTCCAAGTCCTTAACCGGTTTCATTAAAAAGTCAACGGCACCCAACCTCAGAGCCTGAACTGCATCACCGATTTCCCCATAGCCGGAAATAACTATGACGGGTGTATTGGCGCTTTTTGAAACGACTTCTTTAATTACGTCCAAACCATCCATGTCTGGCATTCTAAGGTCACAGACAACCAAATCAGGCTTTTCATTTTGAAATAACGAAACACCCTCTGATCCGCTAGCCGCTTCAATAAGTTGAAAACCACTATCGCTCAGAAACGCAGAAATACTGCGACGAACACTAGCATCATCGTCAATTAGTAAAATTCTGGGAGGTACTGAAATGTCTTGATTGGGCTGAGATCGCATGGGTGTTAGTAGACTCTCACTATTTGGTTCGCCCTGTTAGAATTTACTGGTTAAGGGCGTATTAAAAGGCTCAGTTTAGGGCAAGGCTCAAAAGCCCGAGAGTAAGTGTAGGCCAAATGCAGCATCAGAGACCAGCATTGAGCCTAAAAAGCGCCGAAATCATCGACCACCTCGCCATCTAGAACCAAATAGTTTCGTCTTTGGACATAAGCTTCGCGAATAAAAAGGTATCTGTCTCCTACAATTAAGCCATCAACCGCTAGTAACGAAGAACGAGTATCTGTTTCCCTAAGCCCGAAGAGGCCTATCTGAGCAGAACCACTGTCTTGATACTGGATTGGATTAAACAAAGTATCTAGCACTAAGCCAAAAGAATCTCTTACATTACTGGCGCCAAAAACTGGCAGCATTAGATAAGGGCCTGACTTAACTCCCCAGTAACCGAGGGTTTGACCGAAATCTTCTTCATGCTTTTGTAGCCCAAAGTCGCTCGCAAAATCGAATATGCCCCCAACGCCTATCGTAGTATTCACTAGTAACCGTCCAGAATCGCTCAAAGCGTCATCTAGCTTTAGTTGCAGCAGGTCATTTATGAAAACATTAATGTCATCGATATTACTGAAGAAATTGCCTATACCTTGGCGTGCAAAGCGCGGCAAAACGGTTATATAAGTAATCGCCACTGGCCGCACTATCAGCTTGTCAAAAAAATCGTTGAACGCAAAACTGCGCTTATTTAGCTCGTTCCAGCGGTCGTCAGTTTGAGCATAGGTAGGTGTGCTCAGACTGACGCTTCCCAAGATCAAAGCTATAAAGATGGGGCGAGCAGCGCTAGTTATTTTTTTCAAACTCGTTATTAATGGCAAAAAATTCATGTCATCTTGATCTGTGGTGTGAAATATTTAATGGTCGCAGTAGAGCGAATTAACACTCATTATTGCTAATTCATACGGCAAGCGTTAGCTCAAAACAGAGCTATAGAATCACCATCTCTCAAGGGTAATCAGACTATAAGGCGTCCAATGTACCAAAATTGTTACTAATAGACCCAATAATCAGCGAAATAGCTCGAATTTTTTTTGAATTCTTTTGGCAGATACCGGCACCTTCGTTCCCAAATTTTGCGCAAACGCAGAGACTCTATACTCCTCTAGCATCCACCTTAACTGCACTACTAACTCATTATCATGTATTTCTATGGAATCTCTGAGCCGCTCGTAGCGTTTCCAGTGCTGACTTATTTCCTTGCTGATTTCCTGATCTTTCGGTCCCAGATGAGGTGCTTTGCTTAACCGTTGCTCAATTGCAGCTAAATATCTTGGAAACTGCTGCAACCAGCTTACCGGCGTTTGTTCTAGGAACCCATCGAAAACTAAGTTTGAGAGTTGGGCTGTTATATCACTCACAGCATAGTCTATTGCAGATGATTTCTTTTCTCGTAAAAGCTTTCGAACCCCGAATTGCCTGTCAACGATAGCCGTTAAGAGGCTTTGTAGTTCTTCGCTGCGGGGTATCAACTTTGATTTCCCACTTTCTAGTAACGCGTCAAACTCAAGTTTTGTCTCAGGCCGTTCTACTTCTAATTGAAAAGCCTCAAAATAAGCCGCTTCAAGTAATTGATCAATATCGATGATGCTAGCGCCATTCATTTTTAGAGCCATAGAATTTAAAAATCTAACGCCTGATTTACGAATCGAATTACGCTGTTGCACGCTGCGAAGCATCAATAACCGTAGCAACCCAGATCGATTTGCCTTAACGGCTTCTGCTTGATCAGTAAAAAGCTTCACACCTATGCTTTCACCCTCATCCACTAGCGCTGGGTATCTAATAAGCAGGAGATCGTCACCTACTTCAAGCTTTTTAGGAAGCTCATCGATATTCCAATCAGTTAATCCTTGGCACTCTAGAGGGTGGAGGCTCGCAGAAACATCTGTATTGTGTACCTCACTGTCTAACGAGAAATCACGTTTAAGTGCAGCCAAATCGCCACCAAACCCCAACTCCAGTCCACTCTCATCCAGAATCCTTATTTTTGCTAGTAGATGCTTAGGTATTTCAACAGAGCCAAAATCGGCAGCGGTTAAATTTAGCTTCTTAAGATTGCGCACATTACGAATAAGAGCGTCGGTCAAACTCCCATCAGCCGATGACATTAAAGGGAGTATGTGGTCTACAAAGCCGCTTACCGGTATAAAATTTTTCCGTGTTGCTTTCGGCAGCCCTTTTATCAGGGTTATACACTTTTCTCTAATATTTCCGGGCACGGCCCAATCAATATCTGCCTGAGTAAGCTGGCTGAGCAACAATTGTGGAATATCAATGGTTGCTCCGTCTCTATGATTACTAGGATCGAAAACATAGTTAATACTTAAATGATTACGGTTTACCATAGCCAGATCTGGGAACTGATCGAAAGCACTCCCGTTAAGACTTTCTGCTAACATCTGAGAATGCTCAATATACAAGGTATGTCTTATTTTCCTTTCAGCGGTCAGAGTAGGAGAAGCATCATCTCCCTTTTCAGGTTTAAACTCTGCCTCCGTGGTTTTAGTTTTTAAATTAGACCGACCATTTTTCTTTCCTGAATTAGAGCCAGTGCCCCCTTGTTTCGCCAAATCGCGAAACCACGCTTCAAGAGTCCGGGTAGATAAAACAGACTCTGGCAAACATTCATCATAGAAACGGATAATATCGGATTCACTGAGAATGTAATCAGGCCGCCGAATCTTATCTTCTTGCTTTGCCAAGGCATCAAGAAAAGCTTGGTTAGCTGCATAAAATGGTAAGTTGGTTTTTAGCTGCCTACCTGTCAATCCTTCGCTGATAAAAATTTCCCGTGCCGCTACGGGGTCGACATCAGAAAAAGTGATCTGCGCTTTTTCTAATAAAGTCAGGCCATAAAGATGCACCTTTTCAAAGGCCATAACTTGCTGTCTTTTTTTGCTCCAGTGAGGTTCAAAATATTCACGTTTTACTAGATGCAGGGCCATATTCTCAACCCACTCAGGCTGAACCTTGGCGGCCATGGAAGCGAAAACCTGGTGAGTTTCAATCAAGTCACCTGTGACGATCCAATCAGACTGTTTTTTACTAAGCACGGAACTTGACAGCAATTTGAATTTTCTATTTCGGTTTCCTAGGTATTCATTGCCCTCGCTCTTACATGCGATTTGATTCAAAGAGCCACTGATTATGCTCTCATGAACCGGCTGATATTCCGCAGCAGAGCTATTTATTTTCCACCCAAGAGACTGGCAAGATAAAAGTAACTGTCGATGAATTTCCCGCCACTCTCGCATGCGCATATAAGAAAGAAAGTTCTGTTTACAGAACTTTCTAAGTTGAGACTGATTAAGCCTCTGTCTCTCTATTTCATACTCGTGCCAAAGGTTTACAAAGGAAAGAAAGTCGGAATCCGGATGATTAAACTTTTGCAATGCTTCATGAGCAGCCGACCTGTTTTCGGCATTGGTCTCACGTGGATCTTGCGTACTTAGCGCACTGACAATAATCAAAATTTCACTAAGGCAATCCCTTGATTCAGCGACAACCAACATGCGCGCAAATTTAGGATCAACTGGCAATTTCGCCATGCAACTCCCTTGCCGAGTTAGCTCTCGCGCAGGGGTCAGTGCGTTTAATTCATATAAAAGTTTGAATCCTTCATTAACTGCTTTGGTAGCTGGTGCCTCAAGAAACGGAAACTTGTCAACATCGCCAAGACGCATATAGCGCATCTTTAAAATGACTGAAGCAAGATTAGTTCGGCGTATTTCAGGATCGGTATACAGAGCCCGTGAGTTAAAGTCTGTTTCCGAGTAGAGCCTAATACAAACGCCGTCAGCAATTCGTCCACACCGCCCCTGCCTTTGATTTGCGCTAGCTTGTGAGACCGCCTCGATCGGTAATCGCTGGACTTTGCTCTGCAGACTATACCGACTGATCCGAGCAAAGCCGGTATCAACCACGTATCGAATACCGGGTACAGTGAGTGATGTTTCAGCGACGTTTGTCGAAAGCACTACTCGCCTACCTTTGTGAGGTTTAAATATTTTCACCTGCTCAGAGTGCCTTAACCTCGCGTAAAGGGGCAATATTTCTGTATTAGCTAAACGACGCTTACGAAAAGCTATTGCCGTCTCGCGGATTTCTCGCTCACTGGCAAGAAAGACCAGAACGTCGTTATGCGCATAAGCTGCAGGGTTATTTTCGCTATAGAGCCTAGCGACGGCATCGACAACGCCATCAACCAAAAAATCGCCATTGCTTGCACTGTCTTTATCTTTGCTTGCCTCCAACAACGGCATATATTCGGTGACAACTGGAAATGTTCGGCCTGATACAGAAACGATCGGGGCGCTATCAAAGTGCTTCGAGAATTTTTCTAAATCGATCGTGGCGGATGTGATAATTAATTTAAGGTCAGGTCGCTTAGGTAAAAGCTGCTTTAAAAATCCCAGCAAAAAGTCAATATTAAGAGATCGCTCATGTGCTTCGTCGATAATAATAACTTCATATCGGTTGAGAAAGGGGTCTTGCTGAATCTCCGCTAGAAGAATACCGTCCGTCATGAGCTTAAGAAAGGTTGAAGGACCGACTTTTTCGTTGAATCTTACTTGATAACCAACGCCTTGGCCTACCTGAACCCCTAGCTCTTCGGCTATCCGATCTGCTACCGAAACTGCGGCCAAGCGCCGCGGCTGAGTATGACCGATCAGTCCCCGCCTTCCTAAACCGGCGGCCAGACACATTTTCGGTATCTGAGTCGTTTTTCCAGAACCAGTATCTCCGGCAACGACTAATACTTGGTGATTAGATAATAGCTTTGCAATTTCATCAGCTTTTGCACTGACGGGCAATTGATCAGGAAAATTGATATGAGCTGGAATCGAGGAATTGCGAACCTGACATTTCTTCTGCGATATTTTTATAGACTCAGCAAGTGACGCTACCGCATTACTGTCCAAGAAACCTGCTGTGCTGTCTTTTACAACTTCCTGAAGTTTTCTACGCAGTCGAAACGTATCCACTATCTGACACGAATCCAGTTCTTGTTCTAGGGATTCAAGCACACATCACACTCTAAGAATTTTAAGGGTTGGCAGAACCGCAGGTATTCAATCGCGTAACTCACGACGAATGATCTTACCAATATTTGATTTTGGAAGATCCTCTACAAAAACCACATCACGCGGCAATTTGTAGGCAGTAAGACCTTTTTTGCAATGAAGGATAAGCTCTTCTGAGGTGAGCAGCCGATCTTGCCTCACCACAAATAATTTTACAGCTTCTCCAGTTCGTTCATTGGGCACTCCGATAGCAGCACTTTCCAAAACTCCAGGGTGGCCGTTGACCCAATCTTCTACTTCGTTAGGAAAAACGTTGAAACCCGATACCAGTATCATGTCTTTTTTGCGGTCTATAATGCGGATGTAACCATCACTGTCGACATTGACATAGTCGCCCGATTTAAACCAACCATCGGCAGTGATAGTCTCTGCAGTTTCTTCAGGTCGATTCCAATATCCTAGCATCACCTGTGGACCTCTAATCCAAGCCTCCCCTATTTCGCCTGGAAGAACTTCTTCTCCAGAATCTGCCATTACTTTTAGCTCTGTCTCAGGTACCAGAGGGCCAACAGTTCCCAGCTTCAACTGGCCTGGGATATTTACCGAAACCACTGGCGAACATTCGGTTAATCCGTAGCCTTCAAATATTTCGCATCCTGTTACTTTCTCCCACTCTTCCATAACCGAACTTGTCATCGGCATCCCGCCGGCACCACAGAATTTTAAGTTCTCAAAATTAATTTTGTGGAAGTTTTTGTGCCTCAGCATCGCCAAATAGAGGGTGTTAATCCCAACGAATCCGTTGACAGTTGCTTTAATCAATAACTTGATTAAAGCGTTCAGGTCTCTCGGGTTAGTAATAAGAATATTATGATTACCGGCATAGGGCATTGCGAGGCAGTGCAAGAGAAAGGCGTAACTATGATACAGCGGCAATGGCGCAGCTATACTCTCAACCTTATCTTTCATAACCGCTAAACTTCTGGAGCGAAGCTGCATCATGTTCGCTATCAAATTGTTATGACTGAGCATTGCTCCCTTAGATATGCCAGTAGTGCCGCCAGTGTAAAGGATAACGCACACATCATCGCCACGAGAAAGGGGCTTTGGCTGGGTATAGAAAGGATCGAAATCATTCAAATCAGTCAAGCAAAGGGTGGCAGGCAAGCTGTAGACCGGAACAAGTTTCTTAAGGTATTTTATTCCAAAATTTATTATGTGGCGCTGGAGTGGCGACTGAAAATCTCCGAGTTTTGTGACGAAGATTGACTCTATTTGAGTTTGATCTAAAACCTCCTCCAATTTGTCACAAAAATTCTCCAAAATAACAATTGCCTTAACACCGGAATCATTGAATTGATGGAGCATTTCATTCGCCGTATATAGAGGATTCGTGTTTACAATTATTAGACCAGCCTTCAATGCTCCATACAGAACGATAGGAAATTGGAGAACGTTAGGAAGCTGGATCGCGATTCTGTCGCCCGGTTTTAATTCGGTTTTTTGCTGTAACATAGTTGCAAAACGATTACTAAGCTCATCAATTTGACCATAGCTTAGGGTTTGTTTGAAACAACTGAAGCCTGGTCGCTCGCTGTGCTCTTTGCTAACGTAATCGAGCAATTCCACAAGTGATGAGAATTTTTCAGGTCTAAGGTCTTCGCCTAGTCTCTCAATCATAAGAAATTCATTTCGTTAGCAGTGTCATCGCTTCTTCCAGCCCTTTAACAGACAGCGGGAACATACGGTCTTCAACAAGCTCTTTTACGACCTCAATTGAATAACTATGTTCCCAATAGTCTTTTTGGGTGGGATTAATCCAAATCATGTGGTCGAAATGCTCAGCGAGTCGATTTAACCAAACAGATCCCGCCTCTTCATTATAATGCTCGATGCTTCCGCCAACGTGGGTGACTTCATAAGGAGCCATGGTGGCGTCGCCAACGAAAATCACTTTATAGTCTTTAGTAAACTTATTAATAATGTCAAACGTCGATGTGGTCTCTGCATGCCGGCGCTGGCTTTTGGTCCAAACTGACTCATAAATAAAATTATGGAAATAGAAATACTTTAGATGTTTAAATTCGGTTCGAGCGGCTGAAAAAAGCTCTTCGCAAAGTTTTACATAAGGATCCATCGACCCACCCACGTCAAAAAACAACAACACTTTGACCGAATTATGCCGCTCTGGAACCATCTTAATATCGAGTAATCCAGCATTCCTTGCGGTCGATGAAATCGTGTCATTTATATCCAATTCATCCTCCGCACCGGTCCGAGCAAATTTACGTAATCTGCGCAGTGCCATTTTTATATTGCGCGTACCTATTTCAACGGAGTCATCTAGGTCACGATAAGTTCGCTTATCCCAAACCTTGGCTGCTTTGCCTTGCCTGCCACCTTCCTGACCAATGCGGATACCTTCAGGGTTATACCCATAGGCACCAAAAGGTGAAGTTCCGCCAGTGCCTACCCATTTATTACCACCTTCATGGCGCTTTTTCTGTTCTTCCATTCGCTTACGGAATTCTTCCATAAGCTTTTCTAAACCGCCCAATGCTTCTATCTGTGCTTTTTCTTCATCGCTGAGCATGGACTCTAATTCTTTCCGGAGCCAGTCATCTGGAATTTCATAGATAGAAAGGTCATCAAGAATATCGACATTTTCAAAATACTTGGCAAAGGCTATATCAAACTTATCAAAGTTCTTTTCATCTTTGACCATGCACATTCTGGACAGAAAATAAAAGTCTTCAACACTGCCAAAAACAATATTCTGCTTCAGACACTCAAGAAGAGCAAAAAGCTCGGTAAAAGATACCGGTAATTTTTGCGCCCTCAGTGTCATAAAGAAATTTATCAACATTAACGTTTGGCCCTATGCATGAATGCGAGCTTCTCTAGCAGGTGAACATCTTGCTCGTTTTTAAGCAACGCCCCGTAAAGTGGTGGAATCGCGTTTTTTGCATTTTTATTTTTCAGAATTTCTTCTGGCAAATCGTCGGCCATTAGCAATTTCAGCCAATCAATCAGTTCAGACGTTGAAGGCTTCTTTTTAAGCCCTGGAATTTTTCTTACATCAAAGAAGATATCCATAGCTTGGCTTACCAGTTCTTTCTTGATGTCTGGATAATGAACATCAACGATTTTTTCCATGGTGAGGTTGTCTGGAAACTCGATATAGTGGAAAAAGCAACGCCGTAAAAAGGCATCTGGTAGCTCTTTTTCATTGTTACTGGTAATTATGATGATTGGCCGAGTCTTCGCCTTAATGATTTGCTTAGTCTCGTAAACATAGAATTCCATTTTGTCCAATTCCAACAAAAGGTCATTAGGGAATTCGATGTCAGCTTTATCAATCTCGTCAATCAGTAGAACAACTTGCTGCTCGGAGTCAAACGCCTCCCATACCTTTCCTTGAATAATGTAGTTGCCGATATCATGAACTTTATCGTCGCCTAGTTGAGAATCTCTTAGCCTAGAAACCGCGTCGTACTCATATAAGCCTTGCTGTGCTTTTGTGGTGGACTTTATATGCCACTGAATAAGGGGCAAATCCAAAGACAGGGCAATCTGCTCGGCCAGCATAGTCTTACCGGTACCGGGTTCGCCTTTAATCAGGAGAGGTTTTTGCAAAGCGATAGCTGCGTTAACTGCCATTTGTAGCTCATCTGTGGCTACATAGTCTTCAGTACCAGTAAAATTCATAAATCTATTTCCACTACGCGATTAATTTGCGAGCTATTGTAAACAGCAGGAGTGCATTAATACAGTCCCAGTCTAACGATACCCAACTTCTGATTTTAGATACGACAGTTTCGGCGATCCGGCCTTTTATGGTGCAGATTAAGGCGCAGAAAATTAAGCCCGACTCCGAGTGATCTAAATGCTGATGTCAACCAATTGCCTTCCTCGCTCTGTAATATACCAACGAACCCCCTTGCGGCTTCCAACTCTTCCCGCCAGTGACTTTAGCGTTAAAAAGCCAAGCGTTTTTGCCATAGTGATCTCATCTGTATCTGCGTCTTTACAAAGCCCACCTAAGGAGCGATATATGAAGCGACCACCCCCCAAGGTTTTCAACACCGTTGATGAAGTTACATCAAGCTCTTCAGGGTCCATTGAGAGCCCCTCAGAGTCAGCTGAAGCATTGTCATTTTCAGTCTCGGTATCAATAAGAGGCAATAA
This sequence comes from Pseudohongiellaceae bacterium, assembly GCA_047617605.1. Classification (GTDB taxonomy): domain Bacteria; phylum Pseudomonadota; class Gammaproteobacteria; order Pseudomonadales; family Pseudohongiellaceae; genus UBA9145. Next base: position 8,069 of record JBLGBJ010000049.1, on the reverse strand, counting down.
TTCCTCTTGTAATTGTTTCAACTGATATTGTAGTAAATCGACTTTTTCGCTCGCCGCTCGAGCCTCAGTTAAAACGTTGTCAGCAACTTCCGTCATAAAAAAGCGCGGCGTTATTGCAACGGCCAGACATATCGCCACATAGTTGAGCAAATTCGCCGGATTACCCTCACTTTCAACTAGCAAAGTGCTGCCAAAGACACTAAGTATAAATGGCACGATAAATGTTACCGGTATGCCAATCATTATACAGCGCCAGAGAACACTCCGATCTGGCAACTGTTTAGTGGATAAGGTGTAGTAATTAATAACACCTCCTGCCGCTCCAACTAATATCATGATAGAAACTAGAGTTGTAAAATGGCCCATCGCAGCGTACCTCTTAGGCGAAGCTATTGTTTGAAGTAATGTTTTTGAGAAAGAGTAAACAAATCAAAGATTCAACCAGAAATTGCTAACGCAAGAAAGTGGTGATTCATGCAAAGGCACGAATAAAAACTTTTATTCACACTAACTGTTTGATTTTAATTTCTTTTTTGCATAAAAATAGACAATCGTTGCGAGAACAATGGAAGCCAGCAATACCATTAACAAAGGTATTAGCGCCCTCGAGACACCCGCAGCCCCGCCGGTGATCAAATCCAAGGTTGAAACCATCAGAGCTGGCGCTAGCGAATTTCCCTGATCGTTAGCGTAAGCTGGGGTAAATGCCAGCCCAAAATAAAAGGCTCGCAGGCTGTAAAACCACCAAGAAGGGCTAACCGATTTAGTAAGATTGTGAAGCACCCAGTAAAACAAAGCGCCCGCGCACAGATAAATCAGCCAGATCAATGAGTAATCAAATTCAGAATTCATTGTGCTCTTTTCATTTGCCTAACCTTACGCACTAACCCAGCGAATAACGTGTTCTTCGTACCCCTCGGGGTGGACGTATTCCTCCGAAATAACCTTGTTGCTGATCGTGATATCGGCATCCGTTATTTCATCCCTAGAACCTGTGATAAGAGGATGCCATGGGAGTAGTGGCTTATTCATCGCTCTTAATTTATAAGCACAGGTATCAGGCATCCAGTTTGTCGCCTCAATATCCAAAGTTTTTACGTCGATGCAGTCTGGCACATTAACAGATCGCTCGTCATAACAACCGCAGCGGCTTGTCTCCTGATCAAAATAACGACAGACGACTCGGGTCCAAAGTAGCTTTTCCTCATCTTGGTCGACAAATTTTTTCAAGCAGCAGCGGCCACAGCCGTCACACAAAGCTTCCCATTCTGCTGAATTAAGAGATGACAAAGGCAAATCCCAAAACTTCTCTCTTAGAATAGGCTCATCCATGCTATCGGCCACTCTAACTCTCATCTTTTAGTAATTTAGAGAACTCTGTTTCCAATATTTCCCGGCGCCAGTTGTCCGATTGCCCGTCCCAATTGAACTCAAGCGTTTGCTTGGCGCGTTTCATAATATCCAGAAGCTGTTTCTTACGCCCCAGTAGTTCAGGTGCTAATTGGTGTTGGACTGCTTTCTCTTCGACGACCTTTTGCAAAGCTTTAAGGGTTTTTCGATCTGAACCCTCTATAGGATAATTTAGATTGGATCTGTCGATTAGCCCGTCATCACTGCTTTGGTCATTCAGAATATTGGAAAGCTCACTAGCATAGCGTTGAATAAATTTTGGCTCTTGTACTTTGACTGATCTCAACAGTTCTTCATTGAGTACTGCAGCCTGTGAAGCCGATACAGCAATAGCCTGTAGATCACTGTCTTTTGCGATCCAACTTCTCGGCTTATTGCGCAGGCGTGCTTCTGTTTCTCGCCAAAGGCAAAGTCGTCTTGAAAAACGAAGGGCTTCGTCGCTTAGCCGCCAAGCATTACTAATGCCGGCGTATAAAGTGCCCCAATATTCTTCATCTTCGACCTGCTCTGCTGCCTTAAGTAGCATTTTACTTTCGGCTTCAAACCACGCTAGTTTTGAATCGCTTACCAGAGATTCACGCAGCGTGTTTGCGATATCTAAAAGATAGATAACGTCGTTGGCTGCGTATTTTAATTGCTTTTCTGACAGCGGGCGTCTTAACCAATCAGATCGCGTCTCGCCTTTCTCAACGGTGATCCCAGTTTGTTGTTCCACAAGAGCTTGATAACTTAGGCTGAATCCAAGACCTAAAAAAGCAGCCGCTAGCTGCGTGTCAAATAGATTGCTCGGGAGGCACCCTATATGTGTAAGTAATAGATTTAGATCTTCACTGGCCGAATGAACGACTATGATGCAATTGGAATTTATCAATAATTCCCTAAATCCATCCCAGTCTTTAATTTCAAGAGGGTCAATTAAATATACCTCTTCTTCATCGGCGATTTGCAACAAGCCTATTTTAGCGTAAAAGGTATTGGTTCTCATGAACTCTGTATCTACGGCTATAGAATAAGAATCTTGCCAGCGCTTACACAAAGAAGCGAACTCTGCATCACTGGTGATGTAATTTATTTCGGGGCTTTCACTCATAGTGTTTTTGGCTGTGTTTTATCATTTAAACTTTACCCATAATTTTTCTGCCTGTAAGGGCATGGCTTAGTGTCCCCCCATCTACAAATTCCAGCTCTCCTCCCACCGGCACACCGTGAGCAATTCGAGAAACAACTACATCAGTTCCGCGTAATTGTTCAGCTATGTAATATGCTGTTGCCTCGCCTTCAACGTTAGGGTTGCAAGCAATTATGAGTTCTTTAATTTTTTGTTCACTCACCTTGTCTATTAAACGAGGAATACTAAGCTGCTCTGGGCCTATCCCATCTATAGGAGACAGATGCCCCATTAAAACAAAATATATCCCGCGAAAAGAACCTGATTGCTCAATTGCAAATATATCAGCTGGCGATTCTACAACACAGCACAGGGATTTATCTCTTGAAGGGCTTGCACAAATACGACAAACAGATTCTTCGGTTAGCGTACCGCAATCGGCGCAGTTTCCAACTTTATCAAGCGCTTCAGTCAAAGCGGTGCTCAATTGTTTAGCTCCCACCCTATTTCGCTCCAGTAGTTGCAATGTCATACGCTGAGCAGATTTTGGCCCAACTCCGGGCAGACAGCGGAACGCTTCAATTAGCTGGTCGATTAGGGGACTTGAATTCATTATTGGTTCTTTCTCTGAACTTACTCTACATTAACAGTCTGTTAAAACGGAAATTTGAATCCTTCCGGTAAATTAAGACCATCTGCCATATTGCCAAGTGATGATTTATTGTGCTCTTCTACCTTATGAACTGCATCGTTAACTGCCGCGGCAATCAAATCTTCGACCACGGCCTTATCTTCTGACATCAAGCTCGCATCAATTTGAACACCCAGCACATCGTGTCGGCCATTCATACTGACGGTGACCAACCCAGCCCCAGATTGGCCTGACACTATTTTGCTAGCCAGCTCTTCTTGAGCCTTTTTCATTTGCTCTTGCATTTGCCGAGCCTGGTTCATGATTTCGGTAAAATCTGTCATCTTCCGCCCTTACTGTTATCTTTTGCTTGAATTGAACTAATACTGTCTTGAACAATGCTCCCAGAAAAACGCGCCAACAAATCTTGCACTGTTGAGTCCTGCTCAAAATCCATAACCATCTTAGCGTGTTTTTCAGCTCTCAATCGCTGGCTAAGAAGCGCCGGTGTTTCTTTATCCACTTCCGCTATAACAACAGCCACGGTTATCTTCTCATTGAGCCAATCACTGAAGACAGCTGCAATTCTTTCCAGTAACTCATCTCCAAAGACAGCACTTTGATTAACGTCTAAACGTAGCTGTATGATATTGCCAGCGACGGATAAAATCTGCGTATTAGCTAATACATTAGCGACGATACCATTAGCGGGGACGCTAGCGAAGTTTGTCAGCCAAAGGTCATGATCAAGATTTTGCAAACTGATGTTGTCTGCCCGCTTCGAATCGGCGTGTTTAACGTTTGCTGGTTTTACGGCTAAATTATTGGCTGTGCTCTCGGCCGCATTCTCGGACGTGTTCTCCATTAAGTGCGTCGAATTTGGGTCGGGAGCCAGTGCTTTTTGAGGCTGCGGCTGGATGCCCCGATCCGAATCAAGAGTGCTGTATTCATCTATACTTTCATGATCAGCCAGAGTGACTTCAGGCTCAATAGCTGCAATATGACTACTATTTACTGTGTTGTTTGGTGTATTTTTTGCTGATGGTAAGCGACGGGTGTTGTTGCCATTTTCTGGAGTTAAACAGCTTATTGCTTCTGCTGAGGGGGAATTAACCCGAGCGGTGTTGTTAGGGCTTACTTCAACTAGTGCTGTATTAGCTGGGGTTAACTTTTTTTTTTCGATATCTATCGTAGCGGATTGATTAGCCGTCTTTGAAACGCTTTCAAGGTGCGTATTAGATTCTTTGGTCTCGCCAGCAACATAGGTCGGTGAAAAAACCATCATTCTTAGCAATAACATTTCAAATGTAGCACGTACTTCCGCAGAGTAACGAAGTTCCTCGCGGCCTTTGGAGCCAATCTGATAGTAAAGTTGAACATCCTCGGCAGCAATTTCCCCTGCAATTTTCAAGACCTTTCCTTTGTCTCCAAAGCTGTTGTCTATAGCGTCCGGCATTACCTGAGCTATTGCCACTCGATGTAACAATGACAGCAAACTATCTAAGGTATGAGCATAGTCCGGTGTCTGTTCGGCGATTACACTTACCAATTGCAATACATCTTTAACATCCCCACGGGCCATATTGCTGAGCAATTGAAAAACTTGTTCTTGCTCTGGAATTCCTAACATTTCAACAACGCCGGAAGCCGTCACACTGCCATCACAAAAGGAAATTGCTTGATCTACCAAGGTTAAAGCGTCACGCATACTTCCGGCAGCAGCTGCCGCTATTTGCCACAGAGCCTCTTCATCAAAGGTTATTTCTTCCTGTTTTAACACCGTGCCCAAGTAATCAGAAATCATCTTTGGACTTAAATTCTTAAGATTAAATTGCAAACATCGGGACAGAATTGTTATTGGCAGCTTTTGCGGGTCAGTAGTCGCAAATAAAAATTTTACATGAGGTGGCGGTTCTTCTAACGTTTTCAGCAGCGCATTAAAACTGTGCGTAGAAAGCATGTGCACCTCATCTATCAGATAGACTTTATAGCGCCCGCGAGCCGGCGTGTATTGGACATTTTCCAGCAGCTCTCGAGTATCTTCAACCTTGGTTCGTGATGCTGCATCCACCTCATGCAAGTCAATGAACCGACCTTCACTAATTTCTCTGCACGAATCGCATTTTTCGCAGGGTATAGAACTGACCCCCTCTTCACAATTAAGGCATTTAGCCAAAATACGAGCAAGAGTCGTCTTGCCAACCCCGCGCGTGCCAGTAAAGAGGTAAGCGTGATGTAAACGCTGGTTATCAAGCGCGTTGATCAGAGATTTGAGGACATGAGCTTGACCCGCCACTTCGGTAAAGTTACTCGGGCGCCATTTCCTAGCAAGTACTTGATAGCTCATAAAGGAGTCGAGTTTATGGACGGTGAATATTGAGTATTTATTGCGTGCTTTTTTTGATCCCTGACTGCAGAACTTAAGGTGGCAGCTCCTGCCAGCCACACCACGGCACATGAGTCGGTTACTACCGTTGCTCCCTTCCGGGCCTGGCGGAGTTTATAACTTTTCATTGCGCGGGGACCGACAAGAGATACCATAAAGCATAATAGCACAGACGCTTTCCTGTACAGGCGCGGATTATGGGAAATTTATTGCGAGGAAGCAAGTGCTGCTGACCATTGATTTGAGCAATGAGCAGCAGCATGCAGAAATTCTACTTAGATTTTCACCCGTATCAGCTCTAGGGTAAGGCTAATGCGACAATCCTTGAGTCTTGAGCTCCGCCTACAGCGATCGCTAAATATTGCTTTGCGCCGACCATGTAAGTCATAGGCGTACCTCCGGGAGGGAGCGGCAGGTCTATTTCGTGGATGATTTCACCGGTGGCTTTATCAAATGCCCTGAGTAAGTTGCGAGGACCATCTGACTGAGCCAAAAAAAGCAGGGTTTTTGTTAGCACGGGGCCTGTTCTACTTTGGCTGCCAACAGGGCCTGGATCCAGAATGCCCATGTCAATAATTTTCTGGCGAATACCCTCACCGTGGGGAACCATCCATTCGTGTTCTCCCGTGTTCAAATTAATTGCGGTTATTCGTCCATAAGGAGGCTTTGTTAGCGGTAAGCCCTGCGGACCACCAATGGATGTTGCGCCGCCGCGAACGTATTTAAGATTTGATTTCTTAGGGTCAGCTTCTACTAATTGCACCACTATCGGGGAAGATGCTGAAGGTATGTAGTATAAACCCGTATCAGGGTCGAAAGAAGCACCATGCCACTCACCACCTCCTGCCCAACCTGGGAAGTTAATTGTGCCTCGAAGTGACGGTGGTGTGAATAAGGGACCGTAATCAAACTTTTCAATATTCTGCAAAGCTTCGTTACGCAGTTCCACCGTAAAATCGATTAGCGTTTCGTCAGTTATGCCCTGAGGTTCAAACGGCGCAGGTTTGGTTGGGAATGGCTGGGTGGCTGAAAGTTTTTCGCCAGGCATGGAGCTCACTGGAACCGGCCTTTCTTCAATCGGCCAAACTGGTTCACCTGTTATTCTGTTAAAAACATAACTAAAGCCCTGCTTGGAAATTGCTACAACGGCTTTAATTGGCTGGCCGTCCACATTAATATCAACCAATGTGGGCGCAGCGGGCAGATCATAATCCCAAACACCATGATGGACCATTTGATAGTGCCAAATGCGCTCGCCGTTATCTGCTCTTACAGCAAGCAAACTCTCAGCAAACAAGTTGTCACCTTTGCGCAACCCGCCATACCAGTCGTTGGTAGGGGTCCCAATCGGGATATAGACAATACCCAGTTCGTCATCCGCGCTCATGATCGTCCAGCTATTCGTATTGCCGGTGTATTCCCATGAACCGTCTTCCCAAGTCTCGTTGCCGAACTCACCTGCCTGTGGAATTGTTTTAAACATCCACTCCAGCGCGCCTGTTTCTGGATTAAATGCCCGTACGTTACCCGGTGGCATTTCTTTGGTCGTAGGACCGTCGTTGATAATAGAATTCACAACAACGCGATTGTTTGTAATCAGTGGCGGCGATACTACTCCGTATTGACGGCGATCTATCTCCCTGCCAAGACCTTGCGCCAGATCGAGCTTGCCTTCGTCCGCGAAGCTTGGATCCGGCTTGCCTGAAACTGCATCGATAGACCAAAGATAAGAATCATTTGTTGCCAAAAAAATGCGCTGCTTACCGTTTCCTTCCCAGTATCCAACTCCACGCGTGTTGTAGCCAAGATTAGGTGGCCGCCCCGCTTCCCAGGCTTTGGTGTCAAATACCCATATTTCAGTACCGGTTTCAGCGTCCAGCGCCGCTATTCGACCAAATGAGGTTGGCACGTACATAGTGCCGTTAACGACGATAGGGGTAGCTTTGTAGCCTCCTGGCGTCGCCTTATAGTTTTCTTGCTTGAAGTTGTCGGCAACGGTTACGTTATCCGAGCTCTGCCATGTCCAAGCGCTAGCAATCGTGCTGACGTTGGCCTTGTTAATCTGATCGAACGGCATATATTTCTGAGAGCCGTTGTCCCCTCCATAGCTTGGCCAGTCGTTGGCAGCAGCAAACGAGCCTGAGCCTAGTGCGATGCAAAGTACCAAAGTTTTTGATTTTTCTATAAGATTCATACGGTTACCACTAAACTGCCGAATTTAATTGCATTGAGTCTACAACAAGCTAATGCAAAGAGACAACGAGGCTAGGTGGAAGGGTCGTTATAGGAGATAAGGTGGTTTTTGAGAGGATTGCCTCGTTATCCAGCGCAACTGGATAACGAGGCAAAAAGTGGCGGTGAGACAGGGATTCGAACCCTGGGATGGGTATAAGCCATCACACACTTTCCAAGCGTGCGCCTTAAGCCACTCAGCCATCTCACCGTGTTTTGTTGACCCAACCTAATTTATTAGGTCGCGTCTAGTTCTATTGCGTTCGGGATTCATTCTATTTTGTCTAAGACAAAATCTCACC
>JBLGBJ010000048.1:0-18869 GCA_047617605.1 Pseudohongiellaceae bacterium | reverse complement strand
TGACTTCATCGATCGCAAACACGGCCGCACCCGAGTTGAGTTTCCACATCCTGAACTAGAGCCGGTGCTAGGCAATACTTACGGGGTCATCCTCTACCAAGAGCAAGTGATGAAAATCGCTCAGGTTTTGGCGAACTACACCTTAGGTGGCGCCGATATCTTACGTAAAGCGATGGGTAAGAAGGACCCTGCGGTGATGGCTAAGCAGCGAACATTGTTCGTGGCAGGGGCTAAAGCTCGAGACGTGGATGTTGATCTAGCGGAGTCCATTTTTGATTTAATGGAAAAATTTGCAGGCTACGGTTTTAACAAGTCACATTCCGCAGCTTATGCCTTGGTTTCCTATCAGACAGCGTGGCTCAAAACGCATTATCCGGCTTACTTCATGGCGGCAGTTCTTTCTGCTGATATGGACAATACTGAGAAAGTAGTGACGCTGATCGAGGAATGCCGATCAATGAAGTTGGAAATAGTGCCGCCGGATATTAATATCGGGCAGTTCAATTTTACTGTCAATGATGCCGGTCAGATTGTGTATGGCTTAGGCGCAATCAAAGGCTTAGGCGAAGGCCCTGTGGGCGGTATTTTAAACGCTAGAGAAGGTGCTCTGTTCACTAGTTTGCTAGACGTCTGTCAGCGTGTCGACTCACAGACTATTAATAAGAGAACAATGGAAGCTCTGGTTCGTTCTGGTGCGATGGATAGTTTGGTAGAGGGTAGTTGTGATTACGTCCGTGCGCTTATGAGTTATAGCCTTCCCCAAGCCATGAAAGCCGCTGAGCAGAGTAGCCGTAATCAGGCCAGTGGTGTGGAAGATCTATTCGGGGAGATTGCGCCGGTCGACGCCACAAGCGAACTCGATATGTCGGCGAGCGATGCGTTTCAACCTTGGCAAGAGCAGCAACGGTTGTTGGCGGAGAAAGAGACTCTTGGGTTGTATTTGTCAGGGCATCCTATTGACGAATTTTTGCCAGAGTTATCGCATCTTACCAAAAATCGACTATCAGATTTGAGGCCCGAGCGTGGTCATCAAATTACTGCTGGTCTTTTGCATGCGGTACGAACTATGAAAAGTAAAGCGGGAGATACTATCGCTTTTCTTACCTTAGATGACCGCAGCGCCCGCTTTGAAGTGGCTCTATACGGGAGAGAATATGAGAAGTTTCGTGAGTTATTGCAAAAGGACGTAATTCTGGTGGTGGAATGCAATATCAGTGTGGATGATTTCTCCGGTGGCATGCGCGGCAGGGCAAAAGATGTTATGACTTTAACGCAGGCCCGCAAGAAATTTGCAAATAGGCTCTCTCTAGACATAGAAGCTTCGAATTTAACGACTGGATTTAGCGATAAGCTAGCCGCCATACTGAGCCCATATCAACTAGCACTACAGTCGGCGCAGCAGCCTACCATTATGGCAAACTCAGTAGACTACATTCCTGAGGAGGCGGTGTCTGAAGCGGTGGAAGGCTGTCAAGTTATGGTGAATTATCGACGAAATAACTCAAGAGGGTGTATAATTCTCGGCTCTGAATGGAAAGTCTCCCCTGCAGATGACTTAATTAAAAGGCTGAAGTCCGAGTTTGGTAAAGACAAACTAGAGATTAAATATAGCCGACCATCAACTCTTAGTTAGTGCAGTAATAGTGAAAAATATTGGATAAAAAATGGATCCGAATTATTTAGATTTTGAACAACCCATTGCCGAACTTGAGGCTAAAATAAGCGAACTGCGTCTCGTCGGCACAGACAATGACATCAATATTAATGAAGAGATCCAAAACCTTCATGAAAAAAGCACCAAGCTTACGAAAAAAATCTACGCTAATCTTTCTTCGTGGCAGGTGTCTCAAGTAGCAAGACATCCGCAGCGCCCTTATACCTACGATTTTATCCGCCACATTTTTACTGATTTTGATGAGCTCCATGGTGATAGGCTGTTCGCCGATGATCAGGCTTTGATCGGCGGTTTGGCTAGACTCGATGGCAAGCCGGTAATGGTTATTGGCCATCAAAAAGGGCGCGGTACCAAGGAAAAAGTTAGACATAACTTCGGCATGCCAAGGCCTGAAGGCTATCGAAAAGCTAGACGGTTAATTAAATTAGCTGAACGCTACAAATTACCAGTTTTCTCATTTATAGATACACCTGGCGCTTACCCTGGAATAGATTCAGAGGAAAGAGGGATTAATGAGGCTATTGCTGAAAATATGGCGATGATGTCACGGGTTAGAACCCCATTAATAGCGACGGTTACAGGCGAAGCTAACTCTGGTGGAGCCATAGCCATCGGCGTTTCTGATCAGCTAAACATGCTGCAATTTTCAACCTATACGGTAATCACGCCAGAAGGCTGCGCGACTATACTTTGGAAGTCTGCTGATCATGCGGCAGCGGCGGCAGAAGCGATGGGAGTTACGTCAAAGCGGCTAGAAGAGTTAGGGATAGTGGATAATACAATCCCGGAACCACTGGGCGGCGCGCATCGAGATGTAGCTGCGGTATGCGCCAGTATAAAAGTGGCATTAATAGAACAACTAGACCGGCTTAGCCAGATGCCAGAGGACGAGCTTGTCAACCGCCGATATGAACGCTTAATGAGCTATGGAATTAGTAGCTAGGGTTGGATTAAGAATTAGATTGGCGTCGGCCAAAATGGCTGCCGGATGTCAATTTTAGAATGACAGGCCTAGTCAGTAGTTAATTGCTAGTTAGGCTCTTAATTAGGCCCCAGTTAAGTGGCAGTCGGGCATCTGCCAGCGCCGCGTCAGCCAAAAGGCTGGGTTATATTCTGAAATCGAGCCGGTGTGCGCTCTAAAACACCCATTCCTCCAAGTTGCCGGTGTATTTTCCATGGTCTCATTGCTACAAAGCTTCAACGAAAGCATGCTTGAGCTCTCCAGCGATGCGCCGCTTTGTGTGGCTCTAAGTGGTGGCATGGACTCAGTTGTCTTGCTCCACTGCCTAGTGCTGCAGAAAAGGTTTCTATCCATTCGGGCGTTACATATCAATCATCAGCTAAGTGAAAATGCTGATTGTTGGCAGCGCCACTGTGAATCTCTTTGTGCTCATCTTGAAGTGCCTCTCACCTCAATAACTGTTGATGTGCGCTCTGGGTTGGAGGGCAATCAGGACGGGCTCGAAAATGCGGCGAGAAATTGTCGCTATCAAGCTTTTCAAGAGAATATTGCGGCTGGAGAGATCCTGCTGCTCGCCCATCATGCTGACGATCAGTATGAAACGATGTTACTGCGTTTGATGCGTGGCGCTGGCGTTAAGGGTTTGTCTGCTATTCCTCCTAGACGAGCGCTTGGGCTGGGCTATCTGCTTCGGCCCTTGCTGGCGATACCTCGTCAGCAGCTGCTTGATTATGCTCAAACCTCTCAGCTATCTTGGATTGAAGATGAGAGTAATCAAGACTCCCGGTTTGATAGAAATTTTTGCCGCAATGAGGTGTTGCCGCTGCTGGCCAGGCGTTGGCCTAATTATCGATCTTCCTGGGCTAAAAGTAGTCAGTTGCTAAGCGAGGCAGATGAATTAATGCGGGCATTGGCAGAGCTAGATATGGCTGCAGCGGCAACTGAAGAGGGCTCGGTGCTGAATCTTGGCGCGTTGCAATTGTTAGCCCCTGTTAGGCTAAGAAACACTATTCGCTATTGGCTGCTTGGTTTGGGTTTAGACGACATCGGCTGGGGCAAACTCAATGCTGTCGTTGATGCGTTTGCTTCAACTCAAAAAAACACGAAAACACTGTTAGAAGCTAATGACTTTAGGCTTGTAGTGCATGCGGGCAATCTCTACGCGCTGCCCCCAAAACAAGCATTGATAGAGCAGGTTTTACATTGGCAGCTGGATAAAGAAGAATGTGTACTGCCCGGCAATGGATGCCTGCGTCTCGTCTCTTTAGTCAATGAACCGGCAATGAGTATCGATAGGGCGAGGATGGCTGAAGTTCAAATTCGCTACCGCCAAGGTGGAGAAGAATTAAAGTTGCCTGGGCGGCCAACCAAATCGTTGAAGAAACTTCTTCAGGAAGCGGGTATTCAGCCGTGGCTGCGGATGCGGATACCGCTTGTCTTTGTAGCGGACCAACTAGCCTTTGTCCCCGAAATCGGAGTTTCAGAAAATTACGCTGCAGACACCGTGGTTAGGCAGGGAGTTACTGTGAAATGGCTGAGGCCGAACTTTAATTGGCCTCTAAACGAGAAATCCAATTGAGCTGATGGAGGCATTCCAGTACCATGGTCGTCCATCTGCAAGTGTCAGCGCAAAGCTGATTCGCAAACACAAGATGGGGCCCTAATGACACGTTTTATATTTATTACCGGCGGTGTAGTTTCTTCGCTGGGCAAGGGCATAACCTCTGCTTCACTTGCCGCAATCCTTGAGGCTCGCGGCCTCAAAATCACCATGCTTAAGCTGGATCCCTACATCAATGTAGATCCTGGCACCATGAGCCCGTTTCAGCATGGCGAAGTTTACGTGACCGAAGACGGCGCTGAGACTGATTTAGATCTCGGACACTATGAGCGCTTTAGCCGTATTACTATGCAGCAGAAGAATAATTTTACGACCGGTAAAGTTTACGAGGAAGTTCTCAAGCGCGAACGCCGAGGTGACTACCTAGGCGCAACAATCCAAGTTATTCCTCATATCACCGACGAAATTAAAAGACGAATCATTGTCGGTGCTGGGGATGCCGATGTGGCGCTTGTGGAAATAGGTGGCACGGTTGGTGATATCGAATCACAGCCCTTCCTCGAGGCCGTGAGACAGCTAAGAGTCGAAGTCGGCCCCGAGCACGCTCTATTTTTGCACCTTACCCTCGTGCCTTACATTAGCACTGCTGGGGAGACTAAAACCAAGCCAACTCAACATTCGGTAAAAGAACTGCGCTCTATAGGAATACAGCCGGATATTTTGGTTTGTCGCTCCGAGCAGGCAATCGATGAGTCGTCCCGGCGTAAGATTGCATTGTTCACTAATGTTGAACTGCCGGCGGTTATTTCGCTACCAGATACAGATTCCATTTATCGAATTCCAGCTATGCTTGGCGCTGCCGGTTTAGACGAAATTGTGGTGCGCAAATTCAAACTGGATTGCCCAAAAGCAGATTTTTCCGAATGGGATAGGGTAGTTGATTCCCACTTAAACCCTGAGCGAGAAATTAACTTGGCCATGGTGGGTAAGTACACCGAATTATTAGACGCCTATAAGTCTCTAAACGAAGCTATTATTCACGCTGGCATTCAAACTCGAACAAAAATCAAAGTAAGCTATATCGACTCCAACGACATTTTGGCCAACGGCATCGATTCCCTTGCTGGCCATGACGCGATTTTGGTGCCTGGCGGTTTTGGTGAGCGTGGCATTGAGGGCAAAATTTCCGCTGTTAAATATGCCAGGGAAAATAAAGTGCCTTATTTGGGCATCTGTCTTGGGTTACAGGTCGCTGTTATTGAATATGCGCGCAACGTCGCCGGCCTTACAGGCGCTCATAGCACAGAGTTTGATAAAAAAAACGAGAACCCTGTCATCGCTTTAATTAGTGAGTGGGTTACCTCCAGCGGCAGTACAGAGACCAGAAACGAGGATTCTGATCTTGGCGGCACAATGCGCTTAGGCGCACAGGCCTGCATCTTAGATAAGGACTCCAAAACTTTTGCATGCTATCAGTCGGAGGAAATAACTGAGCGTCACCGGCATCGATACGAATTTAACAACGATTATAGAGAAATGCTGTCGGCAGCAGGTTTAAAATTGGCTGGGAACTCCGGTGATGGCATGTTGGTTGAAGTGATTGAAGTGCCTGACCATCCTTGGTTTGTAGGATGTCAATTTCACCCGGAATTCACCTCAACCCCTAGAGATGGCCACCCATTGTTTACGGGCTTCATAAAGGCGGCTATTGCCAAACACGAAGAGCTTAATGGCCCGGGGTCGGCCGATAAATTGGTAAATCACTCCGCAGGCAATACACAAGACAGTGCAGAAGATAATGCAGCCACCCCAACCTCACAGGAAATAGCTTAAGCTCGTTTTCTTCGGAAACCGCGGCCTAAAATCATCATGAAATCTAAACAACTAATGATTGCTGATATCCCTTTGGCGAATGAATTGCCGTTTGTGCTTTTCGGTGGCATGAACGTTCTGGAATCTAGAGACTTGGCGATGACCGTTGCTGAGAATTTCAAAGAAGTAACGGCTCGTTTGGGCATACCTTTTGTGTTCAAAGCCTCTTTCGACAAAGCCAACCGTTCCTCGCTTACGTCTTTTCGCGGGCCAGGATTGGATAAGGGCTTGCAGTGGCTTTCGGAAATCAAAGAAACCTTTAGCGTGCCAGTTATTACCGATATACATAGCCCAGAGCAGGCTAACGCTGTCAGTGAGGTCGCTGATGTAATTCAGCTGCCTGCATTTTTATCCAGACAAACGGACTTGGTCGAAGCGATTGCTAGGACCGGCACGGTTGTTAATATTAAGAAGGCACAGTTTCTGGCTCCCGAAGAAATGCGCCATATAATTAACAAGTGTGAGGAGGCGGGTAATAGCAACCTCATTCTTTGTGAACGGGGAACGTCCTTTGGCTATAACAATCTCGTGGTTGATATGCTCGGCTTTTCGGTGATGAAGCAATTTGGTTATCCGTTAATGTTTGATGCCACACATGCCCTGCAACGCCCGGGTGGCTTAGCGCAGAGTGCGGGAGGGCGACGCGCTGATGTGACGTCCCTAGCAATGGCAGGATTGAGCCAAGGATTAGCTGGGCTATTTATTGAAGCTCACCCTGATCCAGATAGTGCGCTATGTGATGGCCCTTGTGCGCTGCGCTTGGCAAGCCTATCGGCTTTTCTCACTCAAATGCGCGACCTTGATTCGCTAATCAAGTCATTCGAGCCAATCGATACGGCTTAATAAAAAATAATCTACATTATAAAAACTATTCAAGGTATTGAAATGGCAGAAATAAAATTTTTAAAAGCTCGTGAGATTTTAGATTCCCGAGGCAACCCGACGGTTGAAGCCGACGTTGTATTGGCAAGTGGGTTGATAGGCAGTGCCTGTGCTCCATCAGGTGCGTCTACTGGTTCGCGGGAAGCATTAGAACTAAGAGACAAAGACCCAGAGCGTTATTTAGGTAAGGGAGTTTTGGGCGCCGTTCACAATATTAATACTAGTATCCGCGATGCTTTAATCGGCCGGGACGCGATGGATCAGGAGTCGCTAGATCAAATCATGCTTGATCTGGATGGCACCGAGAATAAGTCGAAATTGGGTGCTAATGCGATTCTAGCGGTCTCGCTTGCGGCGGCCAAAGCGGCGGCCAATGAATCCGGGATACCGCTTTACAGTCATATTGCGAGGCTCAATGGCAGCGATGGTCAATTTTCATTACCGGTGCCAATGATGAATATCATCAACGGTGGTGAGCACGCAGACAATAATGTCGATATTCAAGAATTTATGATTCAGCCAACCGGCGCCCCCAATTTCAGTGAGGCTTTACGGTATGGCGCTGAGGTGTTTCATGCGCTCAAATCGGTTTTGAGTCAGCAAGGATTGAGTACAGCGGTCGGAGATGAAGGAGGTTTTGCACCGAACTTGCCATCAAATGCTGCCGCATTGGATGCGATCTTAGTAGCTATTGAGAAGACTGGCCTTAAGGTTGGCAAGGATATTCACTTGGCGATGGACTGTGCTGCCTCTGAATTTTATGAGAACGGCAGATATAATCTTAGAGGCGAAGGAAAGACCTATTCTTCAGCGGAATTTGCTGATTATCTGCAAAATCTATCCGAGCAATACCCTATTTTATCGATTGAAGATGGCATGGATGAAAGTGATTGGGACGGTTGGGCTAAATTATCTGCTCAAATAGGCGATAAAGTTCAGTTAGTAGGTGATGATTTGTTTGTTACCAACACAAAAATATTGAAGCGAGGCATTGACGAATCCATAGCTAATTCAATTTTGATAAAATTTAATCAAATTGGCACGCTCAGCGAAACCCTTGCCGCTATTAACATGGCCAAAGATGCAGGCTACAGTTCCGTTATTTCTCACCGCTCAGGTGAGACTGAGGATACGACGATAGCTGATTTGGCGGTAGCTACATCAGCAGGACAAATCAAGACAGGGTCACTATGCCGTTCAGACAGAGTGGCTAAGTACAATCGACTGTTACGGATTGAAGAAGAGTTAGGGGTGAATGCTGTATACCGGGGTTTGTTCGAGTTTTCGCGCTTCGTAAAATAAAAGCACAATTTAGATATATTAAGTCACTATGAAAGTATTGTTCAGCACATTGGCGCTTATGTTTATCATTCTCCAATACCAGTTGTGGTTGGGGGAAGATAGTGTACGTGTCCTGAATAGCTTGGACAGTGAGCTAGAACAACAGAGACAGTTAAATAGCCAGCTAGAAGAACGCAATAGGTTATTGGAAGTTGAAGTTTATGATTTAAAAAACGGTCTCGAAGCCGTCGAAGAACGGGCGCGCTCTGAGCTGGGTATGATTGCGGAAGGTGAGACTTTTTTCATGGTAATCGACTAACCTAGGCGCAGTAATCTCCTCGTGGATATCTAATTAAAGATATCGCTATTAACTGAAGAAACCGCTTTTAACCGAAGAAAAAGCTATGACAATTTGGGCTATCGTACCAGCCGCTGGTATAGGTCGGCGGATGGGTGCCACCATTCCAAAACAATACCTCCAGCTCAATGGCTTAACTGTCATTGAACATTCTTTAAAACTATTGTCATCCTTGCCCGATTTGAAGAAAATCACGGTGGCTGTACATCCAGACGATGAGCACTGGCAAAAAATAGAGTCGGACTGTTTTGCTAGTGAAATTGTAACCGTTGTCGGCGGTGACGAGCGCGGGCAGTCGGTATTGAATGCTCTCCTAAGTATTGACGCGGGCCCAGATGACTGGGTTCTTGTGCACGATGCGGTTAGGCCCTGCACGAGTCTGACAGACATTCAACAGCTCATCAAAGAAGTCACTGAGTCTGCTGATTATTGTCACGGCGCAATACTGGCAACTCCCATTAGCAGCACCATCAAACGAGTTAATCAAGCGCATGAAATTGAGGAGACTGTAGCGCGAGAAAAACTTTGGAGTGCATTGACACCTCAGCTGTTCCCGTTAAAAAAGCTAATTCAAGCTATTGAGTCTGCAATAGCTGAAGGCCTCCCCATAACTGATGAGGCTAGCGCAATGGAGCACTTTGGATATTCAGTAAAAGTGGTGCCCGGAAGTAGCCATAATATAAAAATCACTCATCAAGCTGATTTGGCTTTGGCTGAGTTGATCCTGAAATCACAGGAAAGTAGGCAATGATAAATACCAATGTTCGAATCGGCCATGGTTTTGACGTACATAAATTTAGCGCCGAATTCGATGCAAAAAAACCGCTGATACTGGCCGGCTACCAGCTAGATTCACCCTATAGTCTTATTGCTCATTCCGATGGTGATGTTGTCTTGCATGCGCTATGTGATGCGCTATTAGGCGCTGCTGCTTTGGGTGATATTGGCGAGCACTTCCCAGACACTGACCCCATGCTTGCAGGTATCGATAGTAAAGAGATTCTTAAATCCGTGTTGAAGCTATTGGAGGACGGTGGGTTTGGTATTGTGAATATTGATATTACTGCTGTTGCGCAGGTTCCTAGGCTTTCGCCTAGCCGCGTTAGCATGGTGGAAAGCCTTTGCCGACTGACCGGTCTTGATCGCGATCGGGTGAACCTGAAAGCGACCACAACTGAGCGCATGGGTTATGTTGGTAGAGAGGAAGGTATTGCCTGCCACTGCGTTGTTTTAATTGGGCTGGTTTAGCTTGAACGCCAGAGTCTTATGCTGTCTCGCAAACGCCGTTAGCGACAGTAAAATTGATGGATGTAAGCTATGCGCGAACTAAGCTATGTTGGCGGTGAGCCTAAAATTGAAGCGATTTTAAAGCAAGAATTTGGCGATTTTCAGGTCGATGAAGAGCTCGGTTTTGAGTTGGCTGGGGCGGGTGATCATTTATGGCTAAACTTAAGGAAGACCGATCTTTCAACCACAGATGTCGCGAGAAGATTGGCTGAACGTTGTGGGGTACAGCTTAAAACCATTGGCTACTCCGGAATGAAAGATCGGCGTGGGGAATGTACTCAGTGGTTTAGTCTGCCGCTTAGCAGCCAAGATGAAACTAAGCTCGGCAATGTTGAGGATGAATATGTAGAAGTATTGCAAACCCAGCGCAATACTCGAAAACTCAAAATAGGCAGCCACAAATCCAATCATTTCAGGATTCTCTTACGTAATTGCGTTGGTCCTCGTTCAGATTTTGAAGACCGCCTGAACTCAATCAAGTCTACAGGTGCGCCGAATTACTTTGGGTCTCAGAGGTTTGGTCGCAACATGAGTAATATGGCCCAAGTAGGGGTGTTGATGGAAGAGGCGCTAAAGCCGGAGGCCGACACTGCTGCGCTGCGCGGCCAGATGGGCAGGGCCAAAAGAGGCATGTTGTTCTCGGCTGCAAGGTCCTATGTATTTAATCAATTGCTTTCTAAGCGAATAAAAAATGGCACCTGGAATACCTATATGGACGGTGACGTCTTAAATTTGGACGGGACTAGTCGGTTTTTTACACCTCAGCCACCGGAAGTTTGGGGCAGTGAGCTGCAGCGCCGTCTTGAAGAATTTGACATCCATATCAGTGGCCCGCTTGCTGGTAAGAAAGATTCTAAAGACAGGTATGCAAGCAGCGGCGAAGCTGCCGATATGGAGGAGGTGGTTTTAAAGGAATATGAACTTTTAGTTGCCGGGTTAGCCCATTTTGATGTTTTAGCGGCAAGACGTTCGTTACGTTTTTTGCCAGCGGATTTACGCTGGAATTGGGTGGGCTCTACTACTTCGGATTTGCTTATCGAATTTAAATTGCCGCGAGGGACTTATGCCACAAGTTTGTTGAGAGAAGTCTGCCTCACTAGCTAGCCTGAAAAAGCATTCGGGGCTAGTGGGATAGCGGCTGTTTAAGTGAAATAGCACTTTTGAAATTAAGGGCATGAAAACTAGGGTCATAGTCGGTTTTAAAAAAGGGTTGTCTTGAATACTAAATTAAACTTGAGTGGCATAGGAATGACTTCCCAGCGAACACGTGAGCGTTTGCTTGGTAGGTTGATGGATCAGGGTATCAATAGTATGGAAGTACTAGATGTTATTCGATCAACCCCACGTCATATCTTTTTAGACGAAGCTTTGTCTCACCGAGCTTATGAAGACGTGGCATTGCCTATTGGTTTCAATCAGACGATTTCCCAGCCATATGTGGTTGCCCGAATGACCGAGGCGATATTGACCACTGGATCGATGAACCGCGTTTTAGAGATTGGAACAGGCTGTGGTTATCAGACCTCTGTTCTTGCTCAGCTTAGCAAGTCAGTTTTTTCGGTGGAGCGAATTAAACCTCTGCAGGAGAAAGCGAGGAAAAACTTGCGTCTGATTGGTCTGCGAAATATCGAATTCAAACACGATGATGGTACGCAGGGCTGGGCAGCGCGCGGTCTTTATGACGCGATCATAGCAACAGCGGCCCCCCAGAGTATCCCGCGGGAATTGCTCCAGCAGTTGGCCGACGGCGGAAGATTGATTATTCCGGTGGGTGGTGATTATAACCAAGAACTTACTCTGGTTACTCGCAAAGGGAACGAGTTTTCATATCAAGTATTAGATGTAGTGCGTTTTGTTCCCCTATTACAGGGTCAACTGCAACACTAAGAGCAAACTTATCCCGCGTTGTATAGGAAGATGTCTACAACGATAAATTTTTGCAAACTAGAATAAGAGTGCTCAAGATTTCACGCAAAGGAAAACCAATGTCGGGTGTTGACGGTAAAATAGAGAGTAAGCCGCATTTTTTGCCGTCCTTGTTATTGTTTTTCAAAGGTATAGCAATGGGAGTGGGGGACTCCATCCCTGGCGTATCAGGCGGCACTATAGCGGTGATCACTAATATTTATGAGGAGCTAATTCAGTCGCTCAGTAAAATAGATATCACAGCTCTGAAATTATTTTTTAGTGGCTCATTCAATAAATTCTGGCTGCATATAAACGGTAAATTTCTATTTACCTTGGCTCTAGGGATTTTAGCTGGATTACTGGTGTCTGCGAACTCAATTCTTTATTTGCTAGAAAATAGATTCGAAGTGTTAATGGCATTTTTTATGGGGCTAGTCTTTTCCTCTGTCTGGTTTTTAAAATCCGAGGTGGATTGGGGGGCATGGAAAAATGGCCTGGCAGCGTTGCTAGGGTTACTTGTAGCTATCGCAGTTTCAATGATTCCACCACAGCTGGCTGCCATTAATTATCTTACTATTTTTTTTAGCGGCATGGTCGCGATCTGTGCGATGATTTTACCCGGTTTGTCGGGTGCCTTTATTCTACTGATACTGGGTGTTTATGAATTTATACTGTCTGCACTTACAAGCATTCAGTTAGATTTTATTTTAGTTTTTGTTGCGGGCTGCGCTATCGGATTGCTTAGTTTTACCCATTTACTGGCATGGTTGCTTAAAAGTTACCACGCTCTAGCGTACAGCGTTATCTGCGGTATGCTTTTGGGGTCGATTAATTCACTGTGGCCTTGGCAAAAAATTAATGCTAGTTATACGAATAGTGCAGGTGAATTACAGCACCTAACAAGCCAAAATTTATCACCCTTCAGCTACAGTGAGTTAACCGGAAATGAGCCTTATTTCTGGGCCGCATTGGCTAGTCTCTTTGTTGGCTTTTTAGTCGTCGTAATATTACATATGGGTTTTGAATCCCGGTCAGGGGATAATTGATGTCGCTGTTAATCAAGAAATTGAAAAGTTGTACCGTGGGTTTAGCGTTTTTGGCGGCTTTGGTTTTACTGGTGAGCTGCGGCGGAAAATACCAGGCTCCAGTTAGAGATCAAGGTGAGCAGCAGGTAAGTCGGGCTCCGATTATCGCTCAAAGTAGCAGCAATGAAAATGGCGGTCGAATAATTGAAAGAGGCATGGCGAGCAGCACAGGGGGCGTTTCATCAAGCTCAATGCCTTCCTCAGCCTCCTCTGAGCCCGAAATATCGCGTTCAGCATCCTCCGCAATAAATGCGCCTACTCCAGCCCCTAGTGCAACAAGGCGCGCGCCAGCGGTGCGCAGACCTGCTGGCGTTAGTAGCCATACCGTGCGGGCAGGCGAGACTCTCTACTCAATTGCATTCCAATATGATCTAGATTTTAGGTCTTTAGCATTGACGAATAAATTGCGGGCGCCCTATACAATTTTTGTTGATCAAGATCTAAGCCTAGTTGTGACGAATATAAGCGGTGATAGCCGACAAAGTACTATTAACTCATCGGTTGGAATAGCTGTGAGTGACAATTCGGTTGCTCAATCTCAAGGAGGCTCGCCCCGTACTGGCGGTGTCTTAAGGCAGCCGATTCAAGCAAGTAATTCTACTCCCACATGGACTTGGCCCCATGCTGGTAGAGTTCTGCGTGATTTTCGTGACGCCGGTAACAAAGGCCTAGATATTGCTGGCCAACTCGGAGATTCGGTTTTGGCTGCGAGTGCTGGTGATGTCGTCTACTCAGGTAGAGGGGTTCAGGGCAGCGGCAACCTCATTATAATTCGTCACAATGACCGGTATTTGAGCGCCTATGCTCACAATAGCGCAATGCTAGTTGGAGAGGGTTCAAGGGTTGCAGCTGGTGATAAAATTGCTGAGGTGGGACTGAATTCTGCGGGAGTAGCCATGCTCCATTTTGAGATACGACTAGAAGGCAATTCAGTCGACCCGAGTGAGTTGCTGCCTAGCCGGCAATAGGCTCGTTGTTCCTTTTCTTTCAAGCCGGTTTTTTAATAGAACAAAATCTTCTTAAATATTCAAGCCTATCCAGTCGCTAAAGTAAGTATTGAAAGGCCAAGTTGTTATGTTCTTCAGGATGAAGAGCAGGCCAGTAATTTGGATCAAGGAAGAGGAGTCTGCATCATGGAATCGTTAGAGCTAGATTCACCAGCGAAACCAGCCACGAAGAAGTCTGGCAATACAGCGAAGCTACGTAAGGCAGGAGGGGCATCACCTAAGTTAGTTGCTTCACCAAAGAATTGGGACGACTACAGCACGGCGGCCTCCCAGGAGTCAGAGAACAATCTTAATCTCGATGCAACTCGTTTGTATCTGAATGAGATAGGCTATTCACCCTTGTTGACGGCAGGTGAAGAAGTGTTATTCGCGAGAAGGGCACTCAAGGGGGATGAGCCTGCGCGTAAGCGCATGATCGAGAGCAATCTTCGATTGGTCGTAAAAATCTCTCGCCGCTATGTCAACCGTGGGCTGTCCTTATTAGATATTATCGAAGAAGGAAACCTTGGCTTGATTCGGGCCGTCGAGAAATTTGACCCTGAAAAAGGGTTCCGTTTTTCAACCTACGCGACATGGTGGATTAGACAAAATATCGAGCGCGCGATTATGAATCAGACCCGCACGATTAGGTTGCCTATTCATGTCGTCAAAGAACTTAACGTCTACCTTAGGGCGTCTAGAGAGCTTTCTCAAAAGCTCGATCACGAGCCAAGCCATCAGGATATTGCAGATCTGCTTGATCGTCCGGTAGCAAGTGTCAAAAAAATGTTAACTTTAAATGAGCGGATTTCTTCTGTAGATATGCCAATGACGGTGGAGTCGGAAACGTCTATTTTGGAAACGGTGGCGGACACTTCCCAATCTGATCCCTGCGAGATGTTGCAAGAAAGCGATCTGCTGGCGAGCATTGAGGATTGGTTAGATGAGCTTTCAACTAAGCATAGAGAAGTCCTCACCAGACGCTTTGGTCTTAGAGGGCACAGCATTGGAACTTTAGAAGATGTAGGCAAGGAAATAGGATTGACGCGCGAAAGGGTGCGCCAAATTCAAGTTGAGGGGTTAGCTAGAATGCGCCAGCTGATGGAAACTCAGGGTCTATCGATGGAAAATGTGTTGGGGTAAGACCTTTCTCTGACGCGGCCGACTTTAATGAAGGCCGCGTTGTTTGTCGGGCTAACGCTCTAAGTGCTTGAGCTTCTCAGGTTTATCGGTCCACTCTTCATAGCCTGGCATCGGATCTTTTTTCTCAGTGATATTTGGCCATTTTTCCGCCAAATCAGCATTGAGCTGAAGAAACTCTTGCTGATCTTCAGGAAGCTCGTCTTCCGCAAAGATGGCATCAACCGGGCATTCTGGCTCACAAAGCGCGCAATCAATACACTCATCAGGGTGAATAACTAAAAAGTTAGGGCCTTCGTAAAAACAGTCCACAGGGCATACTTCTACGCAGTCTGTGTGTTTACACAGAATACAATTATCACCAACAATGAAAGTCATGTAGTTTATCCTTAGTACCACTTCTTCGGGGCACATATTCTAGCAGGTTTTTTGATCCGTATTCCAATTAGGACAGGGTTTTCTTCTTTAACTCATAAAGTATGGATAGTGCTTCTTTGGCGCTTATTTCGTCTGGATCCAAGCGCTCCAAAAACTCTACAGCAGGGTGTGGCTCGGAGTTGAACATTTCATTCTGAAAAGGTTGCTGTGAATCTTTTGGTTTGGTCTCGAAAGCTTCCGATTCAGATTCTAAGAGCTCCAATTTTTGCCTTGCCGAGGCTATTACAGAGCTAGGAATTCCTGCCAATTGAGCCACCTGTAAACCATAGCTTTGATTTGCCGGGCCCGATTTAACGGCATGCAAAAACACAATGCCATTGCCATGCTCTATCGCATCAAGATGGACATTTCTTATGCTGCTGTAATTTTCTGGCAAGCTGGTGAGTTCAAAATAATGGGTGGCGAAGAGTGTGTATGCCCTTATTTCTTGTGCGATAAAGATCGCTGCTGCCCACGCCAGCGAGAGGCCATCAAAGGTGCTGGTGCCGCGGCCAATTTCATCCATTAATACTAAGCTGTCTGCGGTGGCGTTGTGAAGAATATTGGCTGTCTCAGTCATTTCAACCATAAAGGTAGAGCGACCGCCCGCCAAATCATCTGAAGATCCAATGCGGGTAAAGATGCGATCTATGGGCCCTAACTTAGCGGACTTGGCTGGCACGTAACTTCCACACAGTGAAAGCAAGACGATGAGTGCCGTTTGCCTCATATAAGTAGATTTGCCGCCCATATTTGGGCCAGTAATTATCAGCATGCGGGATTCGTCATTGAGCTCGACATCATTGCCGACGAAGCTGTCACCAGACACTTGCTCCACAACAGGGTGGCGGCCACTATCAATAGAAATACCTGTTGTATCGCTAAGTGTAGGGCAGCAGTAATCAAGGTTGACGGCGCGTTCAGCAAATGACAGCAGCACATCCAGCTCTGCTGTAGCTTGAGCGCTTTGTTGAAGGAGGTTTAATGACGCGGCTAGAGTCTCAAGTAGTTCTTCATAGAGCTGTTTCTCTCGCGCCAGAGATTTGCCCTTCGCGCTGAGAACCTTGTCTTCAAACTCTTTTAGCTCCGGTGTGATGAAGCGCTCAGCATTTTTTAGCGTCTGCCTACGAATGTACTCGGCCGGAAATTCGATTGACGCCTGGCCTTTACTAACTTCTATATAGTAGCCATGGACTCGGTTGTAACCGACTTTTAGAGTGCTAATCCCAGTTCTTTGCTTTTCTTTGATTTCTAGGTCGATTAAAAACTGGCCGGCGCTGCTGCTGAGGTTTCTAAGTTCATCAAGCTCTTCGTCATAGCCAGGCGCGATGACGCCGCCTTCTCGGATAACCACAGGTGGATTTTCTTCTATTGCGAGCTGTAATAATTGGGTTTGATCAGGAAATTCACCAATAGTCTTTGCTAAACATTCCAGTGGCGAATTTTTAATCTTAGCCAATAGCCGTTGCAAGTCTGGTAGCAGGGAAAGTGAATCACGCAGAACAGCTAAGTCTCTGGGCCTAGTGGACCGAAGTCCCAAGCGGGCCAAGATCCGCTCTAGATCGCCAAACTTCTTAAACAGGTCCATCAGTGCTTCGAAATGATAGTTTTCGATTAGTGCGGCGGTGATCTGCTGGCGAGAGCTAAGGACTTGGTGGCTACGAAGCGGCCGGTTTAGCCAGCGAGAAAGCAGGCGCGCGCCCATCGCTGTCGAAGTCGTGTCCAACACGGATAACAAGGTGTTGGATTTGCCGCCAGTTAAGTTGGTGTCGATTTCAAGATTGCGGCGAGTTGCTGCATCCAAAATTACGCTGTCGCTTAAATGCTCGACTTTCAAAGTTTGTATATGAGGCAAGCTCGATTGCTGGGTTTCTTTCGCATATTGAATAAGACACCCGGCTGCGGCAATTGCCGCGGGAACGTCCATGCAATCAAATGCCGATAGGTCGCGGGTGTTGAAATGCTCAGTGAGAGTTTTGATAGCGTTTTGGGTGTCGAACTCCCAGCTGGGACATTTATGTTTTGCGGGATGAGAAATAAGTTGGTGAGCGTGAGTTAGAGACTCTTCAATGAGAATTTCAGCTGGTTTAATCCGTTCGATCTCATCTAACAAGGACTGAGTGTTGTTGGCTTCGCTTAATACAAAGCGCCCGCTGCTGATATTCATTAAGGCGATGCCATAGCTAGGTTCTTCAGGGTTGCCGCCAGCTTTACGCGAAATGGCTAGCAGCCCGTTTTCTCGACCAGCATCCATCAATGCCTCATCACTTACCGTACCGGGCGTGATCACTCTTACTACTTGTCGCTCAACCGGTCCTTTGCTTGTTGCTGGATCACCAATTTGTTCGCAAATTGCAACCGATATGCCGGCTTCTACAAGCTTTGCCAGGTAGCGGTCAGCCGCATGGTAAGGAATGCCGCACATAGGGATTGGCTCACCGCCTGACTTGCCCCTAGCGGTTAAGGTGATATCTAAAATGGCAGCGGCATTTTTTGCATCATCAAAAAAGAGTTCGTAAAAGTCACCCATTCGATAAAACAATAAATTATTTTTATGCTGGGCTTTGATGCGTAAAAATTGCTGCATCATTGGTGTGTGTGTGGGTGTAGATGTAGTTGAAGGGGTCAATGGTTTGCAGGTTTCTATTGATGAACGTTGTTAAATTCTACACGCTTTTAATTGGTTTCGGGAGGGAAAAGCTAATACCGTGGTATTCGTTTTAAAATAGATTAGCTCGCCGGTTCGGCAAAGCTTGAATGTGCGCTATATCGCGATATCATTGCACTATGGAATTTGAATCTGACTTGGATAAAGCTCTTGAGCTGACGGCGACTAACGTAAGTCACCTGCTGATTGATAAAGGCCTTGTAGTATCCACAGCTGAGTCTTGCACTGGCGGTTGGATAGCCCAAGTTTTAACGTCACTAGCGGGAAGTTCGGCTTGGTTTGATACTGGTTTTGTTACTTATTCAAACGAAGCTAAACAGCGTTTGCTTAATGTGCCTGCTGATTACTTTTATGAAGACGCCCCTGGCGCGGTAAGCGAGGAAACCGTCAGGGCAATGACCCACGGAGCAATTAAAAGCAGTCTGGCACGAGTCGCTGTTGCTGTGAGTGGGGTTGCCGGTCCTGCAGGTGGCAGCGTTGAGAAGCCGGTTGGCACTGTTTGGATCGCATGGCAGTGGGATGAAAAAACGCTAGCGCAATGCTTTCAGTTTACAGGTGATCGCAGGCAGATAAGAGCAGCCACTGTAGCTAAGGCCTTACAAGGGCTTATCGATTTGCTGTGTTAGAGCGATTGGTGGCTTAGTAAGTGGATAGTGCATAGATAGATAGGCAGGCAGGGATTATTTTAAGGCCGGTAAAGAAAAGACTAAAGTATTCAGTTTTTTTGCCAATATACTGGTTGTATATACAGTAGTATTCTGATTTACTGGGCACTGTTTGCATATACA
>JBLGBJ010000047.1:0-19688 GCA_047617605.1 Pseudohongiellaceae bacterium | reverse complement strand
ACCATTTAATATACGCGTAGTTTAAGACCAAAAAGAAATTCCCTTCTCTTTTACTATTTGGAGGCCGATGCTATCGTCATCGGCAGCCATGGCCACGGGGTTGGAAATTGTTGCTGGGCTCCACATCCAATAAAGTGTTGCATGGTGCGACCCGTGATTTTTTGACCGTCCATATAGCTGAGCCCTAACTGTGCAAAGTAAGTTTGTCCCAGTTGTTCGTATTTATTTCAGACAAGGACCTACTTTGAAATCATGATCCACATAAACCGCAATCAGAGGCCATGCAGTGATTTTTTTTAAGGCTTTTCATTCGGGCTCCGAACGTGGGTCCATTTGAATCCTTCCTTGAGCTGACGCTGTAGTTGCTAACTCAAACTCCGTAAAATGTTTCCTGTCAGATTTATGAAACCTAACTAATATCGCAACCGCTATTGCTCCAATTAGAAGTACGACGGCATTGGATGAGAAAAAATATTCTGCCCCAAACCACTGCATGGCTTGCGCAGTCAATAGGGGGCCAATAATTGAACCAACCGCATTCGTCATTAGCAATCCCGTACCTACTTCTAGAAAGGACTCAGTTCTAATATTGTCACTGGCATGAGCAAGGGACAAAGCATAGATCGGCATCACACAGGCCCCAAAAAGTAACATTGCATAGGGAATAAAAACTAGCGGGACAATCCAAGCCAAGCCCGCAGAAACTGTTCCTGCAAGCATTACATAGAGAATGACTACGCGCCTGTCCTTCGTGTCAGAAAGCCTGCCTAGAGGTAACTGAGAAAAAGCGCCACCAGCAATGCCAAAAGCCATCATAATACTAATACCTGGAATATCCATCCCAATATCTAGGCCATATACTGGCCCCAGGCTATAAAAGGACCCTGTTACTATTCCAGAAATCAGCGCACCGATAGCCGCAACTTTAGAAGTTTTCAATACCAGCAAAGGTGAGAATACAGCTGTTGGAATTTGTGCTGGCTGAACTTTTCGAGAGACACACACCGGTATTGCTGCCAGACCGATTAGTATAGAAGCAACAATAATTAGTCTTTCGTCATTAACCGGGATGGTATTTATCAGCAATTGGCCCAGCGCGAGCGCCGCCAACACTATTGCAATATAGGTAGCTAATACACTGCCACGCACATCGTTTTCTGTCTGTTGGTTTAGCCAGCTTTCAATTACTAAATACAGTCCCGAGATAGCTATCCCGGTTAAAAATCTTAGTATCAACCAAAAAAGAAAATCACTAAACAACGCCAAAGATAAAACAACAGAGGTCATTAGAGCTGTTAGCGCAGCAAAGGTGCGAATATGGCCTATACGCTCTACTAATCTCGGAATCACAAAACAGCCAATCAGAAAGCCACTGAAATAAACTGAGCCAAGCACTCCAATTGCAATACTAGACCATCCCATAGACTCTGCACGAAGCGGCACCAACGCTAATTGTAGGCCGTGGCCAGTCAGTAAGACTGCCACACCAAAAAGCAGTGTAGACACTCGTTTAATAGAAGACATCATAGCTGTTTTATCCTTCAAAAAAGCTCCTTGACTGCCAGAGAGCATAAGCAATGTATGGGACTAACTTTTTTGCTAAAATTAAACTCCTTTTGATATGTAATAACTCTACGTGGCAAAAGTAATTTTAAAGAAGCCTAGTGACCAAATTTTTCAATACGGTTTCTTAGAAAGTCATGAGAAATTTTCGCGATGGATTAAAGCGGCGATGGCGGCCAGTTGATGCGCCAGCATAAAGCGGATTAATCTGCCACCCAGAGCGGACTCTCAGGTGGCTCTCTTTGCGTAATAAACATCTTCAGGATAAGTTTCTTTTAAAAACAGAAATAAGCATATAGCTAGAGCAAGAGCGAAAGGATACACAATCAGTGGGAGGTGGTAGTTTTCAAGATCTGTTGCTAGAGACCCCGATGCATTGAGTGCTAACCTTGCTACCAGCCCCTCTCCAGAAAGCGCCTGACCGGGTATCGATATTAAGAGGCGGACCACCGCTGCAGACGTGCCGATCAAAGCAGGACTAACTAAATCTGCTGCTATCGAGAACGGTGTCATTGAGCAGCCGGCCCCCAGCGAAAAACAATAGCAGACTCATACTATAATTAATATTTTTAATGGACAGTAGGACAATGATTGTTGCTAGTTCCAGCAAGCATCAGCTTCTTTCGGCTTCGCAAACAGTCCGAAATATACGCAAACACAGGAGAGCCGACGGCAAGACCCAGCCAGCTCCTGCTTGTTGCTATGCTCGCTTCGCTCTCTGAAAGCTCTGCGCTCGTCAACAGTCACGGGGGCAAACCACACCTAAAGCGAGCATTGTCCAGAAGGTTGCTTCTCCTATTAGACGGTTGATCCAGCTATTTTTGATGGCGGCCACTTCATTTATGTTGTCCACAATCTTGGCGAAAAAAGCTTTGACACCACTCCAGGCTTGCTCTTCTGATCTTGCAGTGATTACTTTCGTTGAGAATATAGCTCCTTTGCCCACTCAATCTCACCTTTGTTTCCCGACACATAGCTTTGCAGGAAAGTATTTGGATTTTCATTCTAGACTGCGCTGGCCTTTTCCATATCATCGGGCGACTAACTCTTTGGTCTGATCATAGCCACTGTGCGCTGTATCAGTGGGAGCCTTAGGCCTATTAATGTCCATCACCACTTTGCCCGCAATATTATACACGTTCAGTACCTCAGATTCTTTAAAGGAAAAGTCTGCAGATGAGAGATGAACTGTGCAAAATCTAGAAACAGCTGTTGATCCAGCGCGAAGACAATCACGAAGAAAAACTTTAGCGACTTCACTCGCATGGCTTTTATCACGGATAATTTTGATCTACAACGAAAGTAGACTTATTAAGCCAATCTATAAGCTGCTTACCTTATGCCCCGATAATTTCAGTTTGAGGGTAGTGTACGTGACAATCGATAAAGCCGGGAAAAATTAGTAAGTCTGTGTAGTGTTGAATGGCAATCCTGCTTGCCATTTTGGGTTTGATTTCTGCTGCGGGCCAAATTTTACAATAAGACTATTTTGCATAACAATGATTGGATCTTCTTCAAAACGAAGACACGCGACCATAGGGTTAGTAAATAGATTTCCTGTCAAAGTCAAAGCAGATCCTCTGATTGCGGTCGAATTCATTACGATCATTCCTTTTCAAAAATTATTTTCAATGAATTTCTATTGTAATTTTTTGATCTATAAAAATTTTGAATAAACGGAAATCGACTCCGAAGATGCAGACATTTAGTTTGATTATAGTGACAGGTGAGTGTGCAGATAACTTTCAGGAGAGACCTCAGCCGATACCGGAAAAATTGTGGCTTCCACGCAGGGCTTTTGATTCGCTTCTCTGCTTGAAGTTACGTTGTATTGGCTATAGGAAAGTGTTGTCGCAGTAATTGCAGCGGTCTAGATAGCCGCTTAGTCGGTACTTAAAAGTTAACTCCAATTCTATGAGAGTTTTTGGCATTGCTGTCTATGCTTTAAAAGCGCCTTAAATTCCTGCTAATCACAATATCCCGTGCGGCTATGCCGCTAAATAAAACTGAGCGAATGTAACACCGAAGGCTATTAGCCTGGCTGGAGTGTCACTTTCAGATTTTAATAAGTTTATTTCTGGCGCACTGAATTCGAATCAAAAATAGGCGCAAAATTGTGATAGGAATATCAGAGCTGCGGCGGCAGACACCGAGATGTGCCTAGGAAGTTTTTACGTCCCGCGCGAAGCTGCGTTATAGGTATTGGCAGTTAATTTGCCAAAACCTCTTTCTATGATATGCTTTTTTCAATGTGTTGCTTATTCCCCCCAAAGCTCTTCTAGCCGCTTGTCGCGACCACAGTTCCAACGATAAACGTTATAGCGAATAGGGCTTTTCTTATAGTAATCTTGATGATAGCTTTCATCACCTTTAATGGGGTACATGATTGAAGCATTCAAAATTGGCGTAATAACTTTTTTGTTGGGGAACTTCCTTTCAACTTCTTCTTTAGACTGTTCTGCAATTTCTCTTTCTTGTTCGTTTCCGACAAAAATCGCACTTAAATAACTAGGCCCTTTATCGCAAAATTGCCCTCTTGCATCAAAGGGGTCTATGTTAATCCAGTAATAATCTAACAACTCTTTGTAACTCACCTTGTTTGGATCATACGTTATTTCAACGACTTCAAAGTGGCCCTCATGGTTGCCATTATAAGTAGGATCTTTTAAGGCTCCACCTGTGAATCCTGAGATCACATTGGTTACCCCCTCTAGTTTTTCAAAATCTGCCTCCATACACCAGAAACAGCCGCCAGCCAAAATAGTTTTATCTGCAAAGGCATTAGAAGCATAGAACAATAAGCTTGCCGCTAACATCATAAATACTAGTGTGCTTCTCATAAAACTCTCTCCTATTTTTATCCGTGATTACAATTCACTATATTACCATTTAGGCGCATAACATGCCTATATATGAGTACATGCTTTCTTTGTACCTGTTTGTCAGTCTAGTCCTGAAAATATCGAAATGGAAAACCTAGCCGCTTATGTTTGTGCGCCTAGTCGAGCTGCCTGAATTTCGAAATGCAAGAACCCATATGCCGGCGTTCTTCACTACTTCTAAGTGCTAAATAAAGCGAACTCACCACTGCAGCATTGCCATCTGTAGCTACTCAAGAATTGCAGTATGAGGCAGGCTTATTTTAACTGGCCCAAATTGCTTGCACGCTATCGATTGCTGAACCATTTACTTTCGAAATAGCTTGCTGCAGGCCAACTGGTGTACGCCGCTTCAGGTGGACGAATTCACGTATACCGAGATAGCCTAATTCGCAACCGTAGCCTGACTCCTTGATTGTTCCAAACGGCTGGAGCTGATCTGACTTAACAACGGGTTTAACCAAACAACATCCAGCTTCCAACTCTGTGGCTCACAATCCCAAGAATTGACGACTACTTAGGGCAAGCTAAGCTTGGCGTTATACTGGGTAGAAAGTTTCAGGAGAACATGCAAATATTTCTCGACTATGGAGAAAATATGATCGATATGAAGGACTGTAGCAACCGAATCGGGCCTGGTACTACCCTCGGAGACTAGCTCTTAGGTTTAAGCTAAACAGATTAGTATGAGGATCTGTGTATAGTGGGAAGCTAATTGAGATCGCTACTAATACATTGCTAACGCGCTCTAGTTCTTTCGCCGTTATTTTTTATTTAACCTATTTGGATGTCTAAGATGACTAAAAATGTATTGCAGCGTGGTTTGGAGAATATTCACGACCCTTTTTCCAATTTCATTCGCGCCCAGACAACTTCCAGCGTGGTTCTTCTATTGTCTACAATCGTGGCCTTATGGTGGGCAAATTCGGTTTACTCTTCTACCTATCTAAATTTAGTACACACACCGATTGGGATAATTTTTGGCGGTTTTGAGCTCAAAGCTTCACTCAAACATATAATAAATGACGGTTTGATGGTGATATTTTTTTTATTGCTTGGACTTGAGATCAAACGTGAAGTACTAGCCGGAGACCTCGCACGACCAGAAAATAGGCGCATGCTACTGATTTGCGCCTTAGGTGGCATGGTCGCCCCCGCTGTGATTTATTCGTTATTTAACTGGGGACTTGATTCACAGATCGGTTGGGGTATCCCCATGGCAACCGATACCGCGTTTGCATTGGGGGTGCTCACCATCGTGAGAAAACATATTCCTGCAAGTTTGCTTGCTTTTGTTGTTGGCCTTGCCATCGTCGATGATGTTGGAGCGATACTCGTCATTGCAATATTTTACACACAGGAAATATCTGTAGTGTATTTGACTAGCGCATTTCTACTTATTTCATTTTTGGCTATAGCTAACTACGCAGGCGTACGACAGCCACTATTGTATATTATCACCGGTGTCATAATCTGGTGGATGATGCTGGAATCTGGCGTCCATGCCACGGTTGCCGGTGTCGCCATCGCCTTAACGATACCGGCGCGGCCAAAGCTGGCCTCAGGAAAGCTTCTTGACACGGCAAAATCAACAATTAGCTCTATGCAGAAAAAATCTCAGAGCGTTGATGTTCTTGGTAACAAGAAGGATCACCAGCATGTCCTTGAAGTACGTGATTTGGCAGAACGTGCCGGTACGCCTTTGCGTCGTTGGGAAGATACTTTAGCGTTACCGGTAGCCCTATTTA
This sequence comes from Pseudohongiellaceae bacterium, assembly GCA_047617605.1. Taxonomy (GTDB): domain Bacteria; phylum Pseudomonadota; class Gammaproteobacteria; order Pseudomonadales; family Pseudohongiellaceae; genus UBA9145. The sequence continues at coordinate 13,498 of JBLGBJ010000047.1, read as the reverse complement.
TCTTACCGCTATTTGCGTTAATTAATGCTGGCATAGTATTTGGCTATAGTTCATTTATCGATAGCCTTAAAGATCCAGTTGGAATGGGCATTATTACTGGGCTGATACTAGGGAAATTTATCGGTATTTCCGGCGCGTGCTGGCTGGGTCTTCGTTATAAAATAGGATGCTTACCTGACGGCGTTAATCTCCAACACGTCATTGGAGCTTCGCTCATAGCAGGGATAGGCTTCACTATGTCAACATTTATCGCAACGCTTGGGTTTGATGGACAGGCGGATCATCTGCGCAACGCAAAAATATCAATTTTAGTAGCCTCTGTTCTCTCTGCATTCCTTGGCGTCATAGTCATCCGCTTGGCTGCTTGGAGAGAAAGCTAAAAATCACATGGTTAAACACCATAAAGTATGTTCGAACTAGTTGATCTATTAGTTCAACTTATAGCTCAACTCTTGTGCAAGCCACGCCGACAGAGACTATTCATATTTGCCACCTTCATCGATTCACATAATCACATCCAAGCAAGCAATAGGCAACAATCTCACTGCTCCAACACAGCTCATTTAGTTTTCTTCCGCCGGCAAATAATCAAGCGAAACACTGCCCAAGGGGTGTAGGGCTGCAGTGCCCCCTGAGGTTATGCTCTCCATAGTGCATTTTCGGGAACCTCTACTGTTCCTATGCGGTGACTATCCACTCCATAAGTGGTGCTATTTATAACCATAATTTACTCATTGGGTTTTTGTTAGAAGACTGCCAATTGAGATTGATTCTCAGGGCAACTTTAAGCACCATTCTAAGTACCTTTTCAGATGTCTTTTTCTCTACTGACTCTAACTGTCAACACATCGCAGCTCGCTTGTTGTACAACTCTATTTGCCGTTGAATCCAAAAGTGTTTCTTCACCCAGTGCGCTATGGTTACCTATAACGACTAGTTGTGCATCAGTTCGCAGTGCATATTCACAAATTTCATTGGCCGGATGACCCCTTAGCAATCGTTGATTGCTAAGGGGTATTTCTACTCGGTCGGCAAGTGTGTTTAGTTGCTGCGCCGAATCACGACTAATGCGTGCCTGCGCTTCTTCAAGTAATGGCAAGTAACCGTCATAAGGAAAAGAAGTAGGGGGTAGCTCCATCACATACACAGCATGAAGAGAGTCAAGGCTACCTTCGGTAATGTTTCTCGCGATATTCAAAATTTTATCTGACTCTGATGCCAAGTCGATAGCCACAACAACTTTCTGATATTTCATGTTGACTCCTTTTGAATTAGTGGAATACATTAACGTTTATAGTCTGGCACTCATCTACCTTTGAATGCGAATCTTAGTCACAGAATTTTTTTGGATCGGCTCCTTCTATAGCCAATACTCATTTGGTGGGATTCTCCGCCTACTTTCCCTTATAGAGAAAACCCTCTTATAGGGCACCGCGAGTATATATCCAAATTCTACTTATCTTTCCTAATTCATGTGCTACGGACTAACCATAGCCAAACGTTTAGCTATAGCTTCTGGATAAATCTACGTACATCTTATTTCCGAAAACTATAGAGGTTATCCCCTGCATGAAATGAAAAAATTGGAGAAATGCTATTTATGCTGAGTAAAACGTGGAATCGATATCTATGGGACTAGAGATACAGTAATTACGACCTACTTGCAATTCTTGCGGGGTCAGGTCTAAACATCATTTTCGTTTTCATGATATGGTCGAGATAAGCCCATAAGAGTAAATCGCATAATTTTTGAATGAATATAAGTAATGAAGGATTCTTCACGAATTCAGAAAAAAGCAGTATTAGAGTGAAGGATTTTGACGTTTTCAACTATCAGCAATAAATACCGAAAGGAGCCACATGAGCAATAGAAAAAATGCGGAACAAGAAATTGAATTAAAATTAAACAACTATAAATTGGCTATAGCTAGGCTGCGCGAGCAAGGGCGAGATCTAAGTAACGAGGCCCGCGCCGCAATTGTAAAAGATTTGAATAAATTAGAGGAAATGGAAAAACTAGCCGGGGCCAGACTAATCGAGTTACGTGATGCTAGTGAAGAGTCATGGGAACGTATCAGAACGGAAGTTGATAGCTATTGGGATTCTCTGGGAAGAGAGTTGAAAGCCTACGACCCCAAACACTAAAGAAATATTTTGCCGAGAGTGTTCTCGGTACTTCAGCAATATAGCAATAAGAAATGTAACGACAGGTACTGCTGAGAAGCTACAAAGTACTTTCTCATTTTTATGAAATTTTCATCATTTTAATAATGCAACGAAACTGTTAATCATGCCCCCAAGAGCTAAAAAATTCAAAACCCATTGGACTATACGCTCCCCATCAGGCTCCGCATGGGCGCAGGTAACCCAATCGCTTTGATAATTTATGATAGCTTAGTGGATGGTTTACGATTGGTAAAAATTAGCAAAAGTCCTGAATCAAAGAATCCTATGAATCTGCCATCTAGGTCTACAGAAACCGCACCGCTTCACTCGAATTTTTTCGCGGTCGCAAATGTGCTGACCTCAGAGTTAAGCCTACATTCATAGTTTTTAATTTCGCAGTCGAACAGGTTTTAACTAGGGGGAACCCATGAACACGACAAATGAAACTGAGACGTATAGTGCGCCAGCATTAATCGATCCTGTATGTGGTATGTCGGTTACAGCCACATCGTCGCGCCACTATAGCTATCAAGACCACGACTTCTATTTCTGTAGTGCAGGATGTCAGGAAAAGTTTTCGGCAAATCCAAAAAGATTCCTCAGCGAGCAGACCGACGTAAGGGAATCTGATTCTAAGGCATGGTACACCTGCGTAATGGATCCAGAGGTTCGTCAGCGCGGGCCGGGGACCTGTCCAAAATGTGGAATGGCACTAGAGCCGGAGGCTCCTTCTCTAGAAGAAGACGAAAATCCAGAGTTCGTGGATTTTAGCCGACGCTTTTGGTGGACTCTGCCGCTGACTACAGCTGTTTTTGTGCTCGCCATGTTTGGCCATGGCCGTGGCTGGCTTCCGCCAGGGTCGCAAAACTGGGTAGAACTGGTTCTGGCGACTCCTGTCGTTCTCTGGGCCGGCTCTCCCTTCTTCATTCGCGGATTTCAATCGATAATTAATCGAAGTCCCAATATGTGGACTCTTATTGGTTTGGGCACTGCGATGGCGTATCTATACAGTCTTTTTGCCACGCTAGTCCCTCAGGTCTTTCCGCCATCCTTTGTTATGAACGGCCGAGTAAGTGTTTATTTTGAGGCTTCTGCGGTCATTATTTCCCTCACACTACTAGGACAGTTGATGGAGCTTCGTGCCCGTTCACAGACAGGAGCCGCTATTAAGGCATTGCTTAATCTCGCTCCAAAAAATGCGCTCCGTATAAATGAGGATGGCCGGGAAGAGGAGGTGCCTATAGATGAAATTAAAGTCGGCGATAAATTGCGAGTAACCCCTGGCGAGAAAATTCCTGTGGACGGCATAGTCTTGGAAGGTAAAAGTGCGGTGGACGAGTCCATGCTTACCGGTGAGCCCATGCCCGTCATGAAACACAAAGATGACAAGGTTATTGGTGCAACACAGAATGCCAGCGGCACTCTCATTATACGGTCTGAATTGGTTGGAGAAGACACGACACTATCGCAGATTGTCAACATGGTAGCACAAGCTAGGCGCTCGAAAGCTCCTATGCAAAAATTGGCAGATGTGGTCGCTGGCTATTTTGTGGTGACTGTTGTCGCTATCGCCATCACCACGTTTTTCATCTGGGGCTTTATTGGGCCCGAGCCCGCATGGGTATATGGACTGATTAACGCCGTTGCAGTACTGATCGTTGCCTGCCCGTGTGCGCTAGGGTTAGCCACGCCAATGTCGATTATGGTGGCGACTGGAAGAGCGGCGAGCAAAGGAATTCTTTTCAAAGACGCGGCGGCAATCGAGGCCTTGCAACAAATTGATACGGTGGTCATCGACAAGACCGGCACCCTGACAGAAGGCAAACCCGTATTTAAAGAGGCTAAATCATTCGGTGACTGGACAGAGAATAAAATTTTGGAATTGGCTGCAAGTCTCGACCAAGGCAGTGAGCATCCACTGGCTCGGGCAATTGTCGCCGCAGCGCGAGACAGAAATCTTATTCTAAAAACTGTGGAAAATTTCGATTCGGCGACCGGTATTGGTGTGTCCGGCCGCATTGACGACAATAAATTATTATTGGGAAATACAGTCTTTATTACTCAAGCTGGTATCGAGGTCAGCTCAACCTCTGACGATGCTGACACGTTGCGAGAAAATGGCGCCAGCGTAATGTATCTCGCCATTGATGGCAGTATCGCAGGACTGTTAGCAGTGGTTGACCCAATAAAGAATAGCAGCAAAGAGGCTGTCGACGAGATGCACCGCCATGGACTGAAGTTGGTGATGGCAACCGGAGATGGTGAGGTGACGGCAAAAGCGGTCGCGCAGCAGCTAGGCATCAAGGAAGTACATAGCGAAGTAACACCCGAAGACAAAATGCATCTGATTGAAGCATTACAGAAGAGTGGTGCGAAAGTAGCAATGGCGGGCGATGGTATCAACGATGCCCCAGCACTAGCGCAGGCAGATGTAGGTATTGCCATGGGTACAGGAACTGACGTGGCAATGAGCAGCGCACAGATCACCTTGGTTCAAGGGGATCTTAGAGGAATTGTACAGGCGCGTATTGTGTCCGAACAAACTGTCAGCAATATGAAGCAGAACCTTATGTTCGCTCTTGCATACAATAGTATCGGCGTGCCTATTGCCGCAGGTGTTTTGTTTCCTCTATTTGAAATATTGTTATCGCCAATGCTTGCAGCATTAGCAATGAGCTTCAGTTCGGTATCAGTTGTCATAAATGCATTGAGGTTAAGAAACCATTAAGTTAGGCACCTATTTTTGAATCAAAAGAAGCTATCGTGAAATAGAATGCGTCAAAATCTAGATTGGCAGCGACTTTTGCAGTTTCTCTTATCTGGCTGCTTCGCACACTAATAGTGACGATGTCACCGAGTATGTCAATGCGTATGAAAGGCTATATGATCCATGCCAACTTTAATGATATGGCGTGGCATATCTTATTTACTGGCTTTTTGCTCGGCGCAATTTTATTGGCTGTAGCTTCTGGTTCTTTGTCTGAACTAAGGGCAGCAATCTATAGTAAGCTTATCTAGAAGCAGCGCGATCGAACGTTATCTTCATCAATTTTTAAAATGCTCGTGCCTTGTAAGAATTTTGAAAAATTAATAGATCAACTGAAGTCGAATCCAACTAATCGACAGATCAGAAAAACGCAGTTGAGAAGTTGTCGAATAAAAACGCGATAAAAATTCTCGACTTAGCAACCTCAAAGCAAAGAACAATTCACAGATTTATACAAAAAATTGGATTAAATAAACCGAATAGAACTTAGTTCTTGGAATTAATTATGCAAATAGAAACCCTGAAAGACGTACTACATTGGTCAAGAAAGTGTCACGTTCAGCTCAAGGACTGCCTCCAGCATTGTGGTGATACTGCTGAAAATGAACGCGTGAGATTGCTTCTGCATTATCTTGCGGATCACGAAGAAAAACTTGCGAAAGCTCTTGTAGCTTTTGAAGAACAGGCGAGCTTGGGCGCACTAAGCACCTGGTGCATTGAATATATTGAGAAACAGCCTGCTCTACTCGATGAAGTTTGCGCTACTCCGATGGCAAGTTTGTCACCAGAAGAAATCATGCAAAGCATCGTGCAGCAACACGAGAATATATTGACTCTATATCGACATTTGGAGTCGCGCCTACCGCGTGGTCGCGCGCAGCAATTAATGTCTGACCTTGCAGAAATGGAGCACCATGAGTCAATGCAAATGGTCAAAAATCAACAACTGCTGGAAGACATTTGATAGTGATAAGGCAGATAATAGTTACATAGGACTCGACCCCCGCTGATTTGTAATCTAGGTATAGAAACAAAAGGGGTCATTTCAATCAAATCACAACTAGTATTTCATAGAATCTTAATCTTGAATTAAATTCATTCCATCAACAGCTCAGCCACCCTAGCTAATGAATTCACTTACACAGTGTCGGTTTTCCCTACTGGCACACTGAGGCCGGATATCCGGCGATGGCTCTGTGTTCACGACATATTATAATCAAAGTAGATGAGGGATTTTGAGGATAAAGCGCCGGTAATAACATATAACTCGTCTCTGAGACTAAGCAGTGTATTTAGTGATTGCTCTAACCTAAGCCAAGCAGCCAATCTCAAAAGCGACGGCATGGAAACCATGTTGGTCAAGTTGTTCAGGTCGGTCCAATAAGGTGTATTCGAAAACTTGTAATTGGCGCGAACCGTGCGCGGTTTTCGTGTTGCAGAAAGGAAGGGTAATTCCAGAATAAGGATTGTCGCTTTGACTATTACTCGCCAATGAGACCTGAGGTCGGTAATTTCTATGATCTCTAATTCGTCGGGAGTGTCTACCAAGCGATCTGCCTGCCAACTCCGCGAAAGCAACGACGCCACCCCTACAGACTCTTTAGTCATTCTATAGGCTAACCAATCCGCTAGTCCGGTTTGGCTATTGAGCCCGGCCGCATAAACGTGATGAATTACTAATTTCGAATTTCGAGATGCATCTGGAAATTGATATGTCGGACATTGTCCCCGACACAGTGAAACGACAACAGGTTTTGTATCAGCCAACTGTGAAAACAGCGACAATACTGCCACCAACAATTCGGCGACAAGGGGCTAATGAATATGATTCATTAGTTTCAGGTTTTTGTCTGTATTCGATAGTTTTTAAGTACAATGGCACAAGTGTGTCTGATTCAACTTATTCAGAACCGATCCAGATCATTGTCTTTGCTTATTTTATTTCATGCAATATCCGACTAAAGATCTGGTGAACCCCCAATAAGGCCTACGATAAAACTCCAATGAAGCCCCCAATGAAACTGACAGTTTGCTGGTGTGACTCTGGTAGAGCTTTTAATCGGTGCTGTGGCCCCCTGCTGAACCTTTCAGCACAGCCTAAAACTGCAAAACAGCTAATGAGATCGCGCTATACGGCTCACACCTGCGGGGGTTATGGCGACTATTTGCTAGCAACATGGCACCCTAATTACCGAACTGGACTAGATGCAGCCGCATTGTCTATGAAGACCACGAACTGGCAATCCCTGAACATTATCGATTCCGGCCAAGACCATGACTCAGCTTTCGTTGAATTTGTCGCACGCTTCCTTGAATCTACCGGAGAGGCAGGTGTTCACCATGAGCGCTCTTGCTTCCAGCGCATAGGCGGACGCTGGTATTACGTTGACGGCACGGTCAGCAACGAAGATCAAAATAATTAATACACTTGTATGAATTAACACCAAAACCTCGCACTCATGCCGATGTCTTGCTCTAACCTGGTGCGAGCTAGTTATGGCTACCCCCCCTAGCCCCCTGAATTCGTTACCTTGGCTTGGCACAGTTATTGCCTTAAGTGGGTAGACTAGTAACACATTTGGCTTTGCCATAAGTCTAGTCTCACTCTAACCCAAGGCTGAACCTATCATGCAAACTCAACATCGCGGCCTTCGCACGTTTTGTACCGCCGCTGAGCTCCTTAGTTTCAAAAAAGCAGCGAATGAGCTGTGCCTTACTGCCAGCGCTGTAAGTCATCAAATCAGTGATCTGGAGGATGATCTAGGTACGAAGCTCTTTCAGCGAAAAACCCGGTCGGTCTCACTCACCAATGAAGGCTGCCATTTGTTCGAAGAAATACATCCTTATTTAGAGGCAATTGATCACGCTTTGGACTCCGTAAAACAAAACTCGGGGAAACAGCGCCTGTTAATTCAAATGCCTGAATTCTTCGCCAGCGAACTGCTTATACCGAGAATTAGTGAATTCTCCAAACAACACGAAAATATCGATTTGCGTATTGAATCGATGGAGACCAGTGAGTCGCTTAACCCGATAGCAGATATCAATATTGTTCTCTCACAGCACACTCCGCCAGCAACTCATGTAAAAAAACTGTTCCCAATAAGCTATATCCCTGCCTGCAGCCGCAAACAGTTTGAACAATGGCAAAACGCAGGAATTGATCCTGTCGATGCAGTAGAGTCTGCGACGATATTGCTTCACAAAGCCCGGCCTAATGCTTGGACTCAATGGGCGAAGCGAGCGGGCATATCGAAACGCAAAACCAAACAAATCATTTTTGTAGATAGCATGTTTGCGCTAGCTAGGGCAGCAGAGAAAGGTGTCGGTGTCGCGTTAGTCCCTATGCCAGTGAGTCAAGCGTGGTTCGAGACGGGGGCTCTGGTACCACTTCACAAAACCAATCTGGTGACTAAAGACTATTACTGGATGGTTTTGAACGATGATTCTAAAGACAACAATGCCGTTAACATCCTATGGGATTGGATTGCTGAGATATTCCCAGAACATGGGTGAAATGGTTTCAACCATCGCGTGATTATTCATACTTTGTCGAAACTCATTTAACTCACTACTATTACCTCAAGCCAAACGTTTGTTCACTTTATTTACTTTTTTGGAGATCCACATGAAACGCACGAAAGCTAGATCACGCATTGCTTCACTACTTATTGCCGGCGCTTTATCAATAACAGCTGCAAGCTCAGCCCTAGCAGAATATCGACTAACCGCCTTCGGAAACACTATCGGATATCGAAGCCTCATCTCTGCGGATGTCGAAAGCATTGAATCAACATTCGGCAGAATCAGCCTAAGTGGTCTCGATCATTTTGAAGCCAACAATCTCTGTGTCGCACATATTTTGCTCAAAGACTTCAATCAAGCGATCAGCACTTGTAACGCGGCCATTGAAAAAACTAAAAAAGCTTATTCAACAAGCCCGATGGCTATCAACTCGGCAACCGCTTCAATTTATTCAAATATGGCTATAGCTAAAGCCATGAGTGGAGACAAGATTAGCGCCATCCAAGATTTAGAATTAGCGCTTTCGTTCAACAGGCAGGACAAAAATGTGAACACCAATTATAACCAGCTATCATCGATAGCAAATCTGACTGCAGCACTTCCTTAGTAGTACCTGTTTTAGTAGTACTTGTTTTGAGAGCTAGCTGACTCTCCGGTAACTCTCCCTCGGCCGAGTAATTTTAATTAATTACTCGGCCTTTTTTTAGATCTGTTTTCGTCTTTCTTATCGACCTTACTTTCTCTTTCAAAACCCCTTAAGACAACAGCACTCGGGCTTTAGCCGCTTCATACTCGGCTCTAAGCTTCGCCACTAGATCCGCAGTCGCATGAACTTCCTTGATTGCGTTGATACCCTGGCCACAGCCCCAAATATCTTTCCAAGCTTTTGCTTTCGTACTACCGCCGGAACCAAAGTTCATTTTTGAAGGATCGCTTTCAGGGAGATTATCAGGATCTAAACCGGCCGCCTCTATCGATGGCTTCAAATAATTACCGTGAACACCGGTAAACAGGTTCGTATAGACAATATCGCTCGCCGCATAATCAACCAAGGCTTGTTTATAAGCGGGATCTGCATTCGCCTCTTTCGTTGCAATAAAGGAAGATCCCATATAAGCCAAATCAGCACCCATAACCTCTGCCGCCAGTATGCTTTGGCCCGTAGAGATGGCTCCAGATAAAAGTACTGGGCCGTCAAACCACTCACGGACTTCTTGAATAAATGCCATCGGAGAAAGAGTGCCTGCATGGCCACCGGCACCAGCTGCTACACAAATAAGGCCATCGGCCCCCTTCTCTATAGCTTTCTTAGCAAAGCGATTATTGATGACGTCGTGCAAACAAATACCACCGTAGGAATGGATCGCATCGAACACTTCCGGTCTGGCGCCCAATGATGTAATGACAATCGGCACTTTGTGCTTCACGCACATTTCCACATCATGCATTAGCCGGTCATTAGAATTATGAACAATCTGATTTACTGCAAATGGCGCCGCAGGTGAATCTGGATTAGCTTGATTATGTGCATCGAGCTCTTCATTGATTCGGGTCAGCCAAGTATCCAACATTTCAGCGGGACGGGCATTTAGTGATGGAAACGATCCAACCACTCCAGCCTTGCATTGACTAATCACAAGTTCCGGACCGGAAATAATAAATAGAGGCGCGCCAACTACTGGTATCGAAAGACGGCCTTGCATAATGGTAGGTATAGACATTGATAACTCACTACATAGATTAGGGGGCATTTAGAATCTAAATACCCGGTTACTGTTTGCTTAATGAAGAGGTGAAAAATTTGTCGGGTCTAAAAACATGTTTTCAACATTGGTGACAATTGGACCATCTGCCACTGATGCGGCTCGCATAGGTGGCCACAATGGATCAGAACCAAACGCTTTCCATGATAATGCTGCAGCTTCACGGCTGTCATGGGCCAACATATATACTAGGGTATTCTTGGACAGTTCCTCATCGTCTGGAATCCAATAGCCCACACTTGTCATGCCATGCTTGATAAAAAGGTCTACTTCACCGCCCGAAAAACGCATCAGCAGAGCTGCAAGACGCCCCGGTGCGACTGTATAGGTTCTCATTTCATAGACTTTTTGATCTTGGGCATGAACTACGGAATTTGGTTGTAGCACTGCGCTTGCTATCAGCACTAAACAAAAAGTTCCCGCTATAACGGCTATTCTTTTAGCTAGTTTGATTCTCATACTCTTCTCTCATTTGTTATAAATTGTGCCAGAAGACTAAAGTAGATATCCAGTGAGGAAAAGAATTAATTGCACCTCGTGCATATTTTCATTTTGTTAAATTCTCTGTACTGTTTCTCAGGCCTCCACAGATTGTAATCGCTTGTCCTAATATGGATTGCTTCTTTGCGTCTTTTAATCCTTTGGCTTTAGCTCCTCAGCCTCCAGTTTGTCCTGAGTTCTCTTCTCAAAATCCGAGGCACTGTGGCGCTCACGTAGTTGCTTCTCTAAAGGTCCCCAACTTCGATTAACTATCCTGCCTCGCTTAACGGCCTCTCGCTCGGCGATTTCATCTGCCCATCGACCCAGATTGCTATACGATTTTGTGTCGAGAAACTCGGCTGCATCGTACACAGCACCGCTATAAACTGCGCCATACCAAGGCCAAATAGCGATGTCAGCAATAGAATACTCATCCCCACACATATAGCGATTATCAGCCAAATGGCGATCCAAAACATCTAGCTGACGCTTCACTTCCATTGCAAAGCGGTCAATGCAATATTCTATTTTTGTCGGTGCATAGGCATAAAAATGGCCAAAGCCTCCTCCAAGATAGGGCGCACTGCCCATCTGCCAAAATAACCACGACATACATTCTGCTCGCCGCACAGGGTCACTTGGAATTAACACGCCAAACTTTTCAGCTAGATGGAGCAGTATGGCACCCGACTCAAATAGACGGATGGGAGTTGACGTGCTGTTGTCAATAAGCGCCGGAATTTTTGAATTGGGGTTCGCTGCGACAAAACCACTACCAAACTGATCTCCTTCGGAGATGTTAACTAGATAAGCATCGTACTGCGCCCCTTCAAAACCAAGTGCTAACAACTCCTCCAGCATTACCGTTACTTTAACGCCATTTGGGGTCGCCAGAGAATGTAACTGCAGCGGATGTATACCTGCTGGAAGTTTTTTTTCATGAGTAGCCCCAGCGGTCGGCCGGTTTATTTTTGAAAAAACACCGCCGTTTTCGGAGTCCCATTTCCAAACTTTTGGGGGTACGTAAGAAGGTGAATCTGCCATCTAATTCTCCCTGCATTTCAGCAGCTTCTGAAATTTTGAATAGTAAGTGACGAGGGCTTATTAGAAATGACCGCGAACCGTCAACTTTGTATGAACATCAATAAACGGTTAGGGAGCTTAACCTATGTAGTAATTCTTGCAAGCAGCTATCCCTAATGGCAATACCAATTAGCAATACCCTCTAGCCATCCACAGCCCTCTGCATCAACTCTTTGATGCGGATCAACGCAAACTTTCCACTTGGAGATACTCTGCATACACCATAAGCCGCAATAGACCTTTTATGCATAGTGACACAATGACAGCAACCCCCACTCTTAGCAGGAGTTTGAACCTGACTCAGGTCACACTCTATGGCCTGGGCAATATTCTGGGCGCGGGCGTTTATGTATTGATCGGCAAGGTTGCAGGCGAGGCGGGATATTTAGCGCCTTTCTCATTTTTAATCGCGTCTATAATTGCAGGCATTACAGCTTTTTCATTCTGCGAGCTGTCCTCACGCTATCCTGTGAGTGCCGGCGAAGCGGTTTACGTACAAAAAGGTTTCAATATACCTCAGCTATCACTGTGGATTGGCTTATTGGTGATCCTCACTGGCATAGTTTCCGCGGCAACAATCACCAAAGGCTTCTCGGGTTATTTGGGCGTATTTATCAATCTCCCTGATAAGCTGGTAATTATAAGCTTACTGTTTTTACTTTGTGCTGTCGCAATTTCAGGCGTTGCCGAATCAGTTTCAATTGCTGCGTTCATCACCATCCTCGAAATAAGCGGACTCTTATTGATTATCTACGTTACAGTCCCCGCCATGGAACAACTTCCAAAAAGAGCCTCAGAATTCATACCAAGCTTTGAGCTCAGCTCTTGGACCGGAGTATTTGGAGGATCTTTCCTAGCGTTCTACGCGTATGTCGGATTTGAGGATATGGTCAATCTCGCCGAGGAAGTCAAAACACCCAGACGTACCCTGCCACTCGCAATTATTACAGCGCTTGGAGTAGCCACGTGTATTTACCTGATACTAGCCGTCAACTCCTTACTGATACTGTCGCCAGAGCAACTTCAAGCTTCGGAAGCTCCTTTGGCGGATATCTATCACACTGTTACCAACAAGAACCCGTGGTTCATCTCAATTGTTAGCCTTTTTGCCGTCGTCAACGGCGCATTAATACAAATAATAATGGGCTCCAGGGTTTGCTATGGCATGGCAAAGCAGGGGCTAGTGTCGGCCGTTCTAGGCCAAGTAAATTCAAGGACTCAGACACCGGTTCTGGCAACTGTTGTGATAACAGCAATAATTATCGGTACCGCGCTATGGCTCCCAATTGAAACCCTTGCCAAAACCACTACCTATTTCCTACTAATACTTTTTTGTCTAATAAATCTCAGTTTAGTCAGAATCAAGCAATTAGAAGAAACCCCCGATCATGTGTTTGCGGTTCCAAGTATTGTTCCGATTACTGGATTCACAGCCAGCCTTTTGTTTCTAGGCATGCAAACTTGGTCGCTGCTGTCTAACCTTTGGCCCGTGTAACCTTAACCAAACCTTTAGGCTTTTAGTTTCTTATTCGTAATATTTATGGCTTCTATTCTGACTCTTGCTTGATCTGGATCACAACGAATATTTTCGTAATTTGTAAAGTAGTTGTAGCAATTTAAATTTTAGAACGTGCTGCCCATTTCTTAGAAAAAAGAGGCCAGAAGGAGATTTATTATGAAAACCTCTCAAAAAATACTTATTATAGTTGACGCT
>JBLGBJ010000046.1:0-21976 GCA_047617605.1 Pseudohongiellaceae bacterium | reverse complement strand
GTAACCTAGGGATTTCTCGTCTTAAAATTTGGCCGGGAAAACTTGATTGGACGGCGGTTCAGATGTTTTTCGAGTAGGAAATCATAGTAACATCGGTAGTAACACCGGTAGTAACACCGACCAAAGTTGAAGCGGTATTGGCCCCTTCTATCAACAGGTAATTTCGTTAGTCCCCCCCCCTTATCAAATGGCCACATGATCCATGATAATAATTAGCGGTACTTTTGTCGGCACTTAGATTGGCAAATATTAATATCTACATATTATTCAAAAGGTTAAGACGCCTATTCAGTAGTACCCATTGCTACCATATATATCAAAGGCTTACAGAGATTTAGGCCTTTCTTGTTATTGTTAGTGCTACCTCAGGCATTAAACTCAAGTAATGCTCTATTTACTTTCTGAGACACTAAACGCCCTCAAGTAAGAAATGCTAGCGTCCGCTTTCAGCTGTGAGTTCAACTGGTCAACGCAACACACTACTATTGTAAGTAAAAAGTGGAGTGCGCATCATGTCTTCTCGAGTTCGTTTGAAATACACACCGTCAATGAAGGCCTATATCTGGGACCGGTATGGGAAAGGCGATTCTATCTGGTCAATCGCACGATCTTTTGATCGCCCTTCGTCTTCGATCCATAAGCAAATAGCGCAGACAGGCGGAATTCGCCCGCCAATACGCAAGCGTCGTCAGCATGCCCTGAGCCTTGAAGAGCGCGAGGAAATATCACGGGGTCTTGTTGCTCAACTTTCTCTCAGAGCTATTGCCTCACAGCTAGGTAGATCAACCTCGACAGTCAGTCGAGAGATTGTTCGTAACGGTGGGGCCACCCAATATAGAGCCGCTCTAGCAGAACAGAATGCTTGGGATAGAGCCTTGAGGCCGAAAGATTGTAAACTAGTGCTAAACCGACCACTCAGCCGAGTGGTGAAAGTGAAGTTAAAGAGAAAGTGGTCACCACAGCAAATTGCTGGATGGCTGAAGCGAGAAAACCCAGACGACGAGCACAACCAAGTGTCACACGAAACAATCTACCGGAGTCTGTTTATTCAGACGCGAGGGGGCCTAAAAAAGGAGCTCCAAGAGTACCTGCGCTCGAAGCGAAGCATTCGTCGCGGTAAAAGCTCAAGTCTAAAAGGCATTGGGCTTGGAGGTATGCCCAATGCTGTCTCTATTCGCGAACGACCGGCTTCAGTGGAGGACAGAGCTGTGCCAGGACATTGGGAGGGCGATTTAATTGAGGGCTCTGGAAAAACTTTTATAGCAACATTAGTCGAACGGCAATCGCGTTACGTGATGCTAGTAAAACTAAAAGACAAGAAGTCTGACACCGTTGTTTCGGCGCTCATTAAACAAGCACAGACGCTTCCCGTAGAGCTTTACAAATCACTGACTTGGGATCGTGGTAGTGAAATGACAAACCATCAAAAGTTTACACTTGAGACAAACATCCAAGTGTATTTTTGTGATCCTCGCAGCCCTTGGCAGCGTGGTTCTAATGAAAACACGAATCGATTGCTGCGGCAGTACTTACCAAAAGGAACAGATCTGTCCGCACACTCACAAGCACAACTAAACAAGATCGCTAGAGAACTGAATGAACGGCCAAGAAAAACATTGGAATACGAAACACCGGCTGCTAGATTTAATACCTGTGTTGCACTGACCGGTTGAACTCACAGCCAATAGCAGACATCATAAAGCCTGATAATCCTCAAGTGTATTGACAAGTTAACGTGCTTAGCCGAGAAAAAGTAGGAAAATGGCGTTTTATATCGCCGCTGCTCTTTCCCAAGACGCAAAAGCACGCAGCCGGAAATATCGGTAATTCTCAGCTGATACTAAGTGACGGACCAGATTCAATAAGTTGTAGACAGCAGCATGTGCGCCTAGAAAACGCTGCGCCTGCTCCATTGATTTGAACTTACGCATCGCCCTCTCTCGCATTCTCCTCGGTTGGTGTGAAAGCCCAGCTGTGTTGGTGGCGTATTGCGATGTGTCATGAATCGCCTCCGGCAATAGCTCTCTATATGCACCGCCGTAGCTCCTCAGCTTGTCGGTTACAATTTTTCTCGACTCACCTTTATGATGGCGCAAAAAACCTTTAAAGAAGCGCTTTGCGACCTTTCCATCTCGCCGTTTGTGCAAGAATAAATCAACAACCTCACCATCTTGATCGACCGCACGCCATAGGTAATACTGCTTTCCCTGAATCTTCACGAACACCTCATCAATGAAGAAAGTCTCGCCATACCCTTGGTGTTTTCTTCTCAGTCGACGAGCATATTGTGTTCCACACTTATTGCACCACAGCCCAATGGCCTCGTAGCTCACCTCGATGCCACGATGTGACATCAACTCTTCGATATCTCGATGACTGAGGTTGAAGCGATGGTAGAGCCAAACGGCGTATTGAATAATTACGGCTGGGAATCGGTGACACGTGACCATTTTTCACTGGGTCATCCGAAAAATCCTGGCAAATTGGGAGTTAACTTGTCAGGACTAAAACGATTCATCTAGGGAATTTAGTATATCTAGGCTCGAGACAATACCTTTCAACTTATCTCCTTCTGTAACAATAATGTGATGTACTGAATTTTTTATCATTTGGTCAACAGCATCTCTCACAGGCGAAGCGGGGCTTACTGTAATTACCATTGGCGTACATATTTCCCATGCGTGATTGGCATTCATGTTTTCACGCGCTAAGTGAAGCTTAGTTATATCCTTACAACTAAGCACCCCAAACACCTTGCCAGCTGTGTCTATCACTGGGGCTGCATTAATCTTAAGCTCGTGGAGTAAAATTAGAGCTTCATCAGCAGTCATATCAGCATCGATTGTGATTACTTGATTAGTCATAATTTCTTTGATGAGACGCTTCGGCGTTGTTTTCACCTTCCTAGCCCTTTCTATTAATGAATAAAAGTGTCGCTAACTCACTGCTACAGACTGCGCCTTTTCATAACCTGTCGTCAACATTCATTAATACTACTTCATAGATGTGAGGTAGTACTCCACGTGTTCATTCTTCGTGGCTTTTTCTCTACCGGCAGAAGAATGTACGGTTTTTTGACAGCTAAAGCAGCCTATCTCAGAGCCGGTTAAATTGGAATGATTGTTAGACTGACATTTGAGAAGAGAAGGCTAGATAGCGCGAGGGGAACATAGAAAATGATACTGACAAGTTAACCGTCCGTCAGATCCTGACAGATTGGGAGTTAACTTGTTCAGTGCCCGGAATAACCTTAAAGGAAATCGAAAATCTAGATAGTCTTATATTTTTTACGCAGCGGTATTTTCCAACTCTGTATGTAGTGATACCAGCGCTGGCCGGGCTTGGGCGCTATGGGAAATTGTTTTCGACAACGTGCTTATCAGGGCCCGACGGCGCAGCATGATGCCCGGTGGCAGTGTTTCCTCCGGCGTGTTTAGCAACCCTTGCTTTGCCAATAAACGCCCCGCCATGCGACTGCCGCTTAGTGCTGACAGAGGCACAGAGAATATCAAGCCAATAGTCATAGGTAATAACCAGTAAAGCAGGGGAGAAGACAGCCAAACCAAGTAGGCCGTTGCTAGAGATCCGGCGGCGGCTTGTCCGCGATGCCTCCTTACTAACTTAGCCCAAGGAATAGACCTGCCGCGGCGGTGCTGGGCGGCCCAGCCAGAATCTTTACCACGGAATATTTCCCACAGGTGACTGCTGTGGAACGACATGATGATAGGTGCGTGCAATATCGCAAATAACTGTTCCAAAAAAGCGCCCACCAATAAGCTTGTCCGTCTTTGATTGGGGTAAATTTCTCGCTTAACTAAAGCAAGTCCGAGACCAACAATTTTAGGAACTAGCAGCAGGCCCATGGTAAACCCGAATAACATAATCATACCCTTAGAGTCGAAGACTTGGCTGCCAAACTGGCTATTTTCGCTGGCTGCAAAACTGGCTGGATGCCAGGCAAGCCAAGTGCTCAACATTAGCCCCATAAACACCGTCGCCAGCCACAGTGGCGAGGCGACATAATTCATAATGCCCATCAGCATGTGCGCCCGACTAGGCCAGCGCAATCCCTTCGCAAAAATTACCCCTAGGTGCTGAACATTGCCCTGCGCCCATCGTCTGTCGCGGATTGACGCATCGAGCAGAGTTGGCGGGCATTCCTCCCATGAACCGGCCAGGTCTGTCAGCATTCGTACCGTCCAGCCTGCGCGCCGAATTAACGCCGCTTCGACGAAGTCGTGGGACCGAATTTCGCCACCGATCGGCTTTGGTCCAGCCATTTTAGGTAAGCCCGCTGATGCAGCAAAAGCGCTAACTCTTATAATAGCGTTGTGGCCCCAGTAGTTGCCATCTTGGCCCTGCCAAGCGCTAAGCCCACGGGCGAACACTGGCCCGTAAACAACACCAGAAAACTGTTGCAGTCGGGCGAATAAAGTCTCTCCTCCGAATAATCTTGGCAAAGTTTGCAGGATGCCAAGGTCGGCGTCAGCATCCATTTCTCTCACCAAGGTTGCCAATGTATTTCCTGCGATCAAACTGTCCGCATCCAGCACGATCATGTAGTCATAGCGGCGTCCCCAGCGGTTGATGAAGTCCCTGACATTGCCAGCTTTACGCGCCGTATTATGTTCGCGCCGTCGATACCATATGGGCATCAAACCAGCTAAATGCTGGCGCAGGTAGCGCACAGCGACGAGTTCCGCACGCCAAATTTCCGGACGGTCGGAGTCTGAGATAACAAATATCTCAAAGTGTTTGTCTAAACCCAGCTGCCCCAGTTCCTCCGCCATAGCCGCTAAAGCCGCACAGGCACTCGCTGGATCTTCATTATAGACGGGCATCAGCAAGGCGGTTTTGCCGCTTAACGGAGCATTTGAGCTGGCTAATTGTTGCCCTGGTTTAGCGACTACGCCCGCAAACGCTACCATAGCAGTGAGCGCGACCCAGCCAAAGGTTGTGATGAAAAGCCCAAGCAACAACCAAAGTAGCACCACTATGATTTGAGAATTCGTGGCCCCCAGCGCGCTGTCTACGCTTGATAGTGGCAAGACTTGATGCATGTAGTAGCCAGCCACTGCCGTTAGAGAGATGCTGCCGCCAAAAGTAATCAGTCGAGCGAGCCAAGGAGTTGGACTGTGAGCTGCGGCACGCTGTAGTGGCCGCCGCGAAAAAGCCTGGGTTGGCATTATGAGCTCGGCGCGCGGTGGTGCTAAAGACATCGACTGTCTCATTTAGACCACCGGTACAGCCAAGTTTCACCCCAAGGATTGCCGTTGATTTCCAAAGCAACGCGCAATTCTGCAAGATCTGCATCAGCTGGATCGAGTTTCATATAAACACGATAGTTGCCACTGACTTCAACCAGCGTGCCACTAACATCAGTTATCTCGCCAGCACTGCTAAACACATTGATACTGATTGCATTAGGGTCGGACATCACATCTTTAATGCTGTCGCCGTTGCTAAAGTCAATTACAAATAGCCGTCCATCGCTGCCATTCGCGGCGCCGACTGCGGTTTCTAACACGCGTCCGGCAAGGGTCGCACCTGGTTCGTTGCCCCAGTTCATTGTGTAAGTATAACGGTGGCTTTCGCCCGCCTTTAATCCATCTGTTGGTTGCCAGAAGGCAACGATATTGTCATTAATCTCTTCTTGGCTGGGAATCTCTACTAACACGACTTTACCCTCGCCCCAGTCTTCTTGGGGTTCTATCCAAAGCGAGGCTCGTTTGTCATAACGTGCCTCGGCATCTTGGTATTGAGAAAATTCCTGGTGACGCTGCAGCAATCCGAACCCTGTCGGCTGGGTTTTGCCAAAACTAGACACCTGCAATTGACGAGGATTGGCCAAGGGCCGCCAAATGGTTTCGCCATTAGCCTGCTGAATTTTTAAGCCATCGGAATCGTGCACTGCACTGCGAAAGTCATCAAAGGTAATTTGATTGGTGGCATCGAAAATAAACATCGAAGTAAGCGGAGCTATTCCCACTCGCTCAAGATCCCTGCGCGGAAAAAGTGTTGCCTCCACCTCCACTCTTGTCGCGTCTCCCGGTTGCACCCGAAAATGATACGCACCGGTTAGCGACGCACTGTCGAGCAGAGCATGAATGATTATGTGGGTAGCGTTATGCGCTGGGGTTTCTATCCAGAATTCAGTGAAATGAGGAAACTCCTCGCCACCTGCTCCCACCGTATTAACCGCAAGGCCCCGAGCAGAGAGGCCATAAAACTGATCTTTACCTACTCCTCTGAAGTAGCTAGCACCTAAGAATACTAAAAATTCTTCATGGCGGGTTGGCGTATTAATAGGGTAATGAATTCTAAATCCTGCGTAGCCCCCAGCGTCGACTGGATCAATGACGGGCAAGTCCTCGTGATAATCGAAGACTTCAGTAGAAAATGGCAGAGCCGTCGCTTGGCCTTCGCTAACTAAGTTTAATTTGACTGGGTTGGTGTGCAAAAAACCAGGGTGAAATAGCTGCAATTGGAATGGGCTATTTCGATCTCGCCAAATAGCAGCTCCTGGTTTGAATACGATGCGTCGATAATCATCATAATCTAACTTTCTTAACGAGCTGTCCGGCGCTAACGCGGCAGGCTCAAAGGGCCGTTGGGCAAGATCTTTCGCTAGAGCTTCAATCAGTCCCGAGTCGAATCTAGAGCCGAGCCCCTGAGAGACAACTGGAGCCTGAGCGATGCTCTGTTGGCTTAACATCAGCTGGCTCACCAGTAAGCACACCGGTAGCAAACTCGCCGTAAAAGACAGTCTGTGCCAGCATTGATTTTTCATTTTATTAGTTCCTGCTAGACCCATTATTGATCGGCGTGTCGGTTTGAACTGATTGATATTGAGGATTTAGTGGTCAGCTGGCGTTTCGCAGTTGCAGCAGATGGTTCATGCGCTGAGCTTTTGTGCTGAGGTAGTCTGCGTTGTCAGAATTTGGCTGGATTTCAATGGCTACGCGCTCGCATACGTCAATACCGGCAGACTTAAGCGCAGTAATTTTGGCGGGGTTGTTTGTCATCAGGCGGACAGATCGAACGCCAAGATCCTCCAGCATAAGAGCACCTATTGAATAGTCTCGGCTATCCGCTTCATGCCCAAGCATCAGGTTAGCATCAACGGTGTCGTATCCTTGATCTTGTAAATTATAAGCCCGAAGCTTTTCCAATAAGCCGATACCTCGGCCCTCTTGACGCAGATAAAGTACAACTCCTACTCCCGCTCGCGCCACCATAGCTAGCGCAGCATCTAGCTGCTCTCCGCAGTCGCAACGCCTCGAGCTTAACACATCACCTGTAAAACATTCAGAATGCACCCGCACAAGCACCGTGTCGGCACCCGCTGGGTCACCCATGCACAGTGCCAAGTGCTCTTTACTGTCAACTGAGTTGGTAAAGAAGCAGAGTTCAAATACCCCGTGCGCGGTGGGGATTTTGGCGCTGGCCTTGCGAGTTACAGAAAGCTGGGGCATAGAGGCTCTACTAAATTAAAGTTATAATTGGTATCCGGTTACAGAGCCAGCATCTTTAGCTAGACAATAAAGCGGCGGATTATATCTCGGGAATAGTAAGATACGTCTGATTTTCGTCAACGGATCAGCAGAAATATTTTTGAATAGACTCTACTTGTCGAGTTTAATTCTTAGCCCCGGTGGATCACCATCGAATATGGCTCAAGACCCGTTTTTATGAATCACTCGTCAACAAACATTTTTGGGTTAATCTTGTCACCTGCTTCAGAAAAAGCTTCTACAAACTTGTCTCTGAGACTGTCCATCCGCCACACAGGCGCATCAGTTCCTGGTAACAACCCTGGATGCCATTGCCAATGAGCTATGGCATCAATCACTTGCGGATCCTTAGCGATAAGATGCACGGGCACTTGCCTAGTGTTAGGGTCGCCTGAAACCATTGGAGCTGGGGGGTGGTCGCCAAGTAGGAGAATAACTAAGTTTTCATCGCCGTACTCCTGTACATAGGAAACGAGTGTATTAAGCATATATTCGATGGCCTGTCGGTAATGTGAGCGAATCGAATCTACGTCGCTCCATACGCTTTCCGGAGAAGGGCCGGCTTGAGCCTGCACATCGAAAATTTGTCCGTCGCCTACCTCGTTCCATGGCACCAGTTCGGCGATGGGCGTCCAGGGCGCATGGGAAGATATGAGTGCTATTTCCGCCATTACGGGGCTGCGATTAACGCCTCCCAGCTCTCGCATCTGCAATGCCGAAAGCACGTATTGGTCGGGCATGGTGACCCAATTAAACGGCAAGCCTGCATACCCGAAATTGTGAGCATCATAGATTTGGTCATAACCAAAGTACTGACCTTCTGGCCACGCCAGACTGATGGCCGGCATGGCTGCCACTGTGCGCCAGCCTGCATCTTGGAACAGTCGGTTCAGCGTCACCCGCTTACTCATGACCAGTGATTCATAGCGAGTCTCGCTATCAATCCAGGCGCCAGACAAAGTTGAGGCATGGGCGAGCCAGCTCAAACCACCTACTGTAGGAGAGGTTAAAAAGGCGCTACGCATATGAAAGCCGTCTGCAGCAAGAGTGTCCTGCGCCTTGATCAGCGTAGCGTTTATGGATTCGGCAAACGGCTCGCGCTCTAGCAGCACCCTGCCATAGGATTCGGCGAACACTACAAATACATCCTTACCTTGCAGACGCTCGAATAAAGGCTTGTTGGCAGGAGCTGCCCAAATGTCATCGTCTACTGTGTCAGCAAACAGCTTGATATCGCGCATACTATTAAGGGTATCACCGCCGTGCCAAACCAATTGGTCGAAGGCTAAACTGCCAGTGCGCGACCAGCCGGCACGCTCAAGCACACACCAAGTGGTTAGCAGCAGCACTAGAACAAAAGCATGGCTTCGCGTATCCGATTGTAGAACTCGTTGAACGCGACCTAACATCGCGAAAGCGAGCCAACACAACACACCGCTCAGCATAAACAGCAACAGGCCAACTGCGACTGATGCCAGTTCGCCAAGTGCGCCACTGAGCACTTGGCCTCCATCGGCGAGCAAATGAGAGTCGAAAATCAAGTCGAAGGGACGGCCAAGGACCTCATGACTAGCTAAGTCCGCGGCGCGGAGTAAGATTGATATGCCCAGCAATATGGCTAACGCCACCTTCATTACCTTACCCCAGCGACCCGGCAATAAAAGTAGCAACCCTATTAAAACCAGTTCCAGCGGGAAATAAATAAAGGCGGCAGGTGTAACCCAAATTAGTTGGTTGGGGAGGCTAAGGGCAATAAAAAGCCCACTGAACGCGAGCAGCGTTAGCATGTGTTGAAACAGAAAATTATAGCGCAACATATTCCCCGATTTATCCTGTGTAGCACGTCTTACCATAGTCAATTGCCGTTTCGGATTAACTGCCTAGCAATTTATCAGTTGAGCTGGCATCAAGGGAGGCGACAAGTTGCGGTGTTCAATCAGAAAAAGCAAGAGGGTTTTAAGCTGATCTCGATGAAGGAGGGCTTCGAGTTTTTCAAGGATCGTGTAAATCTTGATTTGAAATCTATTGTCACTTACTAGCAATATCTTAGATGATAAACTGAAAAACTCTTCCTGTCATCGTGTTCTTGTGAGTACCCGCCTGGGTGTTTGATTAGTATTAAAGGGCATAAATACACCAAAGCCTGTTTAGATTCTAGACTCGTGCATCTATGCACTAGGCCTGCGACCAGCCTTCGGCCGTCCAATTTTTTTGACAACCAAGGACGGCTCTATGGCATCCCTCCATCGCCGCATTAGTGCGCCCATGGACGCCATGGCGGGCATGCCGGTTTTGCACGCGCACATGGGTCTAGGTGGTAGAGCAATGCAGAAGCAGTTGCCGAGGAGAAAAGCCGGGCACTGACAAATTAATCCACCCCTAAGCACCAATTGATTTTGGTAGTTCGACGCCCCTTCGATTCAACCTTATGCTATGCCGCAGAACCACGTGATCGGATGCGCTCGTTCACCTATAAAAGCGCTCACCATAGTGGTCGTTTGGGCCTCTATTTTTTTAATGTTAGATTTTCTCTATCCGGCATAGCAGGCTTCTATAAAAGCGGTTGTTAAACCTTTGAATTGTCGGAGGGTCAAATGCACAAGCAAGTATATCGAGCCAAACTTATTTTACCAAAAGCGAACGGCTTGATAGCTTATAGTGATGCCCCGTTGCACCATCAAGTCACCGATATATTGATGACTGCCGTTTGAATCAATAGCATAGCCACACAGCAGTTTGAATGATTTCAGGTAGGGATCAGTAACGAATGAGCATTTTAGATTGGATCGTCGTATGCCAGATCCTGACAGATTGGGAGAGAACTTGTCAGCGCCCTCTCAAGCATCCAGCATTGGGTTTTTAGTGAACTATTACCTATCTAACAACCGACCCGATCCACCCAGCTCGTAATATACAACCGGCACAAAATCTACTGCAGTCCAACCCGCTTCCTGCCCCCACTTGGCATCGTATTTTTCAGTCACATTCGCCGACATCACTTCTTCCAGCTTCTTGCCTTCCTTGATCATGACCAACACTTGATTGCGCACATCCAGAATCATGTCGCGAAATTCGATCATGGAATCGCGCCCAACCACCTCCAAGCCGTGGCCAGGGATTACTTTTGTATTTGGGCCGGACATATCGATGGCCTTATCAAGCGCAGCTATAGTGCCACGCAACGAGCCGCCGTTGAACACATCCATAATTGGATAGCTGGTAGTTCGAAAGACGTCACCTAAATGCAATACATCAGATTCAGGAAAATACACAAAAACATCACCGTCGGTGTGTGCCGGCGGCGCTAGTGTCGCCCGCACGTTTTCTCCGTTCAGATGAAGACTCATCGCGTCATTGAAGGTGATTTCAGGTCGTGCCGATTCTGGTGGCTGTGCAACGGAACTGCCTCCTCCTCGCGGAAATCGATTGCGCTCCGATAAAAACCGAAACCGCGCGTTGTCATGGGCGAAAATCAACACCCCCATCGCTGCAAGATTCTCGTTGCCCCCTATGTGATCAGGGTGTACGTGGGTGTTAAGCAAAAAACGAATTTCTGCATCCGTTACCTGCCGCACCGCCGCCACCAAACTCTCTGTCAATGGTGCAAAAAGCGAGTCCACCAACAGCACTCCATCGGGTCCAATAGACGCGCCAATATTCCCCCCGCCTCCGGGCCGCTGGATCATATATACGCTGCCAGCCACGTGCTCGATGGTCAGCTCGACGGGCTCCGGGTTCAATCCTGCCTGTGAGAATGCGGTATTGGCCACCAGCATTAATGCAAACCGCAAAATATGCCCAACATTGAATTTTGAAATCCTTTTCATGAAACCACCATTGCTTAGTCCGGCCATTTTACATATCCACTGTCAGCGAATTTTCGTAATAGCATTGTACAGATTTTCATTCAAAGCCGTGTCGATGCAGCGGGGAAGTTTTAACGAATTAAATCCAACCCAATGGTAGGTTTTGTAGCCGCAAGCGGAGATATCGCGCCAAATTTCATAATGCTTGAGCTAGCTTTTCTAGTCCAGCCATTACTACCTTAAATTTGAGTCAGGGACTGTATAAAAACAGATGAGAGATGCCTCAGAAACAGAAGAGCAAAAAGCATGACTCCAAATCCAACCGATAGCTGGCTTCAATCACGGGCACAGCTACTCTCAATTACCCAGCCTTTGCCTAACCAGCTGATTAAAAGACTTAAACTGTGCTTTGATGCTAGGGCTTTCTCTATCTTTTTAGATGAACCGATTTATTGTGAAGTTCCACTGCATAATTTTTTAAACCGCGAGCACCCTTTCATATCCCACCGCCCCCATTATCTGGATAGGTTCGCGATATCAGCTTCAGCGGCTATATAGCCGAATGAAGCCCAGCTACTTCCTTGAAGAATCTTTCGTAGCATTCGATCAGATTTTTCTTTGTCGCCATTGTAATAATAGTAATTTGCAATTCCGTAAGCAACGGCCGCATTAGAAGGATCATCGCCATTGGCAGCCATCATTTCATCCATCGAGATTTCTTCTCGATATAATAAGCACAGTTGGTGATAGCTCATGTTTTCGATGATTGTCATATTGCGACTGATATCACTCAAGGCAACGGCAGCGGCTTCGAGGTTTCCCATACGCTGATGAATCATGTAGATCCAATGAGCGGTTGATACTAGATTATCGTCATTGCCGCCTATCGCATAGCCACTTTCAAATGCTTTCAATGCTTGCGACCAGTCTTGCTTTAAATAGTAGGCTAACCCTAGGTGATACCAGATATTGCCATGTGTGGTAGTGAGGGGAATATTCATGGCGTTAGGTAAACCGTCTGCTTCGATTTCATTTTCTTGATCTTGAATTAATCTCGCTGCTGTTTCAAAATCCTCTATAGCTCGGTCAAACTCTCTGATTGATATGTATCGATGTCCGCGGTGACGATACATGCGAGCATCCAGAGGATGCAACGCTATTCCATCTGAGTACATCGCAATTGCGGCCAGATAGTCACCCGTATAAGCAAGCCGCCTTCCATACCAAATAATGGCATCGGCATTTGAAGGATCGCTGTCATAAGAGATTTTGGCTAAGCTAAGGTTATCCATCGAGCCTTCACTAGCCAGCGCCAAAACAAGAACTTGGCCGCTAAGGGAATAGCCTTGAACGTCTTTTGTTGTGGCTTGCAAATCTGCACTTGTACAGTATGTAAACTGTAAAGTAAAAAACCATAAGATGATTATTCTGACCATGGGAACTTCCTTCATCGAGCGGCTATTATTGAGCGACTATGACCAAGTCACTATTATTAAGCACTGTCATTACGTGGCCATCATCACATGACCATGAATTTAGAAAGATCATTATTGGTTGCGACTAATCGTGACTCTAGCCAAGCCCCGCCCGATTGCCATTCTCAAAAAATTTCACCGTTTCACTATCTTGTATCAGCAACTTGTAACTGCAAATGTTCTAAGTTGAACTCTTGGGTTTCTTTAGACGCTTTCCAATTACGTAAGATCGTGATGAATCAACCAGAGCAAAACGTTTAATCGCATTGCGCCCCAGCAGCATACGAAATCTCATATCATCCCGTGCGCTAAGAGTTATTTCGATAGGCCATTGATGCTCACCAATACTAAGAGGCGTTTGAATAACCCATCGGTCTTCCTTGTGACCTCCTGAATCGGTCACTGTTCTTCTGTCAAGAACATCCGCTGTACATGTGACGACGAGCTCCGTATTAAGCTGATTCGGATGTATTTGAAATTCCACGCGCTGTTGCCCATTCTCGGTAAAAGGCCGTATTGAAAAAGCATGTAAACAAGAAGTTCGAGCTCCAGTATCGACTTTGGCTTTTACGGGGGGCAGATCTAACTCAGGAAGGCGAATCCATTCTCGCCACCCTACTATCAGTAAATTATTATCTGTCATACGTTTCTCTATTAAGCCATCGAATGTGGCACCTAGCTGGCACAAAGCACAAGCCATATTCGGCGTATTATGCCATAATATTTTCCTACAGCACTATATAAGGAACACAATATGAAGCTCGCTATTCTTTCCAGAGGGCCTCGTTCATACAGCACACGACGCCTTAAAGAAGCGGCCTTGCAGCGTGGTCACGACGTGAAAATCCTCGACACGCTCAAATTTGCCATCGACCTTCAAAAAGGTGCCCCTGATCTTTACTTTCGCCAAAAAACGTTGAGTAATTACGATGCTGTTTTGCCAAGAATTGGCGCATCGATCACCTATTACGGTACCGCCGTGGTGCGTCAATTTCAGGAAATGGATGTATTCTGCGCAAATACTGCTCACGGCATAATGAATTCTCGCGACAAACTACGTAGCTTGCAAATCCTAAGTAGACATCACGTCGGTATTCCGCGCACTACCTTTGTCAGCGATAAAAAAGATGTTTTACCCGCTATCCAGCGAGTCGGCGGCGCACCAGTGGTGATAAAGCTTATTGAGGGCACACAGGGAATCGGAGTGCTTCTAGCAGAGACAAGCAAAGCGGCCGAGGGCATTATTGAATTGTTGCAAAGCCAAAAACAAAATGTCCTGATTCAAAAATTTGTCGCTGAAAGCAAGGGCAAAGACATCCGCGCATTTGTTGTTGGCGACCGAGTAGTAGCCGCAATGAGGCGAGTCGCCCAAGGGCAAGAATTTAGAAGCAATGTACATCGGGGTGGAATTGCAGAGCCTGTGGAATTGGACGAACAATATACCGAGACTGCTGTTCGAGCCGCTCAAATTTTAGGCCTTCAAGTTGCCGGCGTTGATATGCTGGAAGGTGCGAACGGTCCACAAATTATGGAAGTCAATTCTTCACCTGGCTTGGAAGGAATCGAAACCTGCACAGGTCTTGACGTTGCCGGCGCGGTTATCGATTACATTTCCGCCAGAGTAGACTTTCCTGAAATAGACATAAGGCAAAGACTGACCGTCAGCAAAGGCTACGGCGTCAGCGAAATATACGCCCCAGAAGGTTCACCTTTCGTTGGAAAAACAATCAAGGAAACAACCCTAGCCGAGCAAGATATCAATGTCCTTACGCTATACCGAGGTAATAAAGTCATACCGAATCCGAGAAGTGATCGCCTTCTCGAAGCAGACGACAAACTATTATGCTTTGGTAAGCTGGAGTCCATGCGAAAAATGATTCCGAGTAAATCTAGACGGCGTAGACGCCCGACGGTAATAGATTTAGTATCAGAAGTGGCAGATTCACAGCACGCGGAGAACCCAGAGGAATCGGATAGTAAAGACGAATGAAGTCTCGCTGGAATAAAAAATTATAATCCAGCGAACCCGAGTTACTCAAAGTAACTACCGCAAATTTTTACGCGAACACTCTTTAAAAATATCCTGCCGAAGCTTTCTTCTGATCGCAAGGCGGGCCAAAGAAACTAGCTTGCTTTACCGATCACGGCGATGAATTAAATAGCATCGAAGCACTTATACTAACAATCGCTTAAAAAAATTCAGAACTTGCTCTGACAATGAGTCTTGGCCCTATACAAGGCTTAGTTCTAGATTTGAATGCGTTTAGGTTTATTCGTCTATTATCTTTCTTTTTATTCACTTATTGCCTCCTTGTTTCCGCGATAACGGCCCAAACTTCTAGATCTTAACGACGGTCTACCAGATTCTGAAAAGCCCCAAATTACATCTTCCGTCAGAATTTACTCTTCCAGAAAACAGTCACCCAATTGAGCAGTCCCACCGACTCCCGCTAGTACAGGAATGCCTATAGTCGTAAGAGCTTCACACCAACGAGGGATCAGATCATGCGAGATTGGCCTAAATTGACCATTTAATACATCCCCCTTTAGACTCCTGCGCGTCTAGTTAGATGGAATGTTATACTCATCGCTTAGGCTGACCTCCTAATTTACAAAGCCATCATCTCGAAAGTCACTATTTTTGCGGTCCCATACATTGATAGCCCAATTTAAAAGCGGGCTAATTAATAAGCAGTTCATGAAAAGCACGCTAATATATAGAAGTTAATATTCCGGTAACAATCAGTCCAATGCGCGCAGCTCCTTTACAAAAATTTCTTTATGGCCGAAAACAGTGTTTTTGCCTTGTTTCTCTATGTCTAAGTCTGTGCCTTAACACCGTTAGTTTAATAGCAGCTGAAAGCGCTAATTTGACAATCAATGGTGCCACAGACCTACTGGCGAGGAATTTACGAGCCCATATTGATATCCCTACCGCCAACTGCCAGACGTCACAGGCTAGACTTAATCGGTTCATTCCTGGAATAAAACAGGATGTCGCTCGAGCCGCTAGGGCACTGGGGTACTACCTGATTGAAAGCACCGTGGATTTTTCAGAAACCGGATCTTGCTGGGCTCTCAATGTTAATATCAGCCCCGGTGATCCGGTATTGCTGTCTACTATAGATATCGATATTCGCAGCGACAACCGCCTGTTTCGCGATGTCCTAAATAGCCTGCCGCTAGTCACCGGCGATCAGCTGGATCAAAAAAAATACGAGCAAATTAAAACCAATCTCAGCTCAAGAGCGGTAGAAGTTGGCTTTTTTGCTGCGCGATTTGAAAAATCACAGTTGCTACTGGACTTAAAGAATAATACTGCTCAAGTCGCGATAGACTTCAATCCTGGGCAACGCTATCGATTTGGTGCCGTGCAATTGGAACCTATAAAGCTTCTATCAGAAGGCTTCATTCGCCGATTCGTGGAGTTTGAGGAAAACGCTTATTACTCCTCCGATGCGCTCATCAATCTGCGTAACTCCCTCAGCGAGAGTCAATATTTTGCTAATGTCACTGTGACGCCAGCCCTAAACACCAATCAGGGTAGCAGCATACCCATTAATGTCGTTTTAGAGCCTCGCCCTCAGAGGGTTTACTCCGCTGGCGCTGGTCTGACCACAGATATTGGCCCCAGAGTCAGTTTGAACTATGAGAACCGGTACCTGAATCCAAACGGACACAAATTAGCATTAGGCACTCGCGCTTCGCCAATAGAACAATCTGCCGATTTGAACTACACGATTCCTCTGGAAAAACCTGCTACCGAGAGCATTCGTTTTGCTGGCGGCATTCTCAGAGAAGACAACGACACCTTTAAGAACCTAACGTATAAAATAGGCTCGGTGTATAGCTTTATCAATCGATCAGAATGGCGGCAAAACTACTCGATAAATTTTCAACACGATGAATTCCAGATTGCTGACCAAGACGAAATTGCCGACCTGCTTATCGGTGGTGTTAGCCTTGCCAAAACCCAAGCCAATGATGCCCTTTATCCAACCAAGGGCTGGCGTCTTTTTGGTCAAATAAAAGGAGCCTCCTCGTCCTTATTTTCAACAGAGACATTTCTACAATTCAATCTTAACGGCAAATTGATTACAACGTTAGGGCCAGGCCGCTTGCTTAGCAAGTTCGAACTTGGCACCACTCTGGCTGATGACTCCTCCGAATTACCCGTCTCTATTCAATACTTTGCTGGCGGCGACCAAAGCGTGCGCGGTTACAGGTATCAGTCACTAGGGCCTGAGAATGATGCGGGGGATGTCCTCGGCGGCAAGCACCTTGTAGTAGCAGGAGTCGAATACGACTTTTCTATCTTTCCCGATTGGAAGCTGGCGGTGTTCGCTGACGCCGGTAATGCCTTCTCTGATTTTGGCGACTTTCAATTGAAGAAAAGCATCGGTCTTGGTGTGCGCTGGCTCTCCCCTATAGGACCAATTCGGGTAGATCTGGCCTCGGCGCTAGATGAAGACAATAAATTTCGCATGCACATCACCATGGGTCCTGACCTGTGAGTGACAGCTTCATACAAAAACATTGGCCAAAGTTTGCCCTTGCTGTTATTGGGCTATTGTCCCTACTGCTTATTACATTGGGCGGAATTAGTTTCGTGTTAAACACGCAGACCGGCACTCAATGGGTCATATCCAAACTGAGTGAAAACTTAAACAGTGACCCTGCTCAAACCGTATCCCTTGAGGAGGTCACAGGGACGCTATTTCGAGGATTATCGTTCGGCAGGATAGACATATTGAATGCCTCTGGAAACTTCCTCATCGAAAACCTAAGCACTTCTTGGAACCCTTTTTCTTTGCTGGGCGGGCAACTCCTACTCTCCGATTTGAATATTTCGACTATAACAATAAATTTGCTTGCCCAAGAAAACCCTAAACCTAGCCAGGAATTCAGCACTGTTAAAAACCCTTTCCAATTAGGCGCTGCAATTGAAAGTCTGCGGATCAATAAGATTGAGGTAAACAGTGGCGGCGACAAACAGACGATACAAAATATCAAGCTAACTGGCGAGCTTAACACTGAGCAACTTAACTTAAGCAACCTAAGCCTTAATACCCAAGAAGTTACTTTATCTGGGAGTATCATTCTGGGATTTGCTGACTATCAGCCGCTGCAAGCTACCCTCTTTTGGAATTACGACACAGTGATAAACAACCAAACTGAAGAGCTTGTAGGGCAGCTAGAATTGCGAGGCGACCTTCGTTCGATGCAAGTTGAGCATCAACTATTTTCTCCTTTTATAGTCCAGTCAAGCGGCGTGTTCATTTCAGGATTATTCGACGAAACTCAAGAATTTGAGTTAACTCACACCATGGACAGTTTAGTGTTGCCCAAGCAGCTTCAATCGCAGTTCGAGCTAAAGAATGTTGAATTGACCTCTCAAGGTAATTTTTCAAAAATATCCCTCGATTTGCGATCGACTCTGTTAAGCCAACTTTTTCCCGCCATAAGTATTGCCTCACAGGCTCACTATGAAAACTCAGAAATCGACATTGACGCCTTCTCTCTTTCTGTAGCAGATGACTCAATTTCAGGAACAGCAATTCTAAACTGGGCCGGAATAACCCAGCTTAGTGGCAACTTTGTCGTCGATATAGAAAACATAAATTCGATCATCGAATTACCAGAGCAACTCGATCTATCGCGCCTGTTTAGCTCCGGCACGTTCGAGTCGAGTATCTTACAAGAAGCAGTTGCCGGTGAACTGGTGATTCAGCAACTGACGGGGCAACTGGGGGTTTATCCACTAGAGGGACAAGGCTCTCTAAAGCTTAACAATGGCGCCATAGAAATAAATCAACTCCAACTAGTCACCCAAAGCAATGAGTTAGTTTTAAACGGCATATACGCAGATAAGTTAGACTTGAACTGGGAAGTAAATGCAAACTCATTACAAGAAATACTTGTTGATCTATCCGGCAAGTTAACCGGCAAAGGCAGCTTAACAGGCGATGTGTCTTCGCCTGATATTCAAGGAAATCTATCTGGGCGCAACCTAGCTTACCTCGACACATCCCTCGACAAGTTTGATCTTAATTTTGCACGAATTGCCGGCCGTATTCAAAGCCACCTGAATCTTATCTCTTTGGTTTATGCAGATGATTCACGAACTGAGAATCTCTCCGAGTTGAGCTTAAGCGTTACAGGGAGCGAATCTGCTCATCAGATCAATCTTGCCGCAAATTCAGATTATGGAGACATAAAAATAGAGCTCGCAGGAAGCCTGCCCAACCCAAGTATTCCATCTTGGCAGGGGACATTATTGAAAGCATCTGCAGAGACAGTGTTAGGCAGTTGGGCAACCAGCGCCGCATCCTCGCTCGAGGTTTCTGGTTCCGGAATAAACATTGAGAGAAGTTGTTGGAATCAGCAAGCAACAATAGTGTGCATTTCCTTGCAGCGCGCAGAAAATGGAACATTACGAGTCGCTAGCAATATTGATAGCTATCCATTAACGATATTTAATGAAGACGTTGATGCTAATTTTTCCTCGAACTTCGAGCCCACAGAGTCACAGTTGGTTTTGTTGCCAAAGCTTCCTGCCGGTGTCACCGTCGACGGAGCCGTCAGCGGCAATTTATCGATAACGCTAGAGCCAGATAACGACCCAGTTTTTGACTTTACAATGAACAGCAATGACGCGCGCCTTCTAATAGCTGCACAAGAAATTGCTGAACAGATAAGCAGCGGGATCAGTGAGAGAAGTAACGCACAAGAATCCCCTGTAACGCCCCAAGAATATTCCATGGAAGTTTTAACCTTAGCAGGGAATTCTGCTAAGGGTCAGTGGCAGCTGACCGCAGACGCTGCATTTTTAAGTGAGAACTTAGACGACAGCGGCATAGATGTCAGAGGTAATCTAAGCGGAGAGCTTAACGTCGATGCCAATCAAGCTTTGACAGGAAATATAATCGCAGCACTGGAGGATCTCAGGTGGCTGGCAGCCTTTGTCCCCGAATTCTCCAACATTGAAGGGGCTATAAATGGCCAAATAGATCTTGGCGGAAGCGTCAGCGCCCCTGCTCTAACAGGAGCGCTGACATTAGAAAATGCAGCGGTATCATTCGACAGACTGGGCATCTCGCTTAACGACATTTCGGCCGACATAAAAAGCCTAGATTCGGTATCTATACAATTTGCAGGCTCCGCAACCTCTAACTCAGGCGTTATTCAGTACCAGGGACAGTTACTTGACGCTTTAACCGAAGCGCGGGTACTGTCTGCCAAAGTCACTGGCAGTAATTTCCAATTAATTAACATGCCAGATTTACAACTTGAAGTCTCTCCTGCTTTAACTTTGTCAGCAAATTCGGAAAAAGTTGAGTTAAATGGAAACCTAACAGTACCAGTATTTAACTTAAGCCTCGAAGAATTACCAGAGTCTGCGATTGACGTGTCCAGAGATGTGGTGATTGTAAATTACCCTTCATCAAGGCCTGAGCTGGCTAGGACGCTGGCAATATCTGATACCACGGTTTTTGATATCCCGTTGTCAGGAACTGTCGACATTTCATTAGGTGAGGAAGTTAACTTTACGGGTTTTGGTATCAAAACAAAACTTGCTGGCAACTTAAATATCCAGCAATCAGCCACGGGCTCTAACCTTACTTATGGAGAATTAATCCTTGTGGACGGTGAATACCGAATTTATGGCAGATCACTCGGCATCAAACAGGGGAAATTCCTTTTTTTCGGCGCCTATGACAACCCCGGAATTGATGTAAAAGCCACTAGTGAAGTTAATGGGCAAACAGTTGGGGTGCTAATGAATGGCACTTTAAAAAATATAAATAGCCAATTATTTTCTACTCCATCCCTAGCCGATAACGATATCATTTCAGTACTTGTTACTGGGCGCCCTTTCTCTCAGATAGGACAACAAGAAGGAGACGGTGATGCCGTACTTAATGCGATTACTAGCTTGGGCTTAAGTCGCAGTACAGGTCTAACCAATCAAGTCAGGGGTAAATTGGGCCTTGATGTTCTAGCGGTTAGTAACTCAGGCAACATCAATAACAGCATTCTCACAATAGGAAAGTACATCACGCCAGAGATTTTTGTACGCTATGGCGTAGGCCTATTCGACAGCCAGTCTAAGGTGGCTGTCGATTACTCAATTACCGATCGTATAAAACTTCAGGCCGAATCAGGTGAATTCCAAAGCCTTGATGTTATTTATTCGGTAGAGCAATAAATTCGAACCTGCACCCTTTCCATCTATGTTATAGGTGTAAATGATTCCATTATTTGTGCTCATGGCTATTAAGCTGCGGCTTTTAATCTAAAAGCGGACAAGCATCCTGCTCGGGATCGAAATTTTCTATACCGGACTACTTTGGTCATTGCGTCAAACATACAGAAGTACTTAAAATAGTCCAGAGTCACTTACGGTGGTCTCATAATCAATAACAGCAGTATTGCTTGATTATCCGATATAGATAATTTTCTCAATTTTTTTCTGAGGCAGACTTGAGAAAAGGTGCCGATAAATCGAGTGGCTTATTAATGGCGTCAATATGAGTTATAAACAAGCCAGCGCAGGAATTGAATAGCTCGGTCTTTACACTAGTCGCTTAATCGGAAACTCTAAAATATTTATCGAGCATGAAAGTGAACCCTATCGTGCTCTGAATGTCTGCAAGTATCACCTGATATTGTGATTGTAAGCTGTCTAACTATCTCGCTTGGCCTCTAAGGTCGTACGTACAGATACAATTGACTCATGTAACTTAAGATCGCCGCCCGATTCTGTCAAAAATCCGTAGTCATTAACAAGTTACATATTGATAACTCTTACTTTTTCAAATAACCAGTCATCGCTGAAAGTCCTAGCTCTTTTCAAGCTGCAAACAATCCGCCAAACTCATTGGCTTTGAAAAATAATAGCCTTGTACTAGATCAACTGAATGCTCCTTTAAAAAGACAAGCTGCTCTGCTGTTTCCACGCCTTCTGCCACTACAGCAAAACCTAGCTTCTTAGAGAGGTCTATTATCACTTTAACGACACTTTCCTTTGGCATGCTCATTCCGATACCCTTTACAAAATCCATATCAATTTTCAGAATGTCTATTGGAAGCTCAGTGAGATAACTTAATGAGGAGTAGCCTTTACCAAAGTCATCAACAGCAATTTTTATACCCGCAGCATTTATAGCACCTAAGATTT
>JBLGBJ010000045.1:0-22161 GCA_047617605.1 Pseudohongiellaceae bacterium | reverse complement strand
ACCGAGGTGGTGTCGGATATTTATTTTTTACAAGTTATTCCTACTGATCAGGAATTTCGTCGAAGCCAAGGGCCTTCTGGTGGTCAGGGCGCTGGCGGAGGCCAGGGCGGCGGCGACAGTAGTGCTCTGGTGTCGGTACAAAAAGACATTATTGCGGCGACTTGGAAATTAAAGAACAGACAAAGTCAGGTGTCACAAGAACAGTTTGAGAATGATTCAGAGATAATTGCTGAATCTCAGCGCGAAGCAACAGATCGAGCGAATAAGTCGATAGAGCGCCTGTCTGAGCGACTAAATTTTTCCGATGATACTTATGATAATGCCGTCGAAAACTTATCATTGGCTATTGTGCAGATGAATCTTGCTGCTGCCGATCTCGATATTGACCAAGTAACCAGTGCGCTGAAACCTGAACAATTGGCCCTGCAATATATTCTAAAAGCGGAAGCGAATATAAATCGGACTGACATCAGCATGCAGCAAAGTGGCGGCGGCGGTGGCTCCGGATCCGCGGCTCAGGAACGAGAAGACTTGCGCGATCTGTTCGAAATGGAAATGGGACAACTTGAAAATCGCTATGAGACGCCGGACAGCGGAAACGGCGGGTCTCCTGAGTCCGCAGTTGAAGCTGATAAGTTAGAGGAACTGGCCCGTCGACAAGAAGGGCTCACTCGTGCACAGCGAAACCTTGCTCGCAGAGAAGAGCAAATGACGCCAGAGCAAAAACGCAGAGAGTTGGAGCGTCTTAAACGTCAGCAAGAGCAGCTCAGTCAGGAAGCTGCTCAGCTCGCCCAGCAGATGTCGCGGGGTCAGCAGCAAGGACAATCTAGTTCTTCCTCTCAGGCTCAATCGCAATCTGGCGGCTCAGCGTCTAGTGAGGAGCAATCACCATTGCAGCGAGCGGCGCAGCAAATGCAACAAGCTGCCGAGAGTGAGACAGCTGCCATTGCCGCGGCAAGAAGTCAAAAGGCGCTGGAGAATATGCGTGAGCAGCAGCGAGAAATGGACGGTGAATCTGAGCGTTCAGTAAATCAGCTTGCTCAAAACCTTGGACAAAGAGGCCAGCAGCTACTCCAGCAGCAGCGAGCTTTGCAAGACTCGCTTCAGGACGAAATACGTGAACAAGGACTCGGCCAGACGCGTCAAGAGACGCGCGCCAGTGGCGGGTTGCAAGAACTTGTCGAAGCGCAGCAACAGCAGCAGCGTAATCTCGATGAGATTGAAGATATGCTAAGGGCTATTATTGCGCGCGGGGACAACGAGGACCAGCGTTTGATGTCACAAGCTCAAGCTGCCACTCGTGAACTGCGTCCTATCAAGGAAGAGATGCAAACCAGTAACAGAGTGCTCCGTAACGGCATGGTCAATTTATCAGTAGATATAGAGCAAGAATTACAGACTCCGATGGAAGGTCTAGCCCAAAGCCTTTTGGCGCTAAATCCTGCATCGGGAGATTCCGTCTCCGATCGCATTCAAACGGCAGCCAACGATGCTGAAGCCTTGCGCGAACAAATTGAACAATTACAAAATCAGGTCGAGGAATTTAGCGCTCAGGGTGAAGGTGAGGGACAAGACCAAGCCAGTTCTGGCTCGCCTACAGTTCGCGAAATGCGTGAGCAGTTAGAGCGCTCGCAGCAGCTAGCACAGCAATTATCTAATCAAATCCAAGAATCCCAAGTTGGTGCTCAGCCGGGTCAAGGTGGCGGTCGTTCTCAGATAGGGGGGCGTGGAGATCCGCAGCAAAGCGGCGGTGCTCAAGAAGCTCAAACGGCGGGTAACACGGCATTAGGCAATGCGCGGATGATAAGACAGCAGTTAACCCAGCAAGGCATTGAAGATTTTCTAAATCAGCCAGAGCTGTTTCGTAAGCTCTTGCAACCTATTATAGAATTGGAAGGAGCGCTAAGAGCGCAGGCTGAATTAGATAGCATCAATAACAAGCTTTATGCGACCGTCGATGAAGACATCCCGGAAGAGTATCGTGAGCTCGTCGAAGAATATTACCGGGTGCTGTCAGAAAATCAAGGCTCGGTGAACCGCGCTTCAGGCATTGATCAGTAGAATGACATACACCCCACCTAATTTATTTAATTCTTTTCAGTCTGGCAACTTCAGTTTTGCTTACGGCATAAGCCTTTGGATTTTCGCATTACTGACTTTACTTATAGTTGCGGCTGTATGGCTTACCTACCTCAAAACCACGAGAGAACTGACACCGCGCTGGAAGGCGTTGCTGGTTGCTAATCGGTCTCTTATCTTAGTCCTTATTCTTTTCTGTTTGCTGCGTCCCGTTATCAATACGGTGCAGGTATCTCCTCAGGAAACCTATCTAGCAGTCTTATTCGATGATTCTCTTAGTATGTCGATCGAGGATGTTGGGGGTGAATCTCGACAGAGCGTAGTGGCGGCAAATTTTTTCGAAGACGGTGTGATCGATGATTTGTCTGAATCGTTTCAAATTCGTAGTTTTCGATTTGATAAGCGTACTTCAAGGATTTCTGATTTAGATGGGCTTGAACAAGCAGGTACATCCTCATCCATAGATCAGGCCTTGGCCTATGTGGATGCGCAGCTTAATGGCTTGCCCTTGGGCGGGGTCATTTTGGTAAGTGATGGCGCTGATAACAGTGATGTTGATCCCCTAGTTACCGCTCAAGATTTTGGCGCAAGAAAAATTCCTATTTTTACCGTGGGAGTAGGTCAGGATCAGATTCCTCAAGATATTGGTATCGTGAGTGTTAGTGCTGCAAAAACAGTTTTGGAAGGCTCTGTTTTTAACGTGCAGCTGTCTTTACTCCATGAGGGTTATCAAGGCCAAGAAGTCGAAGTGTCTATTAATGATGGTGACGTAGCGGTTGTAAGTGAGGTAGTAACCCTTGGGGATGCTGGGGTAACACGTAGATTTGATTTGGAAGTAACCCCGGACAGACAAGAGAAAATTGTTTACGACCTAAGAGTGGAACTGCAATCCGGCGAGCTTATTGAAGAAAACAATCAATACAGTTTTTTGGTAGATAATTCGGCCAAAGAGGCGTTGGATATTCTCTATTTAGAGGGGCACCCTCGCAACGAATACAAATTTATTCGACGTGCAGTGACCAGCGATGAGTCAATACGTTTAGCTACTTATTTACAAACAGGTCCGGAAAAATTCTATCGACAGGGAATAGAGTCACCAACAGAATTAAGCAGTGGGTTTCCCAGAGACAGAGAGTCCTTGTTTCAATACGAAGCAATAGTGTTGGGCGATATTGAAGCTTCCTTTTTCAATCAAGAACAACTGCAAATGATCGAAGAGTTCGTCGGGGAACGCGGCGGAGGTCTGCTTATGAGCGGCATGGTCGATGAGGGGTTTATTGGCACAGAGATCGCTGATGTTTTGCCGGTTACATTAGTCGAGGAAAGCTTTCTGCCGGTCCAGTTGCGCGGGGGCATTAGGCGAGGAGATAATCCGACGGGTGAATCTTTTTTTCCGCGGCGAACTACAAGCGGTCAGTATTCTCCCTTAATGCGGCTTTGGGCAAGTGACTCGGACAACAACGCTGCCTGGGCTTCTCTGCCAGCATTGCAAGGGGTTTATGTCACCGGCAGAGCCAAGCCGGGCGCAACTGTATTGTTAGAACATCCGCTGCTCCAATATCAAAACCAAGCCTTGCCGATTATCGCCCACCAGCGCTATGGCAGTGGCCGCAGCATGTCCATTGCCACGGCCAGCACTTGGCGTTGGCAGATGATGTTGCCTTCGCAAGACCAGTCTCAAGAAACACTTTGGCGACAGTTGCTACGTTGGCTTGCCGTTTCGGCACCTGAAAGAATTACTCTAAATTTTGATCGTGAGTTCTATAATGTGGGTGATGAAGTGGTCGTTACAGCGGCTGTGCTGGATGATCAATATAGCGCTGACAATGACGCGACCTTATGGCTGCAAACAGTTGACCCTTCTGGAAATGCTCATGATTCCCCAATGGAATGGGATATTGAAGACGACGGTGTTTACCGGGCTTCTTTTGCGGTAGAGGAAGAAGGTGTGTATGAATTGTTGGTGGATGTTGCTAGCGCAGCAGGAAGCTCGAGTGCCAGCAGCTCGGAAAAAACCGCGGCTTTTGTAGTAACGCCTTCTTTACGTGAATATACAAATGCTGAACTCGATAGCGGTCTACTTATCCGAATTGCCGAATCTAGCGGTGGGAAATATTTTGCACTAGCGGACTCAAATGGCTTAGCTGAAGCTGTCGAATTTACGCCAAACGCATACTCTCAGCAGGTGCAAATTGATTTGTGGGATAGACCTTGGTTGCTGGCCTTGCTTATTTTATTATTGTCCAGCGACTGGATTCTGCGCCGTTTAAGGGGGTTGTCTTGATCACATTTATGTCTGCGCTTGTTTCTTCATATTCTTCATGCGTGATTAGAAAACAACTTAGTCGTCTGCCTAGGTTATTTTCTAAAGGCAGCTTACCTTTCTATAGTCGTCTCGTGATGTCGTTGTTGGTGGCAGTGACATTTAGTTTGCCGGCCGCGGCTCAGAATAACTCCTTCGCCGCGTCGTCGGATTATTTTGTTGATAAGGCTGGTTCGTCAAAGTTCGTATTAATTATGGCTGGCCCGACAGTGGGCGACAATAACAAATCAACGTTTCGTCAATGGGCGTTTTCGCTGCACGACATATTGGCCAGGGACTACGGTTATAGCTCAGAGTCAATCACTTTGCTTCACGACCAAGGGCGTAAAAGTGACGAAGATGAAGCTGCTGCTGTGCGTGTGGACGGTGCGGTTGATCTAGCTGGTATCACTAATGCCTTAGAGTCATTGCAAGGACAGGTCAAGCAAGGGGATCAGTTAACAATTTATCTGATCGGTCATGGCTCTGGTGCAGATGAAGAATCGAAGTTTAATATTGTCGGTCCAGATATTACTGGTGCTCAGTTTGCTGAGATGCTCAGTCCGTTTGCTAAGCAGGACATCGTCATTGTAAATACAACCAGTGCCAGCTATGGCTTCTCAGCTTCCCTTTCCAGTGAGGGCAGGGTTGTCATATCGTCGACCCGGTCGCCGTCCGAAAAATTTGATCCTATATTCTCGCGCTACTTTATCGAAGCCTTGGATCAGCGCAATGGTGATCGGGATAAGAACAATCGTGTCTCAATGTTGGAGGCGTTCAACTATGCCAAAGTTAGCGTTGACCAATGGTATGAAGAGCAGGGGCGTTTAGCGTCCGAGCATGCTGGCCTTGATGATAATGGGGATGCTTTGTTTTCGCTTAATCCCGCCATCGCTGACGTGGATGGCAGGCTTGCAGAAATTGCCTATATCGATTCTTTAGTAGATGACAGTGAGAACCTATCGTCACAGGCGCTTTCTCTAAAAGCGCGGATGCAGGAGCTCGAGCGCTCAGTATTTATTTTGCGAGGCCGCAAGGCAGATTTCCTTGAAGTTGATTATTGGCGGCAGTTAGAAACATTGTTGGTCGAGTTAGCAAACACAACAGGTGAGTTTAATGACCAAATTTCACAACAATAGAGCCGTTTTTGTCGGATTTGTTTTTGCGATAAATTTTTCTCTAGGTGCGGTGGCGCAAGTAGACGCTCCGAGTTTAAGTGGAACTCCCTTGTTTAGAGGCGAGCAACTTATTCTAAATGGCTCTTATGCGGCGGCGAGCGATGTTTTTCAGATGGCCGATGGCTTAGACCGCCGCGATGGGATTGTTGGTGCCAGCCGAGCCTTTGCGATGATGGGCAATTATCAAGCGGCGATGGAAATATGTGAAGGTGCTATTGGGGATGAAGGCTACGCTGAGTACCCGCTAATTAGCACGCAATTGGCAGAGATTAAGCGCCTCACTGGTAAGTCGACAGAAGCGGCGGCGATTTTCAAGCAGCTGATTGATGAGTCCTTTGAGGTGCCAGTTCGTACACTTGTTCAATATGGTAGTTTACTTCAGTTTACCGGCCAAAAAGTTGAGGCGTTTGATTACCTTGATCAGGCTATCGAGCGCTACAACGACGGGCTAGTCTTCAGTTCAGAAGACGTTGCCATGGTCGCGTTAGCGAGCTGGCTCACGGATAATTTTCATGACGCAAATAGTCTTTTTAGTGAAGCTACAAGAGCCAACCCCAATAATTTAGAAGCCCATGTTCTATGGGGCGATTTGTTCCTCGAAAAATACAATGCCAGCGATGCCGAACGTTCTTTTCAGGCCGCATTAGAAATTAACAGTCGCTATACTCCCGCCTTGGTGGGAATAGCTAAAGTCGTGGGTGATGAGCGAGCTCTTGAACGGGCATTAACCATTAATCCCAATTCGATTTCAGCGCTGGAAACCTACGGTCAATTATTGCTGCTAAACAGCCGTGAAGATGAGGCGATGGAATATTTCGATAGGGTTCTAGCGATGAACTCTGAATCCTTGAAAACCCTAAGCGTCCTTGCTGCCAAAGCAGCCCTTGAGAAACGTGATGAAGATTTTCAGCGCTACAAAGCGCAGGTTGATGCTTTTAGTCCTAACAACCCCAAGTTTCTCGGGGACGTAGCGGATACGTTTGGCAATAATTATTTATTTACCGAGGCTGTTGGTTTCGCAAGGGCAGCTATTGAGGCGGATCCACAGTACTGGCAAGGCTACACCTTGCTTGGTAGTAATTTGATTCGGTTGGGAGAAGAGGAAGAAGGTAAGGCTAATTTAGAAATAGGCTACGATAATGATCCTTTCAATGTCTTAACGTCCAACATGTTAAAGGTTTTCGACACTTTGGAAACTTATGCAACTCTTGAAAGTGAGCATTTTAAAGTCCATATGAGTCAGCGTGATGCGAAAATATTGTGGCCTTATCTTGAGCCACTTTTAGAGGAAGGCTGGGATACGTTAACAGCGAAGTATGGTTTTGAACCTGATGGGCCAATACTGATAGAAGTCTTCGAGAAGACCGAAGACTTTGCGGTGCGCTCAGTGGGTCTGCCAGACATCGGCCCTCTTGTCGGGATTTGTTTTGGTAAGGTCATCACCCTTATTTCCCCGGACACTTTGTCTGCTAACTGGCAAGAAATAGTCTGGCACGAGTTTGCCCATGTGGTGACATTGCAAATGACGGGCAATCGCATGCCCCGCTGGCTGTCAGAAGGTATGTCGGTCTGGGAAGAGAGAGAAGGGCGGTCTTACTGGGGCCGCAGTCAAGGCCTAGATCTTGTGCGGGCTGCTCAGCAAGATAAGCTTCTTCATGTTAAAGATTTAAACGCGGGTTTTTCCGGCGCCCAATCCAGCACCGACCTTGGTTTTGCTTATTTTCAGTCTTATTTAGTCGTTGATTATATAGCGAGTGAGTATGGGTTCGAAAAGTTGGTTGATTTGGTTTATCAGTATGGGTTGGTTAAAGAGGATTCTGAGCGTTTTGCTGAAGTGTTTGATACTTCAATAGATCAATTTGATGTTGGCTTTAGAAATTGGATTGAACGCCGAGTTGGAGAGATTAACGTCTATGTCCACAAAGAAGACACGCCTGATGAGGGTGACGGACACGGCCATGGGGTGCGTGAAAATTCCAGTGCTATCCTAGCGGAGCTTTATAACAACGTATCACTGAAGCAACACATGAGTAATCGCATAGAGGAGAATGTACGTGATTTTCAAGCGCACCTTCAGCTAGGCATTGTCTTGTTTAAAGACGAAAACTTTTCCGAAGCCAAAGCGTCATTAGAGTTCGCTTATAACCTATTGCCGGGCTACACAGGTTATCCCAGCCCGGCTTTGGTCCTGTCGCAAATTTATGAACAAGAAGGCAACAAAGAATCGCAACTGCAATGGTTGGAGGTGCTTTTAGAAAATCTCCAGCATGACTTTGGTTCTGCAATGATCTTGGCACAAGCAGCGCTTGATGAATCTGATTTTGAACGCGCCGATTATTATTTGGACAGAGCGTTACAAGTTAACCCCTACCGCAATGATGTACATGAACTTAAGGCCCAATTTGCAAAAGAAACAGGTAACAGTGCTTTAGCGGTCACTGAATACGAAGTTCTGATGAGCTTGGACGTAAATGACCCCGTAGAAGCTCAAACCAACCTGGCTGAAGCCTATCTGTCCAATGGTCAACTTAGCGAAGCAAAGCAAAGCATTCTGCAGGCTCTGGAAATAGCACCTTCTTTCCAGCGTGCGCAGCACATTTTACTGCAAACACTCGGTGAAGGCAGCGACTGATGAAGCGATGTCTTTTGTTTTTGCCGGTGACTTTACTCCTACTGAGCGCCCTAGGGCACTCTCAGGTGATGGAGCTAGGCGGTGAAGAAGATGTTTCTATTTATGGCACAGAGCTAACTGACTTTCGTTGGGTAAGAGGCGTTTACAGTAACCATAGTGGCACGCTCAGTTACCGCAGACGAGGTGGCTGGTGGGATACGGACTATCCAGATTCAGATGAAAACTTTTTACGTGGAGTGCAACGCTACACCAACGTTGATACCAATCCGGCCAATCATGAATACATAGCGCTTACCGACCCTAAGTTATTTGAAAATATATTTCTTTATATGAATTGGAAGCGAGTACCGATAGGGTCATCGCTTAGCGGCCCTGATTTCAAGCCGGATGAAATTGAAGCGCTGCGAGAGTTTATGTTCAGAGGCGGGTTTGTTTTGGTTGATGATTTTTGGGGGCAGCCACATCTCGATGATATGTTCGTGGAAATGGGAAAGATATTTCCTGATCGTGAAATTGTACAGTTAGATACATCCCATGAGATTTTTCATACCTTTTTCGATATCGATGAATTAGCGCAAGTGCCGGGGCGGATGGTGACTTGGGATTATGGCGGGTTCATGAACCTTAATGATCCCAGTTATCCACCGGAGGTTTATGCGGTCTTAGACGACGACGGTCGGGTAATGATGGTTGCAAACTACAACACGGACCTCGGTGATGGTTGGGAACATACTTTCTATGAAGGTTACCCAACGAAA
Source organism: Pseudohongiellaceae bacterium (assembly GCA_047617605.1). Taxonomy (GTDB): domain Bacteria; phylum Pseudomonadota; class Gammaproteobacteria; order Pseudomonadales; family Pseudohongiellaceae; genus UBA9145. The sequence goes on along the minus strand of JBLGBJ010000045.1, from coordinate 13,212 downwards.
TACACCAATGAAGCTTATAAAATAGGCATTAACTTTTTAATTTACGCATTTAGTCACTAGAAGACGGGAAACGAACAATGGAAGAAACAGAAGAAGTCTTAGCGATCGATGACCAAGATGATTTGGCTTTAGTTAAGCGCATGCAGGATGGTCGTGACCAGATCGTGGCGGAGATAAAGAAAGTTATTATTGGTCAGGACGAAATCATCGATGAGCTATTGATTGCGTTGTTCGCTGGCGGACATTGTTTGATAACAGGTGTCCCAGGTTTGGCTAAGACTCTGCTTATTAAGACTGTAGCAGATATTTTGCAGGTTGATTTTAGCCGTATTCAGTTCACTCCTGATCTTATGCCTTCAGATGTTGTCGGCTCGGAAATAGTTGAAGAGCAAGACGGCAGGCGCACGTTAAAGTTTGTCAAAGGGCCAATTTTCACCAACATTCTTTTAGCGGATGAAATCAATCGTACCCCGCCTAAAACTCAATCCTCGCTCTTGGAGGCGATGGAAGAGAAGCAGGTGACAGCAGCGGGAGTAACCTACCCGATGTCCAAGCCATTCTTTGTACTTGCAACACAAAACCCAATTGAATTGGAAGGCACTTATCCGCTGCCTGAAGCTCAGCTGGACCGCTTTATGTTTAAGATAGAGCTAGGCTATCTGTCCGAAGAAGACGAGATTACCGTGGTAGCTAATACAACTCAAACGAATGATACGCAATTGTCCCACCCTTTAAGTGGTGAGGATATTTTGGAATTTCAGCGCATAGCGCGGCAAGTGCCGGCCGCAGAAGCAGTGATAAAATATGCTGTTCAGCTCGTCCATGCGTCGCGTCCACAAAGTCCTAATGCACCAGACTTTATTAAAGACTGGGTCAGTTGGGGTGCGGGAATTCGAGCGTCTCAAAACTTGGTTCTAGGTGGCAAGGTAAGGGCACTGCTGCGGGGCAGGTATAACGTTTCTTTTGGTGATATAAGGGCGCTAGCGCCATCTGTGTTACGCCATAGAGTACTATTGAACTTTCATGCTGAGGCAGAACGAATCACCACAGACGAAGTTGTTCGCAGGCTTTTAGAAGCTGTCCCTGAACCTAAGTCTGAACTGTAGAGGTTGCGGTAAATCCATGTCTGACTCGGCCAATTTTTTAGACCCAACAGTGCTTGCAGGATTAGATAATCTTGAGTTGCGCGCGCGTGTCGCAGTTGAAGGTTTTGTCTCTGGGTTGCATAAAAGTCCACATCGAGGGTTTAGTGTCGAATTCAATGACTATCGCCATTATCACACCGGTGATGATATGCGTCATGTGGATTGGAAGCTCTATGCGCGTAGCGAAAAGCTTTACGTAAAGCAGTATGAAGATGAGACCAACGTTCGCTGCATGATTGTCCTGGATACGAGCGCCTCAATGTCTTACACCTCAGGGGGTGTCAGTAAGCTCAACTACGGAATTACGTTAGCCTCAGCACTTGCTTATTTTATTATGCAGCAAAGAGACGCTGTTGGACTGATCACTTTTGATGAACAGATGAATGAGTATCTGCCGGCGAAATGTCGAAAGCCTCATCTGATGCATATCCTGCGAACATTGGCTCAGGTTGAGGCCGGCAAAAAAACCAATGCTGTTAAACCGCTAACCGATCTGGCCGCCACGTTAAACAAAAAGAGTATGGTTATTCTTATATCAGACATGCTTGAAGATGAGAAAAAAGTGATAGCGACTCTGCAAAACTTAAGAGCGATGGGCAACGATGTCATTGCTTTTCAATTACTCGACGATGCAGAACTAAATTTCCCGTTTAACGAAGCCTCTGAGTTTGTTGATATGGAAAACAACGAGTCCTATATCACTTCTCCAGCCGCGATTAGGGATGCTTATTTAGAAAATTTGAATGAGTTCTTAAGTTATTGTAAAAAACAATGCCAAAGCAGCGGCGTGGATTATTGTCTGATGAATACTTCCCAGCCTTTGGATGCAGCCCTATCCGCTTATATGGCTAAGCGAGCGAAGAGCTTTTAATGGTATTTCTGACTCCTCTTTTTCTATTAGGTTTGCTGGCCGCGTTGGTTCCAATCGCCATCCATTTAATTCGCAAAGAAAAGCCGCCGAAGCTGATGTTCAGCACCATCCGGTTTTTGAAAAAGACGTCAAAAAAACTTGTCTTGTTCCAGCAGCTACAACAAATATTATTATTGTTGTTGCGCTCTGCGCTGATTATCTTGCTTGTTATTGCCTTTGCCAGACCGCTTGTTAATCAAACTGTGGCCAGATTACTGGATGCAGACCCTCAGTCGGCCGTTATTCTTTTGGATGTATCGATGAGCATGCAGTATGCGGATACCTTCGATGTAGCAAAGGAATCAGTACTAGATATTTTGACTTCGATGACCTCTGGTGATGAAGTGGCTCTTATTGCATTTTCTAACTCTGCTGAAATAGTCCGAGAGTTTACTACAGACATTGATAGTCTAAGCTCGTTTGTAGCAGACATGGATCAGGCCGGCTTTGGGTCTACTCAGTACCTGCCCAATCTCAGGCTGGCAGATCAGCTGTTGGAGACATCACGCTTTGAGAATCGAGCAGTTTACTTAGTGTCAGATTTTCAGGCGTCGGCGAGTGATGAAACCAATGATGGCTGGAAGTTAGCGCCAGGAGTCGCTTTCATCGGCGTCGATGTTGGTGAGGAATCATCCCTAAATCTCGCGCTTACTGATTTACGTGCGCCAGAACAATTATTAGAGGATGCCTCGAGCCAAAAAATACTTGCGCGAGTTAGATCGACAGGCACCTCCTACCTAGAAACGGGTGATGTCACCTTAGTAATTAATGATCAAATCATCGATCGCCAGACCGTCGATCTGAGTGATCAATCCGAGGCGGTGGTGACTTTTGACGCCGACTTCGCGGGGCAGGGATCTTACACCGGCGAGGTGCGAGTTTCTGGAGACAGTTTTGCAGTAGATAACGTCAACTATTTTACCGTGGAGGTATTGCCAAAGATTCGCGTGCTTTTAGTTAATGGCGAAGCATCTGATAATTGGTTTGATGATGAAGGCCATTGGTTTGGTTTGGCGGTGAGCGCTGCAATTCAGTCACCATTTGAATTGGAAACTATTGAACCGTTGGCGCTAAGTGCTGGCGCACTAAGACAAACGGATGTGGCCGTCTTATTGAATGTGGGAAGCTTAAGCGTCGGTCAGGCCGAGGCTCTCACCGACTATGTAAGGCAGGGGGGGAGTGTTCTATTTGCGCCGGCTGATCGTGTTCAAGCTGATTCTTTTAATACCCTTTTCGCTGATATTACACCGGCGCTTATCCAGCGGCAGGGGGTAAGCAGAGATGATTATTTGGTTATTGCAGACTTTGATCGGCGTCATCCTATACTGCGGCCTCTAGCCGGTGAATGGTCGGCTCGGTTTGAAAATCATTGGAGTTTGGAGGCGGTTGCTGGTGCTGATGTCTTGATGCAGTTTGATTCTGCCGAACCTGCTCTGGTCGAAAGAGCAGTGGGCGCAGGAAGAACTTTATTATTTGCATCGTCACTGGATCTAGAGTGGAACAACCTTGCCTTGCAGGGACTATTCCTCCCTTTTGTCCATGAAACCCTTCGGCATCTGGCGCAGGCGCAAGAAGCTCGCCGAAGCTTTGAGATTGGTACTAGCTTTACACTAGGTGGCAATGCCCCCGCCGGCAGCGATATTTCGGCACTGGATGTAAATGGTGAGCCACTGGAATTTATCGGCGACAGCTTCGCGGTAACAGCGCGTCAACCAGGTTTTATTAAGGCGACTATTGATGGCAATCCACTGACCTATGCCATCAATGCATCAGCAGGAGAGTCCAACCTAGCAAAAACACCTGTGTCGAACCTTTATGATCGAATCGTTAATCCGGATACAAGCCCTGTGCAATCTAGGCAGGTGCGTACCGAGCAATTGGTAGCTGAGCTAGAACGCCCTCAAAAAATTTGGTGGTGGATTCTTTGTCTTGTCGGGCTATTGGTTTTAGTTGAGTCGGTCGTCGCTAACCGGACCTACAGATAAACCGGAATAATGAGTCAAAATTTACTAGACTAATAACCCTAAAGGCCTCTTTTTTGCTCATTTTAGTGTGTCAGTGGTACGAAGGTTAATTGTAATATAGGACGCACTATAAAAGAGCATTAAAAATCAAGTCATTGAAATATAACAATAAATAAAAATAAAATGTAACAGTACTGTCACATTACTGAAAAATAAGTCACGTAACTCATTGATAAAACCGGACTTATGCGCCATAGTTATTGCAACTAGAGCGTATATTAATGATTTTTATCGAGCAAAAAGCACAGCATTTACCCCAAACTCTCACCAAAACGAGCCGTCTCTTTATGCTCGCCTTAAGTCTTTTGTTGGCCCCAGTCTTTTGTTTCGGTCAACAATTACCAGCCAGTTCATTGACTACTACTTACATGCTAAGCAATGACATTGTCCTAGACTGGTCTCGGCTGCCTGAGCAGTCGCCTGATAAATCACCTGAAAAATTAATAGCGAACCTAAAGCAAAAATTAGGTTCCTACAATGCCGCGCTTCCTGAAGCACTTAGAGTCGTGGGTCGGCAATTCCAAGAAGCGGACAATCATGAATCAGCACTTACACTGCTTAAGGATTCTTGGCAGCTTTCGCGTATTAACGATGGCTTTTACAGCGCCTCCCAGATTCCAACTTTAGAGCTCATTATTTACAGTGAAATGGAGCTGGAAAATTGGCAGGCGGTGGATGATCATTATTCCTATCTCGAACTTCTTAATCGTCGAGTTTTCGATGAAATGGATCCACGGCTAGAGCTGGGTTTACAAAAAGTATCGGCTTGGCATGTGCACGCGCTCAGTCTGAGCTCTGGCAGGGAGCGAGTTCATCACTTACGTGAAGCCTATCACCTGTTTAAAGACCGCTTGGCAATGGCCGAACAAAACCTAGATCACAGCGATCCTAAGTTTGGCTATCTTCATCAAAGTATCAGGATCACAGAACAGCAGCTGCGCTTAAACTCCCAGGTGAACAAAGCGATCATCCTACAGCAGCAGCAAGCGAGTGGTTCATTGTTAGCTGATTCATTTTAATGTCTTCAGGGCTGAGCAAATTCTAGCGTAGGCCCGCTTTCATCACTTTATTAGGGCTGTTTTCTAGCGATTGCGTCGTGCAAATAGTTGTGCTTATTGTACAAAAACAACCCACACTAGCTTTTGTACGGTTTCATTTTCTCTTCCATCCAATTAGCTTGAAGCTTTAACTCATGAAGTATGCAAGAGAGCGCTAACGAGGTAGTCTCGAGTCCTTAGGCTTCTTTATTTGGATAGAACATTTTGAATTCTCAAGAAAGTAACGGCAACAAGCCCGCATGGGCGTTATCTATACAGAAATATTTTTTACAATTGCTCAAAAGGGTTTCTGCAAAATTAATAGATCGTAACTCGCGTGGGCTGTTAAGGTTTATCTTCACACTTGGCGTCTTAGTTACTAGCTTTGCCATAATCTTCCAAATAATAATGGCTTATGAGGGGCAGCGACATTCTCTTGTCTCCGGTTTTTATTGGACCCTCTCCACAATGTCTACCTTGGGGTACGGTGACATTTCCTTTACCACAGACATCGGGCGACTTTATTCAATCTTGGTTCTGCTTTCTGGAATCATCTATATGCTGGTGTTGCTGCCGTTTACTTTTATAGAGCTTTTTTACGAGCCATGGATGGAGTTACGTGAAGCTAGCCGTGTCCCGCGCACGATTCCAGCGGAGATGAACGGTCACGTAATCCTGACGTTCTATTGCCCAGTGGTTACAGCGCTAATTCCAAAACTTGTTCAATTTGAATACCCCTATGTTTTAGTGCTTCCAGAGCTAGAGGACGTTTTGACTCTAAATGACAAAGGCATTAATGCTATTCACGGCGAGCTAAACGATCCAGATACCTTTATCCGCGCTGGCGTGGAGAGGGCCGCTATGGTGGCAACCACCCGTTCCGATATCATTAATACGTCGGTGGTGTTTACCGCAAGAGGTATCACTGACAAGACGCTGATAATCGCGACAGCTAGAGAAGAAACCTCAATTGATGTTCTCAAGCTCGCAGGCTGCAGTCGCGTGCTAGATCTGACTCATTTAATCGCAGAGGCGCTGGCTAGGCGTGCTATCGGCGGCGATAAGTTGACCCACATTGTGGGCCGGATTGATGACTTAGTTATTGCGGAAGTAAATGCGTCACGTACTTCATTGGTTGGGCGGGGGTACAACGAGGCGCAGCGTGCCACTAGTGTCAGTATCGTAGGGTTTTGGGCTCGCGGGAACTTCGAAGTCGGACAGCAAGAAAGCGTTGTTGAAGCCAATACGGTACTTGTCTTAGCTGGCTCAACTGCTCAGCTGCGCGAATTTGATTCAATTTTCAATTGTCCAGGTGACCTACCAAAAACCAGTGCAGTACTGATTATCGGCGGTGGTCGGGTCGGTCGAGCGACCGCCGCTTCTCTTGAGAGACGCGGCATTGATTATGTCATTGTCGAACAGCTAGAAGAGCGTGTTAGGGGTTCTGATAAGGTTGTTCATGGCTCTGCATCAAATAGAGCGGTACTGCACAGTGCAGGGATTGAGCATGCGCCAACTGTCATCATTACGCCCCGCGACGATGAGACTAATATTTATCTGACGATTTTATGTCGTTTGCTGAGGCCTGATATTCAAATTATTTGCAGATCTACTTTTGAAAAAAGCGTGCCAACACTCCACCGAGCTGGCTGTGATATTGTAATGTCCTATGCTTCTATGGGTTCTAATTCTCTTTTCAATTTGCTTCAGCGTAGCGATCTACTAATGATCGCCGAGGGTCTTGATGTCTTCAAGACTCCGGTTCCCAAAGAACTAGCAGGTAAAACCATAGCAGAGGCAAATATTCGTCAGCGCACTAAGTGCAGTATTATCGGGATAGATAACCACGAAGGTACCATGACTAACCCTTCACCAGACACTGTGCTTCCCGTAGAAGGTGAGTTGGTTTTGGTTGGAACTCCATCCGGGGAGTCCGAATTTCTTAAGCTGTTTCAATCGAGCTAGTTCTTTATTCGTTGGGTCACCAATGCCAGCGCCCGGAAATTAGCTAAGAGGATGTTCTTATAGATTTAAAAGTGTCATGGAGGGGATTGTTGGCCGCGTAGTTGATTTTCCTGCGCGGTATTGGTTTTGCGCCAAAGGAAGTTTGGCGACGCGCCTCGGGTAGCTTCAGCGCTTTAGGTATTCTTTAAGAATATTCTACGGATCTTCTCCAGCTGCCTTTTGTTCGCTTTCGGCTCAACCTTATAATAAACCGCAACCATCCAGTCTTTGTCCCTTTCTGTCTCGAGGTCATTGCCTAGATCAATCAGTTCTGAACCGTTAATAGCCAGCAAGTTTTCCCACACATTTTGGACAAACTACAGTTAGCCTTTTTCTTTTTTTGTCTTATTACAAGATTTTGCGATTGAAAAGGATTAACACGACTAATAGTTTTTCGGTCCAAGCTTCATTTCTCGGCATTGTCGTTTAGGTGCTGGGTAACCTCAACTAGCAAGCGAGACTCAACCGGTTTCCTGAAATGGATATGTTGCCGACGATTTTCCGCGATATAAATAAGGCAAGGGAAAGGGAAAGGAGGGGATCGAAACTGCCTAAGCCTCACCCCCCCCCACCTAGTTAATTCTTAGTCGATCGCTTTAATTCTTGATCTATAAGGGCGCTAGACTCTGTCGAATCATACCTTTCGCTAGGAACCGACCCGATATAGACATAGAGGCTAACTACAGCCAAGGCCATTAGCACCATTCCACTTCGTTGTAATCGCTTAGATTTGAAATAGTATCCATACAGCAAAGCCCATGTGCCCAGCAACGTAAACCCGGCTTCAATGCCGGGATTAGCGCCATTGTCTACAGCTAAGAGAATAAGAAGAAGGCCGGCTGCTATCGCCACTGCAGCCATTAGAAATGCAATGGATATTCCTATTTTCTTTCTGGTATTAGTCAAATTTATACTCTCTATGCTGCTGCGGGGCGAAAGAAATAACGCCCTCAGATGGTTGTTCTATTGTCTGCTAAACGGTCTGCTAAGTAGCCCAGCGTAATACCAGACGAAACCCTATTAGTAGGGGTGTGGCTTACTAATGATAACGCAACAGTGTGACCCTACTACGAGCTTGTTTTGCACATAACTTTGAACGTTGCGCTAACTAAAGCGCAGACCTTCCCATTCGCGAAAACTTGACCTTGAGCGGTATCGACAGAACGCCCAGGTTTAACAAATACCGTTTTAAATTCCAGCCAGTCGCCTTGTTTCGCGACACTGACGAAATCAACATGAAGGCTAAGCGTGACCAAGCCTCCCAGATCGCCGTGGTGCGCTGCGCATGACAAGCCTATAGCATTGTCTGCCAGCGTGGAAATTAGTCCGCCATGGACGAACCCGCGAGAGTTGCAGTGCTGTTTGCCGGCGGTTAAGCCAATTGTTACTCGCTCTTTCTCTCGTTTGGAATACAGCGGCTCCCAGGGGTCCGTCATTGCACTTTTCTTGAAATGGGGTTCAAAGCCGTCGGGTGGGGCCATTGATATCTCCTCGTGTGAAGCTTAAGCGGTGAGCTCAATCCAGTAAGTCTAGCTTGTTGAGCCTAGGCGGGGTCTCTGAGTATGGGAGCAAGCGGCGCCTAGGATTTGGCTATAAGTTTAATCACCTAGGGTGGCGGTAGAGATATCTTAGCGGCAGCTTACTAGGCTGTGATACTGCTGCCGCTAAGAAAAAGTGTATAGTTTTAAGTTACCGGTTTTGCTTTTGCAGGCAACTTAGCCACCTTGCTTAATTTAGGCAGCTTAGCAATTAGCTCTCTAAGTCTGTCCGGTAACGCCAGCATAGCAGGTGTCACTATCAGGGTGAGGATGGTGCCAAAGGACAGTCCAAACACGATGGCAGACGCTAAGCTCACCCATTGGGATGTGATTGGACCGCCAACTTCAATTTCCGCTCCGATCAAATCTACCGATACGTGCATTGCCAATGGCAATAGACCAAAACCAGTTGTAAAGGTGGTTAAAAATACTGGGCGTAGGCGCTGCACTCCGGTGGTTACAATTACTTTTTGAATTGTCCAATCGGGGTGGTCACTACGCAGCACATTGAATGTATCGATAAGTACAATATTGTTATTAACAATAATCCCCGCTAATGCCACGATTCCTATGCCAGTTAATATAACACTGAAGGTTTGTCCCGTGGTTAGCAGGCCAAGCAACACGCCCGCTGTGGAAAGTAATACCGAAGATAAAATCAGAACGGCTTGATAATAGCTATTGAACTGCGTTACTAAAAGAATTGCCATCAATACCAAAGCAAGTGAGAACGCTTGCCCTAAGAATGCGGCGGACTCGGCTTGCTCTTCGTTGGCTCCGCGGAAGTTATAAACAACACCCGGTCGAGTAGGATTCTCTTCCATATAAACTGCGAGCTCTTGTAGCTTGTTATCGGCAACGATGCCCGGTGCTGGGTTTGCTCTAACGTAGACGACCCTGCTGCCATCGACTCGCTGAATAGAGCTGACTTTAGGTCTGGCAACTCGGGTTACAAAACTGCTGATTGGCACTGGGCCGTTTGCAGTACTGATTCTTATCGTGTCCATTTGCGAAATGCCGCGATACTCAGCGGGATAGCGAACCCGAATCTCAACTTCTTCTTCGCTATCGTCTGGTCGATAGTCGCCCATGAATATTCCGTTGGTCATCAATTGAATGGCTGTGCCGATCTCGGCCATGCTGGCACCAAGCATTGCAGCTCGAGCGCGATCAACAACCATTTCCCATTCAATACCCGGCACCGGAGCGGTGTCATCGATATCGATGAGGTCGCTACCCATTTCGGTTTCCATATGATTGCGGATTCTAGTGGCTTCAGCGAAAAGCGCGTCAAGGTCGTCACCAGATAGCTCTATTTGAATTTCTTTACCGACTGGAGGACCTTGCTCAAGGGAAGCTACTTCTGCGCGTGCGCCAGGTATATTTGTAATAGCGTCTCGGTAGCGGTTTTCAACTTCAAAGCCATCGAGGTCTCGATCACGTCTGTCGGTCATCTCAATAAATATGCTGCCAATAAGGTCTGGCGCAGTCTGTTGATTACCGCCAAGCTGTTGACCAGCTCCAGACTGGGTCACTATGGCTTTGTAATATCCGACTTCGGTAATTCTGCGTTCGACATCCAACACTACATCGCGCACTTCACTCGGCGAAAAATTACCTCGTGCAAAAACCTGAACCTGAGTTTGACTTGGCTCAACACTGGTAAAAAATTCTACGCCTTTGCCGTACTGGCCATATGCCCATACGATGGAGACGAGAGTAAATATGCTTCCGAAAAACACGATGATTGGCATGCGCACGGCAACGCCAAGAACCTTGGCGTAGAATCCTGTGATACCCGTTGCTTCGTCAGCATTGCCTTTCTCCAATTGCAGCGAATGGGAGTTACTAGCATCGGTGGAACGGCCGATCAGTGCGCCAATAGTTGGTGCAAATAGCAGGGCATAAAATAATGAACCAATTAGCACTGCAAATACTGTGATGGGCAAATAACTCATAAACTGTCCGGCGACACCAGGCCAGAACATAATGGGTAAAAATGCCGCTAAGGTAGTGGCGGTTGAGGCCATGATGGGCCAAAACATTCTTCTTACTGCTTCGCGGTAGGCTGCATGTGCATCCAAACCTTCGGCCATTTTTCGGTCTGCATATTCCACCATCACGATGGCGCCGTCGATCAACATGCCTAGTCCTAGCAGCAGGCCAAAGATCACCATAAAGTTATAGGTGAAGCCCAGCAAGCTGATGATGATGAAGGCAAAGAAAAACGAGAAAGGTACGGCTAAAGTAACGATTAATCCCGAGCGAACGCCGACTGAAGCAATCACAACAATTAAAACTAGGATCATGGCAGTTGCCATGTTGCCCTGGAGGCCAAGGTTCTGTTCAAGCACCAAAGGCGCCGTATTATTGATATAGGAAAGTGTGACTGCCGGTGGCAAGCTAGGTCGAATTTCCTTAACTACTGCATCAATTTGCTCCATGGTCTCAACCAGATTTTGGCCTTTGCGTTTTTGCACGTTAAGCGAGATCGAGGGTGAGCCGTTGGCATAGGAATACCTCGTAGCATCCTTAAATGTGCGTCTGACATCAGCAAGGTCCGCAACCGTAAGAACTCCTAGGCTGGTTGAGGCGAGAGGTAACTCAAATAGATCGTTGGCGTTTTCGATTAAACCGGGCACCTTGATAGAGAAGCTGCCCTGGCCGGTGTCCACTTGGCCGGCCGCAATGAGGCGATTGTTGTTAGTGACCGCTTGTACTATAGCGCTATTGGGAATGCCGTAAGTTTCAAGTTTAGCAGGGTCAATCACCGCTTCTAATAGCTCTTCTCTGTTGCCAACCATGTTGGCTTCTAGTACAGAAGGAAGAATTTCAATTTCTCGCTGTAGGTTTTCTGCTATACGAAGTAAGGTGCGTTCGGACACGCCTTCGCCTCCGATAGCGATAGTGACAACGGGCACTGAGGCTGCGGAGACCTCTTGGAAAATGGGTTCTTCTGTTTCCTGTGGAAAACGGGCTTTGGCTCGATTAACCGCTTCACGTACTTCGGCAAGGGCAAACTGTGAGTCAAAATCGATATCAAATTCGGTGATTATGGTTGCGGCATTTTCACTGGAAAACGAGCTGATCGAGGTAATGCCGTCTAAAGTTTTGAGCTCGAGTTCGGCAGGTTTTGCCAGCAATCTCTCGGCATCCTCTGGTGAAATACCGTTAAAAATAATCGTTGTGACGATAATGGGTACTTCAACGTCAGGGTTTAGTTCAACTGGAATGGATAAGTAGGAGACGAACCCGGTCAGCATTATGGCTACAAAAATACTGAGAGTCGTTCTCGCTCGCGATATAGCGGCGTCTATATAACTTGTCATTGTGTTAATAACTCCTAGTTCGAATCTTGTGGCTTGTGGCTTGTGGCTAGTTGCTAGACCACTCAAAATTGCTTTCAACCTGCTGCCCTGGAAAGACTATTTCCTGACCAACCGTCACTAAATTGATATTGCCATTGAGACCGGTAATCCAGATGCCTGGGTTAAGCAGGCCAGTATCATCGCCAACGATGCTCACGTTGCTAAAACTGACATTGCCTCGATCATCGATCAGCTTGACGCCGATAGAGCCATTATCATCAAGAGTAAGTGCTGACGCGGGAATAAGGTGTGCCTGAAGAATTGCTGCCTGCACGAGAATCTCGGCAGTAACACCGGCTCGCAGGTTATACTCGTTTGGGTCCACCTCGGCTTCGATGCGGTAGCTTCTTGAGATGTCATCTGCACTGCGTGCGATATAGGTGATTTTGCCGCTAATAATTTCGTTGGTTAGCAACTGGGCACTAACTCGTGAGCCTAGCGTTAATGAAGAAACATCCTGCTCTGGTACGAGCCCAACTAACAGCATGGGGCTGTCGTCTAAAACAGTAGCGCAGACAGCGCCGATGTTTAATAAATCACCCATTTCGACGGCTCTCATTTCCACCACGCCATCAAATGGTGCAACGACTTTAGTGTTTTTCAGGGCAAGCTCGGCTCGAGCGACCCCTGCCTTAGCGGCGTCGAGCGCCGCTTTAAATTGAGCAACAGCAACTTCTGATTGCAGCTTTCTACCCTGCAGATCAACGGAAGCATTATATTCAAACTGGGCTTGCAGCAAGCGGCTTTCACTTTCTAAGAGATCAGCGCCACGATTGTCCACCGCGATTTCACAGAGGGTGTCACCCGCACTGACCCTTGCGCCTCTCGGGATAGGCTCACCAATTACTCGGCCAGCAACTTCTGCGCGCACTTCAACTTGGCGATAAGCCTGAGTTCTTCCGCGCACGCGAATTTTGTCATTGTAGCTTTGAGAAGAGACGCGGATAGCTCTTACTGTACTGACATCGGGGCTTTCACTGGCCGATTGTCCTTCGGAGATTGCTTGAATGGTGCGCGCGGGCCCGTTTAAGTCCGCGCTGCTCCGGTCAGCGTTTCTAGGCACTATCATCCAGATGACGACAACTGCGAAAATGGCTATTGCTACCAATTGCTGCTTTTTCACTCAAATCTCCTAGTAATACTCTATGTCTTAGAAGCAGCTGATAAGAGCCGCTGCTTTTACCAA
>JBLGBJ010000044.1:0-22865 GCA_047617605.1 Pseudohongiellaceae bacterium | reverse complement strand
TCCACATAGAACTCCACATAGAACTTAGAAATTTAATGTTAAAGATAAAGAACATTGCGCCCTATTCGGGTGGATTTAGCCATTTTGAAGCAGTGGCAAGTGGCGCTGTTAAGGTCATTAAAAAAGCCTCCAGCTGCTTTATCTCTACAGGTCTAAGTCCAAGAGGCTTTGCCTCGTTGTGACTGAGCATAGAGGTGGGGGCATCGTTGTAGTGGCGAACCACATCGTTAAGCGTTTTGATCTGACCACCATGCATATAGGGAGCTGTTTCGGAGACATTACGAAGGGTTGGCGTTTTTTGGGCGCCTACTAACTCATTTTCATCTCGAGCGAATCTCAATTCTATACATTCGCTGGGCTGCGCATCACTATATTCACCCAAGCAGTTAAACGGGTCTAGTCTAGCAATACGAACGCCGTCGTAGCGAGCCATGGGGGGTAACTCTCCACGAATGGCCATGACCCCAGTGTTGTGAAATTCATGATTGGTAAACAGCGGTCCATTATGGCAGGAGGCACATTGCCCCTTGTCGATAAACAAAGAAAGGCCAGCAATTTCAGCGGAGCTTAACACGCTGCCTGTTTCCTCGCTCGAAGCTGGACTTAAGCTGTCCGCGAAGTCATCAAAACGAGAGCGACCGGGTACTATTTTTCGTTGATAGGCTGCCAAAGCTTTTCCAGCATTAGTAAATACAGTATTGATCTGAGCTTGAGTTGTTGTGGCAAGGTTGTTCCATTGTTCGATCTGCGCCTCCTTGCCCAGTGGTGTGGCAGAGACGTTGGGTAGTACGTCTGGGAGCGGGCCAAAAATCGATTCATAACGGTTTCGATAATCTTTATCTTTGCTTATGAGTTTGGCAATTGTCGTGCGGTCAGTATTATGTTCGTGGCCCGCTTCCAGTGGCGCAAGTGCCTGTGACCATTGACTGTCTTTGCGTCCATCCCAATAAAACCAAGGACTGTAAGAGATGCCCAGCAAGCTAGGGGTGTGTCTGAGGCCTATGGCTGTGCCCTTTGCAAGTTCTAATCCATCGGTGAAGCTAAGCTCGGGTTTGTGACAGCTTGCACAGGCTACTTCGCCATTTCCGCTGAGCCTTAGATCGAAAAACAAGGCATGACCAAATTCGGCGGCGCCCTCTAAATCCCCAACACTGTTGCTGGGGTCTTTGGCTAACTCGGGCAGCGCACTCAGTGACAGAGATTTAATTAAGCGTATGTCAGTATCATCCCATGAGTTACCTGTTGGCAGTGGGATATAGCTCCATACCAAGAAAATAATGCCGGCTGCAGCGCTGAGTATAAGGGGGAAAATAATTTTTTTGGTCAAAGCTCAAATTCGATTTTAGTGGTTTCAACGATCAAGTCTTCGGTACCGACCGTGTAGGTGAGTTTAATATCAAGCAGCCACTTGCCCGGCATATGAAAGCGCATTCCTTCCAATAAATAGCTGCCAGTCTCCGTTTCGGCGGTAATTTGAGGTTGGGTAGGCATCCCGTGGTCATGCTCGGGCATGCCGCCAATCAGCTCGATCTGGGCATTGGATATAGAATTTCCTTGGCCATCTGTTAAACGCAGTTGCCAACTGTGGATCCTATTTATTTCTAATGGCGCGATCTCGCTATGAATGCTTACGGTTATGCCCTTGCTGGTTTGGACATTTAAAACTGGCTCCTCAGAAAACTGCGCCATCGTGGTCTGGGCGCCTAGGAGCAGTAAAAGAGCGCCTAATCTAAAGAGGTTGAGCGTTAGCGATGTCATAGCATAGAAGCCTTTATTAACGAGCCCTGATTGTAGCAATTTTCACTGTCTTCAGGCATCGAAATCGGGCAGCTATTCAGCTAATACTGGAAATTTATTGTCGGTTAAGTCGGAGTTGTTGGGTTTCGGGAGCTCAAAGCTGAATTCTTCAACTTTGATGTCGTCGAGTCCACTTTGATCAAAAGGATCTTCCATGCGCTCTTGTATGTTGTAAAGGCTGATTAATATGAAGCCTGGTGTGGCGGCGAATATGTAAACGATGTAAACAGAATATTGGTTTAGCTCGGTGACTAAAGTGGGCACGAATATAAACGGGAAGAAGTAGATGTAAACCAAGCAGTAAGCACGAAGGCTTACTGGTGTGCCATGCATGGAGATACCGATAGTATTCTCCATGCTTTCCTGAACATCTTTAAGGAGACGGATTATCTTTATTGCCAATCCGTGCGATATGGTCTTTCGATTGGTCTTGACAAACTCAAATATCACCGTAAGTTTTGAGCGCGTTTGAGTTGCATCATGCTTACTGCTGTAAAGCGAATTGAAAAATAGTGTTGAAAGGTCTTCTAACTCTTGGGAGATGAAGGCTTTTTTTTCTTCGTCCATTTTAGGATTGGTTATAAGGCAATAGTAAGTGGCGTTAAGGGATGACTTGAAAACACTTAAAAGTTGAATCGTATTATCGCGACGTTTGAATGCTTCTCTAATCGTGAAGACCAGTGGGAAAATCACAGCCAGGCTAAATAGAGTGATGTTTAGGTCGGATGTGTAGCCATAGCGGATGCAAAAAAAGGTAATAGCACTGCACAACGCCATAACGTAAATGGTTTTTCGATCTATTATAGAAAGGTATATATGCATAATTCTTAGCTTAATAAAAGTGGCGGCGATCCTATACTGATTGTTCTAACTTAGCAATTCGAGAATATCATCGAGCTGCCGGAATTAACGCGCTGTATGTTGTTGGCCAGTATATATAATGGTGTGGATTTAATAGTTAAGGCAGAAAATGGACAAACTGGTTTTTCAAGTACCTGCGGAGGTTAAAATGCTCATTTTCAAGCGTTTTGTACGTCCGTTGATGTATATAGTCGTCCTTCTTAGTTACGTGTGGCCTTTATTCATATTCAGTCCAATACTGGCCGCAGAGCAACTAGACACCTTATTTTCTGGCTCGGAAATAATCGATCTTAGGTTGGAAGCCCCTTTTTCTTTGATCGATAGTGAGCGGGATAAGGAGAAGCGCTACGATGGCAAGCTAAGCTATATGGATGCTCAAGGTGAACGCATCATCATCGATGCAAATTTTGAGGTAAGAGGAAACTGGAGATTAGTTAAAGAAAACTGCCGCCACCCTCAGCTTTGGGTCGACTTAAAGAAGAACCAAACCGAAGGAACTCTATTTGAGAATCAGAATCGGTTAAAGCTTGTAGTGCAATGCGACAGGTACGATAAGTATAGAGATTTTCTTCTTAAAGAGCAGCTGGCCTATGAATTGTTCGCTATGTTTAGCGACTATAACTTTTCAACACGGTTGTTTAAAGTCGGCTACGTTGAAGCTGGAGATGCTGATGCTGGTCGGACCAATTTAGGCTTTTTTATTGAGCATAAAAGCCGGTTGGCAAAGCGATTGCAATTTGAAAAAGTAAAAGAAAATTCAATTTTTCCCACTGAACTGAACTCATTGCAGTCAAGCTTGGTGTCGGTGTTTTCTTTTCTCATTGGGAGCACTGACTATTCGACCATTCAAGGGCCTGTAGGTGATGACTGCTGCCATAATTTAGAGCTATTGAAGGCAGGCCGGAGAGGGCTTTTTGCGTTCCCCTATGACTTCGATAACACGGGCTTTGTTGATGCTTCCTATGCGGCCGGCCCCAGCCCTAATATTGGAACAAGAAGTTTAAAAAAGCGGGTTTATCGTGGGTTTTGTGTTCATAATGATACGTTGGATCAGGCTCTGAGTATAGCGAGAGACAGCCAAGGTGCTGTTGAGGCTGCTATCGCTAATCATCCACTGCTGCGTGACGGCACAAAAAAAGAATCACTTCGTTTTATAAGCGAATTTTATGAGATTTTAGAAAATCCTAAAAAAGTAAAAAAGCGCCTGCACGATAGCTGCAGGAATTGGAATGACTGAGGGTTTATGAAGTATCACTTGAAGTCAGTCTCTGCCGCGCTATTGATTTTTAGTACTAGCTATAACACATTTGCCGCTGTTGAATGGACAGAAATCTCAAAGGTCGTCGCAATTGACGACATTCATGGTGACTACAAAAGCTATCGACAGTTGCTTAGTGATGCCAGAATAATAAATCGTCACGGCAACTGGATTGCGGGTGATACGCTTTTTGTCCAATGTGGCGAGTTAGCTGATCGAGGGCCGGACACATATAAAGTAATAGGGCATATGGTGATGCTTCAACGACAAGCAGAATCTTCCGAAAGCAGGGTGCATGCTTTGATTGGCAGCCATGAAGTAATCAAAATTCTTGGAGAGCTGCGCTATGTTCACTCAGGTCAATATGCTGCGTTGGGGTCGCCTAAAGCGAGACAACTGCGCTTTGATTGCTAGAAGCGCGAAGTTGGAATATTGCGCGAACCCGTTATTCCAAGGCTTCATAGATTTCACTGTTGAATCGAGGTGAGCAGATTGCAAGAAACACCAAATCGATGTTGCCAGGATTATGAATCCGTTGTTTTGTTTGCTCAGGTATAACGACAATATCACCGGGAGACACCATAGAGGGCGGCATGTCACCTATTTCGACTTTACCGGTGCCTTCCAGGATCACATATCTCTCTATCGTTCCCCTAAGTCGATGCCAAGCGGTGGTGTGCTGCGGCTCGACTCTTGCTCGTGCTATTGAGAGTTGCTCGTCACACTCCGAATTTGAAACCTCGATGATATGGCAGCCTTCCTTAAAGTAATATTCATCCTCTGAAAAAAATTTCCTAATCGCCGGTTTCATGGTTAGCTCCCTCTCTCTTTTCATCGGAATTCGTTTGGAGCTTACACAGACATTGAGTGTTTTTCAGTAAAATTACTGTTTACTTTGGTAAACACCAAAATGAATAAATTCAGCTGGAGCTTTTTGGCCAGGGGAAACATTGCGAGGCACTTCGTGATGCACTGGCGCTAAGCTTTTTAGATAAGCTGCTATCGCTAAAGCATCCGGTGAGGTGATGTTGGCGTAGGCAGGCCATGGCATAACAGGAATACTGCGAGCGCTATGATCGCGTGTACCCATACGCACCATTTGCACGAGTTGATTGATACTCCATGTACCGAGACCTGTTTCCATATCTGGGGTCAAATTAGGGGGGTAAACGACACCGGGGTTTTTATCAACAAATGGGCTGGTAAAGGCGATGCCTGTTTGTGAGCCTGCGAGCAAACGGCCTTCAACTGGGTTTCCTACAAGAGCTCCATCGTTATGGCAGCTGCCACAGCCAAGAAGTCCCACCAAGTATTTGCCGCGACTAAGTTGTTCTATCGAATAGCTAGTTGATGGCAGCGGATCGGGTGTTGCAAAAATGGTTGAGGGATCCAGTTGCTCGTAATCGTCGAGCGGGCTGTAGCCGGACTCGCAGTTAGTTAAAAGTAAGCAAAGTGAAACGGCTGCCCAGCGCAGTAAATGGATTTTCATAATTGACCCCTACAAACTGAAAGCTCAGGTTCAGTCTCTCATAGGCGCATTGATGGTGATTGATCTCGCGCAACAATTAAGCCGCTAACCTCCATTTTTGAAAAGTACTGATTGGAAAAGTTTAGCTTTGCTCGCTTTCGTACTGCTCGTTAATTGCGTTCGCTTTGATATATGCAGGTCTGGCACAGAGTAGTTCAGTGTATTTACTAAAAGCGTCGCGCTTTTCGACCGTGCCGAACAGCATGCCCCAAAGTAGACCTGAACCCAAATAAACATCAACTGCGGTAAAGTTATCGCCACAAATATACGGCCCCTTGCTTAGTGCTAGTTCTAAGGCGTTCAAGGTGTGATCGAGGTTGCCAAAGCCAGCCATTCGTTCCTGCTCTTGTTTAACAGTCCAGCCTAAAGAGTTAGCAGTGGTTGCCATTTCCATGGGGCCTGCTGCAAAAAACATCCAGCGGTAAAAATCTGCTAATTCGGGAGACCCTATGGGGGGAATAAGGTTTTTGGTTGGAAAAGTCGCGGCCAGATAAGTACAAATGGCTGCGCCCTCGGTCACCACATTGCCGCGGTGCACAATGGCTGGTACTTTTCCCATAGGATTAATTGCCAAGTATTCGGCTCCTTTCATTTGCTCGCCATAGGCTATCCATTCCACCTCATATGGTTGGGCTATTTCCTCTAATATCCAGTGAGCAATACGGCCTCGCGACTGCGAGTTGGTATACAGTTTAATGTCAGTCATGGAGAAGTTTCTCTGCTCAATTCATTCGAAAAGCACATTGCCCATCATTATCTTTAATCATCAGTTTAACGCGCTCTGCTTGGTGTCCATCCATAAACAAGTTCGGCCGATCTAAATAACCTATCAGCCGATTGCTGCACTTTTAACCTTAATCTCGGGGACAGTGACTCCGAGTTATTTAAAAACTCAGTCACAATGTCAGCCGCTTCGATAGAATTGTGGCCGCCCAAGTTGACGTCTAGCCAGCGGCCTGGAAAAAAAATATCGCCAGTGGCTTGAATTTCTGTGAGCAATTCCAAGGCCGGCTGAATAAACTCAATTGAGTCTGCGGCACGAAGGGGGTGGTGAAGGTATTGCAGGCCGTTAAGTACCCAAGCCTCGCGGTTTCTGTTTTCAGCCTGGGCTAAGAAATCAAAAAAATCTTTTCGGCTTGCGAGATTTGAAGACAGTGCGGGCCGAACAAAATCAAAGCGTGCTAGTCGATCGGGATTCTGTATACGTTGGCGTTGTTGATCTAATATATCCTCGGCATTGCTAAGTCTGCGAAGTGCCAAGCCACTGGCGAGTGCTATCTGATCAGGTTCTGACAGTGGCAGACCCTTTACCGATTCCTCCCCAAACCAAAGGCGCTCTAAACGGGCGGTGGCATCCTCACTAAGTGCTAATTGACGGTAGCTTGCGTAAAATGCCGAACGTGCGGACCTAGATCTGTCGCTGTTTACTTGAGACCATAATAGGGCCTCAATCTGAGGGGCTAAATTTTTCCGCTCCTCATCACCGCCATAGTTCCAATAAATACGGCCTAAATAGCCAAGCAGTCGATCAACGATAAGCTCGTTCTGCTCAATTGACAGGGCATTAAGCAGTGAGTCAGTAAAAATAGATGGAGCCAAATATCCTGCTAAGAGTTGGTCCCATAGTGTTACCCAGGCGGCGCCGCGTAATAGGGTTGGTTCTAGCTGGCTAACATTAGTGATCAGATAATCACGGCTGGATTCATCTAATAGAAAGTTGCCGTATTCTAAGCCGCTGCCGTTGGGTAATATAAAATCGGTTTTGCCAGCCCCAATTAGCCGCTGGGGCTGCTCGCCTAGCTCGATAGTAAAGCTTTCAGATGCGCCTAAAGAGCCAGCGCGGACATTGAGGGTCTGGGGCCAGACCCGGCCTTGTGCCTTTGGATCTTGCTGGCTGATTAGCACGTCATCTCCCTGCCGTTGGACCATTATATTAGGGCGTCCAGCTTCGCTTACCCAGACTTGGCTCCAAGAGATAAGGTCTTCAGGGGTAAGTTTGTCGAGTATGGCGATGAGATCTGGCCAGCTTGCATTGCCATAGGAATAAGTTGCTAAATATTCACGCATGCCGTCGCGGAATGCTTTTTCACCAACTCGGTTTTCTAAATGGCGCATAACAATCGGCGCTTTCTGATAAATGATGGCGCCGTAGAGTGTGCCGGCAAAACGCAGGTTCTCTAAGGGCTGACGTATTTGATTAGCACCCTCGGTTCTATCTACCGCATAGGCAGACGGGTGATGGGCTGTTAGAAACCTAAGCTCGTGATCGACCTCAGGAAAAGCAGGGTTGACGATTTTGGCAGCCATGAAATTAGCGAACACTTCTTTAGTCCAAACGTCATCGAACCAGTTCATGGTTACCAAATCACCGAACCACATATGCGCAGTCTCATGGGCAATGAGCGAAGCGCGGCTTAAAATTTGCTGTTGCGTAGCGGTTTCATCCAAAAAGACTGATGCCGCTCGGTAGAGAATTCCACCGGGATGCTCCATGCCGCCGTATTGGAAGGAGGGAATGAGTACGAAATCGAATTTTCTAAAGGGGTAGTCGATCTGAGTGTATTCTTCTAGCCAAGCCAAAGTATCCGCATGAAGTTTAAATATCTCGTTTATATTGCGAGTGACTTTTAACGCATCAGTCTCACGATGAAACATGTTGAATTCGCGGCCGTTGATTACGGCTGTCTCAATCTCGAATTTTCCTGCCGCGATCGCAAAGAGATAGCTGGGCATAGGTTCAGTTTCCAAAAACTCAAAGCGCGCCTGTCCGCCTAATTGTGTCGTTGTTTCCTGAGCTCCATTGGCAATCACACGCCAGTTTTCAGGAGCGGTAACGTCCCAGGTCACACGGCCTTTCAAATTGGGCTGGTCAAAAAGTGGAAGTGAGTAGTGGGCTCGATCGGGGACGAATAACGCGTATAAAAAATCGCTACTGCGATTAAACGCTTCGTCACCCGCATCAAATTCAAGCTTGATAGAATTCAAGCCCGAGGAAAAAGCAGAGGGCGCAATCACAATATGATCACTGCTAGCCTGCCAGATAGTTTCGATGCCATTGACAGATAACTCTCTGACTCGCTCCACTGGCGATAAAAAATCCAATACCACCGGTTGGGCGGATTCATCGTTCCAATTAAAACTCACAGCAGCGATGCCTGTGATCGGACTGTTAAGGTTATCTGGGATTGTAAGTCTATAATTGTACTTGAGGCCGCTAAGGGTCCGACTTCGATGTTCGGCAAGCTGCCAGCTAACTCCCTGTTCGATCTCTACTGCCATTACTTCGTTGGTTACAATGTCCGCTCCGATGTTTTCTACACCGGCTACTAGCTGCTGATTAGTGCTGTCCTCAGTGCAACTGCTGAGAAACATCATTAGTAATATAGTACTAAGAAATTTAACCATTCGTGAGATGAAAAAACCTGAATAAAGTCGGTGGTGAGAGAAATAGACTGAAGGCATTTGGATAGGGTCTTTGTAGTGGCTAAGCGAAGACAAACTATAGCAGTTTACCGCGGAGTAGAGTTTAAGAATGTTGGAAATGTTGAGCTTAATAGGTGCCATTTTGAGTTTTTTGGAGCGGCTTGCTTTACCGCTCATCATGTTTACTTACTAAAATGATATTAAAATCAGGGGATTAGAGTTTTTAGGTCTAAGGTGGTGAGTTTCCCATATCTACGTTTGTGAACATTCGCATTATCTCGAACGTGCGAGCGGGCTTCACATCAAGATGTCCCGGCTTATTCTGGGCAATATCCGGTAGGTTATGATACTTATGATTACGAAATTATTCGCGTATCTGAAGAAGAGTTTAGGTTCTTGATAAAGGATACTGGGGAACTTACAGTTAGGAAAGTCCAGAGTGGATTTTTGCTTAATTTGGTGTTTTAAGTGATTTTGAACCAACTATTGAATTTGAATTTTTCGCATCTAATAGCACCTAACAAATCGGGCTACGGACTTCGTTTTGACTAAAGGGCCTGTAACATGGAGATGAGATCAGAAGATCAATTCACCAGCAGCATATGTTGAAGTAGTTAAGGGCCGGTATTGGAAGCTGTGGCAGAAAACAAAATTGGCCGATAGAAGATTCCTTGAAGTGGGGCGAGCCTAGCGTTTCGGTAAACAGAGGATGTGCGGTATGAATCGATTGGAAGGGTAATTTTTCAGACAGGGTGCCGTTTGTTTTCAATGCCAGACAAGGTTGATCGCGACCTTCAAAGAAATTTGTGATGGCACGTTTAAATATAATGAAAAAAGAGCGTTATTTTTGCAGCTATCGCAAACAGGTCCTCAAGAAATAACTCCTCTGGAGCAACACACTGTGTTGCTTTGTCCCTTTAATATCATCAATTAAAGTACCTGTCGTTGCTAGGCGTATATATTACTAATAAATAGCACTAAGATAGCGCTTAGACGAGATGTCGCAATTGTCAGATGGAGTTTTCCCATGCCTGATGCTGAACCTAGGCAGCAGGCTAGATTCTGAATTCAAGTAAGCATACACTCAAATTCATAATAGTTATCTTATGCTAGGCAACTTAAGCGAAGCCGGAGCCAGCGATGAAGTTTATTTATAGCCATGACAATATTATGGTTTTGCACTCTGCAAAGAATATTCTAGCCCTTAACGATATTGCTTTCTTTGTCAAAAATGAATATACCATTGCCAATGGCGCAGGGCATGGGAAACGTATTTTTTGAGCTGTGGATTAATCACGATGATGTCTATGCCAAAGCCAGCGCGGTTATAGACAGAGAAAATGTGAATCCTGTAGCGAAGGACTCGTGGAAGTGTGAAGAATGCGTAGAGGAAAACAAGGGCGGGTTTAATATATGCTGGAACTGCCAGAGTATTCTTCCAGAACAATAAAACTCATTTAAGGTGAATATTTCTGGGTGCTAATCAGCAAAATATTGGCGATTATTCCACTTAATTGATTAGTCCTTGGCGTTCGAGAAGCCTAAGCCAAGGCTAGGCTAGGGAATAGTAGGACTATTAAGTATTTGGCGGTAGCGAAAAGGATAACAATGAATTTTTTAGAAACTAAGATTCCTCCACCAGTAGTCACGATTTTGTTCGGAATTGCTATGTGGTATACCTCTACAGTCACTCAAGCGGCGCAGCTTTCGCCAGGTATTCGTATCTTAGGACTTAGCGTATTCATCGCGTTGGGCTCGCTTTGTTTATTGTCCGGTGCGGCATTATTTAGAGTAGCAAAAACCACTGTTAATCCCTTGAAGCCAGAAGCTGCAAGCTCTCTGGTAACGTCGGGTATCTATAAATTAACAAGAAATCCTATGTATGTTGGATTAGCGCTTTTACTATGTGCTTGGGCCTTCTATCTTGACTCGTTATGGGCAACGCCATTCATTCCTTTTTTTATAGGCTATATTCAGCGTTTTCAAATCGCTCCTGAAGAAAGGGCGTTGCTCCAAAATTTTAATGATGAGTTTATGGCCTATAAAAAAGCGGTTCGGCCTTGGCTTTAGGGGGAAGGTTGTCGAGATAGCGATAGGATCGCTATGATTGAAGCTAGCCTTTGGCGCTAGCTTATGACTTCTCGGTTTTGCTTGACAAGGTAAGCTCGCGCACTTTTCCAAGCAGCGCATCCATCGTAAATGGCTTGCTTAGGAAAGGGTAACCACTTGGTATCTCTGCTGCGTACCCAGACATTAACAGAACAGGAAGATTAGGATCCTGTTTTCTAAGTTCAGCGATCAGTTGATTCCCTGAAATGCCGCCAGGCATGATTAAGTCAGTGAGCAACAGGTTAAGATTTTCAATTATTTGATATTTTTGAATGGCATCATCTCCGTTCTCAGCTAAGATTACTTGGTAGCCTGCTTGTTCCAATACCATGGTCGCTATATTACGTATTTGGTCTTCATCTTCTACTAAAAGCACGGTATAGCGCGCTGCAGCGAGAGTAGCTGCTGAGGCTGTTATTTTTTCTGCAGGCAGCTCACTCGCGATAACAAATCCCAGCTCAATTGTGGTGCCTTTGCCAGGGGTGCTAGTAATCACAAGATCTCCGCCAGACTGTTTCATAAAACCTTCAACCATGCTCAGGCCTAAGCCTGACCCTTCAGCCATGGTCTTGGTAGAGTAGAACGGTTCGGTGGAGGCTTCCAACTCTTTTTCAGCCATGCCGCGCCCTTCGTCGGTAATTCTAATGATGACGCGATTTTCATTTCGGTGCACGCTAAGCAATATTTTACAGTTGGATTGGCTTGCTTCTTTGGCGTTTAAAACCAAGTTAAGTATGGTGCTGGTTAATTGGCCTTCATCGACTTTTATAATGAGAGGACCGTTGCTAACATCTACTTGAGTTTCAAATTCTATTGATGTATCTATTGAGCGCATAAATAGTTTTTTGTTTTCCTCAACATAGGTGCTCAGCTCTAAGGTCGTGGGTTGAAGTACTTGCTGGCGCGCATAGGCAAGTAATCCCCTAGTTATGGCTTTGCCAGAATTGACTGCTTTTAAAATATCTTCGGCTAGTTTTTTCTGCGCTGTATCGAGGTTAATAAGGAGCAGTTCCGAACATAGCTGAACCACCGTCATGATGTTGTTAAAATCATGCGCAACACCGCCGGTAAGTTGTCCGATCACGCGGAGCTTGTCGTCTTTGGCGACGCGAATTTCCAATTCTGCTTTGCGTTTGTCTGAGGCGTATTTTTGTTCAAGCGCTTGTTCCACTTCAACTGTGCGGGCATCAACCTCGGTTTGTAGTCTGTCGGCAGCTTCTCGCTGTGCCACGGCTTCACGCCGGTTTGCTTTTCGGCTAAGATTTAAGAAAACCAATATTAGGATGATGAATAAGCCTGCCAAGGCAGCCATCTGAATGACTCTTGTTAAACGTTGGCTCGCCTGTGCAGTGCGCTGTCTTTCTCTCACTAAGGAAAGCTCTTGGTTCTTTAGGTCGAGTTGATTGCTAACACGCAGCGCCGCTAGACGGCGCCCAAAATTATCCGTTTGCGATTGTTGGTAGGCTTCAATTGCGTGTTGGCTGTGGATAAGAGCTTCTGCATAGTTTCCCATTGCCTTGTAGGCTTCGGTGAGCAGCTGATGGGCGGGGCCCAGTCCCGCTCTCATATCATTGTGTTCCAATTCCTCAAACAGATTGCTCAGATACTCAGCCGCATCTTCTGGCTCGTTGCGATTCAACAGAAGTTCGCCGTAAACGAGTGACAATTCTCGTAAGCGCCCAGGGTTATTGCTGTTGCTGGCAATTTGTATGCCTTCAAGAAGAGCTCGCTCGGCGCTATTGTCGTCCCCTAAGCCAAGATAGGCTTGAGCTAACGCTAACTGCGCATGTGCGGTACTATCGCTGGACGCTTGAAAGTCGGTTCTGCTTAACCACGGCAGCAATTCATCTAAGCCTTCTTGATACCGACCAATTCCATTGTAAGAAATAGCGACTTGGGTATGCGCAATAAAGGCTCGTGTGAGTTGACCTGTTTCTTCTATCCAAGGAATGGTCGAGAGATAACTTTTTAGTGCTTCTTCATGATTGCCTGCTTGCGCTTGCACGTAGCCCAAGTTATAGGCCAAAATCGAAGGTAGAGAATCATCTGAGGGTAGAACATCCTTAGCGAGGTCGGCTGCTCCCAATGCTTCGATTGCCATCTCTGTTAGGCCCGAGAGCATCAGGGCAACGCCGCGATTATGAAGCAGGGTTACTTTGGTAACATCGTCTTCTAGCCCGATTTCCTGTAAGCCTGATTCAAAATACTGCAGTGCAAGTGTGCCACGTCCTGCACGAACATTTTCATAACCGAGGGCGTTTAAGGCCACTGCACGGCTAATGGTGGATACCGACTCATTTTCTAACTCTGGCTCAAGCCCTTCGCAAAATTGCGCAGCGAGGTCGGTTTCTCCTCTTCGAATATTCAATTCACAGCGCATAGCTTTAACATGAAGTTGCAGTGATCGGTCTTGCTGATCGGGTTTGATTGTGTCGAGTATGTCCAAAGCCCGCTGTTGATAGGATTGGCCGAGCTTCCTTACCAGAGCAAGTTTAACGTCAGTGCTTTTGGGGGTTAGTTGTTGCTGCGCCTCAAGCTCTGCTAAGGATAGGCGATGAAGCTGGGCTAGCTCGATGCCAAAACCAATCGTGGGAATAAGCAGCAGTGTGCACGCAGTGGCTATGTTCTTGCCAAAACTAAGCCGAGTTAGGAGGGTGATTTTTTTCATAAAACAATGTGGGCAAACCTAAATCGATTCCTTCAGTTGTTATTATAAACTCAGAGTATAAAATCCTGCTGGCAGTGGCACTCGATAAAAGTCGCTGCGATCATTTTTTGAACAATCAAATACTATTACATAGCTAGCCAAGATACAGTGTTGACTAGAATAAGAGTAAATAGCGATTAAGTCCATGATTTAGAGATGTTTAATGTGGTCCTACAATTATTTGTTACAAGAATGCCGTTTGCTCTGGCCTCTATAACTAATCATTCTTTACGAGCTAACGCTATATTAAGGTTTTGGTATCGGCGGTTTTATTACGACTCTTGATTTTTTCGAGACAAAAAAAGGCATAACGAGATGTTATGCCTTTTGATTTGACGTTGATCTAATGCCTTATAGCATTAGATCAACTTCATAATTTTCTACATAGGTTTACGGAAACTTAGTGTAAATCGATCAGTATTGCCTCGTACACCAGGGCTTCCAACTTCTTGACTCAAATCGTCTTCGCTGTGGTAGTGCATGTCGCTAAAATCAACCAATTCAAAACCCACATTCAGCATTTCCTTAACGATAAGAACTGGGTCAAGGCGACGGCCTACCTCGCGGCTTCTCGGTTGCATATGACGACGGGTATGATCAACGACCCCGTAAATACCGCCAGGCTTCAATGCATTGAATACTGCCGTGTTCAAATTTTCACGGCCTTGTGCGGAAGGGTTGTGAAGATTCCAAAACGTTAGCACCATGTCGAATTCGTCTGTGTCGAAACTAAACTCTGGCAGGTTGCCAAGTGTGATGTCATCATTTATCGCAGAAACGCAATCCATGCCTTCCAAGCTCATCACGCCACTTGTAAAAGAGTCGCTTACCCCCACCGACACAACCAGTTCGCCGCCGTTTTCGCACAAGGTTGGTCCAACAAACTTTGACCAATACCCAGAGGCTGGTGAAATTTCTAGCACTTTCATGCCGTCTTCAAGACCGAAAAATTCTAAAACTTCTCCTGGCTTGCGATTAGCGTCACGTGCGACCTCGGCTGCGTCGCGAACACTGCTTTGTAAATTCGCTTCAATTTTTGCTCGAGTTGCTGCTGGATCTGCGGCAAGCACTTGGCTTGCTAAACAAAATCCACTTAGCGCAATGATTAACTTCTTCATGGTCTCTCCTTGTTGAGTGTTGTAAGGCTAGTAGAGCTGGAATCTCT
The DNA here is from genome assembly GCA_047617605.1 of Pseudohongiellaceae bacterium. Classification (GTDB taxonomy): domain Bacteria; phylum Pseudomonadota; class Gammaproteobacteria; order Pseudomonadales; family Pseudohongiellaceae; genus UBA9145. The sequence continues at coordinate 8,017 of JBLGBJ010000044.1, read as the reverse complement.
GTATTTTCTTTCAATTGATTATGTTAGCTGCAATTTCTGGAGCTGGCTATTGCTCAAACCAATCATTTAGCATTTTACCAGCTCCTCGCCGCTGTCTTTTGGTAAGAAATGACAGGTAGCGATAACAGTTATTTGTGACTGGACCTTGACGTTTAGTATTCTTTTTCGAACGCTTACGCGCTCCGCCCTCAGAACTAAGCTACTACTTGAAAACGTTGCCAGAAAAGGTTTGGACCAATTTTTTGATATTAACCGTGCGCTTGGTTGGCTGCACGCCCGATTGGCTAGCCATTAACGCGGGCATTATTCTAGGCCCGGCTTTTAGTTATTATCAGTGAAGGGCGGGTCATATGTAGCCAATATCGCTGCCGGCGGCTCTATCACAATATCCTATTGCTGCGCATAGCTTGCGCTGCGCACCGGAATGCCTTGGCTATAACGGAGCCATTGCATAAACCCGCCGGGTTTTAACTTGCCACTGGCATCCAACGCAGTAAACCGGTTGCCGATTAAGGTCTTGCCTGTAGCCACCATTTTAGAGTCGTTGTGACAAGTTCTGCGGCGTCTTGCTGGACAAAGTGATTTGCAGTCGGCGCAGACACAATGGTCGTGTCGCTGTCGTTCCAATCCCAGGTATTGTTAAGACCATCTGAATCAAGAGCAGTGTCTCGCAGCCCATGAAAAACCAGCAAGGGCACATCTAGTTGAGGCGCGGCCGGTGCAGCCACTGTATCGGTATTTGGGCGAGGGAAGTTTTGTTTATAGTAAGCCAGCATGCCGTCAAAGCTTGACTGTGCGAAAGCGTCTTCATAGCGGCTTCGTGCCTGCGGATCGCTTACCCAAAACGCTAAAGACTGAGAATTCATTGGTCCACCAAAAAGGATGTTTGGGTCTGAGGGCTTGCCTTCTATAAATGCTCTAGCATAAGCAGTATTGGCTTGCTGATCTGGATTGTTTGCTAGCTCACGAGCCAAGCCGTTAGGGTGGGGCAAATTCATTATGACTAGCTTATCCACCATCTGGGGCAAGGCGAAAGCGAATTGCCAAGAGACAATGCCGCCCCAGTCATGACCAACAATAGTGGCTTTCTCTTCGCCAAAATGCTGAATCACCGCGGCTATATCGCCGACTAAATAGCGCATATTGTAGTTTTCATCTCCCTCAGGCTTGTCACTTAGGTTGTAGCCGCGCTGGTCAATTGCCACCACTTTATAATTATCTTTCAATCCTTCCATCTGATGCCGCCAGGTATACCAAAAATCAGGAAAACCATGGATCATAATCACCAGCGGGCCTTCGCCAACTGCGGCGAAGTGGATCTTTACACCATTGCTGTCTGCATAACCGTGTTCAACTTCGTCCCATATGTCAGCGCTAGCATGGCTTGCTAGCCCTATGCATAGCCCTAGCAGAAGGGACTTTAGTTGCATATATGGCGAGAATTTATTCATAATAGTTGTACTCTCAGTTGTAAATGGGGTTTTGATGGCGATGTGAGCCACCACGAAATCCATAATGTCTGGCGTAGGCTGATTAGAATCAAGATTAAAGCAGATTTGCTCGAAAATGTTCAACCCAATCGCTAAAGTTGAAGTAGATTGTCTCCATTTAGGGGCAAGAAAAAGCTGGTGCTTCGGGCCAAATAGGAATGATAAAATGATGTTCAATTCAGCAGGATCCAATGTTAGCTGCCTGAAAATTTTAGGCTTTGTATCTATAGTTTGCTGCACAGCGGGAGCAGCCACTGCTGCGGAGCCTCTGTTAACCGTTAAGCAGGTGATGAATGGCGTGATTACCCCGAGCACCAATATTATTTGGGGAGCCTATCAGTTAGAAACAGAAGCCCAATGGAAAGAAATTGAAAACGCCGCTTTGGCAGTAATAGCAGCTGCTAACCTACTTCAAATGGGCGGTAGCGGGGGCGAAGAAATGGTCATAGCCCAACAGGCCCAGTGGCAGCGTTTTACCAGCCAAATGATAGCCGCTTCCGAAAAGGTCTTAGTGGCAGTTGCGGCAAAAAACGAGGAGGCATTGTCAGCGACTGGCAATGATGATTTGTACCCCCCATGTGAATCTTGTCACCAGAGATATCAGTCGAAGTAAGTGAGTTCTCAGGTTAAAAATAGGCTTGGAAGGCGGTCTGTAAACCAGTAGAGCGCGATACCGCCAAGGGCATAAGCCGAAATAATTTCAAGTGGCTTTAGTAAAGGCTTCTGTAGCCTACTCAGCAAGCCAATCACTACGGCCAAGGCAAGTATAAAAGCCACCTGCCCAGCCTCCACCCCTAAGTTGAAAAACAGTAGTGCCAAGGGGATGTCTTTTGGGGCTAAGCCAAGTTCGCCGAGCGCTCCAGCAAAGCCAAAGCCGTGAATGAGGCCGAAACCAAATGCCATGAGCCAGGGCTTGGTATGAGCGAGAGACTTTCGACCTCTATATCCCATAATGATTTCCCTCGCCAAAAACGCAATGGACAGGGCGATAAGGGCTTCAATGGGGGGGGCTGGAACCGGAAAGACTCCAAGCACCGCAGCAGCAAGCGTAATGCTATGGGCCACTGTAAATGCCGTCACCGTCTGAATAAGCACCCTAACACCGCGCAGTAACAACAAAAGACCGGCTATAAAAAGCAAGTGATCTATGCCAAATAAAATGTGCTCAGCCCCCAACACCAGATAGCGTGCGGCTAGGCTGGAGATTGAGGCGGCGCCAGCTTTAAGCTCTGCCAGTGGCACCTCTATTTGCCCGCCCTTGCTGGGAAAATAAGCAGAGATATTATTTCCATCTTGCCAATTGGCGACCACAACGACGCCTTGAAAATTCCAGGGAAATATTAATGAGTCGTCAGTGTTTAATATCGGCTGGCAGGAAAATCGATAGCTATAACGACTCGGTGGTAGGGCCAGACAGCGCTTCGGCAAAATTCTTTCGATACTATATAAAGGCGGCACCTGCTGATCGGCAATTGAAAGCTGATAAACCCCTTCTGGGGCTTCGTCGAGGAAAATTCGCGCCACACCGGTTACGTCAATATCGTGAGAATGGGCGAGCGGGGCACACAATAAACACGCTAATGAGGTCGATGCCAGGACGGCTTTCAACCACCGCGCCACGGCGTTAATGGAATGCTTATTCTGAGTCATTAAGAATGACTACGGAATATCGATTAACTAATTCTTTAATTTGCGCGTTCAGTCGGAGATCTTCTTCGATTGCAATCCAGTCCAGTCTTACCAGATCGGCTATTTCACTAAGTTGGGGCAGATGCTCGGGGCTGCGCTGAATAACTTTCAGCCAATGCTGGCCTCTATTGCTTAAATAAGGGCCGCTCCAATCCCCTTCAGCAGCAGTAAAAACATCTTCCGCGAAGGCTGCATTGAAGATGTTGCTGAGGTCAGTTAGAGAGACTCTCGGCAAGGGGGCAGCGCTGCCTGCTTCTAATTCAAGAATTTCGTCGCTCTCTAAGCTCAATTTTAGTACCTCGACGATGGCGGCTGGCAATTGATCTCGGCGGTTAAACACTAGTTCGTCAACAGAGACAGTTGCCATGCTGATATAGCGGGCAGCGTTTTCAGAATAAAATAGGTTTAGTTCGGCAGCTGTAGGCTGGATGACTTCGGCGCTCAGAATATGGCGCAGTTTTTGAGCCAATATGTCATGGATTCGAGTGTCATTATCCAAGCCCCGTGCTTTGGCCTCTTTCACTAGCACTTGTTCTTCGATATAAACGGCGGTAATTGCGTTTATCTGGTCTGTGGTTAATTCCGCTCCGCTGCTCATTTCAGCTAAAAATATTCGAGCATCAATTTCTCGTCGGCTTATTTCTAAATTCATATTATTAGCTGGGCTAAACAATGCGACGCTTACGAACAATACAGCAGCAATGATGGTGAAATGAAAGAGCGGCTCATGCAGGAGGGGTTTGATAGCCTGTAATGTTATAGGAGATTTAGTCACAGTATTGTCATGTTTGTAAGAGTATTGCTTAAAGACTCAGGAAGTGGAAAGTGTAACCTATCAATGTGCTTGCAAATAGCGGTTAAGTGATATTCCATACCAGTTAAGGAGGGTTGAGAAGAATTAAGGAGAGTGCTCATGGATATTTTGTCACAAAACTTTTTAAGCTCGTGTCGCCGTGACGGGGGCCGAATTCTTCGGGGGGAAAATATGTCGCGTATCGAAACATTTGTCGATGCCGCGTTCGCTTTCTCTTTCACTATGCTCGTCATTAGCATCGATCAAATACCTCGAAGTCCGCAGGAACTGCTGCTGCTTTCCAAGGATATCCCTGCGTTTATAATCAGCGCGGCTATTATCGGTTCGATATGGTTGGCTCATACAAAATGGAGCCGGACCTTCGGACTGCAAGATGAAGTAACGGTTTTTCTTAGTTTGAGCTTAGTTGTGCTGGTTTTGATTTTTGTTTACCCGATCAAGCTTTTGGTTCAGGCGTCGGTTCTCTACCTGTCAGATAGTGTTTTAGGGGTGGAGATATTCGGGATTGCCGGCTGGGAGAATAATAGCGTGGTCAGTTTGTTTGTATATTTCTCGCTAGGACTTATAGCTCTGTCGGTTATTATAGTTTCTCTTTACGTGAATGCGCTGCGGTTTAGGCGGGAGTTGGTATTGTCAGATTTTGAAGTTCATTTCTGTAAGCATGCCTGTGTTAGCTTGGCAGTTGTTTCCGGGACTGCTGTTGCATCAATGCTGATCGCCTTGTTTTCTGATGTTGAAAACACGGCCAATTCTGGTCTTGTCTACACGTCGCTTTTCATTACTGTTCCATTTGCGCAATATGTTCACCTGCGCCTAAGCCCTCCGCCGCAATGGAGTTAAGTCACAGGTCCTAGGGTCGGGTTAGTTTGTCACACAATAACTCGTCTGGATTGTGAACAAGAATCTATACAAGCTGCGGTCAGCTCTGTATAATCTCCGTTTTGCAGAAGTGGTAATCTTATGTTGCGAATCGCTGAAGAAGCTCTCACATTCGATGATGTCCTGCTCCTGCCTGCCCACTCCAACGTTCTCCCCAAATCGGTAAACCTCGAATCGCACATTGCCCATGGCATAGCGCTAAACATTCCGTTGGTTTCTTCTGCTATGGATACTGTCACTGAATCTCGTCTGGCCATTGCAATGGCACAAGAGGGCGGACTTGGTGTTATTCACAAAAGCATGAGTGTAGAACAGCAGGCACGAGAAGTACGCATCGTAAAGAAATACGAAAGCGGCGTTGTAAAAGACCCGTTCACCATCTCCGTTACGGCAACTATCAGAGACCTTACGGCCTCTATGAAAGAGAACGGTATCTCTGGCATGCCAGTGGTTGATGCGTCAGGCCTGGTCGGCATTGTTACAAGTCGAGATGTTCGGTTTGAAGTCAACTTAGATGCAACCGTTGATTCCATCATGACGCCGAAAGAAAAGCTGGTGACGGTGGGTGAAGATTTTGATCTGGGCGAAGTGAAAGAACTACTGCATCGTCATCGAATTGAAAAAATATTAGTAGTCAACGACGATTTTATCTTGAAAGGTCTAATAACGTTAAAAGATATTAAAAAATCAGAAGACTATCCAAACGCTTGTAAAGACTCCCAAGGCCGACTGCGGGTAGCCGCAGCGGTAGGGACAGGTCCGGACACATCAGATAGAGTTGATGCAATCGTAGAGGCGGGAGTTGATGTAATCATTGTCGATACTGCCCACGGCCACTCTCAGGGTGTTCTGGATCAGGTAAGATACATCAAAAAGCGCTATCCAGAAATCGCAGTGGTTGGCGGCAATATCGCGACAGCCGACGCCGCCAGAGCCTTGGTTGAGGCCGGTGCTGATGCTGTTAAAGTAGGTATAGGGCCAGGTTCAATTTGTACGACCCGGATAGTGACCGGGGTAGGTGTTCCCCAGATTACAGCGGTAGCTAACGTTGTTGAAGCGCTTAAAGGAACCAATATCTGTGTTATTTCCGACGGTGGTATTCGTTATTCTGGCGACCTAGCTAAAGTCATTGCAGCTGGCGCAAACGTAGTAATGATCGGCAGCTTATTAGCAGGGTCTGACGAAGCGCCGGGAGAGGTAGAGCTTTACCAAGGGCGAAGCTATAAAGCGTACCGCGGCATGGGTTCAATAGGGGCTATGTCTCACTCTCAGGGCTCAAGCGACCGCTATTTTCAAGATACTGACTTAGGTTCGGAAAAACTTGTTCCAGAAGGTATCGAGGGCAGAGTGCCTTACAAGGGGCCTATGTCCGCTATTGTTCACCAGTTAATGGGTGGCTTGCGTTCCAGCATGGGCTATACCGGTAGTGAAAATATCGAGCAGATGCGCACCAAAACCCAGTTCGTGAAGATCACCGCCTCAGGCATGAGCGAATCGCATGTGCATGATGTATCCATTACAAAAGAAGCGCCAAACTACCGCGTAAGCTAGGGTAGTTTGTCGTCTCGTTTTTAGAAATTCATCTCATGAGCAAAACCAATATACACAGTCAGAATATTCTTATTCTGGACTTCGGTTCCCAATACACTCAATTAATCGCGCGGCGTGTTCGTGAACTTGGCGTTTATTGCGAAGTTTGGGACTACACGGTGGACCCTGCTGAGTTTGAACGCTTTGCACCTAACGGCATTATTTTCTCCGGCAGTCCAGAGTCAGCTAATACAGAATCTTCGCCACGGCCGCCGAGTTATATTTATGAAGCGGGAATCCCGATACTGGGAATCTGCTATGGCATGCAAACCATGGCCGATCAATTCGGTGGTAAGGTCGAAGCGTCCAGCAAATCTGAATTTGGTTCCGCTCAGGTAGTGGTCACCAAGAAAAACCGGCTGTTTGACGGCATTGAAGATCGAATTAGCGCCACTGGCAGTCAAGAATTAGATGTCTGGATGAGCCATGGTGATAAAGTCACTGAAGTGCCTCCAGGTTTTGAATTAATTGCCGCCACAGATAGCGCACCAATCGCGGCTATGTGTGATGAGAGTCGTTCATTTTATGGTATTCAGTTCCATCCTGAAGTTACTCACACGTTACAGGGAGACAGGCTTTTAGGTCGATTCATAAAAGATATTTGTGGCTGCGAATCCCTGTGGAATTCTGCCAGTATTATTGAAGATGCGATTGCCTCCGTGCGGGCAAAGGTGGGCAAGGATAAAGTCCTATTGGGCCTGTCCGGTGGCGTAGACTCTTCGGTTGTTGCTGCGCTTTTACATAAGGCGATTGGCGACCAGCTAACTTGCGTGTTTGTTGATAATGGCTTGTTACGTCTTAATGAAGGCGATCAGGTTATGGCAACATTTGCCAATAATATGGGTGTGAAGGTTATTCGCGTTGATGCCGAGGAATTATTTCTTTCCAAACTCGCAGGGGTGGATGAGCCTGAGCAGAAACGCAAAGCTATTGGTAATACTTTTATTGAAGTCTTTGATGAACAGGCCACTAAGCTCAAAGATGTGAATTGGTTGGCGCAAGGGACTATTTATCCTGATGTAATTGAATCCGCAGGTTCTAAAACCGGTAAGGCCCATGTGATTAAATCGCATCACAATGTTGGCGGACTGCCAGATGATATGAAGATGGGGCTGGTTGAGCCACTGCGAGAACTTTTCAAAGATGAGGTTCGCAAAATAGGGGTTGAATTAGGCCTGCCTTATGAAATGGTGTATCGACATCCGTTCCCAGGACCGGGTCTGGGTGTGCGGGTGCTTGGCGAAGTGAAAAAAGAGTACTGTGATGTGCTCAGGCAGGCTGATGCTATTTTCATGGAAGAGCTGCACAGGGCAGACTGCTACAATAAAGTGAGCCAAGCTTTTGCAGTTTTCTTGCCAATCAAATCTGTCGGTGTGGTGGGCGACGCTCGGCGTTATTCGTGGGTAATTACTTTGCGAGCAGTTGAGACAATCGATTTTATGACTGCCCGCTGGGCTAGGCTTGATCCGGAGTTATTAGAAACCGTGTCTAATCGCATCATGAATGAAATTGAGGATGTGTCCCGTGTTGCTTATGATATCTCTAGCAAACCCCC
>JBLGBJ010000043.1:0-23184 GCA_047617605.1 Pseudohongiellaceae bacterium | reverse complement strand
GGTGGACAACGACACTTCCACTCTAAGTTTTGTGACAGTTAAAGTAGAGCATGTCGCTGAGGTTCATACATTCGATCGTTTAAGCGGTTCTATCTCTCCCAGTGGAGATGTCAATATTGAAATAGAATTGGCTAGTGTAAACACACTCGTCCCTATTCGGAATGAGCGTATGCAAAGTATGCTTTTTGAAACCAACATTTTTCCAACAGCAGCCATCACCGGTGCTGTCGATATTGCCGCATTTGCAGCCATGAATACAGGTAGCTCAGAGAAAGTTGCACTGACCTTTGATCTTTTACTTAGAGGCCAGTCCCAAACCTACACCACAGACGTTATGGTCACACGGCTAAACTCTGGTTTAATGGTCAGCACGATTAAGCCAATTATAGTGATGGCAGAATCTTTTGATTTGCTAAAAGGTGTCCAAGCCCTGAGGGAAGTGGCAGGCTTGCCAAGTATAAGCCGGGCAGTGCCGGTCACGTTTCAATTGATGTTAGAGAACTAGCGCATACAGCCTGATCCCTGGCGGGTCTAATTAAATGTAATAGCCTGGGTTGATTAGGGGATTTAGCACTTAATAGTGACGCCTTATCCCGCCCTAACCTGTCCCGCCAGACTCTCTCCAACAATTAGTAGCGTCTCCTAGCCGCTCAAGTAGAGCATAGCCTCAATGCGTGAACGGTTAGTAAGATCGGCCAGTAGGTGCCTAGGGATCGCGCCGGCGCCGTAATGCGCTCCCAGCACAAGACCTAACGCCAGACCTCTTGCGCAATTGTCTCCGCCGGCCATGGCATTTTCAGACAGCGCCTTTTCAAACATCCCCTGTTCAGATATTCCTTTATCAGAGTTGCCGCCAAATTTGAGTATCAGGTAGATTACCGCAGGCAATGCGGCCTTAATCGGGCAGGCCCTGCCTATATTGCCAATCGCCACTACGCTTTCGTTTTCCAGTTGAGCATCGACTATTTGCAAAGCCCATACCGGCGCCAATTCCCGCACGGTAGCTATTAAATTTGCCCCATAAAGAATTCTATAGCTAGTTTTCGCTAGGAAGATAGTGGCCTCTTCTGCCTCCCTTGAGGCGTGCGTTAGCCGCGTTTGTGCAACGGCGGCATCTATCGCCTGCTCCTGCGACCCGCTCGCCAAAAATGCCAGCAGAGGTGCTATTCTGGCTGGGCCTGCCAGCTCATCGGAATTACTTGCCGCTTGTAACGGATCAGCACCGCCCTGCAAATTTGCAAGGACAGTTTTCGTTGCTCGGTCAATATAGTCTCCGTAACCTGGCCAAGATTTAGCCCACATAGACATAAATGCAGCTGGATCCCATGCTCCCTGCTGCATCAAACTATCAATAAGAATAAGTGCCTGGTCGCCAACGTGGCTTTGATTTCCAGCAACCTTAAAGGGGTGGTATGAGTCTGCTCTTGGCGCATAGTAGCGAGATACATAGCCAAATTTTTTGGCGAGTAATTCAGGGTCATAAATCCAATGCACTCCCAAAGAAAGTGACTCACAGACAAAAGATCCCAGCAACATTCCGGCTCGGCGGTTTTCAAAATCCGACATTTTTACTCCCTCGCTAATCTATCATCAGGTCTCTAGAGCTAATTGTCGTTTGCCACCCGCACCATCGCTGCAACATCCTCCAATAACTCTTTAGCATCAAATACAATGCCATCCTTAATGGTATAGATGACCCCACCTACGCGTTCTATCTCATTGGTATCAAGGTTTAGCTTCATATGGCCGGTGCCATACAAAACCTTAAAATTGGCGACTGGGTTTTCGTCTAATAAAACGATGTCGGCTTTTTTCCCTGGCAAGATAGATCCTATTTCCTCCTCCATTCCCAACAGCTCTGCACCGTTGAGTGTGGCAGCTTGAATAACTTCTAAAGGATGAAACCCTGCCTCTTGCAAAAGCTCTAATTCTCTAATGTAGGCAAAGCCGAATAGTTTAAAAATAAAACCAGCATCTGAGCCTGCGACTACGCGACCGCCATGATTCTTAAAGTCATTAACAAAATTCATCCAAAGTCGAAAATTATTTCGCCATGCCACCTCATCAGCTGTTGTCCAGTCAAAGTGATAGGAGCCATGCAGCTTAGGGTCGGGCATGAAAAACTCCTGCAAGGCTGGCAAAGTATACGTACTGTGCCATTCTGCATCTCTTGCTCGCATAACATCTCGATTGGCTTCGTAAATAGTAAACGTAGGTGACAAGGTAAAATCTAAGTCAACTAGTTCATCTCTTACTGTATTCCATTTATCACTGCCTGGGGCTGCAGCCTGCTGCCACAGTCGGCCTGCTTGACCAAATCGCCATTGCTCATCTGAATAGTTATAGTCCGCAGGATAATCCTGAATTGTTCTGTCAGTAAACAGTGATTCAGGCAAGCCATACCAATGTTCCATGCTGTCCAAACCCATTCTGGCGCTATCTAGAACATTGATAGAATACACGGAAGTCTGATCATGATGGTTAGATGTTCCCATACCTAACTCTGCGGTGGTCTGATAAATGGCTCTTGTCGCAGCTGGTGTCGCGCCTCTAAGTTTTACACCCTCAGCGCCGCGCCTGTGGACTTCTCTCACCCAAGCGCTGGCCTCAATTGCGCTGGTCACACTGCTGCCCGGAAACATTGCATGAACAATGATTCGTGGCGCCGTAATTTCGCCAGCTTCACTTCGATTTCGATGGTCCACTGTCCAGTCTAAACCCATACCAGAGCCAACCTCGCGCACGGTTGTAATGCCGTGTGCTAGCCACAGTTTAAACACATATTCCGGAGGCGTTATTGGTCCGGTCAATCCTTGACCAGAATTACCAATGTGGGTGTGCGAGTCGATAAAACCAGGCAGCGCATACATGCCGCTGGCATCTATTACCCTAGCGCTGGCTATCTGAGGAGGCACAGAACTAATAGATTGAATCCTGTCCTCTTTAATAACAATAGATACTGGACCGCGTGGCGGCGCACCTTCGCCGCTGACTAACATTACATTCTCAATAATTAAGCTATCGAATGGCCCCTCGCCGCGCTGCCGATCCGGCGCCGGCTCTGGAATTAAAATTCCATTACGGATTGCACGTGTCGCCGACTCTTCTCCGGGAACAACCGAAGACTGAGCATGGCTTTCTAAGGCTAACGCCATTAGTAGCAGCAAAGGGACTAATTTTATTTTCATAGTTAGGTTCCAGCAATTAAGGCGCATAAATCGGCCCTTTTATTCTTTTAGTTTACAATTCTCGATAGCCTCGAGTCTCTTGGATCGAGCCTTTTTAGATTCCAATTTGCCTAGTTAGCAATCTACTTAAATGACGATTAGCCTGTTTTCAGTTTATTCACTTCCGCTGAACTGCTGCCATTTATCTTGCATGGCTTCAAAGGCTTTATAAAGTGGCGCCGTATTAGCATCCTCAACTATTTCAAGAGCAAGGGCCGCAGCCTCAAGGGTAGAAAGGCCTCCAGCTTCAGACCCTTTACGTATCCGGTAACGACTTTCAGAGCCCGCCTCCAGCCTAAACACCGCCAAACTCCATAGCCATGGATTGAGCTGCCACATTTTTTTTGCTTTGCGCCAAGTGCCATCTATCAAAATAAGAGTCTGGACAGGATTGGATGCAGTCTTTAAATTTTCAGAAAGGATAGTACTATCTGGCGAAGGAAATAGCACCGCGACTCTTCGTCCAGCCGACTCTCTATCAGTAAGTCGCTGTTTAATTTGTTCAAAATCTGCAGCACTCTCACCAACAACTACTATTGCATCGGGAACAACAAGTGATATTAACCTAGCAGTGTTTTTAGCCCGGTTCTTCTCATACGGATGTTGCAAGATAATAATTTCAACATCGACAGCGATTTGGGTAATTGCGCTGCAAACACAGACAACCGTTGGGTACTGGCAGGCCGAGCAAATTTTACGTCCTGTCATATCAAGAACATGCTCTTGCTGAGCTCAATCCTTAAACTCTTTAGCTTTACTATATGGCCCACTTGCTTGACTCAACTGTTCAATTTAACTATTTGACTGAATTACCGCGCAGCCATTGAATTATTTTCAAAAAACTCAGTGATTGATAATGATTCCAGATCAAAACACACAAAGCCTTGTTTAGACACGCTTGTGAACCTGCTGAACACGCAACCGTCATCATTAATCTGATTTTGGATCTCCTGGGACACTCCATTTCGAAGCGCGAACTCTCTTCTAAAGCGAGATCTTTCGGGGTAGGAATCTGTCACCAGGGGCAGGTAGTTCGCCGCATATCCAAAAAGCGGCTCACCGTTTAATTGGCTCCCAGTAGATAGAGACATTGCCTCCTGATCATCCTGCGGAAGTTCTATGTAAACCAGCTTTGGGTAGGGGCCAGAGAACTGGTCTAAACTTTCCATTGTGTTGCCGTAGGAGGAAAATTCCCGGGCATTTAGGCTAAATATTGAATCGTACTCAATTGCCAACACCACCGGCCTTTCATTATAAACCACCCAAACTCCGCCACTTAGACAGGCTATTTGAAAAATGGCGATGCAACTCAGATCGAACGTTAAACTGGGTTTGCCTGCCTTATAAACAACAAGGGTCAGCAGTGGTCCTAGCACCAAATCCACAGCGATCACGATTCGCAAGCCTTCCCAGCCGCCAGCGATATCAAACAAAAGACCCGGGTACCAAACCAATAGAATAATCGTTAGCAAAACTGCGAAAACCACTAAACTTAATGCAAAGTGGATAAGAAACGCCCTAAATTTAGTCACTTGATCACCCTTGCAACAATTGCCTATTGAAATCGTTGGTATTTTCCTGCAACTAGCCCCCTTAGTACAAGCCCTCAAAGCCACAGTATCTGCTCATACCATCTGATATATCAGCCTGACTTTCCACTATGGCTCTTTTAGTTATTCTCACTTATCCTCAAGCTAGCTTTGGATAGGCCGTCGTAGATATCGACCGCCGTTACTACTCATCAATACAGGAAATGAACATGATTTACAGCTTGGGAGAAAATAAAGTCGATATTCGCGGTACCGATTATTTTGTGGCCGACAACGCTACAGTAATAGGCTTAGTCGCCCTGGAGAACAACGCCAGCGTTTGGTTCAATGCTGTAATTCGAGGCGATAATGAACTTATTACGATTGGTGAGAATTCAAATATACAAGACGGAGCAGTGCTTCACACCGATCCAGGCGTCCCCCTTACTGTTGGCAAGAATGTCACCGTTGGACACAAGGTTATGTTGCATGGGTGCACTATTGGTGACAACTCTCTCATAGGAATTAATTCAGTCATCTTAAACGGCGCCAAGATCGGCAAGAACTGCTTAATTGGCGCAAACTCTCTCATCTCAGAAGGTAAAGAAATTCCTGATGGCTCTCTAGTAATGGGCTCTCCAGGAAAGGTGGTAAGGACGTTGTCTGGCCAGCAGCAAGAAGCTTTGTTTCTAAGCGCTGACACCTACGTTAAAAATTTCAAACGCTTCAAGAAAGAGTTACAGCTGGACCCTAGATAACCCGCCAGCCCCCATCAACAGGCCGTCTCGCTTCGCCTTCTCAAGAGTTCGCTCCCTAAGAACCATGTGGTTCTTCTTTTATCCTTTGGCAATAGCCCTCTTTTGGTTCTAAAGCGGCCTGAGGGGGTATTGCTGACCGCTTGGTTAGCGCATGCATCCTATTGGTTCGGTTTTGTTTTTCTTGGAGCCATCTTGGCGCAATTTTTTTAAAACGATCCTTAACAGCGCACACAATTGAAGCCTATTTATAACTTTCTTACCGATCTTTTCATTTTCTTGCTTAACCTTTCTGAGTTTCAACTCTTTCCAGCAATTTAAATTTGGATAAGTGGATTTAAACCTGCCTTAGTCCACTTTTTTCACAAAAAGTTTCATTCTTTTAACTTGTTGTAATTGAAAGATAATTTTTAAAAACGGAAAAGCCGAATAATCCAAGCGCATCTCCTCCCCACAAATACCCTTGTATTACAGACGTTTAATTAGAGAACGGTGAGTTTCTGTTGGCACGATTAATGCTATTTCCCCATGAGCATAATTTTTGTTCATAATTCTTTTAAGTTGATTTTGATGGGGCACTTTTATATGGGTATTTCGAACAATATGAATCTACGGACCTGCACAGCGCTTGCTGGTTTTGCAAGCTCGCTTTTATTCACAGGTATAGCACAAGCACAGTCCGCCGCGCCTGAAGGCAGCAATATCGAATCGGTTGTCGTGACCGGCTCACGTATTGTAAGAGACGGCTACAATGCACCTACACCTGTTTCTGTGTTGTCTGAAGATGATATTGATGCCGAAGCAGCTGGCAGTATTGCTGAATTCGCAATGACTTTACCTTCTATTCAAGGCAGTACCACTGCAACCACTAACTCAGGATCTTTAAGTAGTGGCCAGTCGGGTATTGCAGCTCTTAATCTGCGTGCACTAGGCACTGGCCGTACTTTGGTGTTATTTGATGGTCAGCGCTCAGTTGCTTCTTCATCGGTAGGTCAGGTTGATACCAATACATTCCCTCAGTCCTTGGTTAAGAGCATTGAAGTAGTATCTGGCGGCGCATCATCAGTTTATGGTTCTGATGCAATTGCAGGTGTTGTGAATTTCATTCTTGACAAAGAATACACCGGTGTAAAAACTGCCATTGAATACGGAGAAGTCAATGAATACGGCGCAGGCAATGAGCGATTTGAGTTTACCGCAGGTACCGATTTTGCGGATGGTCAAGGCCACCTACTTTTTAGCGCCGAGTATTATGACCAAGAGGGCATTCGCGATACCGATGCTGACTGGCAACTAGACGGTAATGTCGGCATTGTTAATCCTGACAAGAGTGCAGGGGCACCTTACTTCCTTGTAGGTTCGGACATAGGTAGCAGCAACTATACTCCAGGTGGCTTGATAGTAGATGGGCCGCTACGAGGAACATTTTTTGGTGATGGCGGTAACATTGGCCAACTGAATTTCGGTGAAGTATCCAACGCGTGGATGGTTGGTGGTGACTGGCGCTATGCGCAGTCTTCAATACTTGGTACTAATTCCTTACAGGCTGATTCAACACGTCAAAGTGTATTCGGCCGAGCCAGCTGGGAATTAACGCCTGATATAGAAGTGTTCGCTCAGGGTTCTTGGGCTGGCTATGAAGGCGACAGCGATTATATTCGCCCAACAGACCGTAACCGTACAATCCAAATAGACAACGCGTTCTTGCCTCAAACTATCCGTGATCAGATGGTTACTGAAGGCCTTACCAGTTTCAGATTGAGTAGTGCACGCCAAGATATGCCTTTGGCTGGTGCCAATAACCAACGCAACACATCACGTTTCGTTTTAGGTGCCGAAGGTGGATTCGACATGTCCGGCCATGCATTCACGTGGGATACCTATTACCAAAAAGGGATAACTCAAACGGATGAGCACCAAAATCCTGTTTGGAATTTTGCCAACCTAAGCGCAGCATCTGATGCCGTTGTTGGTGCCGGTGGAGAAATCGTTTGTCGCTCAGAAGTTGCTGGTTGTGTACCACTTAACTCCTTTGGTGTTGGAGTCGCTAGCCCAGAAGCCTTGGCTTTTGTTCTTGGGCGGCCGCGTCGAGAGCAGGATTTCACTCAGGATGTTGTTGCCTTTAATATCAGAAACTCAGATTTCGAAGGTTGGGCCGGTCCTATAGGTTTAGCCGCAGGATTCGAATGGCGTAGAGATGAGATAGAAGGTTTCGTTGATCCCAAATACACAAGCGGCTGGAAATACGGTAACTATAAAGTCACAACAGGCGACCAAGATGTAGCCGAAGTTTACATAGAGGCGGTTGTGCCTTTGATGACTGGTTTAGAATTCAGCGGTGCAGCCCGCCGCACTGATTACAGTAATTCTGGCGGTGTAAACACTTGGAAAGCCGGTATAACTTATTCACCAATTGATGACATTACTTTTCGTGTTACTCAATCTCATGATATCCGAGCACCAAACTTAAGTGAGCTTTTTGATGCGGGTACTGCGCGCAGTAACTCGGTTGATATTGGCGGAGCGTCAGTTCCGTTCATTCAAAATCTTCAAGGCACACCTACAGTTGGTCCGGAAGAAGCTGATGCTTTTGGTTTTGGTTTAGTACTTCAACCACGCTTCCTGCCAGGATTTGCAATGTCTATTGACTACTATGACATCGAAGTTGATGGTGTTATTGGTTTCCTCAGTGCTGAAGACGTGGCAAACGCCTGTTACCTATTCAACGTGCAGAGCAATTGTAACCAATTGAATTTCAACCCAGATGGCGTGCTTCAGACTATTGATCTGAAATACGAAAACCTGACTGGATTGATATCTGAAGGTATAGATCTTGAAGCCAGCTACACCATGGAGTTGGGCGCCGGCGAATTGGCCCTACGCTACATGACTACACACTACATGAGCAACGCCACCGATAACGGCGTTACTGTTCGGGAGCGAGCTGGAGAAAATTCTAGCAACACACCTGACTTCGTTCATCGCGGCACTGCACGCTACACCATGAATGATTTCTCTTTCACCCTTACAGCCCGTGGGCATAGTGATGGTGTTGTAGATAATCGCTGGATTGAATGTAACGGCAACTGTCCTGTTTCAACCAATACCGCCAACCGAACTATCAATGACAATTCTATCGACGGTCAGTTTTTCTTCGATGGCTATGGTTCATACAATATGGAGTTCGGTGGTGGTCAAGCTGAGCTATTCTTGTCAGTTAAGAACCTATTCGATACTGATCCAGAGTTTGTTCCCTTCCCATTGTCACAGGGCAGCGAGAACCGCCCTGGTTACCAGCAAGCTAACCGCAACCTAAGTGACGTAATGGGCAGAAACTTCCGCGTAGGTATGCGCTACGAGTTCTAACAGTTATTTAGGCAGTTCAATAATTGTTAATTTTTTCAATAGCACAGAGTTAAAAGTACTAATAAGTAGTACTTAAATAGCGCTAACTAGAGTATTGAGTGCAGCAGTTTCTTGCTGCTGCACTCAACTTCTTTAGCAATTAACTTCAAAATTTAATCCCAACAACAGCCCCAGCTTTCGTCTGCGGCTATCTCCCTTAGAAAAAACCTCAGCACATAAAATAAATTAGGAGCAACCCTCTAATGATCAACCGGTCTCATAAAAGGTCATTTCAAATAGCAGTCTCGACTGCTGCACTTTTTTTGACTTCAATAATTCAGATCCAAGTCCTAGCAGCTGACTATTCAGATGAACAGCGAGACGCTATTAAACAAGAGCTGATCGCTGCCATCGATAACAAAGCTAAGCTCGCACAGGTCATGAACGATATGATTTTTAGCTTTGGCGAGCTAGGCTTTCAAGAATTTGAAACCTCTAATTACCTAACCACAATGCTAAGTGATAACGGCTTTGAAGTGGCACAAGGCATCTCAGGCATACCAACTGCGTGGATGGCCAGCTGGGGCGAAGGCGAACCTGTAATTGCTTTAGGGTCAGACATTGATGGCATTCCGAAGGCCTCGCAAAAACCGGGTGTTGCATACCGAGACCCAATTATCGAAGGGGCGCCGGGCCATGGCGAGGGTCACAACTCAGGCCAGGTCGTAAACATAATTGCAGCGCTTACGGTAAAGGAATTCATGGAAGAGAATGACTTACCTGGCACTATCAAAATCTGGCCAGGAGTTGCTGAAGAACAGCTTGGAACCAAAGCCTACTATGTTCGTGACGGCTACTTTAAAGACGTAGATGCTGTCTTGTTCTCCCACGTATCTAATCGCTTAGGTACTCGCTGGGGTGGCGGCCGCGGCAATGGCTTGATTTCTATCCAGTATGATTTTGAGGGCGAAAGCGCTCATAGCGCAGGTTCGCCTTGGCGCGGGAAAAGTGCCGCTGACGCAATTGCACTGATGGATGTCGGCATGAACTTTCGCCGCGAGCATTTACGCTTATCACAGCGCACTCATTCGGTGGTGGTAGACGGTGGCGATCAGCCTAACGTGGTGCCTTCTAAAGCCAGCGTTTGGTACTTCTTTCGAGAAACTGACTATGAACACATAAAAGAGTTATGGGATATTGGCGACGATATGGCTCAAGGCGCCGCCTTAATGAGCAACACCACTTGGAGTTCCACAGTTTTAGGCAGCGCGTATCCAGGCCACTTTAACAAAGCTATGGCAGAGCGCGCTTATGAGCACGCCCAAATCGTTGGCATGCCTGACTGGTCGGAGAATGATTTGACGCTAGCCAAGGCCGTGCAGGCTGAGCTGGGAGTGCCACAAGAAGGTTTGAACAGTGTCTTGCAAGAGCTAACTGATCCACCGGATCCAGCAAGTAACACCGGCGGCGGCTCTGATGATATTGGAGATATCTCTTGGCAGGTTCCTACAATCGTTCAAGGCTACCCGTCAAATATACCTAACCTGCCTGGTCACAACTGGGTGAACTCCATTGCCATGGCAACACCTATTGCGCACAAGGGCATTGTGGCTGGCGCCAAAGTACAAGCTATGACTCTGTTTGATCTCATCACTGACGATGAGCTTTTAGAAAACGCTTGGGAGTATTACCGAGAAGTGCAAACAAAAGATGCGCAGTATATTCCCTTGCTGCGATCTGAAGATGAGCCTGCAATTCACTTGAACGAAGGTATAATGGCGACCTTCAGACCAATCATGAAAGACTATTACTACGACCCAGATTTGTATGAAACTTACATGGACCAATTGGGCATTACTTACCCGACAGTAAGACAGCAATAACGGCTAATTTTGCACTGATAACCGTTCCAGCGCAGCCGCGGCAGCCCGATTGCCGCGGCGAGCTGATTCTGAATACCAATAAATCGCTTCATCAATATCCTTATCGGTCCCTTTTCCTTGCTCGTAGACTGTTCCAAGTCTTAGCGCAGGAATAGCGTCGCCCTTGTGTGCAGCACGAAGCCACCACTGAGCGGCCAACTCATCGTTTTGTGGTACACCTGTCCCTGAGGCATAGACGTTGCCCAAATTATGTAGAGCCAAGGTATTATTTTTTTCCGCAGCTTTTCGATACCACGAAACTGCTAGTTCAGGGTTAACTTCTTTCCCTAGACCTTCCGCAAACGCCGTACCCATTAATAACATAGCCTCGCTATCGCCCTGATTAGCCATAATTTCGATGTCAGCAATCACGGAATCGGCAAGTCGCAAGGCTCGAGGTTTATCCGCGCTAAAAGTCATGCGTCCGGTTGAGTAGACCCTAGATAACCACATCACCGATAAGGCATTGCCGTCTTCAGCTGATTGCTCTAGTAGACGACGTGCACGAGAATCGTCGACGCGGCCAGACTCGCCCGTGTACCAACGGATAGATTCCTCTAACTGCGCCTGAGGACTTATCGCCACACACCCAGATATGGTCAGAACCATCAATGCAAAGTAAAGTCGCACCCCACTGAGCTTAATACTTATTAACATAGACTTAACCACCAATGGTTCATCTGCAGGTCGGCACTAATAGTGAGAAACCACAGCGCTGAGCCGTGGCAGAGCGCCGCTACAGTAAGGCAAAAAAGGCTCTTAGGCGTTCGGTATTTTTACCAACATCACTAATTCCTACTCGCGACAGTGAGCGAGCATTAAGTACAGTTTCACTGCCTTCTCGGGAAATATAAACAACGACGTCATCTTTGAAACGAAACCAAAAAGTAGTATCAGTCGCCTCTATTCGGCCCTCGGCCAGATTGGAATCGACTATCTCCCAACCTAGCGACTCCATTGCCGACAAAGCGTTGACAAACACATCTTCGACAGAACTAGTGAAACGCTGGGGAATAATATCTGGATAGGCAGATTGTTGAAATGCGGTAAGCTTTCCCGCTGTCATATCTTGCCCACTACCGTAAACCATCGTGTTTGGCGCATCAGCGCGCAGAGGCACAATAGCAACATAGGCAGGTGGGTTTGCCGGATTAGTCGTGATGTCATGAATTGGGGGAGTGCCATCGGAGGGGCGAAAGCTTTCAGGAACAAAATATGCCAGCGCAGCTGATAAAGTCCCTACTAGTGCCAGTGCACAAAGTCGCGATCCATTCTCAATTGACAGAACCTTAGAAGCAATTAAGATGCCTAAAGCTACCACTAAAGTAACTCCTGCAATCCACGGTGACCAGGCATTTACTATTTGTAAAAACCCAAAACCCGCTCTGAAATCTGAAAATCCCAGCCATATTCCCAGCGGCCCTGCCAGCGCTAGCAAACCAATACCAAGACCTACAATGCAGCAAATAATTGCATCTATTTTGAACATAAGGCTTAAAGCTTTGTTTCTAGATGGGTTCACTGAATCTTTGTTATTCAAGCGCTTACTCCTAGTTTTATTATAATTCTGAATTTTACGTTCAAATTCTTAGGTTATTGTTAAGCCGAAAACAGCTCAATACAATGGCTATAGAGTATCCACAGCAGTGCCAAGATATCAACCTTGTCACTGCAGCAGTGTCGCTCTTGTTCTTGCAACAACTACAGATCTATAAACCGCTGACGCCCTCTCTAACGGCAATGCCATCAGAAAAGAATCAATCTTATCAAACGGCAATTCGCCAAGCTCCTGCATAGGCAATTGCAGCCAGCGGTAAGCTGGCAAAGCTTTAATTGTTTTTGCTTCAAATCGCGCTCGAACCACCCTTGCTGGGTTTCAGACCACTACCTAGTAGGAGCCAACGCATTTTATCACTACAGCATTTCGCTCTACAGCCGCAGCCGTTGCAATATTTATCCCTGCCATGACAACAGCATCTTGCGCTATTCAGACATCGTGACCAATAGTAGAAAAGCCATTGCTTGCAAAGCCGCCTTTACGGACGACCATGCTCGTCGACACCCAGCTTATAGGATGGTTATCTGGAGCCTGTCCCAAAACCACTCGAGGCCCGATCGAGGGAAACCGGCCTATTGATTCAAAAACAAAGATTTCGCTGCCTTCGCGTGCATAGCTCTATGCACCCATTTTTTTCTTAGTCTTTGCTGGAACATTTACCAAGGCATTTTTCAAGCACGAAAATTCTTCCACAACGAGTTCAGATTCCGGCGGCATCGCTGCTAGATTTTGAAGACGAACACCCCATCGCTTTACTTTTAACTTTTCTGAAAAAGCCATAGATTCACCTTTGTCACTTGCCAAGACCTAAAAGGTTGCTAACCACACTGTTATTCAAGCCCAAAAACAAAGAGGGTCCTACCGCCGACAACCGCGACACGCTGGTTATCATCAACCGCAAAACCCATAGGGTTAGTTCGGATATGGGCTCCAGAGTTAAAGTTCCAAAGTGGATTCCCCGTTGCTGCATCTAGAGCGAAAAATACCCCTTCGGCACTAGAGCCAAATACCAGTCCCCCAGCGGTGGCCATAACCCCGGACCACGGCGGTGTCAGCAACTCAAATTCCCATTCTTGTTTGCCTGTCATCGCATCCAGAGCCACTATCGCGCCGGTAGCTTGATCGCCATCTAAGGCCTGTTCGCCACCGCCTAAAAACGGAGCACCCGGTGTATATTCGACATCGGCCTTGTAATAAACAGCACCCATACGCCGATTAGGCACAAAAAATTGCTCGGTATTTGGATTATAAGAAGGTGAAAACCAGTTAGTAGCGCCTTGCAAACTTGGCCATACCAGATTGCCCTCCCTAGTAGGCTCGGTATTAGGTTTGACGATAGGCCGGCCAAAATCATCAATACCCTCGGCCCATGTCTGATAAGAATATTCTTCACCCAACAAATATTCACCGGTTTCACGATCTATTAAATAGTAAAATGCATTGCGATTGGCCAGCGCCAATAATTTTCGCTGTTTGCCCTCAAACTCTCCGTCTATCAGAACCGGGATTTGATTAGCATCCCAGTCATGGGTGTCGTGGGGGGTGTATTGGAAGTGCCAAAGCATTTCGCCCGTATCAGGGTTCAATGCTAACACCGCACAGGTAAACAAATTATCTCCTGGCCGAAGGTCCCCGTTCCAATCCGGTGCTGGATTCCCGGTTGTCCAATAGAGAGTATTTAGTCCTGCATCAAAAGAACCGGTAAGCCAAGTAGACCCGCCGCCGGTTTGCCATGCCTCGCCTTGCCAAGTTTCGCTGCCAGGCTCTCCCGGTTCAGGAACTGTGAAAGTACGCCAAAGCCGCTCACCAGTATTGGAGTCATAAGCATCGATAAAGCCCCGAATTCCAGCCTCAGCGCCGCTGACCCCGACAATAATCTTACCGTCCAGCGCCAGTGGGGCAAGGGTCAACGAGAACCCAACCGAATTATCTGCAACCGTTGTTTCCCAGCGCACCGCCCCACTTATTGCATCCAAGGCAAATAAGCGGGCATCGAGTGTTGCCACAAAAACAGAATCATCTAACAGCGCCACACCGCGATTTATGCGAGGGAAACCGATATTCAACACCTCTTCCGATATATCCGGCTTCCAGTGCCAGAGTAAATTACCGGTACGGGCATCCAGAGCGGTGACACTGCTCGGCGCTTCGGTCAAATACATAACACCGTTAGCTACCAAAGGCGTGGTTTCCTGCAGCCCAGCTCCGGCAATGCCTGCTGCTTGCATTTGATAAGCCCACATCACTTTCAATTGTGAGACGTTAGCCGGGCTGATCTGTGCAAGAGGAGAAAAACGTTCCGATTTATAGCCTCCGGAATAGCTTAGCCAGTCATCTCCATTTTTTTCATCGGCGAGTAATTGTTCATAGCTGGTTTGGGGGGAAACGGACGCTGAGAGCAAAGTGAAAAATAAAGTCGCCGCAGCTAAGCGTTGAAAAGAATTCAGAGTTCTCATTACAGGTCTCCTGTAAGGGTCATCAAAAAGGACACTACATCGTCAGCTTCTTGTTGGTTGAGCACCGCGCCATAGCCCGGCATTAGGCTGTGGCCAAAATCTTTTTCATAGCTGATAAGTTTAGCCTTATCGAAAGAATAGGTTTTGCCTGACATGTCTTTCATTTGGACTGAGAACTCATCTTCGTTAATTCTCATGCCTTCAAATGTTCCATATTCGGATACGGCTCGCACGGTCAAAAACGCATTTATTGTCCCGCGAAAACGATTGCTCACTTTCGGTTGATCTGCAGATGGATTAGTAATCGAGCGATAGAGGTATTCAGCATTGCGGCGCAGGCCCACTTCTGAAAGCTCAGGACCAATACCCTTACCCACCCCGTTCACTATGTGACAGGCACTGCAATTACCTTTGGTTTCGTATACCAGCTGTCCCTTTGCTGCATCCCCAGGCGCTTCTTCGGGATCCAATAGCCCTAGCGATTTTACAAAGCCGGCTACTTGATGAAGCTCAGTTGGACCCAAAGCCCAATTACCCGGCATGCCTGTTCCAGGAATACCGGCGCCAATTACACGTTTTAATGACTCGTCATCGGGAGCATAAGACAAGCGCGGACGCTTCAAACTGGGACCCTCCCCGCCTTCTCCTAACATTCCGTGGCAGCGCGCACATAAAACGCCATAGCGGTCTTGGCCAGCGCTTAGGTCTTCGTCGCTGATAGCGGCCAGTGCCTTGGTGGTAATATCAAATTCCTGAGCCGCGCTCGGCAACAATACACCTATAGCAGTAAATAACAGGATAGAAGGCAATCTAATCATATTTCCCCCGGCGTGGATGCGCAGCGCCACTAAAATGAATCGTCAGAGTATTCTAATTTTGAAGGTTGGTTATACCGTGCTTTCTTAATCACAGGCAAGAACTCTCAACTGACTCGGTAGAATAGAAAAAATCGAGGAGGTTCAAACCTACATTACTAAGCACGTTAAGAACGTGGACTAAAGGGTTTCTATAACCTTGTACTGGGGTCAATAATAGAATCTAACAAAGCGCTCCACTTATCATCCTGGCTTTGAATACGCTGATTGAGTCGACTCTGAGCAATTTCATAGCCGATGCTAAAGGCACCGAATTCATCGGTAAAGCGCAAAAGCTCATTGGGACTTGATACCAGCGCTTCACGTTCGAGCCTCACTGAGGCCGTATTGAAGGATAACTCTCCATTTAAATAGTCTCGAAGAAGAGGCGTGACGTTTGCTGCAAGTGCTCCGATTAAAATCAAGAATTCACCGTACTTTGCCTCATCGGGAAACGAAATACCCGCCAATGGCGCCAGTACTTCTCGTTCAAATTCCAGTCTCTGGGCTAACGGAAATGCTAATTCAACACCTAGGTTGGCAGCGCCCTCGCGTATCACGGATGCCGGCGTACGGGTTAAAAAAACCGAGTCCTCTGTGGTGAAACCGGCAACGCCTTGCTGCGTTTGCATCATTACGAACTGGGCATGATGTCCAGGATAGCCTTCGTGGCAGGCGACATCGATGGCAGTATGCATAAACCCTATAGAAAGATCATTCATTGTTAAGGTGCTTTTGAAATCACCATCATATTGATGCCAAGCCGCACTCACATCTCGGCTCCACTGAATTTTCAACGTTTCCTGCTTTGGTAAATCCCAATGTGCCAGTGTGCGCTGCCGACACTCGGCCAACGCCGCCTCGAACACTTGCCTACGTTTATTGGCCGGAATAATAAATTGATTACGGAACGCGGCAACACGAAAAGACAAAGTACCCCGCCCCGGCAGCAACTCATCTAGCGCGTCCAGATTAAGGTCTTCTCTTTGAGCGCTGGATTGAGTTAAATCTGTGCCATCGGCAAGCTCATAGAGTTGAGCAACCTCGTCGCTAAAAGAATAGGGCTGAGACGCATTAATTATCGATAACAGCGTTGCTAGTCGCGTAAGCTTTTCTTCAAATAGCCGCTGCCTTTGGCTATCACCAAACTGCGTATTCGCCTGTACTCGAGTTACAAGGTCTTTCACTGCCGCTTCCAGTTCGTACGTCGTAGGCGCAGAATTTTTCAGACGCATGTCCAGCGCTGGCACACCAATGTAGCTGTCCACTTCCTGTGCCCGATGCCAACCTAGGCCCGTAGCAAGTTTTACGTACTCCTGAGCCTGGCGCTCCATGATTGCTTCAGGCGTTCTAGGCCACAGTCCAAACCAAGTGCCGGCACCAAGAACCACGACCAGCAAAATAGCCAGGCTAAAGATCACCGGCCTCGATATCACCCCTTGTTGAATGGATTGCAGCCTACAGATATTCATTTACTCGGATCGTAACGCTTCAATGGGATCTAGTAAGGATGCGCGGCGTGCGGGATAGCTTCCAAAAACTAGACCAACAATGGCGGCAATACCTATCGCAAGCAACATGGCGCCATAGGAAACGGAAGCTGGCCAACCTAGAGTTAAACCAACTATTTCAGCAGACAACAATCCTAAAACCAGTCCGACTATTCCACCGATCATACTCAGGGTTACAGCCTCAACTAAGAATTGCATTGCCACATCACTGGATCTAGCGCCGGAGGCCATACGCAGTCCTATCTCTCGCGTTCTCTCGGTAATGGATACCAGCATTATGTTCATGATCCCTATGCCTCCTACTATTAAAGATACACCTGCAATACTAGCCAGCAGCGCTGTCATTGTATTGCTAGCCTGATCCAACGTGTCGGCCATTTCATCAAGCGTCACCTCGTCCAGCTTCGGCAAATTAGCGAGGGCAAACGCGGCAGCTGGAGTGTACAAACCTTTAGTTAATGCTTGTGCTGCTTGAGTCTCGACGGTGAAATCATCTGGCACGCTGCCAACATTATTCCGCCCGCCAAGGTAACCTGATTGCCCGTCTTCTTGTGGCGGCTGTGGGATACCATGAAGATCTCTCAGCAGCACTGAAATCTGATCTGCTATTAGTGAGGTCTCCCCGGCCTGTTCAGCGGCCACGGTAAGTGTTTCAACGTGACTGAAGCCCAAACTCTGCTGCAAAGCGGTGTATGGTACAAACAGCACTTCAGCATGATCTTCCGCCACACCATCAAGCACACCCACTACGTTAAAACTAAGGTTTCGAAATTGAAGAGATCGGCCCACTGCATCGCCGCTTATTCCGAACAGTTGCTCAGCTAAGACACTACCAATAACCGCTTCATTTTCAGATTGTCCATCGAGCATCCTGCCAGCCTCGGCGTTCCATGAATATATGGCCGCGAAATTAGGCGCAATGCCTTCAACTCTAGCAAACGCTCTTTCATTACCTCCGGTTAAAAACGTGCGCACCGACAGACTTGGGCTTACCTCACTTATTCCCGGTATTGATGCCATGATAGCTTCACCATCTGCCACCGTTAAAGTAGTCGCCGCCCCCAACCCTGAAGGAATACCTACACTCTTGCCACCACGAGTATAATTTCCAGAGCGAACAAAAATGATATTTGTACCCGCCGACCTAACTTCTCCCTCAACAGAGCCTCGAGCTCCAGTGCCAAGAGCTACCATGGTCAAAACCGCGGCCACACCGATAATAATTCCAAGCATAGTTAAGCTCGTGCGCAGCCGATTCCTGTTCAGTGAACGCAGCGCGAGACGAATATTCACCATTATCATAAGCATAGTGTGTACCTGATAGAGCAAGAGTTAGAGTTAGAATTAGAGTTAGCTGGCTGAATAAAAGTTAGAATGCTCATTCTGATTTCAGTGCCACCACCGGATCTAAATTGGCGGCGCGCCTAGCAGGGCCATAGCCGAAAATCATACCCGTAGCCGCTGCCATTAAGACTGCCAGTAGTAACATGGTTGGTGAAATAGCGGTCGCCCAGTTCAATCCGTATTCAGCTCCTAGCAGCCCAACAGAACCTAGCATCAAGCCAACTATGCCTCCCAATGCTGCAAGCGTAACCGCCTCCACCATGAACTGAATCATTACATCATTAACTCTCGCACCCATCGCCATTCGCAGCCCGATTTCTCGTGTGCGAGCGGCGACCGATACCAACATAATATTCATAACACCTATTCCTCCCACCAACAGGGAGACCGCAGCCGCGGCAGATAATAGGAGCGTAAACGTACGACCGGCTTGACGCAGGCTAAGGGCCATTTCCTCCCAGGCGGCTTGCTCAAAGCCAACCACATTTGAATGCACTGCTCGAGCTAAACGAGGGTCAGTTCCAAGACTTGGCAGCGCTGCGACACTTTGGGTTTCAATACGAAAATCATCCAACGTGTCATCTGGCAGTTGCCTAAGGACTCGTAAAGCCTCTTTGACAGCGGCAGCGACTGAAGTGGTTTTAGCTACCGAGGTGGTTCTAATTTTGATTACATCAAAGGTGTCTTTACCTAAAACCGACTGGGCCCACAGCAAAGGTGTATGAATGGTAGGGACAATAATGGAGCTACGTTCATCGCCTGCATCCTCGATAACCCCCACTACTTTAAGTGAATAGCCCGCCAGTTCAATTGTTTGTTCCAAAGCAGACTCACCCGGCCATAGCCTGTCAGCGGTGCTACTGGTTACTAATATCACTGGTGCGCCACTGGTATGTTCTCTTTCGGAAATATAGCGGCCATTCACTAAATTCCAAGCTTCGATATCAGGCCAACCAAATTGGTGACCGGCCACTCTAGCGATGCGCGTAGACTTGCCTATAATCGTGTCCAATGTGACATTTCCAGACAATGTCCCAGCGGCAATTCTTATATCACTGAAATCATTTTGCAGGAGAGCAAGCTCTAAATCTCGCAACGGCAATGCAGGCGAGCGAACGTTGCTTCTGCGAGGTGCTCGCGCTCTAGCCCTGGCTTGCATTACTGCCGCATTATCTTCCATGTCGTTTGAGTAACCAAGCTCAGCCCCGTCGACAGCACCTTCAGAAACCTCACCGCCACTGCTGTCTTGCTCGCCAGTGCTAGTAATACCAACCGGGCGGAAGTTACCTGAAGTAAGTGTTATTAGCGTTGGCCCAGCACTTTCAATCTGAGCCTCGATCTGCAATTGAGCACCAAGCCCCAATCCCGAAACCAGGACTACCATTGCAACTCCTATGCTCATTCCGCTAAGGGTCAATATGGCCTGAAGCCGATTTTGTAACAATGACTTTAAAGCCATCTGCAAGTTAAGCAGCATGGTGCCCCCCGGGCGAGGTCATCGGCAACTTCATCAGTTCACGTAAAGGTGGAAAAGCCATCGCAGGTATGTCGACAAAAAATGGCTCGCCATTAAATAAAAAACCAATTCTAACGGTAGAGTCAGCATCGGTGACCGGCTTGCTCGGTCCTGACCAGGCATCACCTGAGGCGGACATCGCCATATTGACAAATTCAACACTGCCATCAGTGCGTTCAATTTCAACCACCACGTCGGAAACTGTCACCGCCGGCAACTGCATTCGAATAGCATCGCTTAGGTAAAGCTCAATTCCGCCCGCCTCAACAACCACGACCTCAAAATGCATCTTCTCATTGCTATGCATCAAAACAAGACCGTTATGATCTGGGACATGATCTCCGTGTGGCGCTTGAGATTCTTGACCGTAAAGAGATTTCATAACAAACAGCCAACAAACAATAGTTGGGAACATCAGTTTGGGCATGTTGATTTTTCGCAGTAGGTTATTCATGTTGTAATGCACTTATAGGTTCAAGTTCAGCGGCCCTTCTCGCGGGATAAACGCTAGCAGCCACACCCAATAGTGCAGCAACAATAATCGCTATGACGATAGAAGCGAGTGATATTTCGGTAGACCATTGAAATATACCTTCCAAGCTCATTGTCGCAAAAACGGCAATAACTGTGCCGAGTAGGCCGCCCAGCAAACTCAAAAGTACTGCCTCGGTTATAAACTGCAAGGCGATATCTGAGCCACGCGCTCCCAGCGCCATCCGCAGCCCAACTTCCCGAGTTCGCTCAGTAACTGACAAAAGAAGCAAATTCATTACACCGATCCCACCAACCAGTAACGATACCCCGGCAACCCCAGCCAGTAAAATCAACATGGTGTTGTTGGCGCGCTGCAGTGACTTGGACAATTGCTCTAACGTTAGCGTATCCATCGTTGCCAGATTGCCCGCTACAATACGAGCCAAGTCTGGAGATAAACCATCACCTAATAACTCTTGAGCTTGAGACTTGACGATAAAATCATCTGGCATTTGATCAGAAATACCATGGCGCTGGCGAAGAAGGTTAACGATCACCTGAGCAATATTGGTAGTTTCCCCAGCGGACTTGGTGGTAACCGTTATCGTGTTTAGTTTGCTCAAATTTAGCAGGCTATGCACAGTACTCACTGGCACATAAACCGCGTCGAACTGATCATCACCGGCCACCGGCTGGCTTGCCCAGCTACGGCTACCCACAACGCCAACAACTTCAAACGGTTGATTCCATAATAAAACTTCCTGACCCAGCGGATTAATTCCCTGCCCAAACAACCGATCAGCAACCACTCGGCCGAGAACCATCACTTGCTCTTTATTCAAAACCTGTTGCGGGGTAAAAAATTCACCGTAAGGAAAAGTCCAGCCCCGGCGGATAACAGGCAACTCCGATTCTGTCCCATGAAGCCGGGTAAACCATTGCTTAGTTTCATCGCTTACTACCGTTATGCGGGCATTTTCATGAACGCCCGAAGCGACAAATTGGACACCTGAAATTGTGCTGCGTATTGTTTCGGCATCTTCTAAAGTTAAAGTTGCCGCGGCCCCAAGCCCAGCCATAGAATCACCTAAGCGATCACTTGCGGTAGGATGGTCATGTATCGCCATTGGATCGTCTTCAAAGTGGGCTTGGATAAAACGTGGCGCAGAGCTAACGATCAAATCAGCTCGACCCAGCTGAGAGTGGCTATTTTGAGCTATGAATGGAATTACAGATGGTGACTCGATACTGCCGTGGTCAGCAGGAGAACTCACTCCCTCTGCACGCTGTATTTGATAGTTGCCAGCAGTAACGACAATCATATTGGCGCCCGCGGCAAGGAGTTGTTCTCTGATGGCTTCTTGTGCGCCCTTGGCCAAGGCCATGCTAGTTACCAATGCACAAACACCAACGGTGACTCCCAGCATAGCTAAAGTGGTCTGAACTCGATTTCTCTTAAGCGCTTGAAAAGCGATCGCAAACAAATGAGTAAAGCCATTCATATCGAATACTCCATATGGCTTAAGCCAACGCCGCCCCGGCTGCAGGCTCGCCCTCTAAGTTTAAGGCTGCGGTAACCGGCGTGTTTGGTGTATCACTTACAATAAGTCCATCTTTCACAGAAATGATTCGCGTTCCGTAGGCAGCTATTTCTGCCTCGTGGGTGATCAAGATGATCGTTATGCCGCTGCGTTCACGCAAATCTTGAAGCAAGCGCATTACCTCAATACTGGTTCTAGAATCGAGATTTCCAGTTGGCTCATCGGCCAAAATCAAAGAAGGCTTATTTACCAGCGCTCGAGCTATTGCAACTCGCTGCTGCTGACCACCTGAAAGTTGGCTTGGATGGTGCTCCGCTCGGTCAGACAACCCTAACGATTCCAAGGCCTCTAAAGCACGGGACTTTCGTTCGGAGGTAGTCATTGGTGGGCGAGAGTACAAAAGTGGTACTTCAACATTTTCTGCCGCTGTTGTCCTTGGCAGAAGATTAAAACCTTGAAACACGAAACCGATCTGTTTGTTGCGAATGGCAGCCAACTCTTCTTTAGGAAGATTCGATACGTCTTTACCGTTAAGCAAATAACGACCGGCGGTGGGGCGATCAAGACATCCGAGAATGTGCATCATGGTCGACTTACCCGACCCCGAGGCTCCGGTGATAGTGACAAATTCGCCAGCTTCTATATCTAAAGAAACACCGCTTAAGGCATGGACTGAGTTGTCACCTAACTCATAAATCTTCTTTACATCTTGCAAAGAAATAACCGACATAGAATGTTTCCAGGGGTGTAATCAAAAATAATAGTGGCCTGTGAGAGCCGAAACCCAAATTGGATTCCCGCTACGACTTCAGAAGCCACTAACTCATCATATGACTAATTTTATTCAGTCTGTCGTTTGAGGAGACTCTGGTTCATTGAGCCCGGCATAGTTGTAAAGAACGGTTGCCACCGATTTCTCACCACCGGCCATGCCATACATTTTATTCGCGCCTTCGATTACAAAATATTCGTTGGCTGCATGAGCGTTGCCACCAGAACCAGCTTGACCGCTTACAATAGGAATATCCATGACGTCGCCAGCAAATAAATAAGCAGGCCAGTACCCGCCTAACATCGACGTGGTTCCTTCAACAGGGTCCACGTACGAGATATCAAAAGTATCAAAGGTCTTCATCACAGCGCGAGAGATGT
>JBLGBJ010000042.1:0-23795 GCA_047617605.1 Pseudohongiellaceae bacterium | reverse complement strand
GTCCGCCAGCATTCCCGGCATGCCTTTGAAAGTGTCTTTGGGCAGTGCGGGAAATGAATAGATCGTGTCGTTTAGCAGCATCATAAAGGGAGACAATTCTATGGCGCTTTTTCGAAAGTCTGGATCGTATTCAAAATGGGCTACCTGCAGCGCATCGTCCCAGCTTACGGCGCCGATTGATTTGCCCCACAGTCTTCTGTATCGCTTGGGTTTCCGGCCGGGGCGTCCCAGGTCCATGCTGTGCTTTGAACTTTATTGTCGCTAGCAGATGTTACAGGCCTGGCTCGCTGTCGAGTCTTGCCAGCAAGTTTGGCTTGTTGAATGGGGCTGGTGGCAGGTTCTGGGACTAGCAGGCCAATATTCTCCAGAAGGTTCTAGGCTCGGAGCACCCTCACAAAGTTATTGATTTGCGAAGAGCTGCCAGATTCCATCCGGTTTAGCGTGCTCAAAGACACGCCCGCATCGTCTGCCAATTGGGTTTGAGTAAGGTTCCTATTGAGTCGGTACCTGGAAATTCCCTCCCCTATCAGTTGCAAGACTGCGGCGTCGGCGAAGTTATTTGTTATTTTCATATATGTCACTAATGAGTCATTAAATGCCTTAATTCATATTAAAATATCAAAAGTGATAGGTTAATGTATCTGCTAGTCGGGAATGAGCATATTTTTATAAAATAATATTTCAAGCAATTGATTTTATTCGATTTTATTTATTCAGGACAGCATTGATGACTAATAAAGATATAAATAATCATCAGAGATGAATGTGCAGATACCGATCGATAGTGATGCAAACGAGATAACAAAAGGTGTTAGTTAGTAAGTGCTGACTTACATTAAAGGCGTTGAATATACTCACATTGGCAGCTAACGCGCAGCGGACTAGTTTTCAATTAGGACTTATCCTGAGCAGGTTATTGGGTTTATTCTCTATGCGCGGAGATTTCCTATTTTCACGAGTTAAGGAACTGTATCGGGAACAGTTGACTGAGATTACTCGGAAACCCAATCTTTGCTTTTAACATCCCAGTCTCGGGCTAAGTAAATGAACGGAGTATCGATAAGTGCGATAATGATCTTGAAAAAATATTTCGCTAGGGCTAATTGCATCGCCGTATCAAAATCTACCACACCCCACCAAACAACCACGCCATAAATTACTGTATCAATAGCCTGAGACAGCATGGTGGAAACATTGTTACGCAGCCACAAATGCCTGCCTTTAGTTTTATTTTTAATAATGTGAAATACCCACACATCGAAGCGCTGGCTTATGAGGTAGGCGAGCAACGAGCCAAGCACAAAACGCGGCGTGAAAGTGAATAAAGTCTGTGTTGCCTGATGCACGCTTTGTGCAAAACCGGCTGTCTCTGGATCAGTGGATGGCAAGTACTGCAGGCTCAAGCTAATCATCACAATAATGATTATACTAACAACAAATCCAATCATCACCGCTCGAGTGGCTTCTGCTTTGCCGTAGCGCTCGCTAATAAGATCCGTGGCAAAATAAATGCTTGAGTAAAGAATCACTCCCATGCTTGTTTGCAAACCAAAAATTTCTGTTAGCTTGGGCCCTTGCAGATTAGCCAACAGCAAGCTGATGATAATGCTGGCGTACAGGCCCTGCCTGCCAAACAAACGAAACAAAAGGATGGCAAAGCTAAGGTCGATAGCAATGGTGGTAAACCAAAGTATTTCTTGATGATGTTGAAACCAGTCGGTGATCATAGAGAGACTTTAAGATTGGGTTAGTAAGAAAAATTTTCTTAGAATAATAGATATCATAGGAAATTTAAAGATTCGCGGCTAGTATCCAGTTTTGGCATACAACTAAAGCCTCCCTTATTTGAAGCGGCGGGTTTTATTGAACACTGAAAGTTTAAGTATCTTCATCAAAGGTCGATTTTTTTGCACCTTCAGTAGAGCCTATTTCGACTACTGCTCTGTCCCCTAAATTGAGTGACGGTGGAGTTGTTCAACCGATTAAGTTGAAAGTATTCTCTAGGTTTTCTAATTCTCTCGATCAATTTCCAGTGCGGTTTCATTTCCCAGTTCTCTTCCATGGCATGCTTCCTGCTTCGTTAATGCTAAGCTCCACAAAGGGTATGTTGCGCAGTTGACCCTAAGCGGACTTTAAATAATTTGAGGTATCAGCATGCAACGACGTAATTTTCTTAAGGGATCGGCCGCCCTCTTGTCAGCAGTACCCATGGGCTCTGCGCTTGGAGCCGAGGCCACGGCCAGCTTAGCTCGTTCGGCGGCGCCTGCTACTGCCGCGCTAGTGAGTGATAACAGGCAGCTTGCCCCAATCGTTGCCAGCCCTGATCGCATTATCGAGATGAACGTCTGTACCCGTCCGTTTCGGCCCCAGGGACCAAGGATAGAGGCTGAGCGTATTGGCCGCAAAACTGTTGTGCACAATTATGGGCATGGTGGCAGTGGTTGGTCTTTATCTTGGGGCAGTGGTCAGATTGCCGTAAACATGGCCAAGCAGGCCGGTCGTAATGAAATCGCCATAATTGGCTGTGGGGCAATCGGCTTGACGACCGCTCTGGTCGCCCAGCAGACAGGCATGAAGGTGACTATTTATGCCAAGGAGCGTGCGCCGTATATACGCTCAGTGCGGGCGACAGGTGCATGGACGCCAGATTCACGGATTTGCACTAGCGAACACGCCTCGGGCTTTGCTGGCCAGTGGGAATCGATGGCACGTTACTCCTTCCGCCGCTATCAATCTTGGCTTGGTGTTGCCGGCAATCCTATCGAATGGAGGGACATGTATGGTTTGTCTGACGCGCCTCCCGGCACGCCCTTGCCTCACGGTGAGTCTGCGGAGCCGGATTACCCCGAGTTTGCGCGAGATTTGATTCCCGATATAACTCCGCAGCCTGTCATGGTTAGCGCACATCCTTTTCCGGCATCTTATGTTGAGCGCCGGCCCACATTGCTTTTCAACATTGCCGCCTATTCACGACTGCTGATGGCTGACTTTCTTGCTAATGGCGGTGTGGTTGAAACTTTTGCACTGGAAGATAAAAGTGATTTTTTCGCAATTGATGAACGCACGATTATTAACTGCACCGGGTATGGAGCAAGAGCGTTAATGTCTGATGATTCAATAATTCCTGTGCGCGGGCAAACCGCCAAACTTATCCCGCAACCGGAGCTAGATTATGGCTTTAGCTATCGCAGCCGCCGCGTCTCTGTCTATCCGCGTCGCGATGGTCTGCTGGTACAAGCTCAAGCTGAAGGCGACTATAACAACGAGGCGGAAAATCTAAACCCGGAGGAGTCCATAGCGGCAGTAAAGCGGGTAGCTGAGATAGTGGAAGAAATGAAAGCGAAGACAGACACATAAATTCAAAACAGATTTTTAATTAACTACATCGACCATAAATCAATTAGGTGCCGCAGTAATCAATTTAGGAGTCAGAGTAAAAACACAGTACGGTATTTTTACTCTGGCCCTTAAACTGCAATCGAAAGCGGCGTCAGTCCACGCTTAATCGAATGAATCCGCTGGTATCCGAACTAGAGAATGTATGCCTTAACTGAGGTGTTCAGAAAACAGGGGGGAAGACAATCTGGGTCTTTATTACAACCTCACCCCTAATTCGACTCGGCCTCAATCACTAGTCACTTACATCCTGGCCACGCTCTCCCATCGGAGGCAGCGCAAGGGGCCTCATTTTGAGAATTGGTTCGCTCTTAAGTTTCTCCTGCAAATATTTAATCGCCGCCATCAACTGTTGATCCTCGCCATTGAAAAGGGCGTGAGGTTCAGCCACTACTTCGATGTCTGGCGAAATTCCTTCGCCTTCAATTAACCAGCGCCCATCCATGCCGTACTGTGGCATTTCTGCTACCCGTGACATCCCGCCATCGGCGAGTCGATTCCGATCGGATAGCCAGATTCCTGCACCTGCAGTGCGCTCGCCAATGAGTGTGCCCAAGTTCAAGATTTTAATGCCTGCGGCGAAAGTTTCGCCATCGGAGTAGGTGCCCGCATTAACTAGCACGGCTAAATGGCCGCGGAAGGTACTCTGCATATTGCCATATACAGGTGTGCCCGGTTCGCGTTGCCAGAAGGACCAGACTTTGCGCAAGAATTGCTGAATGATCCAACTGTCCACGTTGCCGCCGTTGTTGTCTCTTACATCGACAATCATCGCGTCTAATTCTACCTGTGGGAAGAAGTCTCTGGCAAAGCTGGCGACATCATCGCCGCCCATGGCACGCAAATGCAGATAGCCGATTTCCTCATCTGTTATCTCAGCAACTTTTGCTGAATTGGCACCGGTCCAATCTAAATAGCGCAGCATAGCCTCAGCGCCAGTGGAAATAGGAGTAACGACGTTTTTTAGGTCCTCGCCATTTCTCAATGTGCCAAGCAGGATTTGTTCGCCGCGGCGGTTGAGCAGGGCGCGCTCCAGTTCAGCAACGTTATTGATCGGCCGGTTATTTATAGCGGTGATCACATCACCCACGGCAATATTGTCTTCTGGTTGACTAAGCGGACCCATTGACTCGGGGCGCTCATATTCACCTTGGTATATTTGAATTATTTCGACACCACTGCTATGAGGAGCATAGCGTGCCCCCAAACCAGCAACGCTGGCCGATTCTTCGTCGACGGGCTGGTCCCCGGCGCGAATTTGGGAATGGAGAATACCAATTTCCGACGCCATCTGGCCCAGCAAATCATTCAAATCACTGCGATGGCCGATGCGGGCAGCAAGAGGTAATAATCGATCGCGCACTTCAGTCCAGTCGACTCCGCGCAGAGTTCCATCATAGGCAAAGTCGCGATGTAGGCGCCAAGCGTCTAAAAATAGCTGCTGCCATTCGCTGGCCGGTTCGATGGCCAGACGCCAACCCGCAGTGCGCAACCGATAGTCTGATAAATCCTCCGGTGCTTTATCGCCAACGGGTACGACAGCTAAAGTGGGCGAATTGCCACGAGTGCGATAAAACAACGAGCTGCCATCGATGGAAAGCTGAAACTCAGCAACATTCTCAGCGAAGGTGGCAAGACTAGGATCGTCATGACCAATGGCAACGCTCTTTAGCGACGGCTCACGACCTGTGCGGTCCAGCAGGTAGAGGCGTTCGTCTGCTGCCTGCAGGCTAGAGTAGTTGCCCTCATCGATGGGAAGTTGAAACAATTGTTGGCTAGCTTTTCGCCAGTCTATTGCAGGCTCAATGACCGCAGCACCTATCGTCTCTTTTTCTTCTGCTTCTTTCGTTGCCGGCGTTAGTTCGTCTGGCTCAGCAAAGGGGAAGACAGCATTCGCAGTTAAGGGTAGTGCGAATACAAGAGAGCGCTTGTCGAACTCAGCCCCCATATTGCGGTCGCCCCATGGTGCGCTAGGTGTCGCTTGAAAATTTCTTTCTGAGAGAAAGTAGAGCCACTGGCCATCGCGTGAAAAAGAAGGGAAAAATGAGGGATACTTGTCACCTGTAACTTCTACAGTGCTGCCATCGAAGAGGTCATGCACGGCGATAACTGTGCCGTTATAACGGTCGCCACTAGTATGAAAGGCCACGTAGCGGCCGCCAGTGGAAAAACTAGCAGGACCATAGTCGTTGTCTCGCGTGGAGACGTTCTGCATGATAAGGCTGTTGTTCAAGGTCTCTAGGTTTAGCTTCCAAAGACGAGAGGACTTATCACTGTGTATCAACCATTTACCGTTTGGTGAGAGTGCTAGGTCCCAGCGGTGATCGTCAGCATCAAAGGTTAATTGCTGCCCAGCACCGCTGCCGTCAGCTGCAAAGCGCCAGATTTCACCGCGCTCAGATGCATCAACAATAGCGTAGATCCAGTCGCCATTAACACCCGGAACTGCGCCGCGAGCGCGAGCGTTCTCACCAACCGGTAATTCAACCCGGCGCATGGCATCAGCACTGGCGATAGTTACTCGGCCACGGGCGGTGATAGCGACGCGATCATTGTTGCCGCCAATTTTAGAGTCCTCTAGGTAACTGAGAGGATCATCTATCCAGCGCAAGCGCGTGCGGTCGCGATCGGTGGCGAGAGAAATTTGAATACGCTTTTCATCATTGGTGGAGATGTCATAAGCATAGATATCTGCTCCGCGCTGATAGTGAATAATGCCCTTGTTTAGTGATGCTCCCCGTAGCCGCCAGCCGCTGAAGTCACTGTGCCTTCGAATGTCGTTGCCGTTGGCACGCATTGACCAGATGTTATCGAAGCCGGATTCATCGCTAATAAAATAGATGCGGCCATCGAAAAACATTGGGCCCTCGATAGGACCGCCGAAGTCTTCTGCAAGACGGGCAGCTTCACGGTTACGACCCATGCCGAAACGCCACAGCTGTGACATGCCGCCGCCGCGATACAGACGGGCGTTGTCCGACACAGTGGAGACGCCATGACGAGTAAAAAATAGAGTATCACCATCATCGCTAAAAGTGCCTGTGCTGGCATAGCGTAGCGGGACCCGCTCCACCTCTAAGCTGTCTGGGTTCACTAGCCGAAGTTCCCGAACTCGAGATGCCCCTTCCATATTGCGGCTGGTATAGAGAATGCGCCCGTCCGGTGACCACTGAGATATCTCTACTCCTACCGACTCAAAGGTGATCTGCTTAGGAATGCCGCCGGCCAGCGGCATGACATAGATTTGGGCTATGCCATCAAAGCTGGCAACAAAGGCGACACGCTCGCCATCGGGTGCGATAGCTGCATCAGATTCTAGCTCGCCATGGGTAGTCAAACGGGTAGCCTGGGATTGCCCCTCAATTAGTCGCCAGAGATCGCCCTCTGCGTTAAATACCAAAGTGTCGCCATGAGCACTAGGCCAGCGGTAATAGCCTTCGGTGGCACTGACTGTTTCAAAGGTAGTGAAAAATAAAGAAGCAACAAGAAAAAGAAAAGCTGGACGTCGATTTGACATGAGTTAACTCCAGGATAGGATGCACTAAGTTTTGCATATCATAACGGTTTTTGCGCAAGGTTAAAGTTGATCAAAAAAGAAAGTTTTGAAGAGTTTTGAATGGGAGGGCTCAACTTAACAATTTTAAATTCAAGGAGAATAGCTTCAACTTACTTTATCGTTAGAACATACTTTCATCCCCTCCATACTCAGCTTCAAGTTGGCAAAGAGCTTATGTTGATATTTCCCTGATTAGCACAGCAAAAAAGGGTAATGCTTCTGGAAGGTTACACCGCGAATTTTTAAAAGCAGAGCTAGATTTTTTGGATGGCTTAGTAGCAATCGAAGAGGCCGATACTTTTCACAGTGAGGAAAATTGGATTGAGCTGGGGAATTTGACGGACAACTTGAGTTCTTAAAGGGCTGCGGCATAGTATTTTACTCTAGAGAAGAACTCTTAGAATACAGTGAAAATGAACAGCCCCAGGTTACACAAACTCCTGTCCAAACCAAACCGGCCTATCGTGACGAATAATGATAAGTAAAAAGGGGGCCAGAGGAGATTAGGGGTCAGAGTAAAAATGCAGTATAGTATTTTTACTCT
The DNA here is from genome assembly GCA_047617605.1 of Pseudohongiellaceae bacterium. Taxonomy (GTDB): domain Bacteria; phylum Pseudomonadota; class Gammaproteobacteria; order Pseudomonadales; family Pseudohongiellaceae; genus UBA9145. The sequence goes on along the minus strand of JBLGBJ010000042.1, from coordinate 16,299 downwards.
GGCTTCATTATTCCTAATTTCTAGGGGTAAGCGTATTCCCATCACTCATCTGGAGGGATTTAAATAAAGAAAAAGTATTATGAAAAAGGCGAGCGTAATTGGTGCCGGCATAGTTGGTTTAGCGACAGCCTTGTCACTTCAGGAGAATGGCCGGCAAGTAACGCTTATCGATCGCCTGCCCCCAGGGGAGGGCACCAGTTCTGGTAATGCTGGCATAATTTCTACCGGCTCAGTGCATCCAGAATCAATGCCTGGCATTTGGAAGGAAATTCCAGCGATGACTCTGAAGCGCCTCGCTCCAGTGAGAGTGCGTCCCTCTTATCTCTGGCACAGTCTGCCTTGGTTTGTTCGTTTTCTGGCTAATGCGAATGAGCGGCAGGCTGAGAAAGCCTCGATCGCCATTTCAGCGTTATCCAAACCAGCACTTGAATATTACGCGCCGCTTTTGAGTAAGGCCGGGGCCGAACCGCTAGTTCATCAACACGGCACACTTTATGTTTTTGAGACGCCAGCCCAGTTTGCGCAAGCCAAAACAGACTGTAGCTACCGTGATCGTCGCGGCGTTAATTATCAACTGCTGGATGGGGCGGTGCTTCGCGAATTAGAGCCCAGTTTAAAGGCTGGATTGGCCGGTGGTATCTTGACGCCAGATTCGGCGCACACACTTTCACCAATCGCCCTATCAAGAAAATTCTTTGCTTTGTTTCAACAACAAGGCGGAAGGTATATTCAGTCCGAGGTAAATGGTTTTAACGTTGAAGGCAACCGAGTTGCTTCCATTCAAGGCGAACAGGAAGTACAAACCGACGAAGTGTTTATAACCGCTGGCGCTTATTCGGGAAGTCTGGCCAGGCAGTTGGGTAGTGTTGTTCCGCTGGATACCGAGCGGGGCTATCACCTGATGCTGCCGAGCTCGGGAATCGAGCTACATCACAACCTTATTTTTCCTAACCTTGGGTTTGCCGCCACATCAATGCACGGCGGTCTGCGTTTAGCTGGCACAGTGGAATTTGCTGGATTAACGGCGGCGCCAGATTATTCCAGGGCAGTGAATCTAGCGAGAAGCGCAGCCGCAGTATTGCCGAACATGCGAGGGGAAGACGGTCAGCCATGGATGGGTTTTCGCCCAAGCATGCCGGATTCTATCCCAGTGATATCTGCTTCCCCGAATTTTCAAAATACCTATTTTGGTTTTGGCCACGGGCATCTAGGATTAACTCAAGCAGCAGTTACCGGCGCTATGTTGGTTGCACTTGCAGATGGAGAGGAGTCGGCCATTGCCACTGAACCGTATCGGATAGACCGGCGTTGGTAGGTCGCTAAGAAGTTGCGATATTAGGTTGTTGAAGTAATTACTCGGGCCCTATTAATCCAAATTCCTGCAATACTTTCCATGACAGGCCCTCACAATCAACTCTATTCAGCCAGCCAGCCACAGGTGTAATAGAATGCTCGCGAAATACCCAACAGCAATGACTGGTGTCCACTTGAGATGCCCAAAAAAAGTATACACGCCTCGCGCTTGACCCATTAAAGCGATGCCGGCAGCTGATCCGATGGATAGCAGGCTGCCGCCTACGCCTGCGGGAAGGGTGACTAACAGCCATTGCGTTTCATCCATTATTGGATTCATCTGCAACACAGCAACCATGACAGGAATGTTATCAATCACCGCTGACATCAGACCCACTAAGATGTTTGCAGTTGTTGGGCCAAGGTCTCCGTACATCCATCGGCTAAACTCTGAGAGGTAGCCAATAAATCCGAGACCGCCAACGCACATGATGACCCCGAAAAAGAAAAGTAGAGTATCCCACTCTGCGTTTTGAATTCCTCTTAGACTGTCAAAGGCTGCCACGTCCTCGACATGCGCGTGTTCGGCAGAGTCATTGGGGTGTGGTAAGTGAGTTCTTTTTAAATAGTATCCATAGAGGTTCAGATAACCAAGTCCGGTGATCATCACTAGGAACGGTGGCAGATGCAGAAAATTATGAAAGCTGACGGCTGTCGCTATCGTGAGGGAAAACAGCAGAATGATGGGTAAAGCTCCGCGCTTGACGCGAATGGTTTCGTTCTCGGACTTAGGGAATTCGTTGGGCACTGCAAAATACATGATAGCAGCAGGCACTGCATAGTTTACGATAGACGGCAAAAACAGCACGAAGAACCCGGTGAAATTTACAGTGCCAGACTGCCTCACCATCAGGGTGGTGATGTCGCCAAAGGGTGAGAACGCGCCGCCAGCATTAGCTGCAACGACAATGTTGATACAGCCGAGGCCAACGAACTTAGGGTTGTCTTTACCTACAGCAATGACCACAGCAGAGATGACCAATGCTATGGTGAGATTGTCGATCACCGGAGACAAGAAAAAACTGATTAGGCCTGTAATCACAAAAAGACGTCTGAAACTGTAGTCCCTAGATATTAGCCAGACACGTAAGCCTTCGAACACGCGTCTTTCTTTCATGGCGTTAACGTAAGCCATGGCGGCGAGCAAAAACATAAATAGCTCGCCGAACTCCACCACAAATTCCCGCACTGCTTCTTCCGCTGCGTGATCAATGTTGGCATGTGCGTAGACCAATCCTATCATTGCCAAGATTAACCCTGCAGCCAAAATAACGGGTTTAGATTTTCTTAAGTGAGTAAATTCTTCGGCGGCGACTAGCACGTAGGCAATGGTGAAAACACCGAGGGATGTATAGCCGACCCGGCTGCGTGTTAATAACAAAAAACTCTTTGTTCCATCAACGGCAGCAAAGGCCGATAAGGACAGTGTCAGCATAACTAGACCGCAACCAAATAGGACATGTCGATTCATCGTAGTTGTCTCTTGAGCCAATTTAGGCAGGCTGATACCTGCTTTGGATGTTAGACTTAGCCCACAAGCTTTGCTGTCATTTTGCGCCCAGTGGATGCAGTTACCAATCTATTTTATCTAGGGTTCAGCTGCGCGACTAACATTAAGCAGGGTGGTTTATAGAGCCCAGCTCTGCATGAGGTGCGTGGAATAATTAGTCCAATGACTATGGTGTAACATCGGTGGAACATCAGTGATTGTGTTGGGTGGTGGCAGTAAGACGATGTGGTTAAAGGGCGACTGTAAAAAGCAAGATTAGGGGTCAGAATAAAAATACAGGAGTTTTGGTCTGGCCCCTTTTCTTTTTTTAGTTTGCCGGTCATGCTCGTACAATAACTATTAAAAGGAGAAACACCCATATGACTCATTTAAAGCACTTCCTATTGGCCGCACTGGCGCTAACAGTTTTCACCTCGATGAGCGCGACCTCGCAGGAAAGAACACACATCAACCCAAATCATCCGTCTCAGCCTGATGTATCGCCTTTCAGTGGCGCGGTGTTGACTGACAATACGCTCTATATATCTGGCACCCTCGGCTTGGACGAAAATAGGCAGGTGCCCTCCGATCCCGCCGTTGAGGCACGTAATGTATTGAACGGCATTAAGGGACAGCTGGAGGATGCGGGCATGACCATGGACGATCTGACCTATGTGCAAATCTTTTGCTCAGACCTTAGCCTGTATGAAGTGTTTAACGAGGTGTATCGCACTTTCTTCACCGAAGAATTTCCCGCCCGAGCCTTTATAGGCGCAGGCAGTCTTTTATTCGGCGCTCATTTTGAGATCCAAGCCATTGCAGTTAAGCGCTGAGTCCAATTAAAAGCAATTCAAGGATCCATTAAAGCATTAAAGGGGTCGGAGGCAATTAAAATCAACAATTAAAGGGGTCGGAGGCAATTAAAATCAAGCAGGCAGGAGAGTCAAGAATAAGGGCCTCTGAGCTTTTAGATCAATCAGTTCTCTTTAGTTGATTTAATTGCCTCCGACCCCTTTAATTGGACCCCTTTAATTGCGATCGAACGATTTTTTAATCAACGAGTAACGAAAAAAAATGGCTAATGAAGAATCTAGTGCGTTTAGAGCGCGGCTGATAAGCGTCAAAGGCAATGTGGCCATCATGGAGTTTTTGGATGGCACAATAAATGTCGGAGACGAGCTGGTATTTTGCAGCAGCGGGGATACTCGCACTGTTATCAGTTTTGACACCCGTAGTGATGACATCAGTGTTGAACTAAACTCGCCCGTTTTCCTTGCTCAAGCTAATGCTCAAGCTGGCGCGAAAGTCGGCGAGATTATCGCGAGGACGACCGATCGTCCAGAATATGTCGATCAGTTTGAAGCCGAAATTATTTGGATGTCTAATGAGAAAATGCTCCCCGGCCGCAGATACGCACTAACCTGTGCGGATCAGACAGTCGATGCAACTATCACCAAACTTAAATATAGAGTGGAAGAGGCCAGTGGCAAGCACATTGCTGCCAATAGCATATCCATCGGTGAAACCTTCATCGGCAACGTTTCACTTAGCCGCAACATCGCTTTTGATCCAATGAGCGGTGAGCTTAGTACCTCTCGTATTGAGCTCAAAGACAGTGATTTAAAAACTCTGGCACGAGGGCGAGTACGACATAGCTTAAGGCGGGCCAGCAATGTCCATTGGCAAGCAACTGGTGTAGATAAAGCGGCACGCTCAAAACTTAAACAGCAAACCCCTAAGATCATTTGGCTTACAGGTCTTTCTGCATCAGGCAAATCAACCATCGCCAACGTCATCGAGAAGAAACTGTTGATGATGGGAAAGCACGCCTATTTGTTAGACGGCGACAATGTGCGCCATGGTCTTAATAAAGATTTAGGGTTTACCGATGCAGACCGAGTTGAAAACATTCGCCGAATTTCGGAGACCAGCAAACTGATGCTAGATGCTGGTTTAATCGTGATAGCCAGTTTTATATCGCCGTTTCAAGCAGAGCGACAAATGGCTCGCTCTCTTTTTGAGAAAGACGAATTTATTGAAGTGCATGTTGATGCCAGTCTCGCGGTATGCGAGCAGCGCGATCCCAAGGGACTTTATAAGAAGGTTAGGCAGGGTGTTATACAAAATTTTACTGGGTTTGATAGCCCTTACGACAAGCCTGAAAATCCAGAGATTAAAATAGACACAGAAACGGTATCAGCAGAGGACGCCGCCACTCAGATCATTGAGTATTTGTCGGCGCAAGAATAGTTTAATTGACGGTGTTAGAGTAACTGCTCTACTGACATTTGAACGCTAAAAGATCTGTAGGTAGTTACTCCGGCACGTTTTTACGAGGAGGCTATTCGACATCTTTTTCTGAAAGACCTGCAAGCAGTTACACCGACTCCCTCTATAGAGCGCAATTAATCCTGTCTGCAACCTCTAAACTTTAGCGTGCAGAAACTGCATGTGCATCTCAAACTGCGCCAGTAAATCACCGGTTAGCTGTTCAATGTCATACCCGGCCACGTCATAGTCCTGGGGCCCCTCATCTAAATGGACCTCGGCACGCCAGTAGGTTTTTTCCTTGTCTCGTTTTGGTAGGTTTGGAAATGCTGCTGAGGGGATGCCGTATTCGCGCAGTCGAATCTCGTATTTGAACATGGTGTCGGCGCCGTGATCGACGGTCAGTTTGATCATGGCGTTGCTTTCCTCAATTTTAGGTTGCAACAGAGTCTTATCAATCTGCAGTGAGACCGCTTCCATAGCTGGCCTAACGGTACTGTCGATATAAGCTCGAACGTCTTGCTGGCAATGGTCTCCAATCAGAGCGCGCAGGCGCTGCTGCCATTGCTTGGCTGAGGGATATTGCGGTACGGGCGCTGGCAATGGGCGATAGGGACGTTTGAGCGTCTCCGCATTCAGTCCCTTGTAAAGTCCGAAGCACATTAAAAACATAACAAAGGCGAAGGGCAGTGCGCTAGTGATTGCCGCCGTCTGCAGTGCTGATAGACCGCCTGCTAATAGCAGGGCCGCAGCTACAGCGCCCTCGATTATTGCCCAAAAAATCCGTTGCCACACCGGAGGGTCTTCGTTGCCGCCTGAGGTGATAATATCAATCACTAAGGAGCCAGAGTCCGATGAGGTGACAAAGAACGTTATTATCAATAGAGTAGCAACCAGCGACATCACGTTGGACCAAGGAAGCTGTTCCAACATCACAAACAATGCCGTCGGCGAATCTACTATTGCCGCGTTTACCAATCCGATACTGCTATCGGCGAGCTCCATGGTTAATGCCGTGTTGCCAAAAAGGCTAAGCCACAAAAAGGTAAATCCAGCCGGCACCAGCAACACGCCAACGATGAACTCGCGAATGGTTCGCCCGCGAGAAATACGCGCGATAAACATCCCTACAAACGGCGACCAAGATATCCACCAGGCCCAGTAAAATAGAGTCCAGTCGCCCATCCATTCAATGGGCTGGTAGGCGTAGAGATTAAAGGTCATATCAACCATGCCAGACAAGTAGCCGCCGATGTTTTGCATCAGCGCACCCAAAAGGGTTGCAGTTGGCCCGGCTATTAGAATAAAGATAAGCATGATGATAGCGAGCATCAGATTTAGCTCGCTGACGCGGCGAATGCCCGCATCAAGGCCCGCAACCACCGAGATTGTCGCCATACCAGTGATGCCAATAATCAATGCTATCTGCACGGTGGTGGACACTTCTATGCCGAACAGAAAATTGAGACCTGCGTTTACTTGCATAACACCCAGGCCTAGGGAGGTCGCGACGCCGAACATGGTGCCGAGCACTGCAAAAATGTCGACCATGTGACCTATAGGGCCATAAATCCTGTCGCCGATTAATGGATAAAGAGCTGACCGCACAGATAAAGGCAGGCCATGGCGAAAACTAAAGTAGGCCAGTGATAAGCCCACAACAATGTAAACCGACCAAGCCTGTAAACCCCAATGAAAGAATGTGATTTCCATTGCATTACCAGCAGATTGTGCTGTGTTGCCGGCGCCTAATGGAGGCTGAGCAAAGTGGGTTAAGGGTTCTGAAACACCAAAGAACAGCAGTCCGATTCCCATGCCTGCGCTGAACAGCATGGCAAACCAGCTGAGGTAGCTGTAATCGGGAGCGGAATCGTCGGGCCCCAACTTGATGTTGGCGAAGCGACTAAAAGCCAGATACACCACAAAACCAAAAAAGAAGGCAATGGATGCCATGTAGAACCAACCAAAGTTAGTGGTAAGCCAGTTTTGCAGTGAGTTGAAAGTAATCGCTGCGTGCTCGCTAAAGCCTGCACCGTAAATACAGACGAATAGAATTAGGCCTGCTGAAATAAAGAATACCGGTTTGCAAATGGCATCCAACAGCTTAGCTTCGGCAATTGCTTCGGTGCCGTCTTGGTCTTCGGTGGCGCGCTGATCCATGGGTGAAGTCTCTATCTGGGTGAAATTTCTGTCAGTGATATCGTCAATGCGATCAACGTTGTCAGGGCTACTGTTCGGCGGTCTCATTGTCAGTTGACAATGCGGTAAGCTCATTTCCCAGCGAGAGCTTTAAAGGCTCAAGGTAGGTGTCGTACTTTCTCCACTGACCAACGCCGGCGCTGTTTACCGGTTTGCGAACCTGTTCGGAACTAGGCGTTCTGACGTTGCGCTGGGTGTTGTGAAAGTCCAGGCAAGTTTGTTCAAATGCTAGACCGCAAAAGTCCAGCATCCGGCGCACCTGACCTTCTAGGTCGTTGATAACGTCTTCGTTATTAACTCGAAGCACAAACCCAGGCAATACTTCATCCCAGTGCGCCATAAGCTTAATGTAATCTCGGTAGTACTGGCCAACGTCTGCCAAGGAATAACTAAATTCCTGCCCTTCAGCAAACAGCTGTTTAAAGGCGCTGAAACAACAGTCTAGCGGATTTCGCCTGGCATCGATAATCTTGGCATTAGGCAGCATCATTTTGATCAGGCCAATGTGGCGAAAATTGTTGGGCATCTTGTCTATAAAAAACGCAGCACCTTGGCGATGAATTTTAGTGTCCTCGATAAAGTTCTTGCCAAATTGAGCAAGCTCTTTTGCATCCAGCTGTTCCAAAACCTGAGGGTATCCCGGCACAGTTCCCTCGATTGAGTGTCTGCGTAGTTTCTGCGAGAGAGACAACACGTTAGGCAGCTCTAAGGTGCCATCCACTTGGCTGTGGCTAGAGAGAATTTGTTCGATGAGAGTTGAGCCTGCCCGCGGCATGCCCACGATAAAAATTGGGTCAGGGCTGGCATGGCCAAAGCCGTTTTTCTCCAAGAGCAGCGTTGCCGTGACATGTTTGTGCTGTAGCTCTAGCTCATTGGTGATTTGGTTTGCATCATACCGACTCTGTGATTTTTTTAAGTGATTGCCCTGTGCGTAAAAAGAAAAAGCCTGTTCTATATTTTTATTGTCCTCATAGGCTTTGCCCAGTGCGAAGCATAAGTGCACACGTTCCATAAATGAGAGGTTATCGTCCTGCTGCAGTGCCAGCATCTGCTCTATCTCGACATCGCTAAACCGATAAGTCTTAAGGTTGGCCAACGCGAAATAGGCCTCTCCGTGCCTTGGGTAAGCGACTATGGCCTGTTGGTAGCTAGCGATAGCGCTTGCAGATTCACCCTTGGTCTTGAGGGCATGGCCCTTGGAGGTGAGCGTGATGGGATCATTTGGCAAGACTTTTAAGACGTCGTCAAAGGTTGCCAGTGCTTCATCAAACTGTCCGGACTGCATACACTGTACTGCAAACAGAGACTGAAACTGTGGGTTTTTCGGCTCGCGCGCTAACAGCAGCTGGGCTTGTTCTTGCGCTTTAAGGTGTTGCTGACGTTTGCGCAGCACCTGAATGTAATCAATGTGCACGGGGATATTGTCGGGGGCCAAGAGGCCTGCTGAGTGCAACAGCAGTTCGGCGTCCTCCAATATGCCTAGGCGCATGCCGATGTCGGCAAGCAAGCGCATGGCTTCAATATGATGGGGTATCTTTTTAAGAAACGCACGACACAGCTCCTCGGCTCGCAGCAACTTACCCATGGAAATGAGATCAACCACCGCTATCAGTGGCTTGGGTAGGGCTAGTAGCTGTCTTAGCTGTTCTTGCACGTGTGCCAAGCGGGTACGCTCGCCGCTGGCGGTGAGCAGGTCTATTCTGGCGCGGTAGCTGGCTTCCAGTGCCGGGTTATAAAAGCAGGCCCGGTCAAAGGCTTTTAGTGCTTTTTCTTTATCGCCGAGGGCGCGTTGATTGTAGCCCTCTTCTTGATGGGCGCGTCCATGCTCTGGCTGCACTGACTTTAGCCGAGCAAGAGTGTCCAACGCGCTGTGGTATTGTTTGGTGTAACGAAGACAGACCGCGCTCATGTAAAGCGCTTCTGGGTCGCCCGGTTGTGATGTGAGGAGCTTCTGCAAAGCTTCAATTGCGGCCGAAAATTGCCGGCCTTGAACTAGCTTTTGAGCAGCCTCAAGACTGCTCGCATGCTCGCTTGGATCAGATTGTGATTGTGTGTTTTGCGGATTCGGTAAACTCACAGGCACCCCCGAGGAGTGCCTGATTCATGACAAGTTGATAAAGTGATCAGAATGGTTGCCTAAAATTCGTAAGCAACTCGAACTCCACCATTAAATGGTCTGGCATACGTCACTCGCTGGCGATCATAAATAAATGAGTTTGCAATCTCTGCACGTTCATCACCAATGTTTTCAGCAAATACATCCACCGACCATTGGTCATCTGTAATACCAGCTGTTAGTCCAAACATAACCCAGCTGTCCATTTTGTCACGGTTGATTGTGATTATGTCGCTGTAAGCTTCGTCAGAATAAGTCACGTGTGGCATTACATGGGCTAGACGGCCAGAGCCAATGCTCCACTCGTAGCGTGCACGCAGGTTAAATTGAACCTCTGGTGCAAACGCCAGCGAATCGCCAACTATGACGTCGTCGGTTGGGGTAATCACCTTGGTGATTTCGGTGTCTAGTAATGAGAACGCGCCTGTTACTGTTAGTCCGAATATCGAAGCCGGCGCCCAAATGAAGTCGCCCTCTATGCCTTTGACTTCAGCATCTGCCGCGTTGTCAGAAAAGAACAAATTGGTGATGCTTGGATCAAAAATGGTCGTTTGTAAGTTTTCAATTTCCGAGAAAAAGATTGCGCCGTTAAAACGTAGCTGATTGTCTAGGAAATCGGCCTTCCAACCAAGTTCAAGGTTTGTCAGGTCATCGGTATCGATAGCAAACGGTACTGTAAAAGTGCCGGCCGCGTTAGATGCGCCACCAGGACGGTTAAGCAGGCCCGGTCTGAAACCTTCAGAGAAAGTTGCATAAACTAAGGTGTTGTCATCCGGAGTCCAGTTAACGCTGAGCTTGGTGATAATGCCGTCGGTAGACGCAGTATCTGGGTTAGGGTCATCAAACAGGGTGTCTAAGTTGTTGCCGGCGTTATTGTCGGTAGTGGCACCAAAATTGCCGAATGAGCCAGCAGCGCTGCCTTTAAGGTCAACTTCGATGTCGTACCAACGGGCTCCGGTGATGACAGAGAACTGATCGTTCAGATCGAAAGTTACTTCACCAAACAGGCCTTGCTGCTTATCGGTGCGCACTACGTCGTTGCGAAAGATCACACCGTCTGGATACTGGCCAGTATCGCGAACCGTTGCGCCTTGGGCCGAGAAGTTAGGGCCGAAACCGCGTGTGCCATTAAAGGCTATCGCCTCGGTTGAACCTGGGTAGGTAAAGTTGTTCAGCTCTTGCAGTTCAAGGTCGCTGTAAAAACCACCAAAAGTAGCACTAATCGGCCGGTCTGGATTGGTTGCAAAACGCAGCTCATGAGTACTGATTTCAGTCTCAGTGTCGCTGTTTACGAACAGATTAGGTGCCTGACAAGTGCCCATCGGAGCGGCGGCGCCGGGGTAAGTCACGCTGCCATCACACACGTAGTAAGGCAGGTACTGGCCGACAAACAAATAATCTGAATAGTCGACTAACTGATCTGCTTCGCGTTCAGTGAAGGCACCGGCGTAGACAACTTCAAGATCACCTAGCATTCCTTTAAGAGTCCAGCTGGTGTTGCTGAACGTGTCTTCTAAACGGTCTTCTTGGAAACGCTGAATTTCAAGATCACCTAAGTTGGGGTCGGTAAAAAAGACACCTTCGGTTTCAAGCTCTTGCTGCGCATGAGCAATGGTCAGATTCCATTGGTCATTTATTTCATACAGGCCGCTAAGTCTAAAGCCAGAATAAGTGGCGTCGTTAAAATCCTCTTCAACGCGATTACCATTGTCGGCATCAATAAAACGAACGGCGCTTAAATCATCGTTGGCCTGAAAGCCTGCACGGCCCGCAGCAACAGGAAGCCCGTTGGCGCGCACTGCGCCCTCGGGACGAAAACGACCACTTTCTCTTACACTGCGTGTACCTGCAACGTTATCGATGTAGCCGCCTTGATTATCAACGTAAACAACACCGCGCAAGGCAAAGTTATCAGTAATCGGAAGGTTGAGTACGCCTTCTACGTTATTGCTCATTTCGCCGTCTTTGGTGAATGACGTGCCAAATTTGAGCTTAGCGCTGGTGGCGTCAAGGTCAGGCTTGTTTGTGATCAAACGTACCGTGCCCGCCTGCGAGCTAGCACCAAACAGTGTGCCTTGCGGCCCTGCTAATACTTCAATTCGCTGCATGTCGGCTGCGTAGACATCCAGATTTCTGCCCGGCTGAGCCAGAGGCTGTTCATCAAGATACAGCGCCACGTTGGGTGCTAAGCCCGCAACGCCAGCGGTGGTGAGTCCTGGGGTGGTGGATGCCACACCGCGGATATAGATTGTGTTTTGGCCTGGGCCGCTGCCGCCGGCAGTAACGTTAGGCAGTTGCAGCAAATAATCTTCGAAATTGGTTACGCCCAACTGGTCGAGTGACTCTGCCGTTAGGGCGGAGACAGCGACGGGAACATCCTGCATACTCTCGACCCGCTTGGTAGCGGTGACAAGAATCTCCTCTATTTGTGCCTGAGCAGGGAGAACTATTGCACTGCTTGCCACTGCAATTGCGATATGAAGCTGTTTCTTGCGGAACATAAAGTTGCCTTTCTTATTTAGGGGTGGGCTAAAATTAAAAAAAAATTATAACGTATTGAAAGTATATTAGTTGGTTTTATATCGAAATATTTATGGTTGGGCAGTTTTAGAGCTGTTATTTTACAAGTTAATTCGTTTAAAAACATATAGATAAAGATTTTTAAAATTTATTGGATAAACCCTCCACTTCATTGGAATAATGGAGATTAATTAGAGGTCTAATGAGTTTATGGTGATTTTACGGCAGATGTATGCCCTAAATGCAGGCGGATTTAAAGCCTGAACAAGCGAACACAGAGTTAACGATTATGAAAGATTATGAAGAGCTGCTTATTGCATTGCGGCGCACCACCCGGGCCATCGACCTGCACTCAAAAAAGCTGCAGCGCGAAACGGGCCTGACCACATCACAATTGCTGGTGCTTGAGGCTGCAGCAACACTTAATAAAGCCTCCCCTAGCAATATCGCCAAAGAAGTTCAGTTGTCCCAAGCTACAGTCACTAGCTTGTTAGACCGAATGGAGCGCAACGATCTCGTCTCGCGCCAGAAAATCAACGAGGACAAACGCGTTGTAGAAGTGATTTTGACAGAGAAGGGCGCCCGCATGATTGATTTGGCCCCCGAGCCTTTGCAGGCGGGTTTTCTTAGAGAATTCCGCAAGCTAGAGCGCTGGGAACAGCATCAGTTAATTGGGTCGATGCAACGGATTGCCGTGTTAATGGACGCCGAGGATATAGACGCCTCACCTATTTTGGTTACCGGCGAGGTAAGGTTAGGTTAATATCCATGGCCACCCCCTGTTTTGCATCAGGTTTTTTTCAGTCTGGCTCAGAGACGTGACTCACAAACGAGGATCAGGTCTGTGACTGAGGTCCATTGTGAAGGATGGCGCCCAGCAATGCCGCTCGGGTAGTAGCCCCAAGAGCGTGGCTGAAGCAGTAGACACAGGAACTTGACTCGGTAATAGACCATGGACCTCCTTAAAACAATCGCTCTTGTTTACTTAGCCGCTATCACAACTAGCTGCGCAGTAGATCAAAAAATCCAAACAATAACGCCAGGCGTGCTAACCGTCGCGGTGACGTCAGAGGCCCCCACCAACCTCTATGATTCGCAGCTTTGGATCAGAAAGTACGTAGAGCGGTTTGCTGCCGAGAATAAGCTAGAAATCTCGTGGGTTGTGGTCCCTTTCAATGATTCATGGCTGCTTGCCAGCGCAGATGAAGTGGATTTAGTCGCTACCAATGTTGCCAACTTTGCCGACCGAGCGCATCCAGGTGCCACATTTTCTGCGCCGTTTCTTTACGAGCGCCGCGCGCTGCGTATCAATCCCCAAGACCAGGCACTTTACGAGCACATTAACGATTTTTTAGGCAAGACCGTTGGGGTCGTTGCAGGAATGGCGGCCGAGCGCGATGTTAATCGCCGCGCACCAGATGGTGTAATAGTGAGAACCAGCAACAGCTTCGCCGAGCTTTACGCCGAGTTTGATCTTGGGCAGTTAGATGCCATCGCCGAAGCTGAATACTATTCTCTCGATGGCGAAATAATTGCGTCACACGGCGATGATGTAATCCTAATTGACCACCATGACCTCACACCAGGACAGCGCGAAGAGTCAGTTTTTGTTATATCCAACAATAGCCAAAATCTACTTTCCGCCGTTAATGCCTTTGTAGCTGAAACCAAATTCCCGCTCTGACTAGTCTAATTACTGTGTTGTTAACTTTGGCAATAACTATGACAGCAGCAACAACTACGTTTATTGTGACTGCTGTAAAAGCCGCGACGTTAAAGGCGTTATCAAATTGAGTACGTACGCCGTTATCGATTTCGAGACCACAGGTTTATCTCCTGCTCATGGCGCAAGACCTACCGAGGTTGGCATCTGTTTGGTGGAGGCAGGGCGTATTGTTGATCGCTACCAAAGCTTGATGAACCCTGGCGTATCCATTCCTTATGAGATTCAAGGGCTGACCGGCATTACCGATGCCATGGTTAGGGCTGCCCCGAGAGTATCGACCGTGATGGCAGAGACTGCCCGCTTTGTGGGTGATCGGCCCTTGTTAGCCCATAATGCTGCCTTTGACAGAAAATTCTGGGAAGTTGAACTCAAAGCTATTGAGCAAACGCCTCGCATGGACATGGCCTGCTCACTTCTGCTGTCCAGACGTTTGTTTCCAATGCTACCCAACCACCGTTTAGCAACATTAGTTAGGTCACTGCACCTGCCCATGGAGGGCACCTTCCACCGCGCTTTGGCAGATGCTGAATGCACCGCTCATTTGTTGATACGTATTCAAGAAGAACTGCAAGAGCGCTTTAAATTAGCGTCGGTTGATCATGCTCTTCTAATGGCGATTCAAAAGGCTAGCAAGCATGATTTGGGTCAGTGTGTTGGCAAGTACTGTGGAGTTTTTTGATTGAGTACGGCGTCAAAGGGAAGCGGCTGATTGGGTGCGACTTGGAATGGTTGGCTTGGCGGCGGCGCGATGGCGAATAAAATTACGCTGACTCCCTCTGATTAGGAAGGTGTTTATATTACCGAATGCGGTGCTATGGAATAGACGTAATGGCGAGAATAGGCTTAAAGATAGCCATATCGTCTGTCCACACGTTTAACCCGCTTCAGTATTGCCAAAACCCAGTGATCAAACTACTCTGGGCAATAGAATTGACTGGACAACAATTAGCTTGAAAACCGCTTTCCAAGCAATGCACACATTCACGCTTGCTCTTTTGTTGGTGGGCACCACGTTGGCTTTTCAAGTTGCGGCCCAGGATCGTTTGGCCGCTTTGGTTGGTGATAGCGGCGTGATGCTAAACTCCCCGAATGGGGAGGTGCTGGTTAGCATCAATCCAGACCGCGCGATGGTGCCAGCATCCCTCCTTAAAATCCCAATGGCCCATGTGGCGTTAACCGCACTTGGCGAAGACTTTCGCTTCGAGACTTACTTTTATAGTAATGACAGTGGTGATCTTTTGATCCGAGGCTTGGGCGATCCGTTTCTGGTGTCCGAAGAGATTGCCGGTATTGCCGATGCTCTAGCCCAGCGCGGTCTGCAACAAATCCGCCGCTTGATAATGGATGACTCTGCATTCGAGCCAGAACCTGATCTACCAATGGAGGCAGGTACCAATGATCCTTACGCTGCTCGCAATAGCGCGCTGGCTGTAAACTTCAATACGGTGAATCTGGGATGGACGGTGGACGGTAAGCTGACCTCGGGTGAAGCGCAGACTCCCCTGACAACCCTCGCCCGCGAACTTGGCGCAGAGCTAACACCCGGAGACGAGCAACGAATCAATCTGGGTGATGATCCTGTTGCGGGTCTGCGCCAGGCTCAGCAACTTTTTCAGTACTTTCTTAATGAGTCAGGCATCATCGTATCCGACGCAAATTTTTATCGTGAAGCCGTGACCGATGAGTGGACACTCTTTTATCAGCATCCAAGCTCCCGCTCGCTGCGGGACAACTTAGATGGTCTGCTGCGTTACTCCAACAACTTCATCGCTAATCAACTTTTTCTCACTCTTGGAGCGCAAAGCACCGGCTACCCGGCAACCAGCGAGGCAGCTCGCACTGCACTGCAGCAGCAACTCGCTGAATTGTATGGAGATAGCTTCGGGCGCGAAACACAGTTGCTGCTTATGCTGGAGGGCTCAGGCCTGTCCCGCGAACAACGCACTAGTGCGGCCGGTATGATGCGTATCCTTGAAGTATTCAAACCGTATGCCGATCTGCTGCCCGAGACGAACGGGGTGTTACGCAAAAGTGGAACCTTAACAGGAGTCTACAATTTCGCCGGTTACATCCGTGGGCCCGGTGGTCTGTATCCGTTTGTGATTCTGACTAACCAGGCGGTCAACAATAGAGCTGAAATTTTGCGTCTTTTACAGCGGCGGCTTTAGATGGAAAGAGCCCAGAATAATCTGGTTATTTTCTTTAACTAAAATCACCCCTCAGTTGATTCAAATCCCTGAATAAACGACGCTAGGTTTTGGCCTAGCTCAGGGCAGAGATAGCCCCCTTCCTGCACGATAACAGTTGGCATTTTCAGCCTTGCTGAAATCATTTCACCAATGTTTTTGAATCCTTCGGTGGAGACGGCTAAGCCTGCGATTGGGTCACCCTCGTACGCGTCGAGGCCTAGGGCAATAACCAGGGCTTGTGGTTGATACTGCTCAATTACTGTTAGTGCTCGGTCTAGTGTTTCTAGGTAGATTCTGTCCTTTGTGCCGCGGGGTAGTGGGAAATTAAAATTGTAGCCCTGCCCTGCTTTCTCTCCGGTTTCGGATTCATAGCCCCAGAAAAAAGGGTAGAAGCGTTCGGGGTGTGCATGGAGTGAAACGGTGAGCACATCGGCGCGGT
>JBLGBJ010000041.1:0-24987 GCA_047617605.1 Pseudohongiellaceae bacterium | reverse complement strand
AAATTTATCGTTTGCGGGTTCCCGGTGGTAGTTTATTGGTGGTATCTAGTCAGCGTCTGGTCGATGAGCTTTGCGACGAAAGCCGCTTCGATAAAAAAGTTAGCGGTGCGCTCTACAACATCCGCGAGATTGCTTTGGATGGATTGTTTACCGCCAAAACAACTGAACCCAACTGGCAGAAGGCCCACAACATACTGATGCCGGCTTTTAGCATGGGGTCTATGTCAAATTACTTCCCGATGATGCTCGAGATTGCTGAGCAGATGATGGCGCGCTGGAGTCAGCTTAATGCCAATGATGAAATAGATGTGCCTGCGGACATGGTCCGGCTAACACTCGATACCATCGGTTTGTGTGGGTTTGATTATCGCTTCAATTCTTTTGGCAGGGAAGAGCCGCACCCTTTTATCGAAAGTATGCTGGTGGCATTGCAAGAGTCAATTGATCGGGCTGTTGCCTTGCCAATGGTGCACTCCCTTAATGTTGGTCGCAGGCAACGCTATGAAAAGCACGTCGAGAACCTCAAAACTATTGTCGATGCTGTAATTGCAGAACGTAAGGCTGGAGGCGGCGCGACAGACGCGAAAGATCTCTTAAGCCTTATGCTTACCGGCGCTGATCCGGCGACAGGGGAGAAGCTTTCTGATGAAAACATTCGCTACCAGATTATTACCTTTTTGATCGCCGGTCATGAAACCACCAGTGGCTTATTGTCTTTTACTCTGCAGTATCTGATCAAGCACCCGGCGGTGCTTAAGCGTGCCTATGCAGAAGTTGATGAGGTATTCGGCGCTGATCTTGATACACCGCCCACGCTGGCGCAGGTTGGACGACTCCCCTACATACGACAAGTGCTTAACGAGGCGCTGCGTTTATTTCCAACGGCGCCTGCTTTTACGGTGATGCCGCTGGAAGATACAACGCTTGCTGGAATTTACCCGATTAAAGCTGGCCAGCCGATACTGATATTAATTGGTGGCTTGCACCGGGATGAAAAAGCTTGGGGGGACAATCCTGAACTATTCGATCCCGATCGTTTTGCGCCGGAAGTTGCAGCTAAGCGATTACCTAACGCCTTTAAACCTTTTGGCAATGGCCAGCGGGCCTGCATTGGCAGTCAGTTTGCATTGCAAGAATCTGTGTTGGCGCTTGGTATGGCGCTGCAGCGCTTCAAGTTCGTTGACCACACTAATTATCAGTTGAAGGTAAAGGAAGCACTGACTCTTAAGCCTGATAATTTTCGACTGCGTTTGAAAAAACGCAGTAATGAGGATCGCAGTTCCAGTTCTCTAAAAAATGCGGAGACCGCCAAGCAAACACAGAGCGCCAGCACCGCACAGTTAACAAGCGGCCATGGTACTCCTTTATTAGTTCTGCACGGCAGTAACATGGGTTCGGCGCAGCAAATTGCCGCGCGCTTTGCCGAGGAAGGGGAGTCTGTAGGGTTCGTCGTCACAACCGGCAGCTTGGATGAATATACTGACAAACTGCCAAGTGATGGTGTGACTTTACTAGTTACCGCCTCGTATAACGGCACGCCGACCGATGACGCTAGATCGTTCATGGCCTGGTTAGAGGCAAGCGATCAGGATCTTGGTCACGTACGCTATGGCGTATTTGGTGTCGGCAATCGTGATTGGGCTACCACTTATCAGCGCGTGCCCATTTTAATTGAGGAGCGGCTGCAGGCGCTCGGTGCAAAACAGTTAGTACCGCGCGGCGAAGCCGATGCTCGAGGTGATTTTTTTGGAGACATTGATAGCTACAGCCAGATTGTATGGCCAACATTGGCAGAGTCTTTGGGGCTAACAGCTGTAGCGCCAGTGGAGCTTGGTGAGCGGTTTAGTGTAGATTTTGTCGGCTCGGAAGATAGCGATACTGCATTTTTAACTCATCACTCATTGCTACCGATGCAGGTGGCTGTGAATGACGAGATGGTGGATACTCAAGTTGATTTTGGATCCAGTAAACGTCATCTCAGCGTGGCTTTACCTGCTGGGGTAAGCTACAAAACTGGCGATCATCTGCTGGTGATGCCGCGCAATCCGAGCATCAATGTTAAGCGGGCTGCCGCACGTTTTAGTCTCGCCTTAGAGCAGCGAATACGCTTGTCACTTAGGCATGGAGCAGCTGGCGTGATACCCGTTGATAGTGATATCACAGTAGAGAACTTGCTGGGTCGCTATATTGAGCTTTGCGATCCTGCGACCACTCGTCAAATTAAGGTGCTGGCGCAATATGCGTCTTGCCCACCCGATGTTATTGCCTTAACAGCCCTAAGCGAGGCTAAAAACTACAAACCACAGGTGCTTGATAAGCGCGTTTCTTTGCTAGATCTGTTGGAGCGCTATCCCAGTGTTGAATTACCCTTTGCGCTGTTTATCGATCAATTGGCTGAGTTACATCCGCGATATTATTCAATCGCGTCATCGCATTTAATTTCTCCCCAGCGTGCTGATATCGCAGTCAGTGCTGTGGCAGGCGCAGCCTTCAGTGGTAGCGGCGATTATCTGGGGGCCTGCAGCGATACGCTAGCTAACATGGCGGTGGGTGAACCGATACTGGCTAGGGTGCGTGCCGTTGATTCAGGTTTTTTGCCGCCGCAGGATTTGCAGCAGCCGCTTATTATGATCGGGCCGGGAACGGGGGTAGCGCCGTTTCGCGGCTTTATTCAAGATCGAATGTTCCATCATAGCCAGGGAAAACAGCTGGGCGAGGCGCTGCTGTTTTTTGGTTGTCGCCACCCAGATGTCGACGACCTCTATGCTGACGAATTTAAAGCGGCCCACAGTGCAGGTGTTATAGAATGCATTACAGCCTATTCAAGACTGCCAGAGTCCCCTTATCACTATGTGCAGGATGCCATTGTCGCTCACGCCGAGAAAATATGGGCGCTGTGGCAGCGCGGGGCCGTTATTTATGTCTGTGGTGACGCACAACACATGTTGAACGGTGTGCGTCAGGCGCTAGAGAAAATCTACACAGATTGTCAAGCCGCTGAAAACAAATCGGTCACTGAAACGCAGGCAAAAGACTGGCTGCGTGATATGGAAGTAGAGGGTCGTTTCCTTATTGATGCGTGGGCCTAGGTTGTGAATTAAATTCGGTTTTTAGGCGCCCTGATCTGCTGATGTCTTAAGCGCTAGGTCAGGGCTTGGTGTTCTATTGAGTTATTGGCGTTCTTCTGCCCCCCCCCTTTTTTTGTTTTTGCTTCTTGTTGGCTTTTACCGTTTGTAACAGTCGCCTCGCTTCTACAGAATCTCAATTTTTTTTGTAATCTGAGTTTGGTCTAGTAATTGCTTGATTTTCAACCTATGGAAATAGCCAGCGCATGCTATCGGCGCGCAAGGTAGGATGAGTAAAATATTATCTCGCGAAAAGAGACAAGGGATTTCGAAAAGTCAGTAAATTGCCCGATAAAATGCCGCCAGAGGCAACCGCTCGCTTCGTCCATATGCGCAAGCTCTCAATGCTTCTACGCATGTTTTCGATATTTATCCGCCGCTAGTTTTTGTTAAAGACAGGCAGGGGCATATTGTGTCCCCAATGGGGAAGTTGTCGGTGGTTTTGTTATCTACCGAATGCTTCAAAAGCAATATCCAAAATATCCCTATTTACTGTCCGGTGGATTCTTGAGGCCGAAAGGGTAGAGACGGGTTTGCAGGAAGGGGTTCGAGCATTTGTTAGAAAACCCTTCATTTAACTATTGGCCGCCTCATGATGTTCTGATAATGCTGATCTTGGTTTTTCAACCTGATCTTGACCCAAACCGCCGTAACTTCGTACTTAGTAAATGAGGACGAAGTGGGTTTTCAACCCTTTTTAGTTTCATTTATTGGCTTTTACAGGCTCTTGAGAAGATAAGCTAAAGCCATAGCTCAAAAGCTTTGCTACGGCGGGCTCATTGAGCCGTGGACATTCAAGAAGATAGCTCTTATTCTTATGCGAGCTTTGAATTAGAGGTGTTACCAGTTGACACCTAATATTTCGCATTTCTAGCAACCTGCCAGTAATAATAAGAAAGGACTAGGGTATGAATTTTTTTAAGAAAAAA
The DNA here is from genome assembly GCA_047617605.1 of Pseudohongiellaceae bacterium. Taxonomy (GTDB): domain Bacteria; phylum Pseudomonadota; class Gammaproteobacteria; order Pseudomonadales; family Pseudohongiellaceae; genus UBA9145. The sequence continues at coordinate 20,933 of JBLGBJ010000041.1, read as the reverse complement.
CCGTTTGCGCTTCGAGCAATAGTCTTTCTTACTTGTTTTTTAGTGCTCGAATCCTGCTCTGAGAATTCTGTTCAAAATAGTACCATTTTTATTCACGGTGGTTCGGCAGGCGGCACGTACAACGAGCTTGTCGAGATGCTTAATTCTCGTTCTAAAATCCTAAAAACTGTAAAACTCTCTGATGGGGAAAATTGCAATATCTATCGCGAAGGGTGTGCGCTTCTTTCAAAATTTGAATTTCTATCGGTTTGCGAAAACGGTGGCAGTAAGACCAATCTGACGCGGCTTGGGATGAGAACGAGAGGTGATAACGCTTTCGCAAACATAAGTGAGTGCAACACACCGCCTTATCCAGAGTTCGATGGATCATTTGCCACGTCAGCATTTCTACCCAATGATTTTGCTCTGGTACAAAACTATTTTATTGCAGGTGCAGCGCAGACCTATTGCGGTGAGAGGGTTAACAAATTCGGCCCGGATGTACTTCACTATAGTGAGTTCAGTTTAAAGCGTCCTCTTTTTGAGTATGTTGATGAGAAGTGCGATCAATTCTTTGCAGAACAGATGGGCGGCGAGTATGAGCCATTCGATGATTTACGCATCGTGCTACCACTCTACAACGGTCTGGTTCAGTTCGTAACAGCTACTAAAGTGTCGGAAGGGAACGATCGACTTCCTACAAAAACCTTAGAAGATCTAGCGAAAACCGGAGAAAAAATTTATTGGCGCGGAGTTAATAGCATTTACGGTGCAGAAGTTTTAAATAGGGACCCGAGGTTTCATAGCGAGAGAATAGAAAACTCGATAGATAACACGCAATGGCGATTCGACGAGAAGTTGATTCTAGAGCCCAATACGATTTATGATTTTATAGATACCCTGCAAACTGGACCGGAAAGGGAAGAGGTAAAAGCCTTTATTTTAGCGGCAGAGGAAAGCGAGCGGGGTGATCGTTTGCTGGCCTGCGGTGTTATTGGCGCTTACGTTATTTCTGGACAGATAATTGATGAAGGGGAAATAATGCTACCGGCACAAGCTCCCGATTCATGTCAAGGTTCCTACGCACGCCAGCAGATTCAAATACCAGAGGTCATCATTGATGCTATGGCTGTGGATCATCCTTACTACCAAAAGTTACCCCCGCCCGCTTTTTGGCCTACAACCCAAATTACAGCAACGCCGGGGCTGATCACCTACCTGGTAACCACCAGTTCCGCGGACGATGCTTTGGTGGCTGAATTGACTAAGGCTCTCACAGAAGATTGGGATAGTCTTATGTTGCTCGATCCTAAGCTCACCCCAATTCAGGATAACATTCTTAAGAAACCAGCTCCATTTCACGATGGTGCAGTTCAGTCGCTTCTGGAGGCTGATTTACTAGGAGGGGGGTTCGCGTACTCAACCTTTGTGGGGGTGTTGATTCTTATTATCGCGGCTATGATTGGTAACCATCATTTGCGCTCAAGCCTTGCTTACAACCGCTTAGGGGAGAAACGTCAGCTGGGCCTAAGGTCTCTCGCACGTCAGGAGGCATTGGAGTTTGCCATCATTATCCTATGGTGGGTTTTTGTCTTCATGTTTGTGGTAACAGCGATTCGAAACTGGGATGCGGCGATTGCGGCAACGCAGAATGCGGATGATCAAATATCTGCTCTGACCTTTACACGAACGTTATTATGGATGTTCACTTTTATTTCATCGGGCTATGAAGACAATGTATTTCCCACCTCAAGTGCATCGCAAGTAGTAGTCAGTTTCTTTGCAATTGCCGGTATTGCTTATCCACTTTTTCTTATTGCGCAGACCTGGGATCGAATTCGAATTAAGAGGCTAGACCGAGCGAGGGGGGGTGAATATCCTGGTTTCTGGCGTAGGGTTAAAGATAGGATGCTTGAGAGTTGGCCATGGAGCTATAGGCGTAATGGAACTTTGCTATTGTGCGGCTGGAATGACAAGGCACCTGGTCTGGTTTACGCCTTGACCTGCCAAGATTCTCCTTATGAGGGAATGCTTAGTATCATAGCCAATACGGAAGTTGAGTACCCTATCGAGCATTATAATTTTAACAAAAGCAGAGTGCGCTTCTATAGGGGAGATGCCTCTCACCGAAGTGAGTTAGAAAGAGCCGAAGCTTCCCGCGCAACAAGTGCCTTAATACTTTCAGAGCATTCAAGGGGCACTGTAAAAAACAATGCAGGTGTGCTTGTGGCACTGGCTATTGAACGGCTTAAGGGCGAAATTTCGGTATTCGCCGAAATGTCAGTAGATGAGGTAGATCGCGAGTTTATGGAGGATCACATTGACAATATAGTGGACCCGAAATTAATCGCCCGTCAAGTGCTGACTATTGGTTGTTTTGATAACTATGTTCTAGATTTTGTTCTCGACGCGCTTTCACCTGATAATCACTATGAGTGGTACTCAAAGCAAGTTCATGAACTGAAGAGCGTCCTGCCTGAGTCGAATAAATCTAGAACGGTTGAAGAATTGTCACGCGCGCTACAAAAAATCGGCGTATCTCTTATAGGTATCTGCTCAACGAAAAATGAATTAGTGCAAAGTAGTGCAGTTTTCGCACCACGGTTCGAAAGTAGTTCGCTAGATCCCCTAAAATCGTTAAAAGATCTTGGCAAAACTATTAGTGAGGATGACTACGTTGTTTGCGCTGCGCATGATCCTAGAGTCTTTAAGCCGGAAGGGTTCTTTAGGCGTCGTAAAGAGACTTACTTGCCTGTTGACTTTGCTGGAAGCCGCCAATCAATAGTTAGATCCTTGCGTGCTTCAGCCTCTATTCTTATTATCGGGCATGAGGACCAAGCAAACTCTATTGCGCAGCATATGAAAGAAACTGTTAGCCGAATTTCGGTAAGCACAGCGGTAACCGAAACAATGATAGTGGCAACGGATCTGTTAATGGGTAATGAACTTGATGTCGCTATTATTAAGGAGTTAGATAAGCGGGAGTGGAGCCATATTCTTCTGCTCTCATCTATTCCAGCTACACAGACCCAAAAAGAGCATACACGTTTGGCAACTCGAGCGGATTCAGACACTATTTTGCGCGCAAGCTTTATTCGAGCAACACTGGCCAAAAAAGGGCAATCGATACCGATAATGGTTGCAGAGGTGAACCGGACTAATAGTCGTCAATTGGCAAAGGATGCTAATATCACTACAGTAGTGCCAAGTTCCTTACTTATTGAGCGTATTCTCGCGCGTTTGGTAAGCGGTGGCGGCATAGTCTCTGAGCTGCTGTGTGCGATGTTATCCATGGAAGAGGACGTGTTCTTAACGTCTTGCAAATTGCATGGAGAGCACCCGCTGTTGGGGCAAAAATTTTCTACAGCCCTAAATACCTGGTATGAAGATGGCAGGGTTTTGGGAATCCTTCCCAAGAGTAATGTTCATGGCATGATAGACAAACATAAAAACAACTCGGATGATTTCGACTGGCATTTTATGATGTGTCCTCCGGCCAAAGGAGAGGACAAAACTCTTGAGGTTGGAGATGTTGTCGTAATCCTTGCATGCTCCCAATAAAAAAATCAAATACCACTTATGGATTCGGGTTCGTGGAGAATAGAAGAGTGAAATTCGAGCCTTTACTGCCGCTGTGAGCGGTGATAAATGGGGTAGAGAAATCAATTGGGGCGAGAGTAAAAATACAGTACTGTATTTTTTCTCTCACCCCAATTATCCAGTCGTCTGAATATGAAGGCACCCATATCTAGCTTGGTCTGGTCTAGGTTCGCCAGCTATCCTGCAAGAATCAAAGGGATCAATACCGTCTTCATTATTAATTTAAATGAGGCCTCTGAGACTAATGGCCAAGCTAGCGGAATTAATATCGTGAGGAATTTGGATGTCAGTTTTTAACCGTGATTTTAATGAAATAAACTGGTATGCCGGGCGAGCCAACTCCGCATACCAGTGTGCTAGTGAAATTCAGAAAAAATATCCCAACACTGTTCATGTGTCTAGTCTAGAAACAATCGACGTGCAATATTTTCTCGAAACATTCTCGTCTGAAAAGGTCCAAGTAGTGTCGGTGCGCGGCACAGCAAACCTAAAAAATGTTGAGGAAGATGCCGAATACCTACAATCAAAAAACCCGAATTTGGATATTTACGTACACAAGGGATTCGATAGGGATGCAGCCATCGTTTATGAGGATCTAAAACCCCATCTACTTACTGATCATCAGATTAAGCTCACAGGTCATTCCCTGGGTGCAGCCATATCGACAATCTTGATGATGTACTTGTACGAAGAGGGTTTTTCTATCGCCCGTTCTATTAATTTTGGGCAACCCAAAGTGACCAACAGTCACGGCGTTAAAAAGTATAGCTTTCTACCATTAACAAGAGTGGCTGATAACAATGATTTAGTCCCCATGGTCCCCCCGATTACCTTGTTTGATTCAATTCATGGATGCTATGAGCACCTGGGAGATGAGGTGATATTGCTTACTGAAAAGGACTATGTCTATTTAGCGCAACATGATGCAACACGCAAATCGATTGGAGAGTTTTGGCGGCGGTTGGGCTACGAAAGTGTGGAAGACCATTTTATGGAAAACTATTTGCAACGAATCGGCTTGAAGCTACTTGGTGCGGTAGAAGTAGCCTATGATCGGTATAAGTAGTTTTATCCTTTGGCTCTATTTGTCCATCGGTAGTGAGGCCACAATCTACTTAGAATCTGTGCTGTCTACTTTGATAGCTTCTGGTCGTTGATCAATGTGAGCCTTGAACTAATCGGAAAGTTCTATTTGGCCTGCGTTTCAGCTCGCTCACATGCTTGGGTATTTAAATCAGAAATCCGCCCTTTTTTCCATAGTCTTAACGCCTACAGTGTCTGCTTTAATGACTCAAATTTTGCTAAATCCGATCTCAATTGTCAGCGTGGTGGCGGTGAGATAAAGACTGTACCGAGCCCAGTGGCGAGTAGGAACACGGGCGCCGGACAATCGGCGTTAATCAATAGAGGCTTATTCAGGGTTATGCGTTACCTGATACATTATTTTGGTCCGCTTCATTGTCAACAAAGCTATAGAATTTCGCTGGGATTGCTGTGTGCTTCGACGGTCTTCAGAAGCATGCTAGATCAATGACAAAAAAGGCCTAGGCTGTTGATTATTTCTGCTATAAATTGTGCCTGTGCTTGATTCATTCCTAGCTCGCGAATTACTTGGTCGATCGGGTTGTCGATCTGGTTATCGATATGTAATCGCAATCGCCTACTTAGTTATTCAGCGGCCGTAGTTTTCTTGGTTCCAAATTGAGCCCCTTCTCCGTTTATGGCCATTTAGGGTGCGTTTTGAAACTACTGTATTTATTCGCTGACTCCGTTAAATGCTCCCCTTTAATGAACCCGTGTAGCAAAATACCTTAGCCCGGAAAAATGGCCTGCACTTTAATGGCAACGTTCTTATTGATTTGAATGTGTCGCGGGAAGCAAGCTGCAGTTTTTTGCCGAATTTATAACGCTTACAAAAGACTACGGATTTGCGATGTAGAGTTTGTCTGTGTCGGTTAGATTATTTTTAATATGGTCACCGGCTTTTACTTGATTGATGGCTTACTCTATTGATGGCTTCCTCGCTAAAGGCTAGTTCAGTGCAAACCCCGTTAAGCTTTTTATAGACAATGCCCGCCTGCTTCAACATGGAAATTACCAAAGTTACAAGCTGTGCTTAGGCTAGGATTTTAGGGTTTGCTATTGCACCGTGCTTGGTATTTTCAATGGTGTTTGAGCCAGCCCCAGTTTACTTTGCTTTTAACGTGTGTGTGTTGTTAAAACCACGTCGCTTTGCTTTCGCACAAAGGTAGAAAATGACTAGTCGTTAATGCACAAAGGTGGTCTGAATTTAATCTTTGCGAAACCAAGGAGTTGATTCACAATACGCTTATCAAGTGTTAGATTTAGGACAAATAAAAAGCTGTAGTGCTGGGCTGTGTGTTGGCAAGTAATTCTTAGGGGATGAGATGAGAGACGATTCAGTAACAAGCGATGTGGACTATGATAATTTTGATCCACACACTCCAGCGTTTATAGACAATCCTTACCCGTCATATAAGTGGTTTCGTGAGAACAAGCCTGTTGTTTGGGTTGAAAAAGACTACGAGAGTTACTGGGTTTTTCGTCATGAAGATGTAAAACAGATTCTAGATACACCAGATTTATGGGTTAAAGAAGAGAAGTCCCTAGTGACGAAAAGCCTTTTTGCCTCTGACGGTGATCGACATACTCAGCTTCGTAATTTGCTAGGGCCGTTATTCATTGAATCTACAGCGAGGCTCGAGCCGGTCGTTTCATCTATCGCAGAAGGCTTGGTACTTGCTGGGAAGGCGGGGCATACCTTTGATTTTATAAGTGAATATGCGCACCCACTGCCTTCGCAGACGCTTGCTTATGTGCTCGGAATTAAGCAGGAAGCATGGCTTGGAATTGAACCGTTGGTGGAAAGGGTAATTCGGGCTAATGACCCAACTCACGACAAGCTTGTTAAAGGTGTTGGTGTAGGGGCGATGTTGGCGATGCGTCTTGGCGCTTTGGCTACAAGTTTCGTCGAAGAACACGACATGCTGAATTCGGCGCTACGCGGGCTGTTAGATTTTACCGACCAATTGGAATCAGGCAAGATGGTTTCTCTTATGTCCGATCTTGCTCAGAAATCGAAGGGAACAGACGTAGATTTCACCACTATGGATGTGTCGGCGAATGCGGTTTCTCTAGCGCTAGCTGGATATTTCACAACTACCCATGTAATGGGGACTGGTCTGGTGAACTTGCTCAATCATCCGCAGAGCTTAAAAATTCTGCGTGAAGCCATTCAAAATAACTCCAGTTCAGAACTTATGCCTGGTGTCGTAAACGAGATGCTGCGTTACGATGCGCCGATTCATGTGCTCGATAGATATGCAAAAGAAACCACTGAGCTAGCTGGCGTAACAATTACTAAAGGGCAGAAGGTCGCCGCCGTTATAGGTTCTGCTAACAGAGATGGTGATGTTTTTAGTGAGCCAGATAAGTTCGATATTTCGCGCGGCACCTGCGACCTTCTTTCTTTTGGCTATGGTGTTCATTCATGTCTTGGCGCGCAAATGTTGCGACAGGTTCTGCCTATTGCATTGGAAACCTTTCTTAGTAAGTTTTCATCGGTCGAGCTTGCTGCTAAGCCTAGCTGGCAAACTGACCCATATTTTCGAGGGTATACAAATTTGCAGCTGCGCGCTAAGTAAGGATAAGGTCGAAGGGTTTTCGAGCTAGGCCTTCGATACTATGTGAGCTAAGAGCTTTAAGCAGTACCTGTCAGGATTGAGTGTTCGAATAAACAACAACAGTAGTGAGGGCGGACAGCTGATAGATTGCTAGATGAGCAAATAGACGGCCCAGTAACTGGACCGGTATTGCAAAACAGGCTAAACATAGTGAGCGATGATAAAGTGCTAGAGACGCATTTAGATCGATTGCGGAAAGCTCTAGCTAAGTGAAGTGCAACTAAAAAATAACCGACGGGGCTAACAATGGATAGTAAAGAAGTGGTAGAGCGGCTCTTGGGAGATGGCGAAGGGATTGTTACGGCAACCCTCCCTCAGAAAAATGACATTAAGCAAAAATTATTGCGTATGGGTGAGATGAAGGTTCGGCAGTCAATACTGGAATTTAAGATGTTTGACGACGATCCGAAAAAAGCTCCTGAGGATAGGTTTTTATTACCACTTTCAGATATGGGCCCAGAGCTTTTGCTGAGAGAGTTGAATATACTGAGGCCGTGGGTTGAGGGACAAATAGAGAATAGACTAACCTTGTTAGCCAATGAGGCGCTGTGGAAATCTATTCAGAAGACGCAGAATAAATCGCGGCAGATGGAGGCAGTGTCAGGGGCGCTGAGCGAAGTAAAAGATTCTGAAAAGTACAAGGAAAACACAGTTTCCGATAACGTATTAGGGATGTTTAGCAAGATGGAAACGCCCGCTACTCAAAGCATATTGGATGATGTTGGTTTCGCAAAATTTGATACCTTCTCTGCCTATTGTAATTCCTACGCGATTCTTGACGCACCAGAGATATCTGGTAAATGGCAAGATGATAAGGTCTTTGCATCACAGCGCCTTGCAGGTCTGAATCCAATGGCTATACAGCGGGTAACGCTCGATAGTGAAGAGCCTGGAGTAGGTGCCGCTTGGGATAAGCTCAAAGCTAAACTGTCCAATAAAATAAACGGTGACGTCTTAGCTTACTTTGGTCTCGAAATGGATTTAACTGAGGCAGTCAAACAGCGACGTTTATTCGTGTGTGATTACGAGGCACTTGTCGGTATCAAGCCTGATGAAAAGGCTGCAGGGGTCAAGCAAAGCAAGATACTTGCGCCTATCGCTTTGTATATAAGAACTGACCTGTTTTCCGGTTTACAGTTGATGGCGATACAACTGGATCAAGCGCCTAGTTCGGATGCTTTACTTGCAAAAGACAAAAACTTACCAGGCAAAGGCAATAACTGGATAATGGCCAAGATGATTGTTCAGGTCTCTGATGTGAACTATAACCAAGCAGTGAATCATCTTTTAGAGACTCACCTAATTGAAGATGCGATGGCCACGGCTACGCGTCGGCAACTGCATGTTGAGCACCCGTTGCGTGTTTTGCTTACACAGCACTTCACCGCTTTGTTAGTGATTAATAAGGCAGGTGAAAAATTACTGTTAAGCGATAAGGGGTTGCTTCAGCAAGTGCTTGAAACCGGCCTCAGTGGGGCCTTGCAGCTGATGAAAGAGCGCTACGATACTTGGACGTTTGATGATCTGGATTTCCCAGAGCGTCTCAAATCTAGAGGCGTCGATGATGATGTTGCATTGCCATATTTCCCATATCGTGACGACGGGCTGCTGCTTTGGGAAGTATTGGGTCGTTATGTAGAGGCTTATTTAAATAATTATTACGAGTCTGATACGGATGTACAGGAAGACTACGAGCTTCAAGCATGGGCTGTTGAGCTTTCCCTAAAAGTTAAGGGCTTCAGTCCTAAGATAGACAGTATTCTTAGCTTAAAAATAATCGTGCAACGCATGATTTGGACCGCTGGACCGCAGCATGCGTCTGTCAATTTTCCACAAATAGAGTATTTTGGGTTCGTTCCTAATTACCCAACAGCGTTCTACACAGAGCCTCCAGAAAATTTATCCAGTGCGACTATATCCAATAAAGATTTATTGAAGTTCTTGCCTCCGGCAGAAAAGGCGGCTGCTCAAATAGAAGTTGCTATTGCACTGTCCGGATACCATTATGATTCTTTGCTAGACTACTATGAAAAGTTAGAGCCTAGCGCAGCTGCAATTTGTAAGCAGTTCTATGACGAGCTGCGTGGGCCAATCTCTGAGGAAATCGAAGAACGTAATAGACAGCGTGAGGAGCAACGTGGCTTACTAGCATACCCTTACTTTCTGCCGAAGAATGTGCCGAATAGCACGAGCGTGTAAACAATATGGTTATTCCTTTTAGCATAGATGCAATAGTTAATACTGCTGAAATAGTAGGTGGAATCGCAGTTATCGCCTCATTGCTCTTTGTGGCGCGTCAAATGCGAGAGAACAATAAGAGTGCTCGTGAATCTAACTATATTCAGGTGATGCAGCATAATAAGGATATGGGCAGGCTTATTGGTAGCGATGTAAAAATGGCGAACCTCTATCGCCGTGGCTGTGATGATTTTATGGGGCTACCACCGGATGAGCGCTGGCAGTTTGGTTCGCTTATGATGGCTATGTTTTGTGACTTCAATCAACAGCATACGCTGTATAACCAAGATCGTTTAGACCAGCAATTTTGGAATGCCATAGAGCACAACATGCAGTTTTACTTGGATCGTAAAGGAGTAGGCGAATGGTGGAGGTCACAACCATTCGAATTCGACCTTAGCTTTGTTGAATACGTAGATGCTTATATTGATTCTCGAAAGGGCGATAAAAGCGTAGAAGCTACAGCCGAAGTTAAGTCGTCAGCAGACTGAGCTTTTATCAGGTTTCGGAAACTTACGCATTCATATAGAGCCCCTAGCTGGTAAACTTTAGCTATATAACCAAGAGGTATTTTAAGCTGCTTTAGCTTTGGAAGAGACATGTTTGACCTCGGAATAAAAATTATCAACAGGTGACTTTTGCTCATCTGAAAAATCACTGGGACTATAAGCTGCTGCATTTTTAGAGCTAAGGATGTCCATGTGCATTAGGGCGTCGGCGACTAGCTCGCTGCAGAAAAAATGCGATGTTAGGTCGTGGTTATGGCTTATCTTGTCACTCACAGAGTGATCAATCATATCCTGCACGGTCTCGATTGTTTTACTTATAATTAGTCTTAATTCAGCATCAGTCAATTTTTTCAGCGTATCGCCTTGCAGTTGGTTCTTGATTTTGCTGACGGCGCCTTCGCTAAATTGAGCTGTCTCAAGCTCTCGAGCAACGAAATATTCAGCCGCCACTAGGTGTTCTGCTGGATATACAGACTTGCGAATATTGGGGTTGAGAGCAAAGGCTTTGAGTGGTGCTAAGCCGCTTTTGTGGACATGGCCCGCGTTTAATTGGCGGACACCATACATTGAATAGCATTCACTCGCTGAGTATTCCTCCATACGCAGGTCGAAATCGACCAGCATAACACCGGACTTGGTCCCAGTGACGCCGTCGCTGTAGTGTATGTCTTTACCTGGTGTGACAGAGCTTTCGAATAAAAGGAATTCATGCTCGACGCAATCGATATCTTCACCTTTGATAATCATGGCGCAATGAGACCATATGCCGCCAGTAACGTCTCTAATTAGCACGCTGTCTGCTTCGCGTCCCTGAAAAAAGATCAAGTCACCGGATCTTAAGGTGTCTCTGATGCTGTCTAGGCTTACTATCTTCCTTTCACTATTCATAATTGTTCCAATTTAGGGACTTCCATAAAAATATAACTAAACCCTTTTCGAGGGTAGGGGTGGGTTTCACGTTAAAAAGCCACTCCTAAGCTGAACCGGCTAGGGGGCTTTTTTGTCCTCATACCAAGCTGACAATAGCTCTTGATCAGAAGTCGAAATGAAATCGTTTTTCAGCTCTGAGAGGCCGGCCTTGTGAAGCCCTACCGCAATAAGGTCGATGAAATTCTCAACTTCAAAATAAGACGTGTGAATTAATTCTTCCCAAGTTAGAGATTTGCTTAAATCTGACCGCAGATCCACCATACCTTTTTTGTTTTCCTTCTTCTGCGTTGTCATTCCCAAAATCTCCCTTACTTTTACAAGCGTCTTTATAGCGCTGTTGGAGCTGTGGTCACGAAGCGGGCTGGCTACACTTTCTGGCATTCGTTCGGAAAACTTTGCGCTAAAGTTTGCTGGATAGGGTGCTATTTTGATTACGTCTTCTCTGCTCACATCATCGCCCCAGGCGCCTTTTCTTACTTGAGACCAGACTATTTTGTTAATTTGCCTCGAAGCTGGCTTGCCCAGAAGTAACAGAATAGGTTTTAAGGCAAATCCGAATATAAACAGAACAAATAGAAATAAGAAAAACACTAATGATTCGATAATTAGAAAATCATAAAAATATAAATTAACAGATATAGGGGGCGCCCCAAAACGATGAGCAAGCGACCAACCTACTATCAGAATTAAAAACTGAGCAAAGGGTATAAGAGGGATCAGGAAATCAGATTGTATTATTTCTTCATTTACATCTTTTATGTTGGTCAGAGCGCTAATAGCTTCATCTTCAGGGTGACAGAGTCCAAACCAGGTGTCGTAATACTGTTCTGCCGCCATTTTCTTTTGTTTTTCAGTGAACCAAGACTCTTCAGTTGCGGATTTGGCGTGCCCCTTATGCCGTTCAAGCGCGAGAAAGGCGAGATGAGCGAGAGGCCAAGATAGTACTAGAAAATAGAGACTCGCAGACCCGAACACAGCAAATAAGGTAGTAGGAAACGTCAACAAATAAAGTCCCAGGCGCCACCCGCTGAGACGTTGAACCAAATATTTATTTTTTACGTATTCCAGAAATGGCGTGCCTACGGTACACCAGCATTTGAGGCCTTCTAGGGGCTTGTGCTCGGCCACTGACTGCAGCAGCGCGCTGTAGGCAACCGATCCGCCATGACTATGACCGATCAAACAATAGTCTTTGTTTAAGTCATCGTAGGATCTTAAAAGATCATAGAGCCTCTTGCCAGCCTTTCTCCGGCTGGCTTCGCTGTTAGGGCCCTGCTCCCAAAGAAAAGGGACTATTTTAACCTGCTCCGGATTTAGGTCTAAGCGCTGACCTAATTGTTCCAAAAATTCGCTTTCTTCCTGCCACCAAGACTTTTTGTCCTTAGTTGGGTCGCCGGCACCGGTTCCATGAATAGTAACCAATATCATCTTGCTGTTTAAAATGGACTGAGCATCTGAGCGATTTTCGTTAAGTTCGTTATTCTCGTAATTTTCTATCACGATTATTACTCTCAAGGAGGCGGGATGAGAAGCAAAATACCGCAATTTGTCTATTTATTAAAGAGCTTATGCTGACGGTTGGCTCAAATTACCATCCTGCGCGATCTTGCCACATCGGAAATTAGCTGTTAAGTAATGCTCGGCTGCAATGCATCCATGAGAATGGGTGTAGATGGCCCAGTTTTGGCTGAAAAAGAACGTTTAGATTGTGGGTTCTCAAGAGTTAAGCGGTTATGTTGAAGATGAAATTTGAGGAGTAGATAGCTTGTCCTAGTTAGAGAGGCCGCAAGGTCATAGCTGAGAAGAGTAGGATTTTTCTGCTTTAATTTTTATGTTCCGTTTTGAGCAAAGAAAGCAAAGAGAGCAAAGGAGGAATTATGATGACATTAACAATTTGACAACTTAAGCATTAGTTTGAGGCTGTACTCTTTCGACTATTTGAGTTTCTTAGCTTTTCGAAAAAACTGATTCCATGGTTGGCGATTCTTGATTAAATAAGCTTAGAATTAAATTAGATATCAAATGGTAAATATGTCATGAAATCAGCGCTGAAAAAGTTGAGCTTAAACGGTTCATGAACACACTTTTTATGAGTTAGAGCTAAACAAATAGCAATAGGAGGGAAAATAATGGGTTAGCTAAAGATGGAACGCGATCAATGGCAGGTAAATTAGAATAAAAAGAGACTGAGATATTAGGCGTTGCCGGTTAGCTAATCAGAAGCTAAGTCTCTGATTGTGCGCACAATCGAGCCGGATACATGATAGTGAAGACTGGCAGTAGAACACACCGCTGTCGGTGAAGTTTCGATGAAATGCGAAAGAGTGCAGTATTTTCGTGTAGAGGGCGGGACATTTAATACGAACCCTGACTACAGGACGTTATCTCAGTTTATTGATTATTTGAATAGATATACCATAAGCTTGGTTCTTTTAGTTGAAATGGGTAGTACATAGCAAATCTAATACACATGACCGCATTTGAGAAAGCAGAAATTTATCTCGTTTATGGAATGAGCATTAATAGCACTACTGGAGTTGAATGTGCCGTTAAACCAGTGTTTTCGTGAGATATACACACTAAGGTGTGTATTGGGGTATTTTGGAAGACCTTAGTTTGAAAATAAGCCACCCATCTAGGGGGTTGGCCTAGGGTATTGAATAGGTTAGTATCATTTTTAGGACTTTTTTTGTGGCGCAGTTCAGTTTCAATTGGCGCTGTTTGTGTCCCAAAACGATTCTTTGTTGCAGAGGTGACTAGGTCGTATTTATAGGGTGACGCGCTCAAGCAGTTCCATGATTTAACATCTATCACTTTATTTTTCGCACTGATTAGTGGGATTGCAAGATGAACGTTCTTAAATTGCCTGTAAATTCAATTCTATTATTTTTTACCTGCACTGCACTTCTTTTTCTCCCTTTTTCCCTTATTTATGGCCAGTCGGCAACGTTGGATGCCGATACTCTCAAGCTTCCTGCAGTAAAAGTGGGCGAGGCAATTTTTACAGTTGATCTTACTCTTGTGCCCGGCAGTGACCCAATTACCTCTGATTTAGTTTTAGGGAGCGTCCCGTTTACTTTTAATCTCACTGCAGCGGCTGAGGCACCTAATGCTGACCTCATCGGAGCCAGCAGTTTTGAAGGGGCTACGCTTACGGTTCCTGCGCTTCAAATTGGTGATAGCAGCTTTTTACTAAAGCTGGTGTTATCGAATGCTACGCCGGTTCAATTTCAGCTAACAGGATTTAGCAAGAATGGCGGAGCGAGCAGCGGTAGCGCATTGAGCTTCTTTGAGTCCAATGTGTCTCCGCAAATTGTTGATTCCAGATGTGTGACTTGCCATGTTGATGGAGGCATTGCGAATAACACAAGCCTTGTCTTTCAGCGAAGCGGTGACAGCTCGGTGGCGACTAACTTTGAAGTTTTCGACAATTTTAGAAATTCACGCAGCGATGCTTTGGATTATATTCTCAGCAAGGTCAGCGGCAGTATTGCTCACGGCGGTGGAACTCAGCTAGCGATTGGCAGCACGGACTACAACAATCTACAAAGTTTTCTATCAGGACTCATCAGTGGCAACGGAGCAACAGTCTCCTCGGGCAGCTCCACTTTCTTTACTGGCGTGGAAAACTTGAGCCTCGCTAAGACCCTTCGCCGGGCTGCCATCATTCTTGCCGGCCGGGCTCCAAGTGCGGCTGAAATCGCTACGGTTGCAAACGGTGATGAGAATACGCTGCGGGCGACGATACGAAATTTAATGGTGGGGGATAATTTTCATGACTTCCTCTTAGAAGGCGCAAACGATCGCCTGCTGGTTCGAGGAACCATGGACAATACCTTTCTTGATGGCGGAGGCATTTTTCCGAACTTTGCCAATACTTGGATTGAGCTGGCTTTGGCAGATAGTGCGAAAGGGTATGGTTTTGGCTTTGACCAAAGCCGATTCGTTGATGGCGTGGATAGAGGATTGCGAAATTCGCCCCTGGAGCTGATAGCCTACGTAGTGGAAAACGAAAAACCCTACAGCGAAATTTTGACCGCAGACTACATGATGGCAAATTCTGTTGCTGCGTTTGCAATGAATGCAACGGGGAGTTTTCCAGACCCTGAAGATTACAGCAACTTTCAGCCGGTTACCTTGGATAGTTATTACGCATGGAGTGAGGATGTTGTCCGCGAAGAGGTTGTAGAAGTTAACCAGACAAGGATTCTGGATCCGGGTTCGTTGGCCTATGACTACCCCCATGCAGGGGTGTTGAATACCCAAGCGTTCTTGTTTCGCTATCCCACTACGGCGACCAACCGCAATAGGGCAAGGTCTCGAGCTACTTTCATGCACTTCCTAGACACGGATATCGAAGCTTCTGCTCCCCGCACAACTGATCCGGTGGCCTTAGCGGATACTAATAACCCGACTTTATACAACCCTAATTGCACAGTGTGTCATGCTACGCTCGACCCTATGTCGGGCGCCTTCCAAAACTATGCTGAAGAAGGCAATTTTCGCGCGAATGGCACTGATTCTCTCGATAACTTTTATAAGTATCCTGAAGATGGAAATACGCCTTACCAGCATGGTGACACTTGGTACAGAGACATGCGGGCACCCGGTTTGCTTGGAGAAACCGCCCCGAGTAATGAGAATAGCTTGCAGTGGATCGCCCAGCGCATTTCGCAAGATTCTAGATTCGCCAGAGCTGCGGTAAAGTTTTGGTGGCCATCCATGATTGGGTCTGGTTTGCTGACTCAGCCCGAGGTCCAGTCAGATGCAAATTACGAATCTAAGCTTATGGCATTTGATGCGCAGACTGCCGCGATCCAGTCTTTAGCTAATGATTTTGCTGCAGACGGGATGAACTTGAAGAGTCTCCTGGTTGAAATGGCGATGACGCCCTGGTTTAGAGCCGCTGGCGTCAACGAGTCCAGTCTCGATCCCATTGAGGCCGAGGCCCATTCCTTGGCAAACCTTGGCAGTGAACGATTATTGTCTCCAGAACAGTTGGCACGCAAGACAAGCAGTCTGACTGGGTTTACCTGGCACAACGATTATGATTTTAATCGGGACCTGCGCCGATCGGGGTTGGGAAATAATTACCAGCTCTATTACGGCGGCATCGATGCGGCGGGAATCACAAAGCGAGCAACCGATATGACCGCATTGATGAGTACAGTTGCTATGACACACGCGTCGGAATCTTCATGTCCAATAGTACTAAGAGAATTTGCGTTAAACGATGGGGACAGAGCGTTATTCAACGGGCTCGATTCATCTGTCACGCCCCTGAGTGAGGGAGTAGAGACATTTAGCGTAGCAACCACTTTCGACGAGACTTACATTCAGCGTTCTGCTTCAGTGTCACTGAATCCAGCTTCAAAAAATTTGTTCATTTCGATTAATGGTAATTTCTGTGATTACAACCAAGCTACGGAGCAGTGCAACTCCTATAACGATTTACAAATTGACCGGCTGGATATACAGCTTCCTGATGGCAGTGTGTCTTTTTTAGAGGCTAGTGCTGCGAATACAATATTACCTCCCGAATGTGCTTGGTACGCAGGGGAAGACGATGTTGGTTTGTGTGGAAGTAATACGCTGATTTTTCCTTACGATGCCCCTCTTGCGGGTAGCTATAAAATTACAGCGAGTATTTGGCCGCGTATAGGTGGCAATGATGACCCTCGCAGCCGCAGTTTAAGTATATCAGTGGGCGCAGAATCGACCGAAGCGCCTAAAGAATCTACTGCCAATGGTGCGGTGGCAATTAAGCAAAAGTTAGTTGAGCTGCACGATAAGCTTTTCGGTGAAAGTTACACAGTCAATGCTCCGGAGATTTCTCTAGCCTATGACCTTTTCGTTGAAAGCTGGGACGATACACGAAATCTACCTAACGCGATTGGGGATTATTCAAACATAAGCTGGGGGCCAGATATCACCTGTAATTTTTGGCAAGACTATAAAGTCGGTGTCGGGCTTCCTACCGATATACCGCCTTTTACCATGCAGGATAATGACTGGGGTTCGGGTCCATTCCCCAGTGTGCGGCTGAGTGAAGAGATGGGCCATTATCTAGGGCAGGCGGGTTCAGATCCTCGTTTCACCAAGCGCGCTTGGGTGACGGTGATGGCTTATATGTTGTCTCATTATGACTATTTGTACGAATAAAAGGGCATGGCATGAATAGAAGAAATTTCATTCAAAAATTGACCCTGGCAGCTGGCTGGGGCGGTCTAGGGTTGGCAGTGCCAGCGCCGCTTTACGGTCAAAGTAACTACAAAGGCAAACTGCTTGTTAATCTTCAGTTAGACGGTGGCATGGATGTAACTAGCTATTGCGACCCTAAGTCTAATCAAGCTGGTGAAGCTGAAATAAATATTTGGGCGAGATCTCAGGAGATCCAGACAGCAGGCAATATTAAGTACGCGCCGTTTGCAACAAATGCTGACTTTTTTAACAAATATCATAAAGACATGTTAGTCATCAACGGGGTAGATGCTCAGACGAATTCTCACAGCGTGGGTGTTTTGCATAATTGGAGTGGCAGAAACTCAAATGGATTCCCATCCCTGACAGCGTTGCATGCGGCTAGCAATGCGCCGGAGCAACCGCTTGCTTATCTAAATTTTGGCGGTTTTGGTAGTACCGAAGACATTATTCGTAGCTCTCGGATTAGCGACGTGTCGCAAATCAAGAACATTTTGTTTCCCAACAATGACGCCTACAATCCAAGTGTTAAATTTCATCGCAGCAGTGACTTCGATAGAATAAACGCGTTTCAGTTAAAAGCGGCTCAAGACATCGCGGCTAAATCAAACGTGACTGCAGGTTTGAAGAAGAGGCGATCGGCTTTTGCTGAGGCGCTAGTTCAGGCTGATGGTCTCAGCGCTTTTTCAGAATCTATCCCGCCTCAAGATCAGTTACAAGAAGCGCGTTCTTTGTCACAGAATTTTTGGTCAACTCTTCATCAGCAAATACAAATTAGTTTGTTGGCGATGAAGAGCGGCGTAACAGTAGCTGCAGACTTGTTTGAAGGTGGTTTTGATACTCATCAAAGGCATGAGCAAGACCACTCTCTGTTGCTAGGCAATGTAAATCATGCCCTCGATTATTTTTGGACTTACGCAGAAGAGCTAGGTTTGGCTGATCGGATAGTCTTAGTGGTAGGTTCCGATTTCGGTAGAACTCCCCATTACAATGCAGGTCAGGGCAAGGACCATTGGCCGGTATCCAGTTTTATTGTGATGGAGCGCAATGCTTCTTACACTAATAGAACGTTTGGTGAAACTGATGGCGGTCATAATACCTACCCAATAAACTTCCAGACCGGCAAGCAGGACTATGTGAATGGGGCCACGATTAACCCTAAGCATGTGCATCTTGGGCTGCGTAAACACTTGGGCCTTCACAACAATGGTTTGAGCAACCGCTTTCCATTCAATGATACGGAGGATTTTAACCTTTTTAATGTCTAGAACTTTATAGCAGAACAGAAATGTAGTTGCCCGTTAACCTCTGAGGGAGCAGCTTCGTAATTGGCTGATGAGGAGAATAGTTTGGCTAGCCCTTTGTTTGCTTTTTATAAGCGGCAATTAACCCATCGCTGTTTCAGTAAAACCCGTAGACTTCCCGTCGATTAGATTCTATTGTGCCCGTTATAGGACCAATATTTTTTTCAAAAATAAAAACAGCGGCGGTCAGCTAGTACGGAACTAATTATTGTTCTTCTAGGGTTAGGCTTGCTCTTTAGGGCTGTGCTGAGTTTCATTTTGTCAAGACTCAAACTCTTCAGAAGCAGAGTGACATCTTGCAGCGCAGTTTGCTGAATCTAACTCATCGATTAGAAAATCTTGGCCTGGCTGGCAGCAAGCTTAACGATTCTAGCGATAATCAAAATACAGTCACTTCTATTCCTGATAGCACAACAGCTGAGGCTGAAAACCCTGCACAAGCCAATGCTGCTGTCAGTAACGCTAAAAACCTGCAGGTTACATGGACTGGCGACCCTGAAGTTGATTCATCAGAGATTCAGTCAGAATCTCCTTCGCCAGCAGTTTCGGTAACAGCCCCAGTAAATAGGGACCCAGCAGCGCCTAGTCTGTTTTCCAGACTTCGTGATCAATGGATGATCTGGTTAGGCGCACTCTCTATCGGTTTGTCTGGGATATTCATGGTGCGCTACTCAATAGAGCAGGGTCTGCTCGGGCCAATGGTGCGTGTCTCGCTCAGTATTTTAACGGGCTTGATACTTCACTGTGTTGCCGAATGGGGACGCCGCCGCAGCGTTGCGCAGTTCCAAGCATTGGCTGTCCTTGCGGGAGACGCCAGCATTTTAAGGGTTTGTGGTTATGGTCGGCAGAGATATTTTTAATCTAGCACCAGCATTTTTTCTTTTAGTGTTCAGTGCACCACTTTATTCGCAGCAGCTGCCGGGCATCGAAGTGGCTGATAGTGCTGTCGACCAAAATGCAGTGACAGTGGTCGATTTGGCGAACCAGAAATTCCCAGAACTATTCTCAGGTGGCACGCCATGGCGCCAACTTGATGGTTTTCGTTTCAAGTATTTTTCAGTAACGGGAATCTACCTTGGAGTTAACGGCGGAAATTTGTTTGTGTTGGGCGGGCGGTTTGGTAATCAGCCAATCAACTTAGGTAAAGTGACAGATACTGTAGCGACACTTAGTAGTGATACCGGTACTAGCCCGGGGGTATTCTATTTAACGATATAATATCTGCTAGTACCGTAAAAGACCTGCTGCGCATCTTCAAAACAATTACGGTCAGCTATAGCACTTTAAGCAGTTTTGGAAATACCGAGGCAGCCTTTTCAATGGAAGTGCAGGGGGCTGAAGCTGTGAATGGTTTGTCAACTGAGAAAGTCATTCTTACGATAACAGGGAACACTTTAGCTGTGCCACAGGTCTACCAGATGTGGGTTGATGGTGAGGGTGTTATTTCGCGATTGGCGTCTATTAACTTTAACTTTGAATACGCGCCAGCGACCGCTAATTTAATTGGTACAGGGCTCTTGAATAGCATGCTTCTATCTTTGGCTCGGGATGATTCTGCTGTAGTCCAAAGTGCTATTTCCGCGGAGCTGGCAAGCTCACCTGTTTCAAGTAGAGTAGTTGACGCAACTATTAGCGGGCTAGCGGTTAAGACCCTAGCGCTTGAAACGGGTGCAGGAAGTTCTTCGAAGATAGTTTTTGAGATCAGCGACTTCGGCGCTTTTTCTATCATGAGTAAATTCGAGTCAATGCTTGCTGGATTGAGTGCACTCTGGGAACTGAAGAATATTGTCCTGCGCTAGTTAGGCAGGAATTAAGCAAGAGTTACTCAAACTAGCAAATTTGTTTAGTTTTAATCTCCCTCTCTCTATCTTTAGGGAGGGGTCAAATTACTCGGCTGGGTTTTTCAATCCCTATCTCTCTGAGTTTTTCCCTGAACGCCCCTTCACCAAATCCCTGTCCTTTAGTTCACCAAATCTTTGTCTTTTAGCTCCCCAAGATGTTAGCGTTGGACCCGCTAATTTTCCAGTTTCATCTGCACATTAAAAGAGCCAAGTTGTGCGCTTATTTGGTGCAAAATCTAGTGATTTTGACGGGGGAGTGCCTGAATTGAAAACCGATTTCATCTCACGGAAACTACTAAATATGAAGACTGGAGAGAGTTGACCTTGTGTTTGGCAAGGGATACCAGTCTAATCCAAGCCCGCAAATAATCCCTTTACTTGATGACTAACAAATTTATGATAACTAACGTCGTTGCCCCTTCAGGCTCAAACCGCTTTCTAAAGTTTGCTTGCGTGATGTGCGTGCTGTTATGCGGGGGTTTAGCCCAAGCTCAGCCAGCTTTCTTGGAAGGCACGGTAGTAAAAATCCCAACAGTTGCCGTTGGTGAAATAGCGTTTAGTATCGAACTGACTATTGCGCCAGGCGACGGCCCAGTTATTTTTAATCTCACTGCTGCGGCAGAAGTG
>JBLGBJ010000040.1:0-25503 GCA_047617605.1 Pseudohongiellaceae bacterium | reverse complement strand
CTTTTTAGGTGCTCATGCCGCTGTTTATAATTTATTCAATCTCGGTAGGCATTTAGTGTCAGCAGAAAACTATCGGTATTTTAGATTGCGGGCTTTTGCGTCTTGGGAAAGTGCGGTGGCGATATAGAAAGGCCTAATCCAAGTTTTTCTCAATTTAGGGAGTTAACTTGTCAATACCATAGAAAGGCCTAATCGGAGTTTTGCTCGATTTAGATAGTTAACTTGTCAATACCCATTACCCCGCTTTGGGTCAATCGTGATCACTCGGGAGATTATCAGCGGGCGCTATATTCTATCCCATAGTAGGGAACTGAAGTGCTCGTTCTAATGTCTGCCACATCATGGCTAAGGCAAACAATGCGTGAAATTTTTCATTTCTGGTACATATTGCGATAACCGCAAAAATGATTGTTAATGGAGCGCCCAGCGAATATACAAGCCCAAAACTGAGGAAACGTTCTATCCCTCCCTTGATAAGGGTATCGATGATATCGACGACGTTTTGGAGCATGAACAAACCAAAGAACCAATGCTTCTTCGAATAGTAGAACTCTTTGTAATTTCCATATGACTCAATGCGGCTCGGGAATAAAACCGCACACATAAGATAAACAGTCACTGAATATGCAATTAAGAAGGCATAGGATCCAAAGGACCACTGCTCGACTTCGGCGAGACTAAATTGGAACCACCACCAGACAACTGAAAGCATTAGCGTAACAATAACCCAGCCAAGGTGAACAAGATAAGGCTTTCCATCCTCCGGATGATGAATCATTTGCACGATACCGCGCAGGATCTGTGCAATCCCTAAGCCTATGATGATGGACGAAAGAACCGATGTGTATTCGAAGATATTCATTAGTAAAGAGTATAGTAAGTATCGACACAACAACCAAGAATCAACTTCCCTCCAGTCATTCAGCTCATCTGCTCGTTACAAGATTTCCATATGGCCATAGTGACGCTCAATCATTTTGACGTTAGTACTGATTTGCTGGGTAGCAAGAAGATATTTGTTTTGGGGGCGATTTTCAGTAGCAGTTGACTGCATTAGATGCGCTCTAAGCAATGCAACGTCATAGCACGCTAACTATTACGCTGAGCAATAATAATGCGATATAGCGCGTCTTAGAGCGTTTGATACACAATATGTGTGTGAGCGAATGACTGCCCTAAGAAGTGTGCAAGCGCCAAAATAGAGTGTGTAAGCAGTGTGCAAGCAAAAAAATGCGCTGACAAAGCGGTTAAGTTCTGCAACACATTGATTTATATGTGGAAAATGGTGGGCCCACGAGGACTCGAACCTCGGACAAACGGATTATGAGTCCGCTACTCTAAGCAACAAAGATAATTGTCTAAGTTCCCTTTACGCTAGCACCTCTAAGCCTTTTTTTTCAACCAAGTTTATTAATTTCAATGATGCTCCACTTGGTCGTTTTGCTCCTTGCTCCCATTTTTGGACAGTTGTTTTACTGGTATTTAGGTAGGCGGCAAAAACTCCCTGGCTTGTTTTAGTCTTCAGTCTTAACCCCTTAATTTGAGCTGCGGTAAATTGCTTAATGGGTGGCAAGCAGAGGGAGTCGAATTCACGCATGGTTACAGCATCGACAAGACCTGCTTTATGTAAATCCTTCGCACCGCTATGTACAACTTCTAATATAGATTTATCCATCGTTAGCCTCCACTAGTATTAACGCTTTCTCTTTAATGGCTTTTGTTAATTCTTTCTCGTTATAGCTCAGCAAGGTTTTTGCATACAACTTTAATGATCTAAGTTCATTATCTTTAATGTTTGCTCGCGCATTTTTGGCAAACCCAAATATGAAAAAAGCTCTATCATCTTTCCTGTAAGCTAGTAAGGTTCGAGCGCCACCGCTCTTTCCTTGCCCCAAAGAAACGCGTTTTTTAAATACATTCCCTCCCAAGTCGGCTTCGACCAAGCCGTGCTCCATTTCATCTAGAGCCGCTAATAGCAGAGCATCGCTTAGGGCTTCCTTCTTCGCCCATTTATTGAATTCTTTGTTTTTATAAGCAGCCACAAGCATCTTCCCTAATAGGATCAAGTGTAGCACTAGGTGCTATAGCTATCAAATTGGATAACTATCGCTTTACTAGGCGCTTTTCGATATCTCGTTGAACAGATGTTGTAGTCGGCTGTTTTAAACATAGCCTAGGGAAAAGTGTGCAAGCGGGGGAATTTTGTGTGTAAGCAGTGTGCAAGCAAAAAAAATGCGCTGACAAAGTGATTAAACTCTGCAACGCATTGATTTGTATATGAAAAATGGTGGGCCCACGAGGACTCGAACCTCGGACAAACGGATTATGAGTCCGCTACTCTAACCAACTGAGTTATAGGCCCGTATACTTCACCCTTTACTCGTATTCTTCGTTGCAAGATCTCTCTCACTTAGTCACGTACCTATTGTACGCTCCCTCGTTCAATCAATCTCGCGCCTCGACTACGAGCAAATGGCTGTGTCTACGGTTTATGCGTCACCTGGGCTGTATGCTCGGTTGCTCAATTTGTTCTCATTCGATCACGTACTTGATGTACGCTCACTTACTCGAAAAATCGTGCGCCTCGCCTACAACGAATAGACTTCGCCTAAACTTTTTTTGTCTTCGCTAGTGATGCGTACCCGTTGTTGCAGCACTTATCTTCAACCGGTCACGTACTTGATGTACGTTCCCCTCGCTCAGAAAGTCCTGCGCCTCGACTACTTACAAATAGCTTTTTTTTCGCTCTTGAGCAAAAACTGCACTGCTTGGTTAGGGCAACCAGCAATGCATTGCTGCTCTGTCTTTCCTGGATAAGGATTCTATCGAATCCCTATCTTTTACTTAAGCGTTATTTTACTTAATTGTTTTCTATTTTTGAGCAGCTTTGAAATTGTCTAGCTGCATCTTCTCTACCGCCTTCGCATCAGCCTTGAGGCCCAGGCTTATTTGCACGGCGAAAGCGTCTGGAAAGACGTCCTCGGTGCCTGCAGCAATGGCTTCAAATACTTTAACGGCAACAACGTCTGGTGATTCTTTGTCATAGGGTAGGTTGGCCGCCATGTCAGTGTCGATTGGGCCAGGGTAGACGCCAGTGACCAATGTGCCTTGTCCATCCAGCTCAACCCTCAAACCTTGAGTCAATGAATGAGCAGCCGCTTTAGAGGCGGAGTAGCTCGCGGCAAAGGGAAAGTTGGTTAGGCTAGAGATGGATAGGATGTTGACCATCGCACCGCCGCCGTTGGCTTTAAGAATCGGTGCAAAGGCAATAGCCATTCGCAGGATGCCAAGATAATTCACGTCTATCTCTAGCTGAGCTTTGCTTGGATCAGCGGCCACCAAAAAGGGGCTGCCAGTGCCCATGCCTGAGTTGTTGATTAGCACTTCAACGTCGCCAGCTAAAGCGGCTGCCGTGTCAACTTGCTCTTGCTTGGTTACATCAAGCTCAACCGGGACAACGCGGTCGTCGCCAAGTGCTAACAGGGCCTCAAGTTTTGATTTGTCTCTAGCGGTGGCATAGACCTTCTTTGCGCCCATCTCCAAAGCCTGAGTTACAAAGCTCTTACCAATGCCGCGATTTGATCCGGTAACAAAAACGACCTTATTTTTTATCGATACGGATGTCATGTCTTTCTCCTATATTGTTGTCGTTTAATAAAAAGCGACTGCTAATAGAATTAGTCAGTCGCTTGTTTTACCGCTGTTTACTTCTGATCGTGATAACTTTTCTGACTTACTCGTCTAACAAGACTTACTCGTCTAAAAAGCTGCGCAGGTGATCAGACCGAGTCGGGTGACGTAGCTTGCGCAGCGCCTTCGCTTCAATCTGACGAATACGCTCACGAGTCACGTCAAACTGTTTGCCCACTTCTTCTAAGGTGTGGTCAGTGTTCATGTCGATACCAAAACGCATTCTAAGCACTTTCGCTTCTCTTGCCGTTAGGCTGCCAAGGACGTCTTTAGTGGCTTCTCTCAGGCCTTCATCGATAGATGAATCTACAGGTGAGTCGACTGTCGCATCTTCGATGAAATCGCCGAGGTGTGAGTCTTCGTCATCACCAATAGGCGTTTCCATTGAAATTGGCTCTTTAGCGATCTTAAGCACGCGGCGCACTTTGTCTTCTGACATTTCCATGCGCTCGCCAAGCTCTTCAGGAGTAGGTTCGCGACCTTTCTCATGAACCATTTGGCGGGAGATACGGTTCAGCTTGTTGATCGTTTCAATCATATGCACTGGGATGCGAATCGTTCTGGCTTGGTCGGCAATAGAGCGAGTAATTGCCTGGCGTATCCACCATGTTGCATAGGTCGAAAATTTGTAACCGCGGCGGTATTCAAACTTGTCCACCGCTTTCATTAAACCGATGTTGCCTTCTTGAATTAGATCCAAGAACTGTAAGCCACGGTTAGTGTACTTTTTAGCGATAGAGATAACCAAGCGCAGGTTAGCTTCAACCATTTCTTTCTTAGCGCGGCGTGATTTTGCTTCGCCAATGGACATCTGGCGGTTGATGTCTTTAATTTCTAAAACCGAAAGCCCGCTTTCTTCTTCAAGCAGTCTGATCTTCTTTTGAGCCCTTAAAACTTCAATCTTCACGTTAACTAAAAGCTCAGAATAGTCTTTCTTTTCTTTTATGTGCTTATCGATCCACTTCTCATTAGTCTCGTTGCCAGGAAAGCTTTCGATGAAAGTTTTGCGTGGCATTTTTGCACCACGAACACATAGGCTGATAACTGATTTCTCGTGACGGCGCAGACGGCCAAGCACAGCTCGAATATGGCTAAGCAGTGGATCAAATTGACGTGGAGTCAGTTTGAAGCTCTTGAATACTTCGCCTAAGTTTTCAAGTTCAATGACTGATTTGGGGTGTTCACGGCCATTTTTGTTAACTACAGTGCTGGTTTTTTTGAATTGGTCGGCCAGTTCGCCAAAACGAATTCTCGCTTCTTCAGGATCTGGCCCTACTGGTGCCTCGTCTTCATCATCGTCGTCAGCGGATTTGGCCACAGAACTGTCAACGACCTGCACTGGCGCGGGAATCACGTCCGTGGTGTCGAGGTAACCGGTAATGAGTTCGTTTAAGCGACGCTCTTCAGTATTAGTCAGTGCGTATTCGTTTAAAACATGTTCGACCGTGCCCGGAAAATAGGCCATGGCTTTCATTAGTTCACGCAAGCCTTCTTCAATACGCTTGGCGATCACTATCTCGCCTTCGCGAGTCAGTAGTTCCACCGTGCCCATTTCGCGCATATACATACGCACTGGGTCGGTTGTGCGTCCGGCCTCATTTTCCACCGCAGCTAAGGCTGCAGCCGCTTCGGCTGCAGCAAGTTCGTCGGCGCCAGTATCACTTTCTTCGTTTAACAGAAGAGAATCAGTATCTGGTGCAGTTTCGAACACCTTAATACCCATGTCGTTGATCATCTGAATGATGTCTTCAACTTGGTCGGGATCCGAAATCGACTGTGGAAGGTGATCGTTTACCTCGGCATAAGTGAGGTAACTTTGTTCCTTTCCTTTAGCAATCAATGCCTTAAGACTGGACTGTGGAGCTATTAAATCGGCCATGAATTCTCGTCTTGCCCGGCGCAAATGCCAGGAAATGGGTGAATAAAAGGGAGCCGGATATTATAAAGATCACCAGCTATTTTGTATATCATTAGTCTTCTTTTTTAGACAAATGAATTATTTATTTAGTTCTATTCTTGTTCTTCGGCGCTGCTTGGTAGCTCAGGCTCCGGGCGCCCAAACCTCGATTTCAGCAAATTGTTAATCTTTAGCTGATAAAGCTTCTTATTAACATCGGACATTATGCTGTCAATTATTTGTCTAAATTCTCCTTCAACCCCCTCGGTAGGCGTAATTTTCTCTTCCTTTAGCAGTTGAGTTAACTGATTGCCTAAAGTGGTTCCATAACAATAGCC
Source organism: Pseudohongiellaceae bacterium (assembly GCA_047617605.1). Classification (GTDB taxonomy): domain Bacteria; phylum Pseudomonadota; class Gammaproteobacteria; order Pseudomonadales; family Pseudohongiellaceae; genus UBA9145. The sequence continues at coordinate 19,578 of JBLGBJ010000040.1, read as the reverse complement.
TAAAAGAGTGAAGACCTTAGTAGTGGGGTCTTTTTGAACAATTTCAATGAGTGACAGTAGGAGTTTGCGACTTTCGTCATTGCTACTGCCCATCGGTTCTAGGTCTATTTCAAGACTAAGTGCTATCTCAGGGTTTCGGAGCAATAGCTCAATCGCTTTAATAGCAGCGGGGCGCCTGTAGATCGAAAGCCCATTGTTGGACTGTTTGTTCTGAGGCTTCTGCCGGCTTTGTTGATTGGTTGAGCCGGGCACATAGGCGGGCACATCGTAGGGCATGTCATAAGCCGTATTATCAGGTGCCTCGGGCGGTGCGAATGAGTTTGAACGCGTGGTTTGTTTGTCATCTGGGCTATCTAATAACTTATTCAAAGCTTCGCTGGATATCCCCAGTAACTCTGCCAGTCGGCCCTGCATAAGCTGGCCATAAACCCCATGGGGCAGCTGTTTAAGATGAGGTTTTGCGAGATTGCTTAATCTGGCTTTTCCCTCCATCGTGGTAACGTCAATACCTACTGAAAGCTTATCAAAGAAAAACGTCTCCAGGGGCGTAGACAGTCTAAGCTCCTCATTGAATTTCTCTTGGCCAATTCTGCGAACCAAGGTGTCTGGATCTTCGCCTTCAGGAAGGAATAGAAATTTTGCTTGCCTGCCATCTTCCATTTGAGGAAGTGTAGCTTCCAGTGCGCGCCAGGCAGCAGTTCGACCGGCTTTATCACCGTCAAAGCAAAATACTACTTCAGGGACCAAGCGGAATAGTCGGCTTAAATGACTGCTACTGGTCGCTGTTCCCAGCGTTGCCACGGCATTCCTGATGCCCATCTGAGCGAGGGCAATGACATCCATATAGCCTTCTACGATTAATAGCTGATTAAACTTTTGGCTGGATTTTTTAAACTCATACAAACCATACAGCTCAGCGCCTTTATGAAATACGGGCGTCTCCGGCGAGTTTAGGTATTTGGGTTTGTCATCACCAAGAACTCGGCCGCCAAATGCAATAGTTCTGCCCCGAGTGTCCCTGATGGGAAACATGATTCGATGTCTAAAGCGGTCGTAGTATCCCGGTTCTTGGCTTTGGATTTTTGATTTCTCAGTACTGCTTTTGTTATCTCGGTCTTTCTCGATAACCATTCCTGATTTTTCCAAGGAGCGTTTTTCCGAGCTATCACTGCCCAAAGCTACCAGCAAGTTATCCCAGCCTGGCGGGGCATAGCCGATGCTGAAGTCTCTTGCTATCTCGCCACTCAATCCGCGGGAGACAAGATAGTCAATCGCCGCTTGTTTGTTTTCGTGGGTTCGAAGTTGCTGACAGAAAAATTTATTGGCCTTCTCTAAAATCACAAACAGTTTTGAGTTCTCGGACTGTTTGCGCTGGCTTGCCTCTGATTCTTCGCGTGGAACTTCTAGGCCATTTTCTTTGGCCAGCACCTCGACAGCTAGCGGAAAGTCCAGCTGATCAAAGTTCATTACAAAACCAATGGCATTGCCCGCAGCGCCGCAGCCAAAGCAATAGTAAAACTGACGCTCTGGCTGCACACTAAATGAAGGAGTCTTTTCGGTATGGAATGGACAGCAGGCGGAATAGTTTTTACCAGATTTTTTTAAGGCTACCCGTTTATCGATTACATCGATGATGTCAGCACGGCTGAGCAGATCGTCAATAAATGCCTGTGGGATTAAGCCTGCCATCGCTTGACGAGTATTCCTTGCTGGTGCTTGTCGTGTTTTCGCAAGCTTATTGCGAAGAACTTATCATATCGCAAAATGCTTATGGTACAGCCGATCATATCAATACCGGCAACTAATCACGTCGTTGGCGGCGGTATACAGCAAAAGGCAGCGATCCGAGTGCGGGCTTTAACAGCATTGGCTGGGCTGCGTGCTATGCCCAGATACGTTGGATTAGGCGTCGTCTTAGTCTAGTGCGGCTTTGATTTTCTGACTTACAGCGCCCATGTCGGCTCTACCGATAACCTGAGGTTTGATCAATGCCATTACCTTGCCCATGTCTTGCATGGTCTTGGCGGCAGAATCAGTTATGGCAGCTGAAAGGATGGTTTCGATTTCTTCGTCGGTCAGGGCTTGGGGCATAAAAACCTGCAGCACTTCAATCTCGGCTTGCTCTATGTCTGCTAGTTCTTGCCTGGATCCGGCTTCAAACTGCCTGATTGATTCACGGCGCTGATTAACCATCTTATCCAGGATAACGATGATACGGGTATCATCTGGATCGATGCGCTCGTCAACTTCAACTCGCTTGATCTCAGAAAGAGCAAGCCTGAGAGTACCTAAGCGGACTTTATCTTTCGCGCGCATAGCGTCTTTCATTGCTGCGGTAATTTCTTGCTTTAATGGGCTTTCGGACATAAATGACCTCCCGGAAATAGTCAGAGAAATTCTTCAGTTGAGGAGCAGAAAAGGCGACGGACAACCAGTATGCACTGGAAGGTGGTCAATTTTTAGAGTATTGAGAGCGTAGATTAGCAAGGATGCTAACCGCGGGCCTACTAATCAAATAAATATCAGTCAATTTATAGGCCCTGAACTATCGAGTGCTAAGCACTCTAGTATAGACGAACGTTTTTACGACTTTCTCGAGAAACCTTCTTTAGGTGACGCTTAACGGCAGCGGCAGCTTTGCGCTTACGCACAGATGTTGGCTTTTCATAAAATTCGCGACGACGAACTTCAGCTAAAACTCCGGCTTTCTCACATGAACGCTTAAAACGACGTAGTGCTACATCAAAAGGTTCATTTTCTTTCAGTTTTACCATTGGCATGGAAAAAGCACCTACCTTAAATTTTTATATGACTTGAATTCGGCTTGGGTCCTAAAAAACAGCTAATCTTTTGCCTATCTAATTTCAGGGGCGTGAATTGTAATGCCCAATCTCGATAAATGCAAAGAGAATTGTCGCCGGATTGCTAAGAAACCGCTAGTAACGACCTAAGAGTATAATCCAGTTGGGGTTTGCTCGTTTTTTTGGCATGATTGCTTCCCTGAAACATCCAGTGCTAGAGACTAACCCATTGAAAGTATTAGGTATTGAAACTTCTTGTGATGAAACGGGCATTGCTATCTATGATAGTGACGCTGGTTTGCTTGCAGACGCCCTTTATAGTCAGGTCGAAATTCATGCGAAGTATGGCGGTGTAATTCCCGAGCTTGCGTCGCGCGATCACATACGAAAGGCGTTGCCGCTGATCAACCAGGTTTTAGCTGAGGCTAAGCTTAAGCCTGAGGATATTGATGGCGTTGCCTATACTGCGGGGCCTGGTTTGGTTGGTGCTCTGTTAGTTGGAGCCTCTATTGGGCGGGCTCTTGGCATGGGCTGGGGAGTTCCAACGCTCGGAGTGCATCACATGGAAGGGCATTTGCTTGCGCCAATGCTGGAGGACAACCCCCCAAACTTCCCCTTTGTGGCGCTGTTAGTTTCAGGTGGCCACACTCAGTTAGTAAAGGTTTTGGGTATTGGCGAATATACTTTGCTTGGTGAGTCGCTAGATGACGCAGCTGGTGAAGCATTCGACAAGGTGGGCAAGATGCTGGGCTTGGAATATCCGGGCGGCCCCAACCTTGCGAAATTGGCTGAAAAAGGAGTTTATGGCCGTTTTAGTTTTCCTTGGCCAATGACCAATAGACCGGGTCTGGATTTTAGTTTCAGTGGTCTGAAGACTTCTGTTCGTAATACCATTGCCGCCTGCAGGTTGCGCGCTGAAGAAGCGCTGTGCGAAGCACACAGCGCTCAGGAAAAAGAAGCTCACAAAGAACAGTCACCCGAGATAGACGAACAAACAAAGGCTGACATAGCACGGGCTTTTGAAGAAGCTGTCGCCAGTACATTGGCAATAAAATGTAGGCGAGCTTTGCAGCAAACAGGCTTTAAAACCTTAGTTATCGCCGGTGGAGTTAGTGCTAACTTACACCTTAGGTCAGTATTGGAAGTAACTGTTCAAAAATTAGACAGTAAATTATTCTATGCCCAGCCCAAGTATTGCACCGACAATGGCGCAATGATCGCCTATGCCGGTTGCCAGCGTATTCAAGCAGGACAGCGGGATGATCTTGCCATTAGAGCGCAGCCTCGCTGGTCACTAGAGACCCTAGAGCCACTTCGCCGTTAAATTATGTGCAAAGTGTGGTTAAAGCTTACTTATGGCTTACTTATGGCTTAAAGGTAAAGGGTTACTTACATTATAAGAGCTACACACAAAAAAGGTTTGTCATGGATATTGTTTATATTCGAGAGCTTGAAATTGAAACGATTATAGGTATTTACGACTGGGAAAGAGAACAGCGTCAAGTAGTAAGTCTGGATCTGGAAATGGCCACTGATATCCGCCCGGCGGCTAAGGATGATGACATTCAAAAAACATTAGATTATAAATCTGTGGCAAAGCGATTGATCGATTTCGTCGAAAAATCTGAATTTTTGCTAGTTGAAAAACTGGCAGAGGAAATTGCCGCCATTGTACAGAATGAATTTGGTGTTAGTTGGCTAAGATTGCGCCTTGGAAAACCTGGGGCGGTAACCGGCTCTAAGGAAGTTGGTGTGATTATCGAACGTGGGAGCAAGTAGTTTTGCACCTAGCTCAATTAATTATTACTCATAGCACACAACCCATGACCTCTAACTCAGGCTAAAACAGGCGATTAAGTGCCAACACTCTCTTTAAGTATTGGATCCAATATTGAGCCGACGATAAATATTCGCAAGGTTCTACATTTGCTGGAGCAAGAATTTGGCAGCATCTCTTTATCCAAGGTTTATGAAAGCGAAGCAGTGGGTTTTGACGGCGATAACTTTATGAACCTGGTGGTTATCGCTGAAGTGGAGAAATCCTTGTTCGAGATTTCCGGGCGCCTAAAACTTATTGAAGACCAGCTGGGGAGGGATCGTCAGCAGCCTAAATTTTCAGGGCGCACGATGGACATCGATATCCTGACCTATGGAGACGAATCGGGTGTTGAGTGTGGTTTATCCTTGCCGCGGGCAGAAATAACCCGCAATGCCTTTGCCCTATTACCGTTGGCAGAAATGCTGCCCGATAAGCTGCATAAACAGTCTGGGAAGACCTACGCTGAACTTTGGCGAAGCTTTGACAAGTCTTCTCAAAAAATTTGGGCCGTAGAATTTCAATGGTCTACCGTAACCACAGTTCCTGCCTCTTAGACCGTAGTCGCAGTTTTTTAGATTAGGCTTCTGCCGCCATCTACTTTTAGGGTAAAGCCGGTGATGTAGTTAGCCTCTATTGCCAGATAGAAAACGGCCTCAGCAATATCTTTTGTTTTGCCAAGGCGCGCGAGCGGAATTCTTGCCAAAGTAACTGCACGTTTTTCAAGCACATCTGGGTCTTGGTCGTTCTCTAAAGAGGGCGGCCATAATATAGCGCCAGGTGAAACTCCATTTACCCGAACATCAGGGGCTAGTTCAATGGCTAATGATTTTGTCATCGCCTTAAGGCCAGCTTTGGCTATGCTATAGGCAGAAAATCCCTGCAGCGGCCGGTCAGAATGTGTATCGACAATATTGACGATTGCACCTTTTCTTGATTTCAATTCGTCTGCTAGTTGCTGGCTTATAAAAAACGCACCTCTAAGATTGCTGTCAATTAGGTCATCCCAAGTTTGCTGTTCGATTTCCCCAAGTCTCGTCGGATAAAATGATGAGGCATTATTAACCAACACATCCAGCCGGCCGAAAATATTGACAACTTTCTTTGCCATATCTAGTGTAGCGTCTCGGTCCGTAAGGTCGGCTTGCAGCGCGGCCGCGCTATCAGCTTGGTTGCCGTTTAGCTCCTCTATTAATGTATTAGCTTCATCTGCTGAGCGGTGATAGTGAATAATTACCTTGAAACCTTGGCGATGGAAAGTTCGTGCGATTGTGGCTCCAATCCTTTTTGCAGCGCCAGTAATAAAGACTACTTTGCTCACATTGAATTCTCCGTATCGATTAAGCTGTTCTCTTTCGATGAGGCGACATAAGTCGAAATTGCTTCTAGTCGAGCTAGCCTAATAGCTTCTTTGGGTGATTGGTCCGGGTTTGCGTCCAGGGCTGTTCGAGAATCAACCTTGGCAACGGCATCTTTAGCTAAGCCTAAATAACGATGCTGTGGATAATCTCTTTTTTCTAACCCAGTTCTGCCTCGAGCGTCAGCCTCACAGGCGACAATAAATTTCTCAAACCGTTCTGGCCTTCTTATAGCGTCAGCTGCTTCGATGAGCATTAACAGGCTTGTAGGGCTAAGTTCAGTGACTCGGTGCAGGAGTGTGTGATGCTCACAAACTAGCGCGGCCAATTGCGCATATTCATTGGGTACTTTGAGGCGAGCGGTGATTGTCCTTAACAAACCGACTCCCAGCTTTTCATGACCTGAGTGGCTTGGCCATTTTTCTGGATTAGTCACCCCTTTCCCCACATCATGGACAAGCACAGCATATCGAATCGTGGGGTCGTCGGTTAATAACGCGGCCTGCTCTAGGCAAAGTAGAATATGTACGCCGGTATCAATTTCCGGATGGTATTTTTTGGGTTGGGGCACGCCAAAAAGAGCATCTACTTCAGGCAGGATAACCTTCAGAGCGCTGCAATCTCGAAGCGTCTTTACAAACTCTGCCGGTGTATCAGCTTTTAGCGCTAAGCTGATTTCTCGCCAAACCCTTTCTGCGCTAAGCACCTCCAATTCCCCAGAATGACTTATCTCTTTCATGAGGGCCAATGTTTCCGGCGCTACTACAAAGCCCAGATGCGCAAATCTTGCTGCAAAGCGGGCGACACGAAGCACGCGCAGGGGATCTTCAATAAAAGCGTCGGAGACATGGCGCAGAACTTTATTTTCAATATCTGCAAGGCCATTGTAGGGATCTATTAAATCACCATTGGGTGATTGAGCGATCGCGTTGATGGTGAGGTCACGGCGCATTAGATCATCTTCAAGAGTCACGTCCTTCGCGTAGTGCACTTCAAACCCTCTGTGACCTGCAGCTGATTTGCGCTCGGTTCTGGCTAGCGCATATTCTTCTTTGCTTTGCGGATGCAAGAAAACGGGGAAGTCGCTGCCGACTTGAGAATAGCCTTTTTGAAGTAGCTCATCTGGAGAAGCACCAACAACTACCCAGTCTTTATCCTTGACCGGTAATTTTAAAAGTTGGTCTCTAACAGCGCCACCTACAAGATATGTCTTCATATGAAACGTCTTTAGTATGTCTTTGGTATATCTTAGTAAATGGAGTCAGCGGAATCAGTTTACCGAGAATCGCTGCTGATCTTCTAAGCGCATTAGGGTAAGGTCCCGCCCCCACACGCAGCCTGTATCGAGTGCGTAGACTTTTGCTCTGTCTGTTTTTCCTTCCAGTGAAGCCCAGTGGCCAAATACAATGGATGCCTCTTTGGTAATTTTCTCGTATTCAAACCAAGGCTTGAAACCCGGTGGAGCTGCATTGATTCCTTGTTTTACGTCTAACCTAAGAGTGCCAATATCGTCACAAAAGCGTACCCGAGTTAGATAGTTGGTGATTACCCTTAGCCTGTCTAGGCCCAGCAATCTGTCATGCCAGCGTACCGGCACATCACCGTACATGTGTTTAAGAAAAGCTCGATAATCCTTGTCTTGCAGCGCGTATTCAACTTCTGCGGCTAAGTTCAGCGTCGTTTGTGTTGTCCACTGTGGCGCGACTCCGGCGTGGAGCATTAGAAAATTTTCAGGGCCGTCGTCGGTGTCTATACTGTCGTAATAAGCCAATGGCTTGCTACGTAGCCAGTCACTCAATGCGCCGCACTCGCTTGCCTCGAGTATCTGTCCCACTGTGTCCTTGCCGCGAATTGGCGCGCAACCTTCATAAAGCGCGATGAAGTGAAGGTCATGGTTACCCAAAACGATTCTCGTGGAATCATCAATATCTTGCAAGAATTTAAGCGTGTCTAGAGATCTAGGCCCCCTGTTTATGAGGTCGCCAACGCACCATAGAGTATCGGTACTTGCGGTAAACTTAACTTTGTTAAGCAGTTTACGCAGCTGCTTGTAACAACCCTGGATATCACCAATTGCGTATGTGCTCATAGTATTGTGTATGTGCGCATAATATTGTGTGTACTCATATTAGGAACAAAGTGTTTATGCCAAGAAAAGGTTAAGCTTAATGATAGAAATAACCCGACAGCCGTTTGGCTGAAGTATAGCAACGCAAGCTAAGGGCGGGAATGCCTGTTAGTGAACCGTGTGAGGTATAGCAAGCAGAAATGGTGCAATGGACGCATCAAACTTAACACCATCCGCCCAGCACATTCCGTAACTACCTTGCATTGTGCCCACAGTGGTCCTGATGACGGCGCCACTGGTGTAGGTGAAAGATTCACCTGGTGCAATTTTTGGTTGTTTTCCTATAACCCCTTCCCCTTTAACTTCTTCCACTCGATTATTATCATCACTAATTTGCCAGTGTCTATTTAGAAGCTGTGCGGTACTAGTGCCATTGTTAGTGATAGTAATTGTGTAGGCAAAGGCAAAGCGCATTGAAGTAGGATCGGACTGCTCTTTGAGATAACGGGTCGTGACGTCGATCTGAATCGGGCTTGATGAACTCATTAAAAGATAACTCTACTGGTTATGAGGTGCATGGCTTAATGCATCACTTATATTTACATAGTCTGTGAGAGACAAGTTTTCGGGCCGTAAGCTTAAGTCTACGGATAGGTCTGTTAAACCAGACTCTGCGATGAGGATCTTGAGGCTATTTCTCAAGGTCTTACGCCGCTGATTAAAGGCACTACGAACCACCAACTCCAGCATTTTTATATCCTTGGCGATAATTGGTTTTTGTCTGTGTGGGGTTAGGCGCACGATCGCAGAGTTAACTTTAGGCTGAGGTTTGAAGGCAGTGGCAGGCACGTTAAAGAGATGCTCCACGGCGCAGTAATACTGCAGCATTATACCTAAACGGCCATAATTCTTGTCGCCAACACCCGCTGACATTCTTTGCACGACCTCTAGCTGCAACATGAACGTCATATCGCTAATCAGGTTGTGGCTTTTAATCAGATGAAATAAAACCGGTGTCGAAATATTATATGGAAGATTGCCTATCACTCTTAGTGAATGATCAGCGTTATTAAGCTGTGCTATTTCAAACTTCAATATGTCTTGCTGATGGATAGTGACATGGTCAACAAGTTTAAAGTTCACTTCCAAATACTTGCTAAGGTCACGGTCCAATTCGATACAGTCAAGCCGCGCTCCCACACTTGCCAGTGGATTGGTAATGGCGCCTTGTCCCGGACCGATTTCAACTAAATGGTCAGCTATCTGAGGATTAATTGAGTAAACAATTCTATCAATTATATTTTGATCATGAAGAAAGTTTTGGCCAAAGCGTTTCCGAGCTTGGTGGTGCATGCCATTGCCCATGCGGGGCCTGTCATCAATCGGAGGGCTCATAATACTTTCCAGTGGCCAGCCATGGTGACAGCAGTGTTTATTGCATTAAACAAACTGCCGGTATTAGCAAGGCCCTTTCCGGCAAGGTCGATTGCCGTTCCGTGATCAACCGATGTCCGAATCATCGGCAAGCCAAGGGTGATATTGCAAGAATCACCAAAGCCTTTAAATTTTAAAACAGGTAAGCCTTGGTCGTGATACATCGCCAAAACAGCATCGGCGTGATCTAAATATTTAGCGGTGAATAGAGTGTCAGCAGGCAATGGTCCAATGAGATCTAGGCCTTGAATTTGCATTTCTTGCAACACCGGTTCAATAATTTCAATTTCTTCTCGGCCCAGGTGGCCGCTTTCGCCTGCGTGAGGGTTTAGGCCGCAGACTAAAATAGTTGGGTTCTCGATACCAAATTTACTAATCAAGTCATTATGTAAAATGGTCAAAATATCGCCAAGCAGGGTCTTGGTAATTGCACTAGGGACCTTTGATAACGGTATATGTGTCGTAACTAGTGCAACTCTTAAGCCCTCGGTTGCCAACATCATAACGGTGAGTTTTACACCGCAGTACTGTGCTAAGAATTCAGTATGACCGGTAAAGCTTATGCCTGCGTCATTGATAATCCCCTTGTGAACAGGCCCTGTGACTAGCGCATCAAGGGTTTTGCTCAAGACAAGGTCGGATGCTACGCGCAGGGTTTCTAATACGTACCCACTGTTGGCAGCTGACAATTCCCCGGCAATAACTTTTGCCGCTAGAGTTACCGGAGTAATAAAAAGCTCGCCTAGCGCATTGGTTTGGGCCGCCGCTTTAGGATCAAATTCGGTGAGGGTTAGAGGTTTTGATAACAGTGCGGCCCGCTCTTGTAGCAGGTTGGGATCTGCCACAACTACACATTGAGTGTCAGCAGGTGGGCGCTGCGCTAACTCAATGCAAAGATCTGGTCCAATGCCAGCCGGCTCTCCGGGTGTAATAGCTATTCGATTTAGCAATTTAAGCTCGCGCCACCGCTCGTGTTATTCGACAACATCAACAAATGCTTCTTCGCGAATTTCTATTAACCAATTTTGTAGCTCTAATTCAAATTTCCTATTGCGCAGTGCATTCTCCGCTTGCGAACGGCTGTACTGTGAACTTAAATCAGCTTCTCTTCGGCCCAAGACTTCAGCTATGTGCCAGCCGGTTTCTGATTGAAACACTTCGCTAAGTTCACCGACCTCCAGTGTGTCTATGACTGCAGCCATTTCTATTGGCATGCCGCCTTCGTTGATCCAGTCCAAGTCGCCTCCGGCGACAACCGAAGAAGCATCGTCAGAGTTTTGCCTGGCAAGTGGGGCAAACTCTTCACCAGCCTGAATGCGCTCTCGCAGCTGGCCAATGGCCGCTATGGTTTGGTCTTCGTTACGAATTTCGTTGGGCGTAAGCATGATATGACGAAAATTGGTTTGGTTAACCATCTGTTCAGTGCCGCCGCGCTTGTCGACGAGTTTAATAATATGGAAACCGTTACCGGCCTCTATAGGGCCCTGAACATCGTTCACACTCATGTCTGCCACAACATTTGAAAATATAGTTGGCAATGCATCAGCTTTGCGCCAGCCTAAATTTGAGCCACTAATCTCTACACCTGCATTTAGTGCTAGAGATTCGGCGGAGGTAAGTGGTTCGCCATCTTGGAATCTGGCAGTTAGGTCTGCAGCAAATCTGCGTTTGGCTTCTTTATCTGCAGGCGTATCCGCGGCGCTGGTAACGACCCGTACATCTTGCAGCATATAGTCCTCTGACATAACTTCCCGACCAGTTTCAGAATTCAGAAAGTTTTCTATTTCCTGGTCGGTAATCGTAATTCGGCGATTGACCATGCCGCGCTGCAGTTCTTGGATGGTCATCTGCTTTCTCACTTCGATGCGTGTTTGCAGATAGACTCCATTGTCCTCCAAAGTTTTTATATACTCCTCGAAGGCCATGTTGTTATTTTGGGCCATGTTGTCCAGAACGCGGTTGATCGTGTCATCGTCAAACCGAATGCTTACTCTTTCAGCAAACTGCATTTGCAGGTTTTCTACAACAAGCATCTCTAGGATCTCGGCGCGAAACTGCTCTTCGGGAGGAAGTGGCTGACCTGCTCGCTGTGCATTTTCTCGCGTTTCTATTAATCGTCTGTCCAACTCACTTTGTAGCACCACATCGCTGTCAACAATGGCGACAATTTTGTCCAGTAGGACCCGTTGAGCAGAGCTAGTGCTGTTAGCTACAGCAAGGACCAGGCACAGGCTAACGCCAAAACCCGTTAAGTGCCTGCCAAGCCGTTGGAAAATCGCGTGTAATCTATTCATATTCAGTGTCTCTAAAGCCCCAGATGCCGTCGCTGAGCAGGTTAGTTAAGCCCCCTCCGGTGAGGTTGCCTAAGCCGTTCAGTGTGAATTGGACAAAAATTGCTTGATTCGGTTCAACATTAGGAACAAACAACTCGTCTTGGTCAACCCATTCTCTGCCAATCACACGAATGGTTGCGCAACAATTGCTCCATTCTACCCCAGCAAACGCGTCTATGTTTCGCGCATTCGAGTGATCATAGTTCCATCGGCCCAATACCTTCCAATTTGTAGTCAGCGGCCACACCCCAGATACATCGCTCTGCTTGATCTGAGGGCTAATTCCCCCAGGCAGCAAAAAGGTCGGCGTATCTACTAGGTTCCGAATTCGATAGGACAGATTGAATATGTGGCTGTTGTCTCGCTGATAGCGCAACTGGACGCTGCCTTCATCCACGTCTTTAGCCTCTTGGTTCCACTGTACGTCGGTATTGAGCTGCCAGTTCTGTCCGGCTGACAGTGCAAATTCTCCAATTAGAGACGATGTGCTTGATAGTGGGGAGTAGCGTGGCACAAAATTTATCAGCGGATTGCGCAGGCTGACCTGACGATCCTCAAAATAGGTGATCTGGCCGATGCTCGCTCGAGCGCGTTCTTTGCCATTTTTATCAAGAATTTTAGAGGTGAGGGCGGCGGTAACCTGATTGGCGTCGGCTATTCTGTCTCCACCACTGAAGCGATCATCGCGGAAAAGCTGATTAAAACTAAAATTGAGCTCAGCTGTGTCAAACAATGGCAGCATATTTTGATCTTCAAATTCGCTGTAGAGATAGTAAATTCTAGGCTCAAGAGTTTGCGTCATCGAGCCCTTAGCGAGTGATCGTTCAAACACTAATCCAGCATCAACGTTAAAAATCCCTACTCCAACATCTGGATTTTCAATCGTCGCCAGAGCTTGATTTTCTAATTGATATTGAGCGTATTTATATTTTGCATTGGCTCTTACAAACCACCCCGGGGTATCCGCTGACCAGCTAATTTCTGGCTCAAGGTTAATCCGTTCGCCAGTAACTAAGGCGCCATTGTTAACTAGGGCGGGTGATAATGCTGCCTCGTCAAGACTTCTATCGAACGAGGTAAATTCGCCTCCCAGTCTTGCCGCAAAGCCCAGTGGTAAAGATTTTTCTGTTTCAAAATGAAGTTGAGGCAATATGTCATACGGAGTGTTGATATTGACCGTGTTAATGAATGGGTCGATTACTTGAACTCGCTGCACATTGATCCCCGCGCGCAGGTACTCGGAATTGAAGTTTATTTGACCCTGTCTGTTTAAGTGAGATCTGCTAAAAACATTCAAGCCGTTGTTGCCTAAATCAAAGAAGTAGTCCTCATCGCTAACCGCATTGTAGTCAACGAAGGTACTCCAATGTTCTCCAAAAGTGCCTTGATGCTTGTAGCCGAGAAACCAGCGGTTTTCAGTTGGCGGGGAAAGACTGCCGAGAATATCTGCTGTGTTCGCGTCGAAGAGTTGATCGCCGGCAAGGTGGGACATGTTCAAGGTGTTCATGGACGATTCCCCCAAATAGCGAAATTCAGCGGTGGCCATTACGCCCCTATCGGATAAGATTCGTGGTGAAAAAGTGGCATCGTAGTTTGGTGCCAAATTGAAGTAATAAGGCAATTCGAAATCGAAGCCGCCGCTGCGGGTAGAGCCGGTGCTTGGCGCTAAAAAACCTGATGAGCGTTGCTCTCCCAGCGGAAAAGGCATGGTAAAAGGATAATAAAAAAGTGGCACATCTTTTACGCGAAGGCTCACTTTTGTTGCGTAGCCACGGCCTTCAGCTTGGTCTAGTACTATGCTGTTTGCACTTAGTTTCCAAAAAGGGTTTTCAGGCTCGCAGCGACTGAACTCGCCATTTTCGATAACGACAAAGCCTGTATCGCTGTTATAAGTGATATTGGCGGCAGTGCCATGTGCGCCAAAATCGTGGATGACATATCGGGCGTCTTCAATTCTATTGGCACTGTCATCGGTATCAATAAATGCTGACTGACCAAGAATTAACATGCCCGGTTCGCGAAATTCTACGTTGCCTTGCATTGATATCGTATTTTCTTCGCGATTAACTGTGGTGCGGCGATCGTTTTGGACTGTTCGATACCCTTGAGCGACGGTGACGTCGCCTTCGATGTCATAAAGGCTGTCACTGAGCTGAGTCAAGCCTGATACCGCATTGAATGTTGTTGGAGCAAGCTCTGGGTCGTTTGCGGCTGTTTTCAGTACTAAGCTCGGATCGATAAAGGCGCCGCAGCAGTTAGCTGGTAATGCCGCAATTTGTGCCGGGCTCAGTTCGGCGCGTGGCACCCAGTCCAATGGGTATTGTTTTGCTGTGATTGCGCTGTGAGGAGCTTGAGCACTGCTGCTGGCGTCTGCGGTGCTGGCTCGGTCGTCCTTTGGTTCTAGTTCTCTTACCTCCGCTTCAGGTTCTGGCTCTGATTCAAGCTCAGGGACAGGCACAAAAACATTTGGCTCTGAGCTGGGTCGATAGCGTTGGCTTGCGCTTCTAGATGGCAATGCCGGGATTCCGTCTGGAGCAGCACACACCCAGCCATCATTTTGGGCATTTGGACGGCAGTTATATTGGGGGAGCTGGGCCTGGGCTGTCTCAGAATTCAATCCTAGGAATACTCCCGCTGACAAAATGAGGGCGATCTCAGTCGATAGATAGTGTTTTTTGAAAGACATGTAATTTTTTCCGCGTTCGGCGGGATGTGAACTACTCATAAATTAGCTAGTTACTGCCTGCTAATTTCTCGTTTTTCGTCGATTTAGGTGTAGCGAAGCTGATAATTTTATCGATTTGTGAAGCCATCGATTTAACGATGCCCACGGCATGGCATAATAGTGCATTGCCAGTTGCAAATCTAATGGCTTTTGCACGAGCTAATTACTGATGTGGCTACTTAAATGACAGGAGAAAATATGACGGATGCTCGTCTACAAGAGCTAATTTCTTGGACCAATGAGTTACTGGATCAATTATTGGACGATAAACAGGGTAATGTTGAATTGGAGCCGGTTAGCGGCGATGCAAGTTTTCGCCGTTATTTTAGGGCAAGAGTTGGAGGTGATACCTATATAGCAGTGGATGCGCCCCCAGAACATGAAGACAACCAAACTTTTGTTCACCTCTCTAATTTGTTGCTTGCCTCAGGAATTTCTGCGCCCAAGGTCTATTCGGTAGATTATGTTCAGGGCTTTATGCTGCTGGTCGATTTGGGTGATGATTTGTATTTGCCGGCGTTACTTCATTATCAGCGTAATGATGACATGGCCTCGTCCGAGGCGCTTTATAGCCAAGCGATAGACGCGTTGGTGCTAATTCAGTCAGGATTGGACAAGAGTCTACTGCCGGCATACACGGTTGAAAAACTGCTCGAGGAGATGCAGCTTTTTCCTATCTGGTTCTGTGAGAGCTTTCTGTCTTTCAAATTCGATGAGGCGGGCACAGCACTGTGTAACTCTACTTTTCTCTGGTTGGCTGAGCAAATTAGCGGTCAGCATCAGGTTGCCGTTCATCGAGACTACCATTCGAGGAATCTTATGGAGCTGGACACCTCGAAGTTTGGTGTTGGCTGCGGCCCCGGAGTGATCGACTTTCAAGACGCTGTAAGCGGTACTTATACTTACGATTTGGTGTCATTACTCCGAGATTGCTATATCTCTTGGCCAAAGCAGCAAGTTGAAGATTGGGCTTCTTTGTATCTGGTCAAAGCACAGGCCGCTGGCCTATTAGCTGGATACACTGAGGTACAATTGATTCGAGACATGAACATAGCTGGCCTGCAGCGAAACCTTAAGGTGATTGGGATATTTGCAAGGCTCAGTATTAGAGATAATAAATCTCAGTATTTGGCCGATATTCCTCTGGTCGTTAAATACTTTCTCGATATCAGTGCACAATTCGAGGAAATGGCAGAGTTTAGAGCTTGGTTTATAACGGAGGTATTGCCTCTGGCCAAGGCCAAATTACAACTGGAAACCTAATGCGAGCTATGATTCTTGCTGCGGGCATGGGCACGCGCATGCAGCCCCTGACCGCAGATATGCCTAAGCCACTTCTTAAAGTGAGAGGTAAGTCTATGATTGAACACCAGATTCTTCGTTTGATAGCAGGAGGGGTTACTGGTGTCGTTATCAATCATTTTTATTTGGGCGCCATGATTGAAGAAGCTCTGGGCAATGGCAAGCGTTTTGGGATTGATATCAGCTACTCCCGCGAGCCAATTCTGCTTGAAACTGCCGGCGGTATTATCAAATCTTTGGCTAAACTTAAAGATGACTCCTTCATTGTTGTTAATGCAGACATCTGGACGGATTTTGATTTTTCCACTCTGAAAGCCCTTGATGGCCAGAATGAGCTAGCTCATTTAGTGCTGGTGGAAAATTGCGAGCATAACCCGAAAGGCGATTTCTACCTTGATGAATCTGGGCGGGTCCACGAAAGTAGTGGCTCTACAGATAATTGCCGAACTTTCAGCGGTATCAGCGTTATGCATAAAAAGTTGTTCGATGGTCTGCCGATAAGACCATCATCTACAGTGCCTTTATTGCGAGGGGCAATGGAGCAGAATAAAGTCAGTGGCGAGTTTTTCTCAGGCTTATGGGTTGATGTAGGCACGCCCGAGCGGCTGCAGAACGTTAATTCACTTTAAATGGAAGCGTAATCCTAGATCATGCTGGGCTTATTTTTTAACAAAGATTACAAACGTGCTATGACCGCGAGGTTGAATGGCAGTGAGCCTAATGCGCAAGTGCCTGATGGTGGCCACACGGAGCTTGTTTTTACCATAGCTATGTTTGCCTCATTGGGACGAATTGCCAAGCTAGACGGGAGAGTGACTCAGGGCGAAGTGAAATATGCGACAGCCATCATGCAGCTCATGGGCTTGGAACAAGAGTGCCGAATGCAGGCTATTGATTACTTTGAGCAAGGCAAACTGCCAAAATCGGACGTGCTAAGCTGCGTTCAAAACATGGTAAAGATGATTGGCGCTAAGAGCCCATTAGCTGATTTGTTTTTAAAGATTCAGTGCCGCATGGCGTATATCAAGGGAGACATTAGACTCAAAGAGAAGCTTTTACTTCGAGATACCGCTGAGATATTAGGTTTTTCAGTTGTTGAATTTCTTGATGTATGTACTCAGATGCAAAGCCACGCGGACTATAAACAGTACAAAGCCCGCGACCATATTCACAATGCTTACAGTATCCTGCAGTTGGAACCCAATGCTGAGGATGGTGAGGTTCGTCGTGCCTACTTGAGAATGATGTCTCGCTATCATCCAGATAAGCTGGTTCGAGATAACCTTTCCGAAGAAACCCTCAAGCAGGCACAAGAGAAATCCACTGCAATCCGAGATGCATACGAAGCGCTATGCGGATTCCGTAAAATCCGTTCATGAAGCATCTAGGCGGTTTTGAAATAGCCTAGAGGATTAGCAAAAATCCCATTAAGACAAACAAGCCTGCAATCTGTAAAATAATCGCATTCGCAGATTGGAAGCCCAAACCTTATGAAAGACTTTTTGATTGCCCCCTCTATTTTGTCGGCAGACTTTGCCCGCCTTGGCGATGAAGTCAATGCGGTCCTAAACGCTGGTGCTGATGTTGTACATTTTGATGTTATGGATAACCATTACGTGCCGAACCTGACTATTGGGCCGATGGTTTGTGAAGCGCTCCGTAACCACAAGATTACCGCGCCCATTGATGTCCATCTAATGGTTAGCCCAGTGGATCAGTTGATATTGGATTTTGCTAAAGCCGGGGCTAGCTACATCAGCTTTCATCCGGAGGCCACCTCACACGTTGATAGATCGTTGCAGCTGATTCGCGATCAAGGCTGTAAATCGGGTTTGGTGTTTAACCCAGGTACGCCATTGACCTGTTTAGAGTATTTGATGGACAAGGTGGATGTCATCTTACTAATGTCTGTTAATCCAGGATTTGGTGGCCAAAAATTTATTCCAGGAACATTGAAGAAACTTCAAGAGGCTCGCAAACTCATTGATGAAAGCCCGCACTCCATCCGCCTTGAAATTGATGGTGGTGTAGGTGTCGGCAATATTCGAGAAATTGCAGATGCAGGAGCCGACATGTTTGTTGCCGGTTCTGCCATCTTCAACAGCAATGACTATGCAGAAACGATTGCGGCTATGAGAGCACAATTGAGCGAGAGTACGAATAAAAGCCTGTAGCAACTTATCTGTCAATTTAACTGTCTATTTATTTACATATGGATAGCAAAAGATCAGCCAGCGAATGAATGAAAAACTATTAAAAGACTGCGCGAATAAAGGGTTTAATCGAGTGCCGGTGGTGCGTGAAGTATTAGCGGACACTGAAACCCCGCTTAGCATTTACTTAAAACTAGGCAAAGGCGCTCATAGCTACTTTTTTGAATCAATTCAGGGCGGCGAGAAGTGGGGACGCTTCTCAGTGATTGGATTGCCATGTTCGACAATTATCAGAATCGTTGGCGATTCTATTACCGTCGAGGAAAACGGCAGTGTTATTGATCAAATCACTACCGCGGATCCCTTTGCTTTTATTGAGGAGTTCAAGGCGCGGTATAAGGTTGCCGACGCCGAAGACAGCCAAGCATACTCTGCTTATACGGGCGGCTTGGTAGGTTATTTCGGCTATGACAGCGTGCGCTATGTAGAAACCAGTGTAGGACCTTGTACCGCCGCAGATAAAATAGGCACGCCGGATATTTTGTTAATGGTTTCGGAAGAAGTCGTGGTGTTTGATAACCTGCGCGGTACTTTAGCATTTGTTATTAATGTTGACCCTTCTCAGCCTGATGCCTATCAAACATCGCAACGTCGCCTCGATCAACTGCAGGCAAAAATGAACGAGCCGGCGGTATTGCCCGAGCAGCTGGCTGGTCCGGTAATGAAAGAGAGCGACATCAGTTTTAATTTTCGGCAAGCCGATTACAAGAACGCTGTAGCAAAAATTAAAGACTATATTATTGCCGGTGACGTGATGCAGGTGGTTTTAGCTCAGCGCATGTCGGTTGATTTTGTTGGCGACCCGCTCAATGTTTATCGAGCGCTTCGTTACTTGAACCCGTCGCCTTATATGGTGTATTTCGATATGGGTGACCACACGGTTGTAAGTGCCTCGCCTGAAATTTTGGCGAGAGTGGAAGACGGCAAAATTACCGTAAGACCATTGGCCGGCACACGTAAGCGAGGCAAGACCGAACAAGAAGATATCGCTCTTGAGAAAGAGCTTCTCGCTGACAGCAAAGAGCTTGCAGAGCATCTGATGCTGATAGATCTGAGTCGAAATGATTCTGGCAGAGTTTCAAAAACAGGAACTGTTGAGGTGACCCGGACAATGTTCGTGGAGCGTTATTCTCATGTTATGCATATCGCCTCAATTGTTGAGAGCGAAATTCGAGATGATAAAACAGCATTAGATGTACTCAAATCGACTTTGCCGGTAGGAACTCTCAGCGGCGCACCTAAAGTTAGAGCGATGCAAATAATTGATGAGTTAGAACCGGTTAAGCGCGGGGTTTATGGCGGAGCCATGGGCTATCTTGGTTGGAATAATTCAATGGATATGGCTATTGCCATTCGGACTGCCCTGATAAAAGACGGTCAACTTCATGTTCAAGCTGGTGCCGGCATAGTGGCAGACTCGGACCCGGATTCGGAATGGGAAGAAACTCTCAGCAAAGCTAAAGCACTGATTAAGGCATTACAAATGGCGCAGAATAAGCTGTTGATCGACTAGCGTTCACTACTTTCC
>JBLGBJ010000039.1:0-27059 GCA_047617605.1 Pseudohongiellaceae bacterium | reverse complement strand
TTTCTTGGAAGGCACGGTAGTAAAAATCCCAACAGTTGCCGTTGGTGAAATAGCGTTTAGTATCGAACTGACTATTGCGCCAGGCGACGGCCCAGTTATTTTTAATCTCACTGCTGCGGCAGAAGTGGCTAATCCAAATTTGATTGGCGCTAGTAGTTTCGAAGGGGAGACGCTTAGCGTTCCTAGTGTCCGAATCGGCGACACTAATTTACAGTTGCGCCTGGTCTTATCCAACAATTCTCCTATTCAATTTCAATTAGCAGAGTTTGTGGTTGTGGTTGACGGTAACAGTAATGAATTAGGCACTCAGCAATTCTTCGAGACAAATATCTCTTCTCAAGTTGTGGATTCTCGTTGTGTTTTTTGCCATGTTGATGATGGCATTTCTAGAAACACCAGCCTGGTCTTTGCGCGCAGTAGTGACACTTCAACTGCTGCTAACTTTGATGTGTTAAGCGTCTTCGCTAATTCCCGCGGCGATGCCTTGGACTATATCCTAAACAAGGTCAGCGGCAGTGTTAGCCATGGCGGCGGAACTCAACTAGCCGTGGGCAGTACTGATTACAACAATCTACAAAATCTGATGGCGGGGCTAGTGAATGGTAGTGGGACAGTTGCCTCCTCCTCCGATAGCGTTAGCTTCTTTACCGGTGTAGAGGAACTTGGTCCGGCCAAGACGCTGCGCCGTGCAGCGATTATACTGGCTGGTCGCGCGCCGAGTGCGGTTGAAATTGCCGCTGTTGAGGCGGGCGGCGAAGCTGTTTTGCGTTCAACCATTCGCAATGTTATGCGCGGTGATAATTTTCATGACTTTCTTATCGAAGGGGCTAACGACCGCTTACTAGTCCGAGGCACTCCCGACCAATCCTTCCTAGACCAGGGTGGGGTATTCCCCAATTTTTTAAATACCCTCGCTGACCTCAGAGCCGAAGCTGCCGCTGAGGGCTTTTCTATCAATTCTGAGGGATTGCGATTTTTGAGGGGGGTTGACCGAGGTCTGCGAGAATCTCCTTTAGAGCTGATCGCCCATGTTGTGGAGAATGACAAGCCCTATAGTGAGATATTGACCGCTGACTACATGATGACAAACCCTATTGCTGCGTTTGCAATGAATACAACAGGTAACTTTGCTGATCCAGAAGACTATGGGGATTTTCAGCCTGTTACCTTAGATCGTTACTATGCCAGGAGTGCTGATACTGAAACGGTGTATATCCCTGAGTTAGCATTATTTCGGGTAGCAGAGCCCGGGTCATTGTTTTATGACTATCCTCATGCTGGAGTGCTCAACACCCAATCATTTTTGTATCGCTACCCAACTACAGCGACTAACCGAAATAGAGCCCGATCACGTTGGACCATGCTGCATTTTCTAGACACGGATATTGAGGCTTCAGCCCCGCGCACAACGGACGCCGCGGCCCTAGCTGATACCAACAACCCGACTTTAAACAACCAAAATTGCACGGTTTGTCATGCCACACTTGACCCCTTGGCTGGTGCATTTCAAAACTACGCTGAAGAGGGGCATTTTCGCAATGCGGGTTTAGACTCCCTAGATTTTTTCTATAAGCGTGACAGCGTCAAAACTGGCTATCAATTTGGAGATACTTGGTATCGCGATATGCGCGCACCTGGCCTACTTGGGGAGACTGCGCCTAGTGCTGACAACAGCTTGCAGTGGGTGGCACAGCAAATTGTCCAGGACCCAAGGTTTGCACGAGCAGCTGTCAAGTTCTGGTGGCCTTCGATTATAGGTTCAGAGCTGTTAGAGCAGCCAGAAGTACAGTCTGATGCCAACTATGCGGCAAAGCTGATGGCTTATGACGCGCAAACGGCAACGATTCAAACATTGACTGATGGCTTTGTAAGCGGCGGAATGAACCTGAAAGATTTGTTGGTGGACATGGCGATGAGCCCTTGGTTTAGGGCTAGCAGTGTCAATGATGGTGATCTTGATTCGGTCGAAGCGCAGGCTCACTCTCTAGCGAATCTAAGCAGTGAACGATTGTTAACCCCTGGGCAGTTAACTCGCAAGACTAAAAGCCTAACTGGAATCACCTGGAATAATAGTTTCGATTTTTCACGAACTAAACGTCAGTCTGCGCTTACAGATGAGTATCAGTTGTTTTACGGGGGCATCGACTCGGCTGATGTTATTGACCGTACCAGAGAGATTACAGCGTTAATGTCTACAGTGGCGATGGTTCATGCCAGTCAGACCTCCTGCCCCATTGTGGTGAGGGAATTTGCTCTTGCTGATGGCACCCGGGCCTTATTTGATGGGTTAGACTCATCTATTACACCGCTAACTGAAAAGGCCGAAAAATTTATTGCGGCGACGACCGTTGAGCGTAGTTTCATTCAACCCGCAGTTGCGCTTAGTCTTGAGCCGGGCTCGAAAAAATTGTTTATCAGCCTCCATGGCAACTTCTGTGACTATGATGCCACCGCTATGAGTTGTCTTTCTAGAACTGATCTTTACGTTGATCAGATTGATATTCAGCTACCCGGTGGCAGCACTACATCGATTGATGCAAACCTCGAAAATATAGAGCAACTTCCACCTTGCAGCACTTATGACGGTGACACTATTGGGATGTGCGGCAACAGTACACTGGTGTTTCCATACAGCGCTCCCGTTGCTGGCGAATACCGCATAAGTGCAAAATTATGGCCCCGCAAAACGGGAGTGGATCATCCGCAGACTCAAAGTATGAATTTCACGATAGGGGCCGAGTCACTCGGTTCGCCGCTGAGTTTAGTGACTAATGGCAGTAAGCAGATCAAACAGAAGCTGGTTGAATTGCACAGCAAGTTGCATGGCAAAAACTATGCGACTACAGATTTGGAGATTGCTATGGCCTACGAGCTTTTTGTCGAGAGTTGGGATGAACTTCGGAGTTTACCTAACGCAAGTCAAGACTATGGCAGTCTTGCTTATGGCTCAAATCATACTTGCAGTTTGTTTCGTGACTACGAAATTGGGGTTGGCGTGTCGGCTGACATCATTCCCTATACTATTGTGACTAATAATAATTCTACTTCTGTTAGGGCAACGACTGAAATGATTGCATATCTTAGCCAATCAGGAGCCGACCCTGCATACACCAAGAGAGCGTGGGCCACTGTTATGACCTATATGCTGTCTCACTATGACTATTTGTATGAATAGGGAGCAGTGAAATGAATAGAAAAATGGTTGGAAAAACCAAGTCGAAAATGAATAGAAGACACTTCATTCAAAAACTTTCCCTTGCCGCAGCAGGCTTGGGCGGTCTTGGGCTGGCGGCGCCAGGCCCGCTGTTTGCTCAGAGTGCTTATAGTGGCAAGTTGTTGTTCAATCTTCAGCTAACGGGCGGCTTGGACGTGACTAGTTACTGCGATCCTAAAACCAACCAGCTGGGCGAGGCTGAGATAAATAATTGGGCCAGATCGCAGGAGATTCAGACTGCTGGTAACATAAACTATGCGCCATTTGCCAGCAACGCCAATCTGTTTGCCAAGTATCATCGAGACATGTTGGTGATCAATGGAGTGGATGCGCAAACCAATTCTCATACGGTAGGAGTTATTCATAACTGGAGTGGCAGAAATTCAAAAGGCTATCCTACAATGACGGCATTGCATGCTGCGACCAATGCGCCGTCTCTGCCACTTTCCTATTTGAATTTTGGTGGCTTTGGTAATGCAGAGGGTTTGATTAACAGCTCTAGAATAAGCAATGCGCGGCAGATTCAGACTTTACTGTTTCCAAATAATGATCAAATTACCAATGGCAGGACATATAATCGCGTCAGCGACTTTGAACGTATCAAGGCCATGCAGCTAAGGGCAGCGCAAAATTTAGCAGCGAAAACAAATATCCCGGCTGGTCAAAAAAATGGTCGCCAATACTTTGCAGAAGCTCTGGTGCAGGCAGATGGCCTGAGTGCTCTAGCAGATACGCTTCCGCCTGGAGATCAGATTGAGACATCTCGTCTTGTAGGGCCTAATATTCGTTCTAACTTGCATCAGCAAATGCAAATTAGTTTATTAGCCATGCAGGCGGGGGTTACTGTGGCTGCCGATTTAACTGAGCGTGGCTTTGATACTCACCAAAATCATGATCAAGGTCACTTAGCATTATTGAATAATCTTAATGATGCGCTTGATTACTTTTGGACTTTAGCGGAAGAGGTTGGTTTGGCCGACAGGATAGTGTTGGTAATAGGCTCAGATTTTGGCCGCACTCCTTTTTATAATGCAAACCAAGGTAAAGACCATTGGCCTATTGGCAGCTACATTGTTATGGAGCGCAATGCTGCCTATACCAATCGGGTGTTTGGTGAAACAGACGGAGGTCATAGTGCCTACCCGGTAAATTTGCAGACTGGCAAACAGGATTATCAGAACGGTGTGGCGCTTCAACCTAAGCATGTTCATCAAGCGCTGCGTAAACATTTAGGGCTTAACAATACGGTTTTGAGTAGTCCGTTCCCGTTTGAAGACACGGAAGACTTTAGTCTTTTTAATGTTTAACTTGAAGTATAGATTTCTGTTGTCTTTTACTAGTCAAGGTTAGCGTTTTTGTACGTTCATCTAGCCTTAGCGATACAATACTTCTCACGAGTTGGATTTCGCTGACCCGTCCGTATCAATCAAATCTTTTCCCTTTCGTAGAAAAAGGCCAGGTCTTGCAGGCGGCAGATTTGCACATACTACGTATCGTACTCCTTATCTTACTGGGCTTCGGGTGTGAGAATATCGGCGACCTTGGATTAGCTTCGTGGTAGTTTTAGAGCCTAGGAATGATGAGTGAAATTCATGGGCCTAAACGATGAGATTTGCCAGTGATAATTAACAAGCTAAATAGAGAAATACAGGAGCAAAACTGGATTTCTGTTCTGGCGGATTTGTTCATCGTGATTATTGGGTTGTTCTCTGGGTTGCAAGCGGATTCGTGGTGGCAGGAGTATCAGGAATCGCTGCAAGAGAAAACCTATCTTCTTGAATTGCAGGAAGACTTTTTAAATAACCAAGGTTTATTCGAAAGCGCATTGAGTGAGAGCGCACTGGTTCTCGGGGATATGGTGTCGTTGTTGGAACAAGCCAACTTAGAGTCGCCGGTACTTGAGGTGGGGGTATTGGATGAGCAACTGAGCTCTCTGCAGAGTATGCCAACTTTTATTCCGATCAGCCGTGCCTACGATAATCTCAGCAACACAAGCGATTTAAGTTTGCTGAGTAGTCGCGAGCTCAAGAACAGCTTGGCAGATTTCTATTCTTTTTCCAAAATTATTGAGCTGGTGCAAAGCACGCATGAAATGCAGTTGGTCAATACATTCTTGCCTTACATGTCAGCAAACACTGAATTCGCGAGGGTGATGATTAGCTGGCAAAGCGAGGGCGAGTTTGAACTGCCGGAAGCTCGGGCAGACAGTGATTTATTGGATCTCTTTCCGACTCGTGAATTTAGGAACATAGTCGTCGAGAAGTACTACGCGGTTAGTGACATCCGCGCTCTTCATCAATCCATTGAAGAGATTAATATAGAAATACTTGAACTGCTGAAGGGCGAAATTGAAAGCCAGTAGGCTGCTCTAAAAAGGGGAGGGCAGGCTAAATTTTGCTTAAGGTTCGGGTAAGCGTTTAACGTCAACGCGTTGCTCGAGTGGATAAACCGGCGGGCCAAACTGATTATAAATAGCCACGTCTGTGGCGTCCCTTCCAAACCCTACCGCGACATAGCCACCTTTGCTTGTCGATTGTACGGCATCGAATGTATACCAGCGGTCGCCAACGTAAGCTTCAAACCAAGCATGCATATCCATAGGTTCAAGCTGATAGCGATAGCCAACGACTAAGCGAGCGGGGATGCTCAGGCTGCGGCATAGAGCGATACCTAAGTGAGAAAGGTCTCTACACACACCCGTTTGACGTTGGTTAACCTCAATTGCTGAAACTGGAACGTCGCTGCTTCCGGGTATATAGCTAATGGTACTGGCAAGCCATTGCTCTATGGTATGAACCTGATCATAACCAAGGTTTTGTCCGGCAGTAATCTCCGTGGCCATTTGACAAAACCTATCGGATTCGCAAAATCTGCTCGGCAAGAGATAGTCCAACACTGCATCAGGTAAATGTTGAACTTCTATAAAAGGGGCACCGGGCGCCCTGTCTGGAGTCTCAGTGATCAAAACTTCGGTGCCGGTGTGAATTGAGAAAGTTCCAACCGGTGCTACAAGGCGCTGGCATAGATTTCCGTATCTATCGCTGTACTCAAATGCAGGAACTGAGGGAGAGATTTCATAGTGCTCCCTGCTGATCCACTGTCCGCTGGTGCTTTTAGGCCGTAGCATCAATATGAATGGAGTTGGGGTTATTATCTCAAAAGACAAATCGCAGGTAGTGTAAAGGAGCATGGTAAACCTTAGTAAACATTAATTGAATGTTGGGACAGGTTAAGATAATCAGCGAGAAGTGGGATTTAGCAGTTCATCAAACTCGCCGCTTGATACTGCCTCAGCTAGCTCCATATAGCCACCCACAGAGACGTCACCAATGAATATTTGCGGCACGGTGCTTTGGCCCGAACGGTTTTGAATATCTGCGCGGGTGACCGAGTCCCCGTCGGTAGCAATTTCGACAAAGTCATAACTTTTGCTAGTTAATAAGCGCACCGCCGCTGTGCAATAGCCGCAGTATTGGCGAGTGTAAATGGTGATCTCAAGCATTCTAACCTCATGGCAAGCACTCGCTTGCTAAACATGTCATCGGGGCAACTCAATGACGATAAACAGACAATTTTAGATCCTAAGCACAGCCAAGCTTGATACAACGATTTTAATGATTAGGGTTTATTTTTGTCTTCCAATAGTGATTGAACTGTATCTAACTGCTGCTGCATTTTTTTCAGCTGGTCGGACATGTGATGTCTTTCCTGATGGGCAACAGCCTCAGATTCAGAATTGTGTTCGTCTGTCATTACTTCAAGGATGGTGCCCACCATCATGTTTAGAAACACAAAGGCAGTAAGAAAAATGAATGACAGATAAAACAGCCAGCTCAATGGATAAACGTCCATTGTTTCATACATGACATCGGTCCAGTCTTCGAAAGTAGCGACCCTAAAAAGCGTCAACATCGCTATTGATACATCTCCCCAGAGAGTTTCGTTTATGTCGCTAAAAAACAATGAGCCGGTGGCGCCGTAAATATAGAAAATAATGAACATTAACAAAACGATATAGCCCATGCGCGGAATGGCTTTGAGTAGCGCATTAATTAACGAACGTAACTCGGGTACCACTGACACTAAACGCAGCACTCTGAACACGCGCAGCAGTCTGCCGATGAGGACTGCTTGGGCGTTCGCGATAGGTATTAGGCTACCTATTACGATAAGCGTGTCGAATAGATTCCAGCCGTCTTTGAAAAAGCCGCGGCGATCTTGGCAAGCACTAAAGCGCAGTATAATTTCAGCAAGAAAAAAAACTGTTATTCCAGCGTCTAGAACAGACATAACCTTAAGGAGAAGTGGCGGTACATCGTAGGTCTTGGCGCCTATCGAAAGTGCTGAAAGCACTATAATGAATATGACCGAACCTTGAAATAGCGGACTAGCCTCAATTCGATTTACAAAAGAATCGGCTTTGGCTGCTGCTGAAAGCTCAAGCTTGGCAGCGTCTTCCTCATTAGGTGACACTGGCGTCAGATGCACTACGCAGGTTTGAGAGCCATCAGCCAATGGAGAGCCGTCGGTTAATTCAGAGAGGGTCATACTGCTATTAGTCCGCAAAACGATTCAGGATTATAGTGATGACTTGCCAGCCTCTCAACTGTAATTTTTGTGAAAGGAAGTGGATGGGTCAGCTCTAAAACCTAGCCAAGCAGTTGAGAGACGGTGCTATAACATTTACTGTAAAAAGCGGTATATTGTTCAAAATATTAATTAAAAGCACCCGTTAGGAGCAAAATATGCTGGTTCTTAGGAGTCGATTAAAACGATTGAGCAAATTCTGGCCGCTGGCCTTGATCACGCTAATCGCACCCAGCTGGGGTGTTGCCGCTGACTGGACTCTATCTTATACGGCAGACGGCCAGCCTGATATTGAAGGGTTATGGAGTAATGCTACGCAAACGCGCTTAGAGCGGGCCACTGAGCTAGGTGAAAAACAAAGCTATACCGCCGCCGAGGCGTCCGCGCTAGAAGCTCGGGTAGAAGCAGGAATGCAAAGATCTATGGCGCCAAGTGATGCGGGTCGGGCGCCGCCCTCAGATGGCCAGGTCGCCAGTGCTTACAATTCATTTTGGTTAGAGCGAGGCAGCAATATTACGCTGATCGACGGCGAATATCGCACCTCGATGATTGTTGAGCCAAGTGACGGACAAATACCCTGGCTGCCAATGGAAGAACGCAGTCCTAGTCAATTATCACGTTGGCTTGCGATTCCTGGTGTAGAGCCTTTCGATGGCCCAGAATTGCAAACGATAGGTGAGCGCTGCCTGTTGTTCTGGGATTTTCGAACGTCCAACTCTAGTGCTGGTCCGCCTATGATGCCGATGATCTACAATAACAATTACCAGATAGTGCAGACGCCAGGCTATGTTCTTATTTATGCTGAAATGATGCATGACGCACGAATAGTTCGCTTAGATGCGCAGCATCGACCCTCTAATATGGTGCAATGGATGGGTGATTCGATAGGGCACTGGGACAATGATACTTTAGTCGTGGTCACCACAAACATGCACCCACAGCAATCTCACTTTGGCTCCAGCGATAATATAACCATTACCGAGCGATTTCAGCGCACCGGCGAAGATGACATTGTTTACAGCTTTACGATGGATGATCCATCGGTTTATCGTCAGCCGTGGACTGCTCAAATGCAGATGAAACAAAAGCCTGAACAGAGAATATATGAGTATGCCTGTCATGAAGGCAACTATGCTTTGAGCGGAATCTTGGGCGGGGCTAGGGTTCAAGAGCGCAGTGAGGCGCAGGCGCGTAGTCAGTAGAATAAAAAGTGGAAGTGTATCTTTCACTAAAGATTTAATAAGCCCATTTAGGCTGGATGTGAGTGAGAATAATAATGAAATTAAACAGTAACTTTAATCCAATTACAGCACTGCTTATTGTGTTTGCCGTTCACGCCTCGGCTCAAGATGATACAGACCATCAATATACCAGCGAGGCGGTTGCAGCGGGGTTGCGTGTCTACAGCCAACAATGTGCACTTTGTCACGGGCCCGAGGGTGGACTGGTAGACGGTATAAACCTTAGGCGAGGTGAGTTTCGCAACGCCTCATCTGATGCTGATTTAGCCGACGTGATTTCAGGTGGTGCCGCAGCAGGCGCAATGCCTGCATTCAGTTTAAGTATTGAAGAGCTTAGTGGTGTTATCGCCTATATACGAGCTGGCTTTGATCCTGATGGAGTGGCTGTTCGTGTTGGCAATCCAGGCCGAGGTAAAGCGCTATTTGAAGGCAAGGGTGAATGCGCGCAGTGTCATCGGGTCAATGGCTTCGGCCCTTACACAGCTCCAGATTTGACCTCAATTGGATTGATAAGAACGCCGGCTTCGTTGCAGCTAAACCTGTTAGATCCAGCTTCGGCGATACTTCCAATAAACCGACCCGTTAGGTTAGTTACGCGTAACGAGGAAACAGTTACCGGGCGTAGGCTAAATGAGGACACCTACACCGTGCAAATGGTGGATTCACAAAATAGGCTGCGCTCTTTTGTGAAAACTGATTTGGTGAGTTATGAAATAAGTATGGAGCCTAGCAAGGGGCCGACAAACTTATCAAGTGAGGAAGTTGCCGATGTAATTGGTTACTTGTTAACACTGCGAGGTAATCAATAATGTTTAAGGTAAAAAATTATATTTACATGTTGGTAATAATCACAACTTTTTTACCAGCACTGGGGAAAGCTCAAGTTCCTTTCGAGCGAATCTTAAATGCGGCAGATGAGCCAGAGAACTGGCTAACCTATAATGGCGGATATTCCAGCCAACGATATAGTCAACTTAATCAAATAGATGCTGAGAATGTAGACGAGCTTGAACTCAAATGGGTGTTGCAGAATCAGGTGTTTGGCGCTTGGCAGTCTAACCCGATTGTTGTCGATGGAATTATGTATGTCACCGAACGGCCCAACAGTGTGATGGCTCTCGATGCAATCACCGGCCGCGTGTTTTGGAAATACAAACATACACCTGATGAGCGCTCAAGGGTTTGCTGCGGCGCCAATAACCGCGGCGTGGCTGTTTTAGATGATCGCGTGTTTATGGGAACCCTCGATGCACGCTTGGTCGCTCTCGACCGAATTAGTGGTGAAGTCCTCTGGGAAACCGAAGTCGGCGATGTTAGTCGCGCCTATTCGGTCACAATGGCGCCGCTGGTTGTTAAAGACAAAGTCATTGTTGGAGTCGGCGGCGGTGAATATGGAATTCGCGGCTATGTCGCAGCTTACGATGCCGCCACTGGTGAGGAAGTTTGGAAGACCTATACGATTCCTGGACCTGGAGAGCCTGGTCATGATTCTTGGGAAGGGGATGATTGGCAATATGGTGGTGCGCCAGTATGGATTACAGGATCATTTGATCCAGATACCAATCTCACGTTTTGGGGTGTCGGTAATCCTGGACCAGATTGGAATGCAGGTCAGCGCCCCGGTGACAACTTGTATTCTGACTCGGTCATAGCCTTAGATGCCGATAGCGGAGAACTCGATTGGTACTTTCAGTTTACCCCTAACGATGCTTATGACTATGATTCAGTGCAAGTTCCAGTACTGGCCGATATCGATTGGCGAGGGACTCCCACGAAAGTGATGATGTGGGCAAACCGAAACGGTTATTTTTACGTGCTAGACAGAACCAATGGTAAGTTTTTGGTGGGCGAGCCTTATGTACGTGTTAATTGGTCTAGCGGTTTAGATGAGAACGGCCGGCCTATCCCAACTCCACAGCCTGAAGGAATGCCAACCTATCCCGGTAATCAGGGCGGAACCAACTGGTATCCGCCGTCTTTTAGTCCCCGCACCGGCCTGTTTTATTTCAGTGCTTGGAAAGACTACGCCACTATTTATCGCCCAGAAGAGTCCGAGTACGAGCCTGGAAGAGCCTTTCTTGGCGGTGGTTTTTCAGTCTTAGCCCCTTCGCCTGGAGCGCCAACAATCGGTATTGGCAGAACTAATCCTATTAATAATTGGACCAGTGAAGTAGGCCATGCCTCACTTAAGGCAATAGATCCGAACACGGGCAAGGCGGTTTGGGAATATGACCAATTTGATGTGAGTGACAGCGGTATGTTGACCACCGCCAGTGATTTATTGTTTACCGGCGGCCGCGAAGGTTACTTTCACGTGATTAATGCGGTTAATGGCGATTTGCTGTGGAAGGTAAATTTGGGAGGTCAGGTGGTCATGGCGCCGGTTACTTTTATGGTCGATGGCATTCAATACGTGTCGGTAATTTCTGGACATGCTATGTCAACTTTCGCCCTCAGAAATCGCTAAAATCAACAGTTGGATAACCCGTTTTTGCGTATTAACAGTATCCACAAGCCCCTTTGGGGCTGTGTTTGCTGGCTGTGCTTGGGCCGTCTCAGCGGTTTCTTCGTTTCTCGTTATACAAGGTAAGTTATACAAGGTAAGTAATTCAAAGTAGGTAATTCAAAGTATGTCATGCAAATAAAGCTTCTAGAGCCCAACAATTAAAGGAATGCTTCATTAATCGGTCTAATTGACACAATTTGAAGCAGATTTGCGCGACTGTTTCGGGCACAATCGTGTGTCCAATTTATATAGCCCGTTTTGTTGCATTTATTTGTCTCATTACTTTATTGCGTTGATTTTGCACTACATAAAAGAGAGAGGAGAAATCCATGAAAATTCCAACACTAGGAAGGCTGTGTTTGACGCTTTTGCTGGCCCCCACATTAGTGAGCGCCCAAAACTCAGACGAGTGGTTAACCCTAGGTAATGACCATGCTCATACCCGCTATTCGCCAGCTGCTGAAATTACAGCTGAAAACTTCGAAGAGCTGGACGTAGCGTGGGAATGGGACGGTGCCAGCTTTGGTGCGGTCAGCGGTCGTTCCACACCAACCATGGTTGACGGTATTCTTTATACTGTTGCAGGCAACAAGCGCTACGTTGTTGCTATCGACGCAAAGACTGGTGACACACTTTGGACTTACCGTGAACCCGACACCCCCCGCGCAGAATATTCAATGCGTGGTGATTACGGGAAAGGCGTTGGTTTTTCAAAGATTGACGGTCGCGGCGTAGTCTACATCGTTTCTCCTGGTTTTTTCTTGACTGCACTAGATGCCAAGACAGGAATTCCACTGGAAGATTTCGGAAAGCCAGTTCCTATTGACGGTTTCCCTCAAACGGGAATTGTTGATCTATTAGCTGACCTTGGTCATCCCTACGATCCTTATGAAGGTCTTCCTTTGGAGACTGGATACATCACTTCATCAGCGCCGCCGCTAGTTGTTAACGACACTATCGTAGTTGGTAACTCTGCAGAGCAGGGCTATCATCAGGCTCGCATCGAAAACGTGCCAGGTGACATTCTGGCCTATGATGCTCGTACTGGTGCTTTTAAGTGGAAGTTCAATGTTATTCCTAAGCCGGGCGAGTATGGCCATGAGACTTGGGAGAATGATGCTTGGCAGTGGACCGGAGACGTCTCTTCTTGGGCGCCGCTTTCTGCTGATCCAGCTAATAACTTAGTTTATATCCCAACTAACAGCGCCACTATCGATTACTACGGTGGCTTTCGCCCGGGTGATAACCTATATGGCGCCTCGCTAATTGCTCTAGATACTCGCACTGGCGAGCGGAAGTGGCATTTTCAGATGGTTAAGCACGAAATCTGGAACTTTGATAACCCCACAGCACCTGTTTTGATGGACCTGGAAATGCCTGGCCGTGGCACGGTGCCAGCTGTGATTCAAGCAACTAAGCAGTCTTGGGCTTATGCATTTAACCGCATCACCGGTGAGCCATTGTGGCCAATCGTTGATCGTCCGGTAGAGCAGTCTATTGTTCCTGGCGAAGTGTTGTCTCCAACGCAGCCATTCGTAACAAAGCCAGCGCCTTATGATTTACAAGGTCTTACCATTGATGATCTTGTGGATTACACGCCTGAGCTGCGAGCTGAAGCAATTGCTGTATTAGATGACTATGTATTGGGCGGATTGTTTAATCCACCAATTCATGCGGATAACCCAATGGGTAAATACGCGGCTATGAACTGCCCCGGAGGCGCCGGTGGTGCAAACATTACTGCACCAGCTGTAGCTGACCCAACAACGGGTAAATTCTACGTGTCTTCACATACTGCCTGCTTTGCGCTGCGCTTGATTCCCGGTGAAGAAGCAGATTTATTGTTCCCTGATTCCACGGGTGTCACTACAGCCCGCTACGCAAATGGCGTTCGTGGTGCAACAGCGCGAACACCACGCCTAAAGTCAGGTATCCCAATTTGGAAGCCGCCGTATAGCCGTATTACTGCTATCGACATGAACACGGGCGATCACGCTTGGATGATTCCAACGGGCGAAACGCCTAACCGCATTAAGAACAGCCCAGCACTTGAAGGCATTGATATTGGCAACACCGGCACCGGCGCATTGGTGCCAATGGTAGTGACTGCTAATATGTTGATTTATTCAGATGCGGCTAGTGATGGTACGGCAATGCTTTACGCAATTGATAAGGCTACCGGTGAAATCATGAAAGAGATTGAAGCACCGGGCCGTAGTAGCTATGGCATGAGTTCTTGGACTTTGGACGGGCATCAGTATGTCTTGCTTCAGACTAGCTCTACACTGACTGCGTTGGCGTTGCCAGCCGCGATGAGTGATGACGATGGTGGCCACTAATTAATTAGGCTTAACTCGTATTAGCTAAAATTAAAAACCGGAGGCGTCTTGCTTTCGGTTTTTTTTTGCTTAGCGTTTGCTAGACCCATAAATAATAAAGAGTTCCAGCATGACGGTTG
This sequence comes from Pseudohongiellaceae bacterium, assembly GCA_047617605.1. GTDB lineage: Bacteria > Pseudomonadota > Gammaproteobacteria > Pseudomonadales > Pseudohongiellaceae > UBA9145. The sequence goes on along the minus strand of JBLGBJ010000039.1, from coordinate 13,053 downwards.
AGACTAGGGCAAAACTAACTACAGGCTTGTAGGCATTAGGTTTTTGCTGCGGATGTCAGAGTAAGCGCCCGCAACTACTGTGCTTGGTTTTTTTTCGAAACTCTTTGTTAGCGCTTACTGTGAACTTACTCCTCGTGTTATTGTTTTTGGCTATTAGCAAGTAACGCTTAGTCGGAGTTTTTCATGATGTCTTATCCTAACTATTTTTATCATATCAGTTTTAAAGCCTTCGTATCTATTGCCGCAGTTTTTGTACTGATGGCGCCTTTGTCCGTCTTGCGTGCAGCTGAGCTGATTGAACATACGGTCTACTCTGACGGTCATCCTCTTGTTTTGTGGGAAAAGTCGGTTGCTAGCCCCAAAGGACATATTGTCTTGCATCACGGTAGAACTTGGAGCTCACTGCCTGATTTTGATTTGCAGGTAGATGGTGAGGACCTTTCACTCATGGATGGTTTTAATGATGCCGGCTATAGTGTTTGGGCACTAGATGCCAGAGGCTACGGAGGGACTTCTCGCGACTCGTCCGGCTGGAACACACCAGATAAAGCGGCCAAAGATTTAGCCACGGTTCTGGAATGGTTGGAAGCGCGGAACCAAGAGAAGACTCATGTCTGGGGCTGGTCTTATGGCTCGATGGTGGCTCAGTTAACGGCTCAGCGCTATCCGGAAAATATGTTGAGCGTCACTCTGTTTGGCTATCCGGTGAACCCAGATCGACAATACAATGGTGATGCAGCAGTTTCACCGCCGGCAAATCCAACTACGGCGCAGGCAGCTGCATCAGATTTTATAGTCCCTGGGGCTATAACCCAAAATGCCATTGATACTTATGTTAGGCAAGCCATTAAAGCTGATCCGGTGCGCGCAGACTGGAACGAACTACAGCAATGGAATGCTTTAGCTGCCAGTGCAGTTGGATTGCCTACTCTTTTACTGCAAGCTGAATTTGACCCTTTGGCTAGTACGGAGTCCCATGCTAAGGTCTTTTCCAATTTTGCTAACCCCAACAAGCAGTGGATTGTTTTAGCCGGTGGAGATCATGCTGCTCTTTTAGAAGCGCCAAGAGCGAAGCTGCTTAAAGCATCGGTAGATTTTATAGAATGGTTAGACAAATAAGTGGCTTTTGAAAAAAGGTTTTCAAGCCTCGACTGGGATGCGCTTAATGCAGGGCTGTTGCAGAGGGGCTATGCAGTCATTGACGAGCTGTTCTCGGGTTCTGAATGTGAAAATATGCAGCAGCAGTATGATCAAGCGGCGCTATTTCGTAAAACTGTCAATATGGCTGAACACGATTTTGGCAATGGGGAGTATAAATATTTCGCCTATCCGTTACCTAAGTTGGTACAGATAACTCGACTCAAGTTATATGCGCCTTTGGCAAAGTTGGCAAATGAATGGGCAACGCTATTTAATGACGGACAAGTTTGGCCTGATCAACATCAAAGCTTATTAGATCATTGTGCACGGGCGGGGCAGACATATCCCACGCCTTTGATGCTGAAATATAGAAAAGGTGACTACAACCGATTGCATCAGGATATTTACGCAGAGGTAATTTTTCCTTTTCAAGTGATTGTCTTGCTGAGTGAGCCAGAAGAGGCCTTTAGCGGTGGTGACCTAGTTCTCGTTGAAAATACTCCAGGTATGCAATCGCGCGCCCACTCGCCAAAACTTAAAAAAGGTTCTGCTGTAATAATACCTACTCAAGAAAGACCTATTCCCGGTGCGAGGGGTTGGAGAAGAGCAAAGATGCGCCACGGCGTTACTGAGTTGTTAACCGGAGAACGGCTTACCTTAGGAATTATTTTTCATGATGCTTAAGAAATTTTAGCCAGAGCGCGACTTGGTATTAGGAGTGAGCAAGGGCTTAAGTACTTTTGCTAAATTATTCACCGGCTTCTGTTTGCTAAGGAGTTCTAAGGCTTTATACAGGGACTTTTGTTGAGCGCTGTTTAACGTTGATATCCTATCTTGCAGTTTTCCTTCGGTAACTTGAATGCTGTCTCGACGGGCATGAGTACGACTTTGCAACGCGTTCTCAAGGTGAAGAAACCGACCTAGTAGAACATAAGGGAAATTTCGATTTTTCATCGGCCCCTGCTGGGCCACATAACCGCCGACAGGCAATCCTTGTAGTTTAAAACCTGCTAGTTTGTCTGCGCCAAACCACGCACTTGTGGCGCCTACTGCGCTCCCCCCCAATGCGCCCAAAAAGAGACTGCTGCCAGCTAAACTGAGGTCGATGACGGCGCCTGCCGCAGCACCTGCCATTGCGGCGGCTATGGTTATTTGTTTTTGATTCAGCCCCCAGACAACCCACTTCTCTGTATCAAACAGGTTTTCAAAATCGGGTAGTACATCTATATTGCTTTTCAGATGGTGATAGAAAAGCAATGACTTTAGAGATTCGTGATGGTCCTGCTCAATGGCCGCCAGCTTTTTGAAATAGCGCTGCTCCATTACTGGCTTTAGAGCGGTGGCCTGCTCTTGGGTTAGTACTTTTTGACTTAACCGGTAAGCACAGGCTGTGGTCAGTAAAGCCGCCAGTAATTCAGTCGAATCTTCTTTTCGCTGTTTTGAGCGCTCTCCGTAGGCTTTGATAAGCTCGTTAATAGCGCTTTGCCAATCGTCACGCAACTGAGAGAAAGCTTGCAGCACGCTGAGTTGTTTTTCTTGCTCAGCTTGCATGGCATTAAACACTTTAACGACTTTGAAGTATTGGCCGAGAGCATGTTGCCACTGAAGAATATGGTTTTCATTTTCAATAGGATTAATGAGAGCCAAGCTCGCTTGTCCGGTCCAGCGTAAGATCTCCATTTCGGCTTCATACTCCGAGCCGTAGGGTCTTGATCCATCCACGACATAAATTATGGCAGCGCCGTTCATGATTGGTGTTAGCAATTGGATTTCATCGGGATAGAGTCTTTGGCAATCCTGATCCAGTAAAAAGGATTTAACAGCATTTATACGTTTGTCAGCTGTCCCAGCACGCTCTTGCAGCCAGGCTAAGACTTTGGTGGGACGTTGAAATCCAGGTGTATCTATAAGGCTATAGCTTACCTTGCCGATATTCACATCTATTTGCAGGCATTGCCTGGTGGTTCCACTTTGATCAGAAATCGCTATGCTGTCATTCTGCGCGAGAGTAGCGACGATTGATGACTTGCCTTTATTTGGATGGCCGACAACGGCAAAGATAGGAATCAACTGTGTTCCCCTGGCTGTAAGATTTCCCAATTTGAAAGCGTTGCGGCGAAGCGCCGCCATTCTTTTACGTGTATTGGGCTAGGAACATTGACAGCTGACTGTCCCCAATCCAAAGGCAGAATATATTTTGACTCAGTGCCGGTTAGGGTCGCCAAGGTATCTTTCAGCTCACCTAAAGGGGCGTTCCAGCTTTTTACTAGAACCACAATGGAAGTAGACCCGCTGCCGGTAGCAAGTTCTACGGGACCCATTGGAGACAGCTCAGTTTGGACTATGGGTTTGCCAAAGGATTTCGTTATAAAGCTTCGACAGTGTATGGGTGCACGGCTCCAGTCTAATAGTTGATATCTGCCTGGTAACGTATAAACGATGCGAGCAAGGGCGGGGGAATTATCTAGGCTGTGGGCGTCTTGTGCAGGTACAGACTGCTGAGAATTGTGTTTGTTACTTGCGCCCGTTGCCGCTATGTATTGCCAGCGAGCGATGAGCAGTAAAAATACTCTAGGTATTAGGTTGTAACTTAATTGAGCGGCAAGAATGAATTGCCACCAGTTTTCTGAGTAAGCGCTGGCTTGGCCAGCAATGCGCGAATTCTGTGATAGCTGCAAGAGTTGCAGGCTAGGCTGAGCATCATGCCAAAACAGCCAAGGTGAGGAGATTAAGTTAAGGGCTGGCAAGAGGTCGGCAGCTTCAAGTAAGGTGCTTCGCCAAACGAAGTTTACGTCAGTGCCTAACAGTAGTGCTAAATACACTAAAATACTTCCTAGCGCGAATGCAAGGCTAAACACCTGCGATAGAAAAAACAGCCAAAACCGTCGCTGGCGCTCGAATTTAAACTTAACCGGCGTCGGGGATAGGTCTTTAGGCCAAAGCGGTGAATTGACTATTGCTCCTGTGAGTCCATTCATTTTTAGTGAGGCTAGAATCAGGCTTATGATAAGGTTCAAGACAGGTAAAAAGGCGAATATTAGAAGAAGGAACAGCAGATTGACGCGGCCTTGATCATCGCCAGATAAAGCGCCTGCGCCAACTACCACTCCAAGCGATAGACCAAAAAGGGAAAGTGTTGCAATAGTTTTGGTGTCGATGTTGTGAGACGAGTTCGTCAAAGCCGGTGATCCATGATGGCAAAGGGATAGGTTTAGGAGGAGTATAGCGCAATCTAGTTTAAGAATTAGTCCTTTTAGTGCTGCATAGACAGCTCACTAGATCGGGGGCATCGCTATCCGGGCTCGGCAATAAGCCTGAGCACAAAAATCGAATAATCTGAATCGTTGCGTGACACTTTTTTCATTCTTACATCCACCATGAAAGACTTGCAGTCGATGCTTTCCATGTGAGAATGAAATTCATCAACTGCTCCAACCTCTTGATCGAAAAAATTGTTTTCGAACATTTTGTCCATATTAATTTTTCCGATGGCTTGATCCTTGGTATAACCAAAGACTTCTTGAGCTTTGGTGCTCCAAGACCTGAGAAGGCCGGCGTCATCGGCAACCAAGATTATGTCCAGGGAATTATCTACAATAAATTGCAAATCTTGTTCTGACTGGGTTCTGCTATCTAATAACTTTCTGACTTTTCTATTGGAATATTCAATTTCATATAATATCAATGCAATGAGCATCATCGAGAACGACAAATACTCCATGTAGTAAAGCAGGAGATAAAAATTATCTATTACTAAGCTTGGCAACGTAATTCGAATTAGCAAAAGTGCCCCGCTAGCGACAAGCAAGAAAATTTTACTGGGCGATAATACGCTCCCGGTAAACCAGGCTCTCCAAAACAGGAACACTGTGGCTGCTATTAGAGGGCCTGAGTAAAGATAGTTTAGATAAATCTCTGGAGACAGTGGGATGAAAAATTTAAACAACGTTATCGCGATTAAACTAAGAGTAAGGCCAACAAATATCGAAAGCTCCCTGCCTAATGAATTTCTGAATATGAATAGCAGACTGGCGCTTAGTAAAACCGTTGATCCGAACTGTAAAAAATTCGAGCTGACGCTAAAAAGGATAGAGTCTCGATTAGATTCAGTGAAAAAGTCTATGGTGTGCCGACAAACTTCGACTGCGGCAGCGCTGCAGGCTATGGCCAAATAGCGTTTCTTAGAGGTGAGAAAGCTCAGCCACAGACCGGATACGACCATCAGGTTTAGCAGAGAAATGAACCCTACTGCAAACAGGAAAAATGTAAGATCGTCCGTTAACATTTATAGTGTATTTCGTTGAACGTCGTTAGTGATTTTATAACTTTCAATGTTGGTATTAAAGAGAGCTTATGCTTAGAACCCGAACATTTAGTGGGCCTGTTGCGCCGTGTGCTTTCAATTTATAAAACAGCATAGCACATGAAATAGCAGCCAAAGTATGTCCAAGCTCAAGCCAAATAAATTTTAATAGACTGAAACAAATTAGGCGCCGCTATTTTGATATGTTTTTATGTCTTCTATTTTGAGATCGTCTGATCCCAATTAAGTGCTCGGTACTTTTCAAGAATTTCCATAACTTGATCCAAAGGCACGGCTTCAAGCGAGCCTCGCTCACTCGTGATGGTTGTAGCTTTGAAGATGGCATTATAGATAGCTTCTTCTGTTGCTTCTGCGGTAGCTGCGAATAGCGGTGACAGAGAAGAGTTAACAAGTACATTGTTTGTAACTGGGCCACTGCTGGTGCGAGGTTTTCGAACATCCGGATTCGTAGAAAATGCAATGACGTAATCTCCGGAGCCGTTACTAGCAAATGATCCGGTTCTGGCTAAGCCCATGATTGCTCTTAGCCCAAGTCTATCGAGGCCGCGTGCGGTCAGGGGAGCGTCGGTGGCGACAACAATCATAATGGATCCGTCTTCCTTGTCGCCGTCATCCTGAGCTAAGACTTGTTCTCTAAAAGAATAGGTACCAAGTTCGCGACCCACCGGAGCCCCATTGATCCGCATAATTCCACTATAGTTTGTCTGCACTAGAACCCCTACGGTGTAGCCACCTAGTTGCTCGGGTAAAACTCGCGAACTAGTCCCGATACCACCTTTCCAGCCAAATGCCTGAGTGCCTGTTCCTGCTCCAACACTGCCCTCTACTACAGGACCTGCATTGGCGTTAGCTAAAGCATTGAAAACCTGTTGTTTCTGAATGGGGTCGGCCCACATGTTGTTGACTCGAGAATCATTGGTCTCCCCAACAATTGGGTTAACCGTGTGTTCACCCATTCCGGGTTGCTCGTAGGTCCATTGCTTAAGGGCATTCGCAGCACTCCAGACACAAAGTGTGCAAGTGAGTAAAATTGGCGTTTCTATTTCACCAAACTCGCGTACCTGAGTTTCACCAATAAGCTTGCCATAGCCGTTACCAACGTGAATCCAAGCAGGTATTGGGTGCGTATATAAATTTCCCGCCGCAGGGATTATTGCAGTAACCCCGGTGCGTATATTATCGCCTAAGATAAGCGTTTCATGCCCAACTAAAACCCCTTTCACATCAGTGATGCCGTTTAATTCACCGGTTTCGAATATCCCCACCACTACACCTGCTTCTCTGGCACGTGGCCGGTCTGTGCCGGTTTGTGCGAGGGTAGGGAGTGAAAGCAAACATGACAGTGCGAAAATGGAGTAATAAAGGCCCTTATGTAGAGCTAATCTTTTTTGCATAAGTAACGCTCCGTCTTTAAATATTTGCATTATAACAAGGCAATAATCTGCTTGTGTGTGAAAACGACAGAAAAATTGACACTACAAGCAGAGTAAACTAATTTTGAAACTGTAAAAAGAGGAAGTTTATAGAGCTTAGTTCTGGAGCAGTGCTTGAGCTGTTTAATCTGCCGTCTACGGATTTGAGGCTCCGTTTGTCTTACTGGAACTGTTACCCGTACAGAAGTCAGGACTTATCACAGGAATCAGTTAAGACTTATCACCGAGATCGGTTAAGACTTAGCACTTGCTTTGGTTAAATAGCTTGCTCTTTAGATAGCGAACAGAGTTTGTCAGATATCGTCAGTTTTCACGATAGAGCCCGCGCAGCGATTGCTTGGGCATATGCGTTTGAATTATATCTAACTAATTGATATTAGTAATTTTTTGATGCTTCGCGCTGATCTCGTCGATATCAGAGACGTCGAATCAGCGCAGCGTAAAAATATGCAAGTCGCTAACTCACTTTTGGGAGTTGAAAATCACCAGATGGGATAATTAGTGCGGCCTGTCGAAAATAGCTCAACTATACTGAAAATACCGGGCCCTATTCAAACGTCAGTTCTATGCCGAAATCGATAAGCTTAACAAACAAGTTGTTGCAGTTGGCCGTGAGATTCGTTTCGAAGCTTTTTGCTGTTAGTGCACTTTTTTTGCTGTTGCTTAGTTCTTTATCCTTTGCTGCTGAGGATGATACCTATCGCATCCTCGTGCTGCGAGGCAATTGGCATGAGAGAGATTGGGATAGAGATTTCAATCGATACTTTCTCGAATCTATGGTTTTCAGCAACGGCAATGAGGTACAAGTTTCCTTCCAAAACCTAGGGCTCGACAAACTTGTCTCGCCGATCACTAGAGAGTTTTACGCTGAAAATATAGGGGCCATAATTAAGGAACAGGGTATCGATATTTTGGTGGCAGTGCTGCCTACGGCGATTGAATTTGTGCTAGAAATTGAATCTATTGCAGAACTTCAAAAAGTGCTGGTGCTGCCAGCAGAAAATTTCGACCAGACTAGTCTTCCTCAAAATCTTGTACGAGTTGTTCAATCCCAATCAAATACCGCGATTCGAAAGACGATTGAAAGCACAAAATCACTTCATCCTGATGCAAAAATTATTGAGGTTTTCTCAGGCTCCGGGCAAACGGATTTGTCTTATATGGCGAGGGTCAAAGCTGTCAGTGGTGAGTATCTCGATAGATTTGATTTCCGCTTCAACGCTGGGCTGCCGCTGGATGAGTTGGCAAGCAACTTGGCGAGTATGGATGATGGATCGGTAGTATTTATTACGCCTTATATGGCAGATAGAAACGGTGAGTTGGCGAATAGTGTCAATTTTTTGCCCGAGCTAAGCAGGCTTAGCTCGGTTCCACTGTACAGTTTTGTGGATGGTTGGTTAGGTTATGGAATCGTTGGCGGGTATATGCATACCGTTGACGATTATGCTTATGCCGCGAGCGTGGCTGCCTCATCTCTAATTAGCCAAACGAGCGAAGAGTTGGTTATTTTCGGAGGTTTTAGATTTGATTATACCCAGTTAAGAAAATGGAATTTGAATTTGGCAGACCTGTCAGAGCCCTATGTAGTAGTCAATAAGCCAATGCCCATTCTAGATGACTATGCGGATTTTATTTACACTATTGCCTTGCTGATCTTTTTACTGCTAGCGGTGCTTTTTCTACAATTTCTTTCGCTAAAGCGATCGAAAATAGCAAACGTTCGGTTAGAGGCTAGCGAGAAAAAAGCGCGTGAGAACGAAATACGATTTGAGCTGCTAACGGGAAATAGCTTGGATTTAATCTGGACTTGGGATGGCGCTAACAACCAGACTACTTATTGTAGTCCCTCTGTCAGGCAGCTAACCGGCTATACATTTGAGGAGCTACTGGCGCTGCCTCGGCGAAGCATAATGACAAGTGCCTCGGTTAAATTGACGCTGTCGAAATTATCTTCAACGAGCCGAGGTGCTCAGCTCTTCGAGGTTGAATTAATAAGGAAAAACGGAGATAAAATCAGCTGTGAAATCGCTGCTCAGCCAGTCAGCGAATCGGCTGATAATAGTGCCATCTGGGTGGGTGTCACTCGGGATATCAGTAAGAGAAAAGAGGTTGAGAAAGAAAGATTGGCGCTGGAAAACCAAGTTAGGCAGGCGCAAAAATTTGAGTCGTTGGGAACTCTAGCTGGCGGGATAGCTCATGATTTCAATAATATTCTTGGCGTTCTTATGGGACTAACGGAACTGCTCAAACTAAAAATATCGGCTAATGGTGAGGCTACTCTACTAGCAGATAAATTGATGACAACCACTGATCGCGCGAAGATGTTAGTTGGCCAAATATTGGCTTTTAGTCGACAATCTTTGGACCTCAGAGAAGTGACTAATTTGAATGCCTTATTGCTTGAGTCATTTCAAATGATGCAAACAGGAATGCCAAAGTCGATAAGCTTGTCGTTTAGCGACAATGAGACAAACGTCAATGTACTGGCAGATTCAAATCAATTGTCGCAAGTTTTCATAAATGCTCTAACCAACGCTTATGAGGCCATAGATGAGTATGAGGGGGAAATATCCTTAAGTGTTTCGGCATTACAGCTTGCTGAAACGACTAAATTTCTTCATGGTGAGTTAGCGCGTGGACGCTATGCGCTGGTTAAAGTCGTCGACAATGGAGAGGGACTTGCAGAAGATGAAATTGAAAAAATGTTTGATCCGTTTTATACCTCCAAAGAGCTTGGCAGCGGGATGGGGCTGGCTATCGCCAGAGGGATAGTTATTGGGCACGGCGGCGCAATAGATATTGAATCTATTTTAGGCTCGGGAACCACCGTCTCTATAGTTGTGCCCATTGTTGAGAAAGACGCCAAGCTAATTGAATTGCCTAAACCTGTGAATGCCAACACTGCTCAATCAACGATTGTGTTGGTCGATGACCAGGAAGACTTATTAGAAACCGTTGCTTTCATGCTAAAAGAATTGGGCCATGAATGTATTCCCTGTGCTGATCCGAAGATAGCACTTAATGTGATTGGTAGTCCGAATTTAGAGATAGATCTGGTGATTACAGATTATTCGATGCCCGGCCTTTCCGGCCTTGATATTCGAAAATTTTGCGCAAAGCACAGACCAAACGTCCCGGTAATTCTGGCGACCGGCTATAGCGAGCGTATAGCCCAAGATGAGCATTTAAGTAAACTTCACCATTATGTCTTGAATAAACCATTTGGTTTTCGCGAGCTGAAAGAAATCCTTAACACGGCGCTCACAGAGCATTAGGAGAGTTATCCTATTTCCGAAAAATTGTGTAGGATACGGGCATTAAAAATCCTTATAAGAATAACAACAATGTCCAATGTAGTGTCTGGCTATTGCAAATTTTCGGAACCTAACAATTATCTCTCCTTTCAATTTAAAGCTCTGGGTTTTCAAATAATAGCTTTGGTTTTTTTATGCCTGCCTTCTTCGTTTAGCTCTGCTCAGCCTGGCCTTTCGGTTACCCCAGAGCTCATGTTCGAAGTTTTTCCTAACGCTTCCCGGTTTTCTGAAAAGTCTGGTTCTCCTCCTGTAATTACAGCCTACGCAGATTCAGTGGATGGTGAAGTCGTGGTGGGGTATTTGTTTGAAACCAAAGACTATCCCCCAGAAGAGATTGGGTACAGTGCGCCTATAGAAGTCATGGCTGGTTTGGATATGTCTGGCTCTGTGACCGGCATCAAGGTTCTTTTCTACCGTGAGTCCTATAAAAGCATACGAGGTGATTTTTTAGCCACGGAAAATTTTCCTAACCAGTTTGAGGGAAAAAGGGTCACTGATGGATTTAGGGTTGGACGCGACATCGATGGCGTTTCTAGGGCGACAATTACGAGCTGGGCTTTGTCAAGAGGAGTCAGGAATGCAAGTAGAGAAGTTGCTCAAGCTTACTTGCCTGGTTTTGCTCTGGCCAAAGGAGGCAATAACGAGTCATATGCCCTGGAACAGCTGGGAGCCAAGTCGTGGCAAGACTTAAAGGCTGAAAATTTTGTTGCGCAGTTGACGGTGCCCCAGAGCGATGGGACCCAGCTAGATTTGAGTTTTGTATTTATAGGCCACGATGGCCTGGGAGAATTAATCCTAGGGGTTGCTGATTACTCAGGCGCAGACCGTGAAGCCAGCAGTCGCGTTTCCGAAGGCAATTTGGTGGTGGTCGGTATCGATGGCGATACGCAGAAGCCTTTTCGCCAAGAGCGTCTAGCGATTGAGCAGGGCGGGAAGCGTTTTCGAGTAAGCCGCAATAGATTCGTTTACGCCGGTAGCGCCGATGAGGGATTAATAGCCAATCAAGTACGCTACGCTGGGGCCTTAGTGCTGGCAGCAGAAGTTGATCTTAATCTTCCTTTTTCAATACTCTATGACATGAGCGACGACCTAGGTAGTTTTTATTCTTTCGTTGAAACAGATTATAAGATTTCTGCCTTAGCTTTAGCGTTAAGTACAGGCCGCAGTATTCCTGTTGAATATTTGCCGACTGCCGGCAATGTGTTTGAATCTGACGTTGAAGGGGGTGTTTTTGCTAGCCTTCTTTTCAATGCGCCTTGGCTTGAAGTTATTGCTTTGCTGGTTTTATTAGTCATTGTCAGCACCGCGTTTTTTCTTAAGCAGGCAACCATACGCTGGGTTGCTCTGTCAGTAACCCTTGTATATTTGGGTTTCATGGATGGAGGTTTTGTTTCAGTATCTCATATCACCAATGGCTTAAAACTAGGTCCATCGATGTTTCTAAATGACCTGCCTTTACTGATGATAGTCAGTTTTACCGTGATTACGACGTTATTTTGGGGTAGGGTTTTCTGCTCATCGCTATGTCCATTCGGTGCGCTGCAAGACGTTATTACTCGTTTGCTACCTAAGAAATTTCAGCTTAAAGTCCCTCAGCCAATTCACGATTTGGCGATTTATGCGAAATATGCGGTGCTAGTATTTCTCATTGTGATGGCGCTTACTTACAGTGAGTTGAGTCTGTTTCAGTATTTTGAACCCTTTGGTACCATTTTCTACTTTAGCCAGTCGGTAGTACTTTGGCTCATTTTGCTGGTATTCATTGTCGGCGCCGCATTTATACCTCGGTTTTATTGTCGCTATGCCTGCCCACTGGGCGCCGCGCTAGGAGTGGCATCAATTCTTTCTCCTTTCAAAATAAAGAGAATTGAGCAGTGTCAGGTATGCAAGGTGTGTGAGCACAGCTGTCCTACCGGAGCTATCCGTGGAGCTGAAATTGATTTTAAGGAATGCGTGCGCTGCGATATTTGCGAAATCAAATTAATTGATAAGGCGGGTGTCTGTAAACACGATATCGATGTTGTGAAAGGTCGGGTAAAGGAATGGCAGCCAATTACCGTAGGGGTGTACTAGGTAACACTTGCTCGGCTGGCACCGAAGTTGGTGTCGTTAACTTTCCGCAGTACGCAATGCGGGTCTCTTTGTTGTTTTATCAAGGAGTTGGAGATCACGATATCAGAGCCTGAGATATCCCCAGAAAATATTCAATTAAGTTAGTAGATTAATCTGTTCTGAGACCTTGGTTTTGGCTAGGACAGGTTTAGCATCTATGAGATTGGATCATTCAAGTTGGGAGCGTGCTGCTTGAGAACAATCAGGGCTAAAGGATCGTGAGCAAACAACATTCGAGCTCCCGAGGGTTATCTAAGCCAATAAGGTTAGCGCGTCACGCGACAGTGGAGATATTTCCTACTCACGGACCATTGGCACTGATTGCTAGCATGAAATACTTCCGTCACGTATCGCTTGGCTCAATCCTAGCCCCAAACCTAAAAAAGCGACCAGTGCTATAGGGCGCTTGCCGTTTTCTGATAGCACTGTCTTCTAGCCTCAGGTGATAAAACTAAGGGCTATCTTCTATTAGCCAATTAAGGTCGTCTTTAGAAAGGTCTAGCAGTTCAGTTCGCGACCGTCTGGTGTCCTCGGCAAGCCTTGCTTTGCTAAGAACATCCTCTGGAATTGGGTCGCCGACTACGATCCCGCGAGCCTTGGTCGGCGCATAATATATTCGTGCATTTGCCATTTCATCTGTTGTTGCGGGTCCGTATACAACATCCTGAGTATGGTCTGGGTTAAATCTGTTTTCCTTCGAATTGTCGAACCACCAGCTCATATGCATTTT
>JBLGBJ010000038.1:0-27471 GCA_047617605.1 Pseudohongiellaceae bacterium | reverse complement strand
CCGCAGTCCAAGCAATGTTCCACCATCACCGGCCCCATTTTTAACTCTCGGCTCAAATGTCTCAGCGCGGTTCGCAGTCCTTCCTCTATAACCGGATGATAAAAAGGACTGTCGAGCATTTGCTGCACTGTTAGCCGATGTTGTACCGACCAAGACAGTAAATGCCCTATGTGCTCCGCGGCAGGCCCCACCATCTCAGCACCAAGAAAAACCCCAGACTGCTGCTGCGCATACACCCTGATAATACCTTTATTTTTCGCTATTACACGGCTGCGGCCCTGGTCTTCGAAGCTGTTTTCTCCAACACAAAATTTGATCCCTGCATCAGTTAATTGTTTGAAGGTTTCTCCCGCCATCATGATCTGTGGATCAGTAAACACCACAGAAAACGGTGCCCGGCGAGGACGGCCCCTGACATCAGGATAACGACCGGCGTTGTCACCGGCTATTTTTCCGTCATCTGCAGCCTCATGTAGAAGTGGATGAGCATTGCTCACGTCACCTGCGATAAAAATATGGCCGCCTTCAATTTGGCCGGTTGCATCATCGAAATCAGGCATGCCCTTCTCATCCAGTTCGATTCCGGCCGCAGCTAAATTCAATGCATCCAAATTAGATCTACGGCCAGTAGCCGCTAGCAAATAATCATAGTGAGCCGTGTGCAACTCACCGCCCTCACGAAAATTGAGTTCGACGCCGTCTTGTGTTCTAGCCACAGACTCAACCATAGCATCTGAGGATAATTGTAATTCTGAACCTAAAACACCTTTCATCACGGCGTTCATTTCTGGATCAGAAAGCGGGCCAAACTTATCCCCCACTCCCAATAAGTGAGTCTTGACCCCTAGTCGAGCCAGAGCCTGCGATATTTCAATACCAATGACACCGGTACCCACTACAGCTATTGATTTGGGCAGGTCATCCCAGGCAAAAACATCGTCGTTAATCAACAACCGATCGCCTAGCTCATACCATGGCCCCGGCACCATTGGGCGAGAACCAGCCGCGATCACAATGCGCTTTGCAATCACTCTTGTATGATCGTCAACTTGCAACTCATTAGCGCCGGTAAAAACTGCTTTGCCGATAAGCTTATGTTCCTCAGGCCAGCTTTCAACGGCTTCTTTAACGAAACCAACGAAACGATCGCGCTCTGATTTCACTCGATCCATTACCCGCTTGCCATCAATGGACTTCGCTCCAACATCTATTCCAAATTGCGCAGCGTGGTCTATTTGATGACTAATCTCTGCTGCCGCAATAAGCAATTTACTCGGCATGCAGCCGACCCGCGCACAGGTAGTACCATAGACACCCGACTCAATGACGAGAACACTGTCAGTGTGCTCCCTAGCCGCACGGTAAGCTGTCATCCCTGATGTGCCTGCTCCTATGATAGCGATGTCGACTTTCTTTACTTCCATAATTACACCCTATTTTATTCATTCGTTGTGACATGGACCTAAATACTGAGTATTTCTATTCAGCGGCAAAGTAGTAAACTTTCTTTCCTAGATGTTGTAAGTGTACGGATATATTTCTAAAAAAGAGATCCACCAAGTACGTACGTCGGCAGCAACCCTGTTTCAAAACAAGGTACATGGATTACCTATAACGATCGTCTGTAAGGGTTACCTGTAACTCAGACACGCAAACCGTTACTATCTTCCTAGACTAACTGAAAATACGCAGCACGCTTTGAATTGGATGCCCTGATATGGCTAATGACTATGACTCAGTACACGACCATGAACACTCCTATGACGTCGAGTACATGAAAAGAACGCGAAACTATTATCGAGCACAAGGCTATAACTCTGATTATCAATGGGCACGTCATGAAGACACACCATTTCAGCCTCTAAGCAGACTTTTAAGCGACTCTAAAGTAGCCGTTATCACGACCGCTATGCCCGACACCGAGTTTGGCCGGCGCCAACGTGCAGTGTACTCGACCCCAATAAATCCGATTCCCGAGTCTCTTTATACAGCTGAATTAAGCTGGCACCATGGCGTTACACATACTGATGATGTTGGCTCTTTCCTGCCAATTGCTGCGCTAGAAAAGCTTGTGGACTCTGGAGCCGTCGGCAGTATTGCCAGCAAGTTTGTATCGCTACCGACCGAATACAGCCAGCGCAATACTTTGCAAAAAGATGGTCCAGAAATTCTTAAATACTGCCAAGCCGAGCAAGTAGACGTAGCTATACTTGTGCCGTTGTGACCGGTTTGCCACCAGTCCGTGGGGCTGGTTTCGCGCTTACTTGAAGCCAACGGTATTGCAACCGTAGTGATGGGTTCTGCAATGGACATAATTGCGCACTGCGGCGTGCCGCGCTATCTTCATTCCGACCTCCCTCTTGGCAACCCTTGCGGCGTACCTTTCGACCGTACTATGCAGGAGGAAATACTAGAGCAGGCTTTAGCCTTGTTAGAACAAGCTAGTTCTGCAAACACTATCGTGCGCTCTGTTGCCAAATGGCCTGGAGCCCAAAGCTGGCGTGACGACTACTCTAAAGTCGATGACACAAACCGCGAGGCATTAAGGCTCAAAGGGCAGCAGCGGCGGAGCCAACAAGAAACCGACAAAAGCACCGGGATCAAACGCTCAGCGATGATTCCGGATTCTTAAGACCAGGCAGATACTCAGCCTTTAACTGCCTTATACTTGTTGCAGTCATATTTGTGGACTAACCTCCGCAATAAGGTTACTAGAAATTACTGGCAATCAAACATAAGGTTCGGTTTTTATTGAAAAAATCAGTTTAAACATTTGACGGCGGCAAGATTAGATGTACAATGCGCCAAGCTTGAGACTAAGCAACGATATTTATTGTCCCCATTTCGACGTCTTCTTAGTAATACCTCGTCCTGTAAGTTCATAAGTACCAGCTCAAATTTTAAGCACTTGTTCTAAGTTGTAATTCAACTTAGATAAACTACTTCCTAACAGGATAAATTATTATGTCAGAAACAATTCAGGGTACAGTAAAGTGGTTCAACGAAAGCAAAGGTTTTGGTTTTATTGAGCGCGAAGGCGGACCAGACGTATTTGCTCATTTCAGCGCAATTCAAAGCAGTGGCTTCAAGACACTAGCTGAAGGCCAGCGTGTTGAGTTCACAGTATCAGACGGACAAAAAGGCCCACAAGCAGACAACATCGTCGCTGTATAAGCCCTTCAGCATTGCTGATAAAAATAGAGTTTCGGACTAGTCCGGAACTCTATTTCCAGCAACCCAAACCCCCTCTATAGTTTTAGTATTGGCAATATCCCTCGCAGGATTCTCGCTAAGCAGTATAAGATCACCCCACTTTCCCGGCTCCAACGTCCCAACATCTCCTACGTTAATACAATCTGCGGCAATTCCTGTGGCTGACCGAATTACATCTAAAGGTGTCATACCAGCATCCACCATCATCTGCATTTCCATATGGGAAAAATAGCCCTGAAATCTTGCCGGTGGCCCAGTATCGGTTCCCATACCAATACGCACACCACTATCACTTAAGCGCTTTACGTTATCCATGGCAACAACCAACCCCTGCTTGTAAGCAGCCGCACTGGGGCTGTTGCGCACTTGAGACTGTCTTTCCGGTGTCATCAGCTGTTCTATTATTTCTTCATCCACTTCTTTCAGGAAAAATGGATCAGAAAAAAACGCCGGCTCCCCCTCGTAAACAAACGTCGAAACTTCTCGCGTAAGTGTTGGGATATAGCAAACGTCCCGTGCTTTAACCAGATCAATAAACTCCTGATCTGCCAACAAATCACGAATGCTATGTGCAATTAAATCTGCACCTGCTCGTAAAATGTACTTAGCGTCATCAAGGTAAAACAAGTGCACAGCCACAGGAAGCCTGCGTTGATGAGCCTGATCGATTAAGGCATCAATCAATGGCGGGGCCATTTTAGGACTGCGCCCTAAGTTGTCATCAATCCTCACCTTAATAAAATTTGCGCCCTTATCTGCATTTGAATTTACCTGTTCACGAACAGATTCCTCCGTGCTGCCCGTTACAACGCTTCCTGCTACAAACACTCGCGCGCGATTTAAATCTTCATCAAACTGACCGTTACGTAGAGCAAAGCCTTGCTCCTCATCACCGCCCAGACTGGCGACCGTGGTGACGCCATAGCGAGCATAAAGCCGCAGCTGCCGGGTTAGGTTCTCGGTATTATAATTACCAGTGCTCAGACCTAGCGTGCCGCCCACGTGAGCATGAGCATTCACAATGCCAGGCATTATCGTTTTACCAGACGCATCGATCACCATCGTACCGTCAGGGACGGTAACAGAGTCGCGAGGCCCCACCGTGCGAATGCGGCCGTCAGTTATCACTATGACAGAGTCTTCCAGCGGCTCAGCATCGGTGCCGTCGATCAGGGTTGCACCCACAAAAGCCAACGAGCCTTCGTTGGCACCAACTAACGAGGCAAACCCCACCAGCGCCGTAAATAGCATGAATGATGTGAGCCACACTGGTGTTAATAAGCGTATTTTCATAAGAATTCCCCTTTGTGCTATTGGAGAAGAATTCATCAGCAAAAGCAAGATGTAGATTGCAGGACGATAAGCAGAGCAGTAAATTGCTATTGTGAGTTAAAATAAGAGTAAGTCAGGCAATAGGTTCACACAAAAGGCAAGCAATATGGATTTAGGCGCATTTTCGGTAAGCCTTGCAGTTAAGGATATAGAAACCTCGCGGGCATTCTATGAGACCCTTGGATTTATCACCATAGGTGGTGATGCTTCTCAAAACTGGTTAATAATCAGAAATCTGCAGCATACCATCGGCCTTTTCCAAGGCATGTTCGAAAAAAATGCCATGACGTTCAACCCCGGCTGGAACGCACAGTGCGAGCCCCTTGAATCGTTTACCGATATTCGTGAAATTCAAAAACGTTTAAAAGCATCGGGAGTCGATCTACTCGAAGAAGCCGATGAGGCAACCACAGGGCCTGCTAGTTGCATGCTATTTGATCCAGACGGCAATCCTATCCTTATCGATCAACATATTTAACAAACAAACTTTGAGCAGCCACAGAAGTCGATGCAACCACTACCAGAAAATAACTTTTTGCTAGCTCACAGCCAGTTACTAATAGAGAGCTTTTATAGACACACAGGCCGGCAACTTTTGCCTAAAGGCAGTGACGATGGCGACTATAGTTCAGAGCATCAACAGCTGGCTGGTTCGCCTTTTGCCGTCGTCTCTCATGGCACCCAAGTTCAACCGATTTTTAACTACGCCAACAACGCGGCTCTATCATTATTCGAAATGCAGTGGTCAGAATTCACCTCTTTGCCATCATCCAAATCTGCAGAAAAGATAAGCCAAACTGAACGTGAGCACCTGTTAAACAACGTCAACAAGCGGGGGTATATCGACGACTATCAGGGAGTTCGTATTACTGCTTCGGGCAAGCGCTTCAAAATAGAAGACGCCGTGGTATGGAACTTAATCGATGCGGCCGATAACTACTGCGGACGGGCCGCTATACTTTACCGCTTAACTTACCTCAAAAAAACCTAGTGCCTTCGCAATCCAGCAAAGCCTAGTAGATTGATCAGGAGTACTATGAAAATTTACGGCAGAAAACAAGATGATGACATGGAGTATTTCCAAGAAACCAACATTATCGCGGAACCAGAAACACTGAGAGAACTCGCCTCGTTTTTATATCGCTGCGCGGATTCAATAGAAGATGAAGGCGAAGAATGGGAGCACGAACGCTACGAAAGCACAGATGTCGTCAGCGCAGCTGTTATAGTTTTTAATCCAGCGCTTGTGGTGGACGAAGACTAACTAAGCGCTGAGAAGGCTTGGACAGCACCACGTATGATAATCGTTTTTGATTGGATGCCGACTCTAAAAAAACCGGCTGGCCTTTGGGCTAGAGAATTTGCTGTTTTACACTGTTAGATTATCAGACATAGAACTCGTTTAGCGCGGCCGCTTGCGGACAGTTACCGGAAGCGGCTTTTAGCTAGATTCAATAAGCTCCCTGTGAGTAAGTTAATTCATAACTGTGGGAATAGACTTCAAAAATAAGACCAAATGGATCTTCCACGTAACACATTTTGTAGGGCTTTTCGCCCGGATAGTATTCACGAATAGGCATTCTTTGTTTTCCACCGTGAGCTACAATTTTTTCCACAAGCCCCTCTATATCCGGATCCTGTACGCAAAAATGAAACGTGCTTGTTTTCCAATATTCAAAATCTTTTGGGGTTTCGTTGTTTTTAAACTCAAACATTTCCACACCAATTTTGTCACCTGTGGACATATGAGCGATTTTAAATGAACCCCAGCCAGGCCCAAATACATCTATGCACATTTGGCCAATCGGCGTATCCGACTCCTCTAAAATAACAGTTGGCTCCATGATGTGATACCAGCCCATAACGTCACTGTAGAATTTGGCTGCCTTTTCTACATCTGGGACGGAAATCCCAATGTGGGAGAACGTTCTTGGATAAGTACTCATAATTTTTTCCTTAACAGCTGCGACAGAATAATTCGAAGGACAAGGTTTAGATCAGTTTTACTCAAAAGATTGTTAATTAACATTCTTCATCCTAGTTTATAACTGAGGACTGTTTTGTGTGGTGACCTCTCCTTATAACGCAGAACAATACTTTAATTTTAGTAAACAGAAAGTACTGACTTGAAAAGAGTTTGCATTAGTCAAATGAGGAACACAGCAGCGCTTAAACCTGAAATGTGTAATTACCGACAAAAGGCAATTTTTGAAATTTATGGAGCGTGGCTTAACTTCAATCTTATCGACTAGCGTTTTCTACTTAACGTAAATTTTGTGAAAAAAAAGCGGCGTAACTCTTAGTAGATTGCGCGTAGAGGCTATGGCTGAGGAAACTTATCCGGCTCATGGTTCATCACCCCGTCAATGCCTAAGGTATCCATCAAATATCTCATATAAGATTGTGAAGTGTAACCACTAGGTGGGAATTTTTCTGTCGACTGCCAAACGTGTATCCACAACCCTTCGTTATGCGCAGCTTCAATTCGGTCTAAGTTTGGTGGCAATACAGCAGACAGATACGGTCCTATGCCATCGGCATACGTCGCCACATGGGCGAGACCTGCATTAGACATATAATCAATATCTTGAGTTGGCCACACGAGCTGCAACAAAGCATAGTTATCGCCGCCAAGTTCTCGCAGTTTTTTAAGACTCGACTCACTAAAAGACTGAATTACAATTGGCGTCCCCTGCTGCCCCTGCTGGGTGTGTAAGTCGTTTTCAACAAATAGCTCATGCAAAGCGAGATCGATATTCAGGCCGCGACCATGATAAAACGTTGAATCTTTGGTTTCTGGGTACAAGCCTACTTTCCCCTTAGCTATATCGATCAACTCTTGAAAGCTCACGATGTGCTCTTTAGAAAACTCAGCCGCAAAAGACGAGCCGTAATCAAGCTGCTTAATCTCGGCGAGGGTAAAGTCATTGGTGTACCAAGTTTTAGCGGCAGCCCCGTCTATACTAATTTCGGCGAATCTGTTTGGAAACACCTGTTCTACATTGGTACTGCGCTCAAGGGATAAGTCATGAAAACAAATCAATATGCCATCTTTGGTTAGCTGAACATCGGTCTCTATATAATCCGCCGCCATAGAGATAGCCGCCTTAAAGGCAGGCATAGAACTAAACGGCAAATACTGGCTGGCGCCGCCATGGGCGATTGAGACTCTTCCATACAATGGATCTGCCTCATATTGCTGACCAGATTGGGAATGAGCTTGCAGCCCCAAAAGCTGAAAGGCTAGGAGTCCTGTAAAAGTAAGCATTTTGGCGAAAGATGTTGATTGCATATCATTTTTTCCAGCCAGTGGGTATTGAAAATCACATAAGCTAATGCAAGTTAAAGCTATCATAGTGGCCGATAGAACGGGCTCAGCACAAGCCGCCATTCTCACCAATACATGGCTGTTACGTCCTGCTAGTGTTTGCTAAGCTACCCGTATGTGCGGACGAATGAATGTTACAGACAGCTTGGAGGTTCAACACCTGATGAAAGTATTAGGCGTGGAGCTATACCCTATTTATAGCAAACCGGACATTGCCCCTGGCAGCATTATTCAAATCATTCATGACCGAGACGGCAACAGGTTAGTATCCGATGCGATCTGGTGGCTATTTTTAGATCCTGCGACACTAAAGCCTAATTACAAATATTCCAGCTTTAATTCTCGCTCAGACAAGCTGAATTCCAAAAGTGCGATCGCTTACAAACCTTATCGAGAATCGCGCTGCATTATTGCGGTGAGTGCCTTCGTTGAAGGTTTAGGCGATAAAAAGACTTATTACAAAATTTCAATTGAGGGTTCAGCCATCGCTTTCGGCGGGCTTTATAAGGAATACCTTAACGTTGATACGGGCGAGAGTGTTTATTCGGCATCAATTATTACCCTTCCTCCACCGTTGCCTGAGTGGCAAGACATTCATCCGAAATCGATGCCTCTAATTTTGCCGTTTGAGAATAAGGAAATCATAGACAAATGGCTTGACCCTAATTTTATCGATATAAATCAATTTACTGATCTACTAGAGCCGAAAATTCAGGGGACCCAACGCATAACTAAAATAGCCAAAGCCAGCAAATGGAATGATGAAATTGAAGCGCCCTTTGTCATTAGATCTATTGCGCAATCCTAAAACAGGTAGATAAGACAGTAGCGCAAAAGAGACAGATTCGAATAGGAATCCAAAACCGATAGTGAGACACTAAGTTTTGTAATCATTAATGTTGCGGTCCGCAACATTAAAACAATACCAACACCGGGCTAAAACCAAACTGGAACCAAACACTAAGACCACTTTTCGCAGGAACACTTTGACTAAATCTACCTCCCCACACTATCAATATGCCAGCGGCTGGAATGCGATGCTGCCAGAGCGCATTGCAACCCCCTCTTTATCCTCAGAAATAGAGGTGGATACCGCGATCATCGGTGCTGGCTACACGGGAATAGCCGCCGCTAAACGCTGGCACGAATTAGTGCCCAGTGACGAGATCGCTATTGTCGATTCCAGTGAAATCGGTGAAGGAAACCCCGGGCGAAATTCAGGGTTCTTACTAGAAATCGCTTTGGCTAATGATGCAGATCCGAGCCAACTTGATCGAATGAGGCAGTGCAATGAACTCATTGCTAGGTCTTTAGGCAAGATTGTTAAAACAGTCGAAAACTCAAGTTTCGACTGCCAGCTTAAGCGCATGGGCACCTATAGAGGGGCCGCTGGCAAACAAGGCTTAAAGTCTTTGCACCAGTACGCCGCATTTCTCGAAGCCGCTGAGCTGCCGTATCAAGACTTAAATCGAGGAGAAATGGAACAGCATTTAGGCACTGCGTTTTATCAACGCGGCCTTTATTCTCCGCACTGCTACCTCGCACAACCCGCGGCACTTATCCGCTGCTTAAGCGCTGAGCTACCTGATAAAATTCATTTATTTGAAAATACCCCAGCTACAAACCTTAAATTGTCAGGGGGCCGCTGGCTTATCAAAACTGCCAATGGTGAGATTGCTGCTAAAAAAGTGATTGTAGCCAACAATGCTTTCGCTAAATCGTTAGGCATTGGCAAGTCTCAACTAGTTAGCATGTATACCTATGCTGGCATAACACCCGTTTTAGACCCTGCTCTGCTGCGCACTTTAGGGGCCGATTCAAGCTGGGGTCTACTACCGACCCACAGATTGGGTAGCACTCTTAGAAAAACTGAAGACGGACGCCTTTTAGTGCGCTGCTTGTATGCTTACGAGAAAGAAATTAGTCAAGCAAGGGTGCAACAAGAGCTCAGCCAAAATTTAGTCAGTCGATTCCCACAATTGGCAAACACCGAGCTGGAACGAATATGGGGAGGCGCGGTTGGCTTTACCATGAATGGCGGCGCTGTTTTCGGCGAAGTAAAACCGGGCTTGTTTGTGTCTGCTGGTTGCAACGGTGGCGGCGTCGTAAAAGGCAGCCTGTTTGGCGAGCTGCTTGCTGATTTAGCTAATGGCCAGCCTGTACCAGATATTTCCGCACTCTTCGGCAAAGCGAGTTGGATGCCACCGGAACCGATTCGCTCAATCGGATTTAAATTAATCTCCGGTCTTGAGCGCTTTCGTGGCCGCGCAGAAATATAAGAGCCCACAGGGCGTGTGTGTTAGTGTGGTTTTTCATCACTGCTTTAGGCTGCCGCCCATCCGCTTGGCTATCAATAAAATTAGCAAGACACGATAATAAAAACACAGTAAGAAAAATAGTTGGAAAAATACAATAAAAACAATAAATCTTAGCAAATAAGCAGGCCTACACATGGAAACCCTAGAGTATTTAAGCCCCCTTTCGCTTGTCCCAGCGTCGGTGGCAGTATTTCTTGCGTTTGTCACACGCAATACCGTTTTCTCCTTAGCGATCGCATGCCTTGCAGGGGTTTTGGTAGCAGGCGAAGGCCTCATAGGGTTCCCTAACCTTTTAGTCAGCGCTTTAGGCAACACCGACTTTTCTTGGATATTTTTACTCGAGCTATTTATTGGCATTTTAATCGCCTTCTTTCAACGCACCGGAGCCATCTTAAACTTTGCCCAGTTTATTGAGCGCCGGCGTATGACAAGAAAACGAGTTCAACTGATCTCTTGGTTTATGGGAATGTTCGTTTACTTCAGTGATTATTTCAGCCCGCTTTTTGTTGGCGCCACTATGCGCACATTGTCAGACAGGTTCAAGATTTCTCGGGAGAAACTGGCATACATATGCGACTCCACTTCGGCACCGGTTAGCATACTGGTACCCATTACTGGCTGGGCAGTTCTGGTGGCGGGTCTGATCATCGGTATGGGCCCGATAGCAAATGCCGGCGATGCTATGACCGCCTTCATTTATTCAATCCCCTACAATATCTATTCTTGGCTTGCGGTAATCATGGTGGGTTTGATTGCATCAAATATAATTCCCGACTTTGGTCCAATGAAAAAAGCGGAACTGCGAGCACAAAACGAAGGCAAAGTATTAGCCGATGGCGCACAGCCGCTTATGGGTGAAGAACTTACCAATATCAAACCCTTTCCGGGAATCAAAACAAGCTTACTTTGGAATTTTATATTTCCAGTGATAGTCGTTATTGGCTTCGCCGTCGGCGCAGTTATCCTTACCGGCAGTGCTAAGCCTATGGAAGCCTTTATGCTTGCCGCGGTGGTTGCTGGCATTGTTATGCGAATTCAGGGAATTCCTTTGAATGAGATTATAAACACCGCCATGTCCGGCGTTAAAGGCATCATGCCTGCGGTGATTATTCTTGCGATGGCCTACGCGCTCAACGATTTATCCGCGTCCTTAAATACTGCCGGTTATATCATATCAGTAACCGGGTCGTGGCTAACTCCAACTCTACTGCCTATGTTGGCCTTTATGCTTACCGGCATCATCGCATTTTCTACTGGCACATCTTGGGGCACCTACGCGATTATGATCCCAATAGCTGTGCCGTTGGCATTTAGTTTTTCTGGGAATGAATTAGACGCAGTGGTTTATGCAACTATTGCAGCGGTATCGGGCGGCGGTGTCTTTGGCGATCACTGCTCTCCTCTTTCTGATACTTCAATCTTGGCATCCACAGGTGCCGCCTCTGACCATATAGATCATGTTAAAACCCAACTGCCTTATGCAGCGTTAATTGGCCTTGTCAGCGTCGTGATCTATTTGTTGATAGGATGGTGGATATAAGTTTACTTCAGCATTTTTTTGTTAGGTCTTAGCTGACAATTAGCTCGATTTATCGAGCCTTTCCGTAGCCCCTCTTTGATAGTGATCCCTTTCACTTATCGCCCCCATGATTCTCTAACCAAGGGGGCAAGCGATTAAGGTTTTATCAGATTTCGAAACGAAACCCCGCGTAAAAAGTTCGCTCTAGCGCCGGCTCAATACCGTCGTTGCGTACTCGGCTGTAATAGTCTTCGTTGAGCATATTGTTGACACCACCGTGCACAGTCCAGCGGTCGCTATAACGATATTCGAGACTAAAGTCGACCACCTGATATTCCGGTATTTCGGCCGCGATTTCGCCAGCACCTGTCCCACGTGCCAGGTTGGAGTCCTGCCAGTACTGATCGCCAACAAGGGTAGCGGTAAGCGCTGCGTTCCACTTCTCGCTTTCAAAAAGAAAGCCTGAGCGGATAAGGTGGCCGGGGGAGAAGGCTGTATCGTTGTTAACAAGATTTGGGTTGCCGCTGCGGATTATCTCTGCATCTAGTAGAGAGCCGTTGGCGAACAACTTAAGCGAGTGCGACTGGCTCGGCAACACGTCGTACTCAGCGCTAAACTCCAAACCTTGGTGGCGAGAATCGCCGCTGTTAACCCGCTCCACGTCTGTGATATTCACTTGAATCTGCTCGACCTTATCTTCGAAATCGATGCGGAACAGACTAACGTCGAAGACTAAGTTATCGATCGGCTGGCTGCGATAACCTACCTCATAGTTAACTGCTCGCGACACGCCAGGGCCATTATCTCCGGTTAATTCTGATGCTGGGTTAATCAGGTCATCAAAGCGTTGGGGCCGGTATGACTCCGAGACATTGGCATACAATTCCGATTGATCGCTGATCTGATACGAAAGGCCAAGGCCAAACAACGTCTCATTGAACGAGCGGTCTATGTCAATAGCGTCTCGATTGAGGCTTGCATTTTTCACCAATTCCTCAAGGTCGTAGTTGACCCGCTCGAAACGCACGGTTGGCACCACGCTAAGCTTTCCAAAGCTGAATAAATTCTCAATGAACACGGCATTATAATTCATCACGCGGTCTTGCTCGAAGGCCAGATCGTTACTGTTCTGGCTGTTCGAGCGAATATCGTCGGTGACGTGACGTGTACGCGGGCTGTCACCAACATAGGCGGTAGAGCCTACCGTCAGCACGTTATTATTTCCCCAAGACAGGGCATAACGCAGATCGAAGCCGTAATTTGCGAACTCCTGCTGGTCGATAGCAGCTGTTGTGGGCTCGGCAGCTGGATCGCTAAATTGACCAGAACGCCGGCTTAAGCGGTCCATATAAGAATAATAGACGCTGCCATCCAGCGTGGACGATTCGTTTATCTTTTGCTCGTAGCTAAAAGTCGTGATCAGTTGTTCGATCTCCACTCGGTTGAAAGGTGTCCTGCCTTGATCGCGGTCAGCGGCAAACTCTTGCGACGTGAGCCTGCCCGCTTCACCGGAGTCGGACTGATAGAGGTCCACATCTACCCCCAAGCGAATATCTTCAAAACCCTCGTAGGAAAGACCAACATAACCAGAATTGACTTCATAGTCTTCGTTGGCGCGTGGACCATCGGCACTGCGGCTATCGAGTGACGCTAGAACACCGAAATCGTTAGTAGAGAAGTTCACCTCGTTATAGGTGCTGTACATGCCGTTACTACCCGCAGTCTGGTCGGTCCTAAAAGAATTTTCCGCGTTGGCATCTGCACGGCGCGTCACGAAATTCAGCACGGGTCCTATTTGTGGGCCGTTGAGTAATCCCGCCCCACCACGGACGAACTCGATTCGCTCGATTCGCTGCGCGGCTGGCATATAATAAATTGTAGGGTAGCCAAACATGTCTGCTGCAAGGGGTACGTTGTTCTGAAAGAACGCAACAAACTCAGATTCATGTGGATTACCCAGTCCGCGATAATTGACGTTGTAGATGCTAGGAACTTGCTGGTCCGAGACGAATAAGCCGGGCAACCGGGAGAACATCTGACGCAGGTTGGGCTCGACAAAGACTGGCTGTTCGTTCATGTTAATCAATGTCGTTTTCTTGCCTTCGAAGATTCTACCGTTCTGAACAGAAGGGAGGAATCCCTGAGACGAGCCCTTAACTTCAATAATTTCTATATCTTCCACAGCGTTGCTGGCGGCTGAGAAAAACAAAATGGAAAGCCCTGCGGTTCCTACTAATCGAGCAATATACAATGTAATAACTCCTTGACGATAATCGTAATGCGAATGATTATCATTAAGATACGATAATGCAAATGAATCGTCATTTCGTTTAAACCACTAACTGATCGATTACGCCGAACTATTGAATGTTGAAATAATGAATTTTGGGCTATCGGAGAATGTCAGTCGTCTGTTAAAACTTAACTTAGCCTCGGCCCTGCTACATGACTCGCAGTCTTGAGCTGGTTTCACCACCGGTAGAACCAACCTTAAGGAAAATAGGGTCACGGGTCAGCGGATTAAGAAGCAAGCTATGACTTGGGCTCTAGTAAGGCTGCATTTTAAGCAAGCCAAAATACTAGGGTTAGCCTTTTTCAGAAGCAGTAAAATGGAAAGTATGTCTAGCCAATTATCAATATTCCTCAACACCCATGACAGCCTGTTGTTGATTCTGGGGGTTTTTTCCCTTTTAGCATTTGTCGCTACGTTAGCTATCGTTCCTTGGCTCGTTGCACGCCTGCCTGCCGACTATTTTAAGGCACAGCAACGCAGCTCCGCACTCGCGCAAAGATTACACCCTGCTCTGCGAATCCCAGCGATCTTCTTGAAGAACTGCTTAGGATTACTCATTTTAGTACTGGGCATCATCATGTTGTTGATTCCCGGCCAAGGGCTACTGATGATGCTAATCGGAATTCTGCTAATGGATTTTCCAGGAAAATTCAGATTCGAATGTTGGTTGGTCCAGAAAAAAGCAGTGCTTAGCTCAATTAATTGGCTGCGTAGACGCAAAGACAAGGCGCCTCTCCTATTTGAGGACCAATAGGCAGCAACGCCGTGACCAGCTCTCAACTTGCGCTTAAGCGCCGCTGTGCACCTCTCATTTGCATTCCCCTTTTCCCCCCATCAAGCATTAAGATCGATAACGCGTAGAATATTTTACGCTTACTCTGGCCTAGCCCTGCCAACTACTGTAAAAAGACGCTATGAAAATTCCTAAGCGAATTCAACCCTTAATAGACGAAGGGTTGATTGATGAAGTACTAAGCCGCCTAATGAGCGGAAAAGAAGCCGATGTGTTTGTGGTGCGCTGCAACTCAGAGATCCGCTGCGCAAAAGTTTATAAGGAAGCCGCCAAACGCAGCTTCAAGCAAGCGGTGCTCTATACAGAAGGTCGTAAATCCCGCAATAGTCGCCGCAGCCGCGCCATGGACAAAGGCTCTAAGTTTGGCCGCCAGCAACAAGAAGAAACCTGGCATAACGCAGAGGTAGACGCTCTGAATAAGCTCGCCAGAGCCGGCGTACGCGTTCCTCAGCCCTACGCCTGTGTAGATGGCGTCTTACTAATGGAATTGGTCACCGACAGCAAAGGCGATGTCGCACCGCGCTTAAGTGAAGTATCTATGTCTGTTAGTGAAGCGCTCGATGGCCACGCAAAAGTCATCGAATCTGTTGTCCTTATGCTTTGTGCGGGCCTAGTACATGGCGACTTGTCGGAATTCAATATTCTGGTGGATGAAAACGGCCCGGTAATAATTGATCTTCCACAAGCTGTCGATGCTGCCGCCAATAACAACGCCGAATCCATGCTAGAGCGCGATGTAAACAATATCCGCGATTACTATGGCCAGTTTGCATCGGAGTTACTCAGTACCCAATTTGCCAAAGAAATTTGGCATCTGTTCGAAGAAGGCGACCTAAAGCCTGACACTAAGTTAACCGGCCTGTTCGCCGCTCCAACCAAAGCTGCCGACGTCGATGGAGTCATGGAAGAGATAGAGTCAGTGAAAGCCGAAGAAGAAAGCCGGCTCGAGCGGATGAAGGAAGCAGAGAACGAGCCTTAATCTGAAACTGCGCCAACCGTATCGCACAGCACTAACTTACTGGTTCCAATCTAGGCACACTGCCAAATTTGGACCTTCTACTGACTATAGGGATTAGAATGAACCAACTCGCCTTCCTATTCCTTTGTTTTATATGCCTCTACGTATCTCCAATCGTAACCGCTGTCGAACTACTCAGAGGATTTCTCGATAAGATTAAGGCCAGCGAGCGATGCCTGTACTATCCCCACGACTGATTGTAGAGGCCGACAACCCAAAACCTATTCACCCCGAGTTCGAGATGATAAAGCAGGCAATTTTCAAAACAGCAACTTCAATCTAATTGCTCATCACTCAAAGTTAAACACCAACTAACATACTGATACTAATTGGCTTACGAACGGGGTGAAGCAACTAATTGAGGCTGGAGTTGAACCGGCTAACATTACTTTAATCGGCTTTTCGCGCGGCGCACAAATTACCGCTGAAGCCTCGTCCCAACTAAAACAAACCGGTATCAACACGGCACTCATGGCGTTTTTTCTGACGGCGACTACCCAATGGAACCTCCACTTTAATTTGGTGGTTACATCCTTTCTTTGTATTAGACATCTGACGTAGTTAAATCTTATAAAACTATTTTGGCGCGTAGCGGCAATGCTAACTCAACTAGAGAAATCGCAATTTCCACCGAGAAAAAGCACGCTACTTTTTATACTCCGACCGCTGAGTAGACTGAGCCTATAAAGGAGTGGTTAGCTCGTCTTACTGAAAAATAAGGCGCGTCACAGGTATATGCATTAGCTCGAGTTTATCTTGCTTTGAGCACTATGAGAAATCAGTGAAAAGCCCAGCCGAACACGCTAATCCGCATTTCAAACCAAAGCCTAACTCACTCGAATCGAAAAAATTCTATTGAGGCCACTCTTGTTGTTACCTATAAACCGCAGAAACTCCCTTAATTCAGCTTTTACTAAGTATTTTTGACTGGCAGGTAAATACAAATTAGCGAGCTAGGCTTGTTCCATAAAAAACGACGATCATACTGCTCATGATGTATAGAAGTTCGATTTTCATCGATATGAAAATCTGATTCAGGAATAACTTTTTTGTAAATATTGTTTACCGTAGATTTTAGTAATCCCACATGCCCCCTATGCTCGAAGCACATGTACTCACCAACTTTTAGTTCTTCTCCAGAAAATCCTGCCACCTCTATTAATTTTGGTATTGCTGTCAAATAAAAATATTGATCGTCAACTTTCTTTGTCACACCAAGCTTCAGCCAATTACCGGCTAATTTTACTTGCCGGATTCTAAGCTCATGATTAAAGCGCTTGCAGTGATTCGCAATTATTTTATGATTTTCATCTAGAGATTTGCTCAGCCCACCTCCAACCCAATTACTTTACGGCCCTTCTTTCTTATTATTTTATAGTTCATGAAATAGTTTTTGCGATAAATAAATTGGGTGCCCAATTGGATTGCGCAAGCACGTGGAAGAAAGAGGATAGCAAATCAATTTCAAGCGTATGTTCAGCGGTGCTTAAACACATACAGCGATGCAAGCTGTGCCTATGCCGGCATGGCGACTGAGTATGTTTATTGGTCACTAACTTCAATCTTAGGAGCTCAAGACTACGAAGGACGCCTTAATCGAAGCTCGCTCAGGTAGCGGCTCCACAGCAAGCAACGGTGGTGGCCGTACAGTTTATAATCCAACATCACTAGTACTATCGCTACTGCTATTTCCTATTGAAGGCAGTGAAGCGATTTTTAACATCACAATGCGGTATGTGTCGGGCATTGGGCTTCAATCGCTCACAGCAGTGTCAGTGCTAGCACTTGCGCAAAAACTAGATAGACGAGAACCGAGCATCAGGTGCTGACGGATTTCGCCAGCACCCGTTTAGCTAAGCTTTGAACGAATAAAATCTCGGATATGACCTAAGGCGTCGTTTGCCTCAGGTAAGTCGGGGCCAAAGCCTTGAAACACGTGAACCATAGTCGGCCAAATCTGCAGAGTAATATCACCATTCTGGCTGATCGCTTTATTTGCATAACGAAGGCTGTCATTAAATAGCATTTCGTCTTTGCTCACCTGCACAAGCGTTGGCGGCAAATTCGAGAGATCCCCAAGCAAGGGTGAGATCTCTGGATCATTCACAGGCTTACCCGCTCCGATACTCATAATCGACCGCAGGAAAAACCTTGGTATTTTTACTATTTTACCCAAAGCTGGCCCAAGAAACGGGTCCGACTTGAGATTCGTGATTAGGCTTGGACTGGAAAAGGTTGAATCTGTCACCGGAGCCAAAGCAATGGCGCCGTCAGCTTGCCGCAAACCGTTGTCCCTTGCCCAGGCGATCAAGGCAAGAGCTAAATTGCCCCCAGCTGAGTCACCTGCAACAAACATATGTTTTGCTGGCGTCTGTTCTGTAGGTCCATTATTAAGAATCCAGTCATAGGCAATGCGGCAATCCTCGTGGCAATTGATAGTTTTGAATTCCGGCTGCATACGGTAAGCAATCGACAGTACAGAAACCCCAGCTAAGCGCGAGAGCTCAGAAGCGATGTAGCGATGGCTTTTTGGACTTCCAACTAGAAATGCCCCGCCATGAATATACAAAAGGCGCTGATCTGCGTTAGCACCTTCGGCGAGAACCCATTCTGCACTAACCCCGCCTGCATCAACGGGGATGATTTGCGAATCGACCGGTTGGGCAAAAAAATCATCCATCTGCTGCCTACGTACCTTGATGTTGGTTGTCGATTTAGCGGTAAATACCCTCAGCTTATTCACCACATTTAGATGTTGAGAACTAATCTCACTGGCAGGTTTCATTAGAGGCGGCACTGGCTGATCATATTGACTGTGATCTTTCGATCGATGCCTAAAATTGAGCAAAACTAAAACAAGCAGTACGGCGGCTAAAACAACTATCCCGGTGACGGCTAATATCGACATAATCTCTCCTAAAGGTAATTAGATAACATACACTGTCAAGCTAATTGGTGCAAAACAGCTATCGCGATAGCTAGGTCACGATGCTTAACAATTGGGCGTGTTAGCACCCTTGCGTAATTGTGTTTATTAGTGATTTATAAAGGTGGAATACTTAACTATACCGTTACAAACTCACTTATAGTGTAAGCCAAGCAGGAGCGACTAAACTTACAAGCTATTGCTAATCTAAAGCATTCTTAGACTAGCGTTTGTGTGTGCTGTAAATGTTCTTATACTGCTATCGCTCGCTTTTGCATAAACCCTAAATTCGAGTGCTCATCACCCTCGTGGGGGGCTTATCATTCAGAAACTTAAGGACCAAGCATGAATACAGATCAATTGGAGTACGTGGGCTTTTGGGCAAGATTCGGTGCAGCGCTAATTGATTCACTCTTGATCGTCGCTATCACATTGCCTTTGCTGTTTTTTGTATACGGTGATAGCTATTTTTTATCTGAGGCATCGATTAAAGGCCCCGCCGACTTCTTAATATCCTATGTCTTACCAGCTATCGCCATCATAGTTTTTTGGCACTTAAAGCAGGCTACACCCGGTAAAATGCTTATAGGAGCAAAGATTGTAGATGCAAAAACTGGCTCAACGCCTGCTAGCGGTAAACTGGTTATTCGTTACTTTGCCTACATCATATCTTTTATCCCGCTTGGTCTTGGTTATTTCTGGATAGCTTTCGACTCAAGGAAACAGGCATGGCACGATAAGCTAGCGGGCACTGTCGTAGTCAGGAGTAAAGACAGGAACGTCCAAAAAGTTGAATTCGATTGAATACGAAAGGAATATTGACAGCTTAAATAAAGTATGGCAGGTAAGTTAATAAACCTTTCGGGGCATCTTATATCTGTCAGCCTAACTCTAGATCATAAAAGAAGAGTTGCGCGACAAATGACTTTTCAAAAAAGACAATCTTCTTACGATAGCGTCTACCATTAAAAGTCTGCTTGCAAGCTAAGCTTATCTAAAAGTACAGCCGCTCAAACTCCTCCAGTTTTTGACATATTGACTCGATGTTACCAATATTCACTTTTCGAGCAGCTGAATGTTTACACTCTCTTTTAGAGTACCAAAACTGCCGAGGGCTCGCTTTTCATTCAGAGAACTTCCTTGAGCGAATTATTTTTCTATTATTTTACAATAGCCTAGCTATCCAATATGACAATCTATTAACAATACTCGGGTCTTTTTTGTAAAATTTCTGAGCTATACCGCTTATCTTGGATTATTGTAAACCTATCATTTCTTAAAAACTATTTATTGTTATTGGTAAATCCATAAAGTCACTCCCTTACGTATATTGATTAAGAATCAAAGAAGCAGAAAAGTTTCTTCAGATTTTCATACGTTAGAGGCCCTCAGCCGGAATTACCCAACGGATGAGATTAGCGCCTTCTGTCTTTTAAAAAACATTTTCATCTCTTTAAGGAAAACAAAATGGAAATAACTGCGGGCCAATATGAACTGGTTTACAACTTCTTTTCCTTCACAATAGCAACGATGGCAGCTGCTACAATCTTTTTCTGGCTTGGCCGATCTCAGGTCTCCTCAGCATATCGAACAGCGCTAACCATCACCGGTTTAGTTACATTCATAGCTCTCTATCATTATGTGCGTATTCTAGACAGTTGGAGTGATGCTTATACCCTCGTTGACGGCGTACTGACCCAAACAGGGGTTGCGTTCAACGATGCCTACAGGTACGTAGACTGGTTATTGACCGTTCCATTACTCCTTGTCGAGCTAATCTTAGTCATGAAGTTAAGCCGATCTGTGTCAGCCTCTAAAAGCGTACGACTTGGCGCTTTAGCAGCGCTAATGATTGTGCTTGGCTACCCTGGCGAAGTCGCTTTGGATGCTGGAACACGCTGGATGTGGTGGGGTGCTGCCATGCTGCCTTTTTTGTGGATTGTCTACGAGCTGTTTGTTGGCTTGAAAGATTCCATTACAGCGCAGCCGGCGGAAGTTCGCGGCCTAGTTAATGCGGCTCGATGGATGGTGCTTATCAGCTGGTCCTTCTACCCGGTTGTATATGTCTTTCCAATGATTGGTTTGTCCGGCGGAACAGCTTCTGTCGCAGTGCAAATTGGTTACACGATTGCCGACATCGTTGCCAAGGCTGTCTTCGGCGTAGTCATCTACACCATAGCGGTACGCAAGTCCGAAGCGGATGCCGAGGCAGGTGCAGTTGGTGTGGCAAGCACGACATAACTACTTCGAACATCAATGTATAACTAAGGAGAGGGGCCGCTACGCGGTCCCTCCATAGGTTTAAAAATGCAGTCGATGAAAAATAATATTTCGAAATTCACCAGCGCTTGCAGAAACCAGTTGGATGAAGTTAATCGAATCCTTCGAGCTGCCACAGTCGAGCCACTCGATGAGAACACTGTTCTACGAGCTGCTTTAGATCACCACCTTCTTCAGAATGGATCCCAATCCAGAGCACAGCTTACTTTGAGCGCTGCCAAGGCCCTGGGACTCTCTCACAACAACCAAATTCATCTCGCCGCTGCGGTCGAATGCCTACACAACGCTTCCCTAGTTCAAGATGATCTGCAAGATGAAGACACTCTTAGACGAGGCCAGGAGTCAGTCTGGTCCCGGTTCGGATCCAATGTTGCGATTAACCTTACCGACCTCATGATCGCTACTTCCTTTGTTTTACTTGCCCAAGTTGATAAACAAAGCTGCCTGCCTGCACTACTCACTCGCATGCAAAGGGCTATTGCATTGACTTTACAAGGCCAAAGCCGCGACCTTTGCGACGAGGGCACTATAAGGGTTATTAAAACTTCTTTGGCAGTAGCTGAGTCCAAGTCCGGCCCTCTCTTCGCTCTCTGTCTTGAATTGCCTTTAGTGACGGCGGGCAAGTTTTCTTCATTACATACAGCACAGCAGACCGGCAATTTTTTCGGCGCCGGCTATCAAGTTCTAGATGATATTCACGATGCTGAAAATGATCAGGCTACAGAAAACAGCGCGAATGTAGTTGTTGTTTTTAGCGAAGTGTTGTCTGCCAAAGACGCTTACTTTGAGGCTCAAGCTATCGCGCGTCATTACCTACTTAGAGCTCAGCAGTTGGCCGAGTCTCTACCCAATAACTGTGCCGCCTTGCTAATACAATACTGCGGCGTACTTACTCAACAGCTAGAGGAATCAGAGCAATGAACCGTGCTATCGTCATTGGCGGCGGCTTTGGCGGAATCGCTGGCGCACTGCGTTTACGCGCTAAAGGATATGAAGTATCAATAATTGATCGCTGCCCGAAACTTGGCGGTCGTGCTCAAGTGTTCGAACGTGAGGGCTTTCGTTTTGACGCCGGTCCTACTGTACTAACCGCCCCTTTCCTGTTTGACGAATTGTTTCAGCTGTTTGATCGCCGCCGTGAAGACTACGTTGATTTTGTACCGGTGAATCCCTGGTATCGATTCCAGTTTCCTGACGGCGAAACTTTCGACTACGGCGGTACTCTTGAGGACACGCTTGGGGAAATCGAACGCTTCAATCACGCAGACAAAAAGGGTTATGAAGCTTTAGTAAAACAGTCTGAACGTATTTTTGACGTCGGCTTCACCAAACTAGCCGACCAACCCTTTCACTCTTTTACTACCATGCTTAAACAAATACCTAGCTTGCTTAGGCTCAAGTGCTACCGTACGGTTTGGCAGTTGGTAAAGGCTCATATAAAAGACCCCAGGCTGCGCCAAGCATTTTCTGTGCAGCCCCTTCTGGTAGGCGGCAGTCCATTTGACACAACAAGTATTTATGGGCTCATTCACTTTCTCGAACGCCGCTGGGGAATCCATTTCGCTATGGGGGGCACAGGAGCCTTAGTGGATGGGCTGCAGAAATTAATGCAAGAAAACAACATTGAGATTCAGCTGAATACGACAGTCAAACGAATTGTGGTTGAGGATAAGCGAGCTACAGGTGTCGAGTTGGAGTCCGGTGAAATATTATCTGCCGATGTCGTAGTCTCTAATGTCGATCCAGTGCATTTGTATCGCCACATGTTAGATAAAGACCATCAGGCTATCAGCGCGCGACTTAAGCAGCGACATGCCCGCTTGTCTATGGGATTGTTTGTACTATTTTTTGGTACCGAAAAGCAATACCCCGATGTGGCCCATCACACTATTTGGCTTGGTCGCCGTTACCAAGAACTGCTAAAGGACATTTTTCACGGTAGCGAACTTCCTGAGGACTTCTCTCTTTATTTACACCGCCCTACTGCTACAGATCCAAGCTTTGCCCCAGAGGGCAAAGACTCGTTTTACGTGCTGGCACCGGTGCCTAATTTGCAAGCAGGTATTGACTGGGAGCGAGAAGGCCCGCGCCTGCAGGAAAGAATTGTGAAAGCACTTTCAGATAGCATTCTGCCTGATCTTGAAAAGCATATGGTCGCAGACTTTTATATGACCCCAGAAAATTTCGCTCAAGACTATTTAAGTGAAGGGGGTGCAGGTTTCTCTGTCGCGCCGCTATTCAGCCAGTCAGCTTGGTTTCGTTTTCATAATCGCGCCGAAGGTCCAGAAAACCTTTACTTAGTCGGAGCAGGCACTCATCCCGGCGCCGGGTTGCCCGGGGTACTGTCATCTGCCAAGGTTCTTGACCGCTTAATACCTGAGCTTGACTTGCAAGCTCAGCCTCTCGCGGTTTAGGGCTATTATGAACGCAGCAAATCGTCCACCGGCGAATTCAGTAGAGGTCCTCGCTAAACACGGAAAATCATTCCGCTTTGCCGGCCGTTTTCTTAGCCCAGAAGTACTGCAAGACTGCGCTCGACTCTATCACTTTTGCCGGCTGCTAGACGATGTAGTGGACGAAACTGACAACACTTTTGAAGCCTTAACTGCAGTAAATAAAGTGCGTGTTGATCTCAAACAGCAGTCCAGTTCAGACCCCGTAGTGCAGGACTTTATTAATCTCGCACAACAATACAGCTTCGATTCGGACGCTGTTCAAGAGTTGCTTAGTGGTTTAGCGTCAGATCTAACAAAGGTAGAATGCCGCAACGAGACAGAACTGAAGCGTTACAGCTACCGAGTAGCGGGTGTAGTTGGCATTTTTATGTGTCGGATTATGGGTGTGAACGACGCCCAAGCGCTGGCCCATGGAATAGATTTGGGCATCGCAATGCAGATGACCAATATAGCTCGTGATGTAGTCGAAGATGCTGCAGCAGGCCGACGCTATCTCCCAGCCGACTGGGTGGAGCACTGTTCACCACAGGAATTACTATCGCCAAATCGTCAGCAAACGGCAGCTGTGTGCTGCGGCGTAAAGCGGCTACTCTCGGAGGCAGACCGTTACTACTGCTCGGCTTGGAAAGGGTTGAAATATTTGCCGCTGCGAAATCGAATCGCCATCGCAGTTGCAGCCGAGGTGTATCGTGGCATAGGAGTTAAACTGTCAAGGCGCGACTGCAATATTTGGGGTGGCCGGGTTCGACTTGGACTCCTTCGAAAATCTGCGCTAGCCATAAAAGCGCTACTCAAACTCCTAATAATCGCCATTCAAAAAGATAACGATACAACGCATCCCATGAAGCTACATTCAGCATTGTC
Source organism: Pseudohongiellaceae bacterium (assembly GCA_047617605.1). Classification (GTDB taxonomy): domain Bacteria; phylum Pseudomonadota; class Gammaproteobacteria; order Pseudomonadales; family Pseudohongiellaceae; genus UBA9145. The sequence goes on along the minus strand of JBLGBJ010000038.1, from coordinate 3,131 downwards.
AGGCCTGCCCCTAGCCAATGCTTCTCCAAACCAGGTCAGCCGCTGATGTCGAAACCTGACTACGACTTAATCATCATTGGCGCCGGCTGTGCAGGATTGTCCATGGCCCGAGAAATTGCTCGTCAATGTGATAGTAAAAATAAACAGCGAGTTATGCTTGTTGAGCCAAGAGAAAGCTATAGCAATGACCGCACCTGGTGTTTTTGGCAGCGCCAGCCTGAAATCGATCGAGCCATAGTCAGTAAAAGCTGGAACGCCTGGCAATTTGATACTAAAGACGATGTTGTCGTCCAGCGATCAGCTACCGACTGGGCCTATCACTGCGTCCCTGCCGATGCTTTCTATCAACAGGCTCAACAAGACATTGATCGGACCTCATTTATGACACTGCTGCTAGGGCAAACGGTTGTCTCGGTAAATCCAAGCGCTCTTGGCATAGAGGTAGAGACCGGTAGCGGCCACATCAGCGCAGCTCAAGTTATTGATACACGTCCACCATCATCAGAGCGATCCAATGCAGCATTACTCAAACAGGTCTTTTATGGTTTAGAACTGCGCTTAAACGAGCCTCAGCAGCATACGGATATTGCCAAACTGATGAGCCATATGAGCAGTGATACCGACGGCTTTAAATTTCATTATCTACTGCCATTGGCACCTGAACGGGTTCTTCTTGAGGTAACTCGGTTTTCAAAATCCGCTTTAGCTGCAGCCAACTTAGCGGGCGAAGCTCACAAAGCTCTGCAAGCCTACTTTCCTAACGGTGGTGCCGAAGTCGTGAGGCACGAGCAAGGACTGATCCCCATGGGACTGCCACCTAAATCTGCCACTGGTGACACCCGCTGGGTGCGCGCTGGCACCGGTGCGGGCGCCGTGCGTGCGTCCAGCGGTTACGCGTTTCAACGCATCCAACGGTGGGCCCGCGCAGAGGCATCATCCTTTCTAAAACAGCAACCCCTTACCGGACAGGATCCCGTAACCGGAGTGCTTGGCTGGATGGACCGTGTCTTTCTTGAAACTCTGAGTAGGCAACCCACTTTAGCACCAGAATTGTTTATGGCTCTGGCTAGAGGCGTACCCGCTGATAGATTGACACGCTTTCTAACTGAGCAGCCGCGCGCGCTAGATTTGGCTGCGGTGATCAGCGCATTGCCAGCCATGCCCATTTTAAAAACACTTAGGCTGCGCCGCACTGCTGCGCCTAAACTCGTAAACGGAAAAAGCTTTTGAGTGAATTCACTGTAAGCTTAAGGATATGGCACCAACGTATTTTTTTGCTTACGTCCAGCGCCATAATATTGGGTTACCTGGCCGGTCTACAGCTTAGTCAAAGCACACAGTTGCTGCTGCTTTTGGCAGCCGTTGCCGTGGCTGGACTTCCTCATGGCGCCCTTGACCCGCTAATAGCAAGACGTGCCAAACTGTGGCAAAGAGGCTCGGGGTTACTCGCTTTTTCACTACTGTATTTATTGATCGCTGGCACTACATTTAGCCTTTGGATGTTTTTCCCCGACACCACTCTAGCGAGTTTAATAGTCATGTCCGTTTGGCATTTTTCTGGTGATTGGCGTTCAGCTCTGCCTCGCAGTCAATGCCTAGCCATGGCAGCTGCCGTCATCTGCGCTCCTGCGTTTTGGCACAGGATAGAGGTTAACGAAATTTTCAGTTACCTAACTTCCACAAATGCTCACTTATTCAGTTCATTTATGGTTTACTTGTTACCTTTATCGCTGCTAACAGCACTTGTCGCGCTGGTAAGAAAGAAAAATAGTGACGCGAACCTGTTCATTGAATTCGCAATGCTAATGCTTGCCGCTGCTGTGCTACCGCCCTTGATATTCTTCCTAGTGTACTTCTGCTTACTCCATAGCCCACGGCACTTATTAGAAGTTACTCAGGGCTTTACGCGAGCGGAAGTAGCCAGCTACGGAATTGTTTTTACAACGATGTCCTTATGCCTCGCTGTTGCCACCTTTTTTTTATTGCCCGATACCGGCATAAGCGAACGTCTTACTCAGGTTCTCTTCATTGGCCTGCTCGTTCTAACGGTGCCACACATGCTCATTATTGAACATGCAAGTAAGCGGGACACACTTCATTCTCAAAGGAGAACAACGTGAACGATATCCTGCAGCGAAAAACCGATCATATCGACTTGGTGCTAGATCAACGAGAGCAGACTGAAAGCCTTGCTAATGGCTTCGACGACGTAACCCTTGTGCACAATGCACTGCCAGAAGCTGATTTTGCGAAACTTGACCTAAGCGTTGAGTTCCTTGGCCGTAAGCTGAAGCTACCTTTTTTAATTAGCTCGATGACAGGTGGGCCTAAGCGGGCGGAAACCATCAATACTCACCTTGCAGAAGCAGCGCAGGAACTAGGTATAGCGTTAGGGGTCGGCTCTCAAAGAGTAGCGCTATTAGCTGAAGGTAGTCTTGGACTCACCAGTCAGATTCGAAAGGTAGCACCAAACATCCCGCTTTACGCTAATATCGGCGCAGCGCAACTGCGTGATGACTTCAGCATTGGTGACATTCATAGAGCCATCGATATGATCGAAGCTGACGCGCTGATCGTTCACCTTAACTGCCTCCAAGAAATCCTTCAGAGCGGCGGTGATACAGATTGGACTGGGTTATTGGAAGCAATTGAATCTGTAGCGTCCCAGGCTGGTGTTCCAGTGATTGTCAAAGAAGTAGGTATGGGCATCTCCGCGACGGTTGCCGCGCAACTTGTAGACGCCGGAGTTCAAGCCATCGATGTGGCTGGAACAGGAGGAACAAACTTCATTCAAGTAGAGACGGCTCGCAGCAAAGATCCAGATCACAAATACCTCGGTGAGCTTTTCAAGAACTGGGGCATCCCAACGCCGATAGCGATTCAGCAAATTAGAACTTCTTTACCCAACATACCAATCATAGCATCCGGCGGTATACGCCACGGCCTAGACGCCGCCAAATCAATTCGTCTCGGTGCAAACGTGGTAGCTCAGGCTGGCCCCGTACTGCGAGCGGCATGCCAATCCACAGATGCCGTGCTAGAACACTTCCAGCAATTAGAAATGTCGCTTCGCGTCGCCCTATTCTGTTCAGAGCCGTTACAGATTGAGTCTGCCGGCCCAGCCACTTAGA